>JAFQOW010000041.1 GCA_017412055.1 Lachnospiraceae bacterium | reverse complement strand
CGGTTGAAGTTAAGCGAACACTTTTCGGAACGAAAGTTTATCTTTATGAAGACGGGACAAAGATTGCGTTGTTCGGTGATATACAATGCAATATCTGGGACCCAGCGGAGGAGAAGTGGGGATATACTTCTCGTGAAACGGCAAAGCAATTTGCTGCTATTTTGAACAGAACACAAATATAATATAAGCATATGAAGAACGACACTATTTCCACTATTCTGGCTAACTACGACAATTATGACGTAATGGACCTTTGGTATGACTGGTTTTGTAGGGATTCGTCTCTTAAGCGAAAGGGTAAGGACCTTCTCCATAAGCTCAAGATGATTGCCCCGTCTAAGAAGTTTGATAACGATAAGTGTTACGTCTTTTTCAAGAATAACTGTCCTTGCGTAGGAAATCTTTTTGATGACTTCCGTATTTGTGATAAGGAGAAGGGCGAGGTGCTTTATTGTGTCGTTCCTAAGAGCGGTTATAAGCGTGATAATGGACGAGCTCAGGTCTATGGCGTAGATAATGACTTTCAGGCACCTCTCGTTGAGGGTACTTGGCGCGATGTTAAGGCTTGGTTCCTTAACTAAGCGCCTGAACAGAACACAATTATATTAAAAGTATGAACAGCCTGAAACATTATTGCATCCATTCCGTTGTCTGGGACATTTGCCCCCATCCTCTCTATAAGGGAAAACTCACTAAGAATTATATTCATAAGTGTCTTGAGCTTGGCTTGCCACTTGACTTTGCACATTTTTATGTTAAGGCCGCAGATGAGACTGCCGCTGCTCGTTATTATGAAAAGCTTGTCGGCGGAAAGTTGCGTCGTTGGTCCATTCGTGAAATGATGGGCCTTACTTATGAAGATGAGGTTTGCTATAGCTTTTGCCTTGACGTAAGCAGCCTGAAGAATGCTTAAATCAGGACAGAACACAACTATAATATAATCATGAAGAGCATGAGACTTACTGCTGAGAGTGCAATTATTTTCGCCGAGGTGCTTAATAGCCGTAAAATGGTTGAGGGATTTGTTGAGAGCAACTATCCCGCTGGTCCTGAAGGTATGCTTCTTTTTAAGGCAGATTGCCATCGGTTTAATATGGAGAAGCAGCTCGCTATTATTAGTGAGCGTGTAGTTCGTGAGACTAGATATTCTCTCACTATTATCGGCGATGCAAAGGCAAAGAATAATAAGTTTGGCTTGTGTTCCGTCGATGGGGTACCATTCTATGCCGGTTGCTTCCTAGAGCCTAAGGGGCCGGGTGGAATGAATGAGCATCAGGCCATGGCGGAAGCGAAAGCCTTTATCAATGCCCTTCGTCTTTGTAAAGATTTTTGCAACTATAAGCGAATCGATATTAGCGACTTCACACTTCACTATCTTAGTGATGCCCGGGCTGTTACTGACGCAATAGATGGCCAAGGTATGTCATATATTTCGCATATTGTGCGAGGTGCTATTAGGGAGATGGGAATCAATCTAAAAATTGATTGGATTCGTGGAGTTGATAACCTCGCTGACCGATTCACGCTTGTAGAAGGCGAGATTGTATATCCTGATTATCAAGCCATGGACAAATACCTTAAAGGCTAAAACTGAGACAGAACACAATTATAATATAAGCATGAAGAGCAACAAGTTCCAACTCAATACCGTTTATTCCGCTCCTGCTTTCAACCTTAAGCTTGGTGAGGCTTATGCTAATGCTTGGAAGTTTTACGCCAACCTTTACGACGAGCATCCTCAGGATTGCGATTATCCTAAGGCGAGACTCCTTTGGAAGGAACATGTTAAGAAGTATGCAACGAGGGCATATGCTCACTTTGTTCCTGTAAAGCGAAGTGCTTGCTATTTGACACTTAGTATCCGTGGAAAGTATCAGCGCCGTTTCCTTATTAGGACTGACGAGAATGACCTTGAGTATATCATTTATGAGAATGCCCCGCTCTATGCTTATGATATTGACGGGTTGAGCGTTGATGGAGCTAATCAAAAGTACAACGATATATGGAATGAGCGTGACCTTTCTCGCCGTTATATTCAGGCGCTAATGCACCTTGAAGAGTATGGTTATGTTTACGTCGCTGGTGGTTATGGTGAGAATGCTAAGCGCGTTATTACCATAGAGGAACTTGACGCAGCCTGGAAAAGCCAGGTTGCTTAAGTTAGAACAGAACAATGCTATAATATAAAAGTAACAAGCAAACAATACACAATTATGATTAAGACCCTTCGAGACCGCTTCGCTGACGATGTTGAGTATTTCACTGACTTTGAGCTCGCTTACCTTATCGGTTATGAGCGAATCCCTATGGACGAGCTTTGTGAAAGCGAGACCCTTTGGAAGCTCCGTTCATGGGGCAAGTACGAGAATTATCTCGATGCTGCCGAGCTTATCTTTGGCGAGGATGATAATTGCAACGTTTTCACCGAGAAGTTTTATGAGCAGGACCTCGTAGACCAGATGGACCAGGCGAAGGATATGCTCCAGCGAGCTGGTTATCCTATCTTAATGACGGAAGATTATGAAATCTGGGTAAAGCGAACTGACTGGAAGTAAAACAGAACAAGCTTATAATATAAAAGTAACAAGCAAACAATACAACATTATGACCGATTCTATTATCCTTACTAACGAGCAGTTTTCTAAGATTTTTAACAAGGCTTATGCCGTAGTTATTGATGGTTGCATTTGCGACGTATATAATGACTACGAGAACGAAGATGGTGAACTTTGCACCGCTTTCGTTGATGCTAACGATCCCAACTACGAGCTTGCATATGCAATTCCTCGTGAGGTTGAGAACGGCCGCGTTTCCTATAGTCCTCGTTATAAGGAGTTTTACTTTGAGGATGCTCGTGGTGAGATTCCTTCGTTCAAGATTCTTACCGTTGCTTCTATTGACGAGTAATTTGAATACTAACAGAACAACATTATAATATAAGCATATGAACAACGACGATAAGCTCAAGACAATTCTTAAGAACGTAATTGACCGCTGCACTGGTGAGGTATTTTGGAAGATAGAGCTCAACGGAAGTGTATGCGATATTCATAAGGAAGGCGAGAAGTATATTATCGAAAGTCCTAACTATGGCTATCGTATCGACGTAGACACTATTCATGACGTGGAGTTTGATGACGATGTGTTTTATGCTACCTTTGAGGCAGGATATTGGGGTGAGCTAGGGGTGTGCATCTTGAAGGATATGAGCCCGCAGGATATTGAGACAGAACTTGCTTAAAATATAATCATGAATAATATCTGGCTAAAGTGTCATGCAATTGAGTGGGAGAGCGATGATGAGAGCTTGCCTCACTCTATCAACGAGATGGTTATTGCTCCTGAGTGGGCAGATGAAAGCGACGAGGATAATTATGACGTGGCTTTAAGTGAGGCCATTGATAAGCGCCTAAAAGAGGATTATGGCGTTGAGGGCCATTGCGTTTGCTTTTCAATCTACGACGATAAGACAAGTGCAAACCTTGACTTGCAACTTTTGCTCGGGGCTTGCCATAAGTAACAGAACAATAGTATAATTAAAGCAGATATGGGATTTCAACACACATTATATTTGAAGCGATTTGCCAACGAGGTTAGAAGCAAGGATGAGAGTCATGACTTGCCTGACTATCTCGACGGAAAGAAGTATATCTGGCAGTGCGGTGCGAGAGACTTCGTTAGCACAGTGAGATATTTCGGAACGAAGGTTGGCGATTATATCTATGAGTTTACTCCTCACCAGGTTGCTCATATTCTCGCTGCTCTCATGACTGAGGTAATGGAGCATTATGAGGTATACGATAAGGCCTATGAGGATTATCGCGATAACGTAAAGTATAACGAAGAGGCAAAGGCTGATAAGCTTTGCGCTGATTCTTATGCTATTCTTCGTACAATGGACAAAGAGATGGATGAGACTTCTCACCATTATTATGACGAGTTTCAAGATTCATATCGTATGTTCCGTATTGTTAAGGGCCTGAGCGCTATCGCTTTGACGATGAAAGAGGACGATGTTTTGGTATGGGAAGCGGGTTAAAGTTCCCATACCTTAAATCTAAACAGAACATAGTTATAATATAAGCATGCACTGGAAAACATTTCATAAAAAGCTGCGGGAATTGACAAAGATTGAACCCACTATTACTCACTATAATAAGCGGCGATTCGGTCCTCCTATTAACGAGGTAGAATATGTTACTGTCACACATGCTTCTGGTGAGATTATACGTCTTACCTTCCTTGGTTGCATTTTTCGAGTTTTCTATGGTCCGGGCGAAAAATATAATGAGCCCTTCCTTGAATATAAAGCGAGCCATAGAGAATATATAGACGAGTATCTTACCTCCATTTATGCTATGCTTCGTAAAAAGAAAGAGCGAACCGAAGACGAGAAGCATATTATGTGGTTGCTTAATGACTATGACAGAACACAAGCATAATATAAGCATGAACATCGTTGAAAAAGTTATCAGTGAAGGTATTCTCCTTTCTGCCGCACAGTTTGCTCCCATCTTTGCTAAGGCCTGGTATGTGGATATTAACGGTAATTTGTATGAAAAGGTGGATGATTATGAGAAAGAAAATGGTGAGCTTTGTACTATCTTTTCTGCCGTTAGGTATCACTCTATATACGAAATTGATTATAAGCACGAGGAAATGAGTGACGTACTTTATAATACTAAGACGGGAGAATACGAGTTCCTTTCTCAGGGTCTGCGCGATATTCCCGCTTTTAAGATTCTCGGTCTGATTAAGCCTATTATCAACTAAACAGAACAAAAGTATAATATAAGCATATGAGCACCGCAAAGTTTATTATTATTTCAGGACCTTACGCTTCCTATGAGAGAGTCAATGCTCTCGAAAATCGCACTTTGTATAATTGCCCTGAGGCATACAAGTGGGATAAGCATGTAGCAAAAATCGCTAATCATATTATTGATAAGAACGAGCCTTGCGCTATTATTACACAGAGCGATATTGTTATCAATCAGTTCCTCATTCGTCTTAAGAATAAGGGTCTTAATGTAGAGGACGTGGAAATGTATTTCATTAACGAGGATAACGAAGTGGAGAAGCTTGAGGTGAAGCAGCATGGCCGTATACGAAAGCCCCCGCACGGATTCATGGACCAGTATAGAGATGATTTGGTTGCCTTGCTATAAGCACAGAACAATAGTATAATATAAGCATGTGGAACGAACTAATCAAAAGCGAAGAGTTCAAAGAGGTGCGAGCAATGCTCTCCGTCTTCGGCATTAACCTCACCGAAGACGGACCTTCCATGGACCTGGATGGCGAGGCCGAAATGGTTATGACCGAAGACGGACCACAAATCAGGCCCTATGCCACGACAGAACAATAGCATAATATAAGCATATGAAGTTTATTCGTTTTAAGAACATGTATACCGTTAATATGGAAACGGGATATATTACAGAGGAGACCTTCGTTGATAAGGGCCTCATTTATAAGGCTTCTCGCGTCGGTGACCTCACTCATATATTTCTAAAGTTGCTTCAGAACAAGCGAGGAATTGTTATTCCGGAGTGCGAAGTAACAGTGAAGGCGAATTATAAGGGCGGATATCTGCTTGAGTGGAATACAGACGGAATGAATACAAATACCGTTGAAGCGGAAATCCTGGAAGAAGGTATTTTAGAGGGGGAAGCAATATGTGCGATGAACTATTCTCTATAGAGTGCGAAGATGGCGAGTGCACGATATGGTTTAAGAAGCCGCACCGCGTCACAAAGGGATGGCAATATGTTATCGTCATGGAAATAGGATATAAAGAAGAAGATGAAAAAACTGCTGATGAATACTATTTCACAAAAGACGAGGCGATAACAATGGCGAAAAAGATATGTGCCGACCTGGAACGAGAGTATAAAGAAAAACAAACAGAACAATAGTATAATATAAGCATATGAACAAGATGGTGAAGCATATCAAAGAATACTTTAATACTTTCCCTAATAAGGACTATACCATTTTTGTGGACGGAACTCCCACTGAATGGTGCAGTTTTAATGACAATACTGGTCGCGTCGTTTGGGATATAGCGTCGGATAATAGTATTACTGGCCGCTCTTGGTTTTGGGTCGACGTTTGCGATATAGAAGCGATAAGGCTCACACCTACGACGATGGAAATCATAAAGACGAATGGTAAAGAGTATAAACTCGCTGCTAAGCTTAAGTCGAAAGAGAAAAAAGCAAAGGATATAATTCTCAAGATGAAGAACGCGTTATATACTCACCATTTTGATGATGTGCTAAAGCATCTCGACGAATTAAACGCACTAATGGACAAATAAAGATATGACAGACGACGAAGTTTTTTCTTTAGAAAAGATGTGCAGCCGTGGCGAGGTAATACTCGTTAACCCTAAAGACTGGCGCATATATGATATATTCATGGAAGAAGACGGAAACACCGTCACCGTACACCGCTGCATCGATTCGGAAACACATGAAGCCGAACCCACCTGGAGCGGACACTTTGAGGAAATAACGTTAGGCGAATGGAATCAAATCTTCTTTAACAATAAAGAGCTGGTCCTATTCGTATATAAGGAGCGAAGGAACGGAGGAACCTTCCTATAAAACAGAATAAAAGTATAATATAAGCATATGAATGACCGAGCTACTCATTACAACGAAATGGATTATGACACATTCTACAATCTTGTCAACGATGGTGACATGATTATGTGGGATAACGGTGATATTGATATTATTTGCAAGGATAGATTCTTTACGGAGGATGGGTGGGAGGACCCGATTGATGCACCGGGAAGAATTGCATTTGAATCCTCTGACGGTGATGATATAACGATGATTCCTTTGGATGCAAAGTTTGAAATATATAGGGGAAGCTTTATTCATATCGTCCAGTGGGAACATACCAGCGCATTTACTCTATGTAAGAAGGCGAATATATTTGACCCGACTAAAGAAGTAAAGGACTAATAGAACGTGGAACAAATAAATGGTGCAAATAAGCCCCCTTGTGGGCAGCGGAGCCATAAACGTGGAATGAGCAATGAGCCCAAAGGACAGCGAGCCATGAACATGAAACGAATGAATGATGGAACTGAGCCCCTTGTGGGCAGCGGAGGCGAGGCTTGCCGAGGCGGAGCCATGGACGTGGAATGAACAATGAGCCCGGAGGGCAGCGAGTAAGGCACCTTGTGTGCCGGCGAGCCAATGAATATGCTCTATGACTTAGGCGATGCAGCCGTTCCACGCGCGTCCGTCACATACACACCACGTGTACCCGTCGCGCGTGTGCATGCGAGAGAAACATTTTACTATAGATTAACTCAGAACAGAAGTATAATATAAGCATATGAATGATACGATTACACAGATGGCGGAAGACCGCTTCATTTTGTCGGCGATGACTGTAGCAGATGTTAAGTTCGCTATGGCTAATCACCCGTTGTGGGATGTTGAGTTCCTGAAAAAGGACGGAACGGTTCGCCGTATGATTGCTACCCGTGATTGGAAGTTCCTAGAGGAGAATGCCGGCGAGATGGATTATGAGAAGCCGACTCACTCTGCAACGTGGAATGCCTTTAAGTCGGGGTATGTTCGCGTGTGGGATTGCAATGAGTTGGGATGGCGAGTAATTCCGACCGGCGAGCGTTTAATGCGTCTCGACCGAATCGACTAATAAATAAATCAGAACATAAGTATAAATAATGTATACAAACTAATCGATATTCTCCATGTGTTTGTGTACATTCGATAAAGAACTAGTTCATTCCGCTGTAGGTAATTGTGTGCTCGGTATCTACAGGAACGGAGGTGAGGTAAGTGAAGAGCATGTTGTGAAACATCTCGAAGAGAGACTTACCCTTACGGATGAGATGCGAAGTTATATAAGTCCCGCTTTAGCTGAGTGGGTGCAGCATCTGAACCGTAAGCGAGATGAGTACGTACAGAAAAGTAAGTTCGTAACTTGGTGCACAGATGCGACTTACGATCTATCCATGGATTAAACGCATCCCGGGCCGGTGCTCGATGTTCCGCAAGAGCAAAGAGTGACTGGTACGCCGGCCCGGGATAGGGAGAGGAACTGCCTGCCACGGTAAAGTGTTCCGCTATTGTTTCCATACGGTGTAGATTATGCGCACTAGTATGGAGTGCTTGTGATGGTTCCCGGTAGCTCCGGTGCGGTGTTCGAATCCCGCAACAGGTTTTTTCTATTGTTGTGTTGTTCATAGTGGTGCCGGCTGGGTTGAGTGGTTACGACCCAGCCGGCTGTTTGTTTGAAGTTTTTTGCAATAGATAAAATTGAGTCTGAAATAAACTTGTTGATCTGAAATAAACTTGTTTGACTAGTTTAAACTCCCGCAATAAATTAATTAATTAACGTTAATTAATGCTTTTATGCACACAGAACACCTGTATAATAAATGCATGATTACACGCAACACATTCGACTATGCACAACTTGGTTTGACTGTCGCACGTTTCGCTTCTCAGTTGAAGCAGGGTATCTCTATTGATTGCAATATCTCTTTCGGCGGTCCTAATGGCGCATATTTCATGGTGGGTCTATTCACCCAGGGAGAGTCTCAGGGTCAGTGGGACGTTATTAAGACTTTCTATGATAGCGATGATAAATCCGTGCGAGAGACTTTGGATGAGGTCTTTGCGTTCTGCATTGAGAATGATTTGTTTAAGCAGCCCCTTGATATTAAACTAGTAGATTGATAATAAAATGGTTAAGAGTAGCGCAAGAAAGTTGGCGTACGGAGCGGAGTATTACGAGCGCAATAAGGAACGAATTAAGGCCCGTCGACGAGAGCGATGGGCGAAGGCGAGTGAGGAGGAACGAGACCGTCAGCGAGAGTGGAGCCGCGAGCATTATTACCGAACAGCGGAGAAGAGCAAGGCAAGGACGGTGGAGTGGCTTCGCGCCAATAAGGACCTCGTAAATGCACGAGCGCGACTTTCCCGTTATAAGAAGAAGGGGGACACCGTTGCAATTGAGCGAGAGGAACAATTGATTGCAACCCTGCTTGCTCAGAAAAAGGACAGAGGCGAAGAAAGCTAAGCTTTCGAGACAGAACTGAAGCATAATATAAGCATGAACAGCATCAAAGATATCCCTGCCTCCGAGTTTAATATGAAGAACCTTCTCGACCTTCGCTATGATGAGGAGCGGGGTGTAGTAAAGATTTACCAAATCCGCGGGAAGTTGATTATACACGATAGGAACGGTTATCGCTTCCTATAAGACAGAGACGAAGAAACCTTGGTTTCGAGACAGAACACAACTATAATAAGAGCATGAACAACACCTTCACAACCTTCCTTCTTGAAATATCCAATAGACGGAACTCGGACCTGAACGGGACGACGCTTCTTGTAGACGGGATCGAGTATATCGTTTATAAGGATAGTTGTTATTTCACGTTAAGCCCCGTCAATGAGGACTTATACGTATGGGCTCGTTGTCTGATTGTGCCCTTTGAAACTGAACGGGCCGAGCAGTGGCGAAAGAATCACAAGTCTATTAGAGTTCTTACCGAACAGCAGAACAGAACACAACTATAATAAGAGCATGAAAATCTTCGACTTTTCCAAAATCAAGTGGGATGAAACTAGCAGCGAGTTCAAGTATGTTAAGCGAGTTCATTCCATGCTATTAAAATCCACCCGCTTTAAGTCTATTAGCGAGGCAGTTGCCTTCGTCGAGAAGCAATATGGTATTGCTATAGTATCATGCCAGTGCTTTGTGCGAGATATGCCCGAGACGGAGGAAATCGAGTTGTTTATTGACTAACCTTTAACCAAGACAGAACTCAGCTATAATATAGTCATGAACAGCAACGAATATTTCAAAGAATGCCTTTCTAAAGCTACCGCTGCAATTCTACTTTTTGAGGTAGATAGCGCTGTAGTTGTTTTTATCGACTTTCAAGCAAAAGACGAATATTTCAGTCAAGATATGTGGATGCTGACTCCTGACGGAATCAACGGCATGTGTGGTAGCTTTACGGCCAGCGATATAGATAACGCAACTATCGTCTATGATGAAGACGCAGACGAGTTCCACGTCGCGTTTGTTGGTCAGAACGAGATGTTTGACGAAGGATTTGAATATTTCGAACGTATTCAATTCTTATATACTAAGAATGCTTTGAACTAAACAGAACACGATTATAATATAATCATGAACAACATCAATATGCTTAATGTCCCTTCTAATTGCCGCTGCTTCTGCCTTACTAACTATAATGCCTTCGCTGAGGTAGTAGATAAGGATGGTAAGCGCAACTTTATTGACCTGCCTCAACTTAAGCCTATCTTCGCTCCTTCTTTGAAAGAAGCAAAGCATGAGTTAGCTAAGGTACTTAAGGTAGATATTAGTCTTATGTCCGAGTGGGAACTAGTCGGCGAGGAAGATGGCTTCTGCCCGTCCATCTGCATTGGCTATAAGGTGGGAGCAATGGAGGCGGGATACTCGTTCGATGTTTATACTACTGTCAATACTATCCACTTGCTAGAGGATTAAGACAGAACATAAGTATAATATAATCATGAAGAGCAAAGTTAAAGAATATCGTCCGCGAGTAATTGTCCGAGGTAATACTGGAACCCGCGTCATGCGTTCCAAAAAGGATAAGTCCTCGTCCCGTCAGGCGCTTAAGTTAGAGCTTAAGCGCTCTTGGTAAGAACAGAACACAACTATAATATAATTATGAAAGGCATGAATCTCTATTCCGTTATCCGCAAGTCTACCGTCTGTTACCTGTTCCTGGAAGGCGAGCCTGTTATTGGAACCTTCTTCGCTGATAGTTGTGGCGCGTTTACTGGCATCCATTTCCGCTCCAGCATCTGTCCTAAGTTTATTAAGCATGATAATGAAGCTGCTAACGAAACTGAACAGTCAGGCATGACGGGCTTTTGCGCTGAGGTAACTGATATTAAAATGCGCTGGCTGGAGGATAATAGCCGCAAGTTGTTTATTAGTTTTGACGAGGGTAAAACCTTCCACCTCGTTCGCGTCCTGACTGTGGATGGTTGTGTTATTACTGATACGCCGGGGATTCTGCCCTGAGCGTAACAGAACACAAGTATAATATAAGCATGAACAACGTAATCAACTTTATCTTTGAGCTTCGCGGCAAGGGACATAATATCACGTTTGAGCTTAACAACTTTGGCATCTTTAGCATTGTTGAGCATTACAACGAGAGCGTGAATGGTCGCATGATTTATGGTACTAAGAAGAATAAGCTGTGGAGTGGACGAGTAGAGGAAGTTGGCGAGTGGCTGTGTGATGATATTGAGGCTAAGCTGATGGGACCTGTGGCTGAGTGTCTGCGATAAGAACAGAACAACTCTATAATATAAGCATGAAGACAATCAAGTACATTACAACGTTTATTGATGGTAAGCAGTATAACTGTGAAATCTATCGCAACCGTGATGGCGAGGATTACTTCTTCGTCGAGGATCAGCCGGTTGATATGAAGGTTGTATTTGCTTCTGAAACTATCAACGGCTATTTGGTCGTGACGGAGGATGATGGTGGCGAGCGCATGTCATGGTGCTGCTATGAGAAGTAACAGAACAACCCTATAATATAATCATGAATTACGTCGAGTTTAAGAAGAGCCTCTGCTGCGCAATGTGGATTCAAGATGCAATGATTACTATTGAAGCTAACATTGACAAGGTTACAATCCCTCATAAGCATACGTTGTTTGTAGATGACGAGTGGGGCATTCAATCACCTAGTTGTGGCTTACATCTTGAATGGGAGACTATCGAGAGAATGGTTGATGAGGGTAAGTGGGAAAATTACCAGCAAGGAACCTCTACAATTATGGTGGTAGATGGTACGAAATACCGCATCAAGTTTCATCGTCCTACATCTCTCGAGGAACTAATCTAACAACAGAACTAATTTATAATATAAGTATAATCGCATGGAAAACGAAAATATTTTGAAGCAGATGGTCGCTGATAAGATGGTTCTCACGGTTGTAGATCCTACGGATTACAGCGAGGTAGAGTGCCATATTGAAGGCGGTAACGGAGATTACTCTCTTGTGTCCAACGATGCACAGGCACCGAGCGAAGAGGAACTAGAAGCAAATCCCTTTGCCGAGCCTACTGGATTCATCCTTCAGATTCGACGTCTTGTAGCTCAAGGTACTAATGAGTTTTATATTCTCTGCGACGGTGTAGACGATTATTTTGAAGTTATTGATATTAACTGAAAATAAAATCAGAACTTTGATAAAATAAAAATGTAAACAGCAACAACTGCTGATAAATATATCAAAATCGCCTCCGACACGGGGGCCATCCAAAGGCGGCTGTCATAAAGTCGCCGGCGGATGAAAGAAGATTGAGAGTAGATTGTTTTCAAAAATAAATGTCTCGTAGTTCAGTCGGAAGAACGGAGGACTGTTAATCCTTATGTCGTAGGTTCGAGCCCTACCGGGACAGTTTTAATAAATCGCGGAGTGGGGAAGTCAGGCCTATCCCGTCAGTCTCATAAGCTGAATGTCGCCAGTTCGAATCTGGCCTCCGCAATCTTTTTATGAGGGTCCGCCCCGCAGAACCTTCTGGGAGTCCTGGAAGAGGAGCGCATTAGGGAGTCAGCAATGACCTTGGGACCAGTAGCCACGACGTGTAATGCGTCGGGAGGGAATAGCCACTTGATAACGGCTCATGACGATAACGACTCCGGTTTCCGTTATTGCCAAACGTTCCCACATACCGGAGAGGTAGCCGTAGACGGGGCCGCCAGCATTAATAACCAAATACCGTTAGCGAAAGCTATGAGTGTTGGGATGACGCTCTAATACGCGACCTTGCACTTTGGATAATAAGCGATCCTTATTATCTGAAGATAAGGTAGGTCTTATCAACCACATTCCAAATTAAACACGTGCAGAAGCTTGATTAACTTCTGAACTTTGCAAGTATTAGTCTAGCCGGTTGCAAAGTAGTGTGAAGGTCCGGAGGGCTTTAGATGTAGAAATCGAGGATAGATAGTCTGCTGGGAGACTTTAACCTAGCTCGGGGCACATTGGTAAATGGAGGTGAGCCCTAGAAACCGCCACCGTGGGACTGATACACGGAACCTCACGGCGTTCAGAATGTCGCCGGCGTCCATCTACGGAAGAGTCTAATCAGCTCATACATTCGAGAACGTGTTCATAGCGACGGACTTATGATGGGGCTCCGGTACTGCCGATGGAAGTACCTCTCCTATGGTCGGCTGTGAATGCGGTCGCTAGTTGGCCTTGTAGTTAAATGGCATAACTTCGGCTTTGTAACCCGATATTCGCAGTTCGATTCTGCGCGAGGCCTTCTGTACTTTATCATACTGATAAAGAATCAGAACTAAGATAAAATCTTTATATAATCAATCAAGTAAGTCGCCCAGTGGTCAGGGCTGAAGCGTCTGATAAGCGTGGACAGTCGGTGGTTCAAATCCATCCTTGCTTGATAAGTCATCAACTGAGTACGGGTCGCGAAACGTAACAATCTCAGCGGTGCGAAATGTGAGAGGGCGGTGGTTGAAATCCATCCATTCCTAATCTTTGTTTAATTATATCTTAAGCATTGTGGATTGAAGCTCTGCGAACGGGAGCCCTCACATCTATAAGGGGCTGTAGCTCAGTTGGTAGAGCACCTGATTTGCATTCAGGATGTCGCAAGTTCGAACCTTGTCCGCTCCATTAAGACTCACACAGCAATTTAGCTAAGCTAAAGTTCATGGGTTCAAGTCCCATTGTCTGAATACAGATATAGAGAAGTTGGATATCTCGTTAGTTAAATGAGTCTTGCTCGTTGGTTCGTTAGTGTAGTGGCTCGCACAGAACTCTGTCCAAGTTCTAGGGTGGTTTCGAATACCACACGAATCGGTAAAATGTGTTTTGAACACTTAAATTAAATCAGAACTTAAGTATAATTTTTATAGATTCATACAGCAAATTATATTATAAAGTATTGTTGGTTACTGAATAAATGAATCTAGTTATAATGTGGGTATCGTCTAAGTGGTCAGTGACAGTTCTCTTTCACAGAACAGATGCGAGTTCGAGCCTCGCTACCCATGTTTATTAAATATCAATGAGTTATGCAAATAACTTATTTGGGTTGTTATCCGGCAGAAGGTCTGTAAAATCTTTGTGTCTAAAAATGTCGGAAGTCACACGAGTGGAGCGTTACCTCAACAACCCATTTTTCGCGGGTGGGAGCGAGCCAGCGAACGCACCGGTTTTGGGAACCGGAATTGCCGAGGGCAGCACTCGGTCACCCGATTAAAAAATCTGTTAGTTCAATTCGAAGCTACTAGATAAATAAATATATGAATTGTCAATATTGTAGTTTAGAATGTAAGAATATTCATTCGTTGAGAGCTCATGAATTTCGTTGTAAATTAAATCCTAATTATAATGAAAATAATAAAAAGTATGAAAGAAGTATGAAACTTCTTTATGATGCTTCTCTGAATCGTCCGAGAAAAACATTTGAATATATTTCTAAATGCGAAAAATGTGGTAACGAATTTTCACAATTAACAACACAATATCTAATCGATAATAAAAAATGTAAACGATTTTGTAGTAGATCTTGTGCCAATTCACATATTAGAACAGAAGAGTCTAAGGCAAAAACTTCACGTTCTTTGAACAAAATTCATGAGGCCAGAGGAACGAGCAGAAAATCTAATAATCCAGAACATCGAAAAAATTGTTCAAAAAAGAACGCGAATGCAATGAACAATAGGAGTAATACTCCTTTGAAACATACATGTATCTATTGCGGGAAAGAAATTTTTGCAAAATATTTTCATGATGTTTATTGTTATGAATGTGCCGAGAAAAACAATCTTCAAAATCTGCAACTTTATAATTCTGAAGGAAAAAGAATACCTTCTAAAAAACGAATTGAATCCTCTCGAGCTGTTCAACAACGTTTGATTGCGGAAGGTAAACATAAAGGTTGGCAATCTCGTAATCTAGTTTCTTATCCTGAACAATTTTGGAAAGGAGTTTTGGAAAACAATAATATAGATTATTCTTTTAATCATGTAGTTAAGAAAAAAGAACTTGGATTAAATGATATGAGTAATTATTTTCTTGATTTCTTGATTGATAATCGAATTGATTTAGAAATAGACGGTAAACAACATAAATATCCTGATAGAATCGAAAGCGATAAACTCAGAGATTCTTTATTAACTAAAGCTGGATATATCGTTTATCGAATTCCTTGGAATGAAATTAAATCAGAACAAGGACAAAATAAAATGAAAGAAAAAATACAATCTTTCTTAAACTTTTACAAACAATATAAAAATAACATATGAAGACAATCGCACTAATGATAATTACTGCAGTTGCGGCTACGGCAAATACATTGCCTCCTACTTGGGAAACATCTGCAACTACTTATATAACATCCATTGATGCCTAACACGTTTCAATGGATGTTTTGTTTTCATACTAACAACTTTATACTAAACATTTATGGCAACATTTTTTGTAATACTTTTCTTGGCTATAGTCTTTGGCTCTGCTGTGGCATTGGCACTTGTTCAGAATGCACGTGATGCTGATGAAGAGTGGGAGGAAGCCATCAGAAATAAACAAAACAAACATATAAAATAAGCATGACTAATAACACAGAAAAAACACTTATCGACTTTGCAATGGAAGTAATGAACGTAGAGAATCTTATGGACGCTCATGAAGTAGTGAATAAGATTATTCTTGCAGCAGCGTATGATAATGACCTTGTAACCGAGGCGCTGAAGCGTGTGAATGCAAAGCTTGATTGGGCTGCGAGTATTGAAAAAGTCCAAAGCAATATGTCAGAACTTAACTAAAATAAACTTGTTCAACCGAAACAAACTTGGTTATCTGAAATAAACTTTTCGCGTATTAATTAATAAGTTAATTAAAAGACTTTTATGATGAAGACAATCGCACTAATGACAATTGGTTGCCTTGCTATGGTATCTTGCCAGCAGCAGGTCCAGACTGAGAAGCAGGCACCTGTTAAGATTCTCCCTGTGAAGTAAGGGACTCAGGGACCAAACAATTGGTCCTTTTTAATCTGGCGAAGTAATCCAATTGGCAGAGGTGTCCGACTCAAAATCGGAATGTTGTGGGTTCGAATCCCACCTTCGCTATTATGCTTAAATATATTACATTAGCTTGTGCCGCACTGGTTCTTAATTCCTGTTGTTACTGCATCATTCAAGTACCTGACTTGTATCCTATTCCTGAAGATTGGGAACTTGAGATGGTTGAAGATTGTGATGCTACGGAAGTGATTCCGTGTGGTAAGTAATAACAAATGGTGTTATTCGTTTAGTGGTAAGACCCCGGGTTGTGGTTCCGGCGAGGACAGTTCAATTCTGTCATAACACCTTAACAGTCTCGTGGTGTAACGGTAGCACTTGAAAATTTGGATTTCATTGACAAGGTTCGAATCCTTGCGAGACTATTCTATTTGTTGTGTTGTTCATGCGTAACGGCTTAACTTTAAGTGGGTTAAGCCGTTACTTTATTTTAGGTAAAAACTTATCTTTAGGTAGAACAGAACGTGACTATATTATAAGCATGAATGCACCGAATCTTTATCTGAAATCTTTTCATCTGACCAAAACAAACTTGACTGCGATGAAGAAAAAGCACCAGCGAACTCAGCATCGAAGTGGAAGTGCTTATCAACTTTGTCCTATCCATACAGAACTTATACGAGAATGGTTGGACGGATCTGGTTTGGGCAGGTTGGACCATTTAGAACCCGCCCCCATGAAAGACGGTTATATCGTTTATTACAAAGAATATTCTAAGGGAGAAAGCCAGTCTGCAATCTCATTCGCTAAGAGATACCTGTGGTATGAATGGGTTCAAGATTTCAAATTAGTTTAACCTGTTCAAAATGGTTAATCTAACCTGAAACAAACTTGCTTCTATTTTAAGCCGTGGCTATTGCACACGGCTTTTTTATTTGGCTAGAAGCAACTTTATCTGGTTGAAAGCCGCAAGGCCGTGTAGGGCTTCCTGAGCACAAATCAAACTCATTTGTTTGAAACAACTTTCTTGGACCTAAACAAACTTAGGCAATAAAAAGAAAATCCCCTCAGATTAAGAGGGGATTTTCTATTAAACTTTTTTCTGAATTAAAGTTCTTTGGCTCAGGCGACGAGTTCGAACTCATCGAACTCGTCGAAGCCATGGTCTTCAGCGTAACTCAGAATCATTTGATACTGACCGTAAGAGTCATCGCTCTCTGTAATAAACTTGACCTGCTCATCTGAAAGGTCCTGACTGAAAGAAGCTTCCTTTACTGTTTCGCCATTAGCGTCCACAGCGTTGAAAAGCTTGATGGTGTAAGTCTTCATTTCAGATTCAACTTCTTCAACCGGTTCAGCTTCAGCCTTCTGAGCCTTCTTCTTTCGACCACAGAGGCCAAGTTCCATATCAGGATGAAGACCCGTCAGGACGTGAACTCGAGCCACATAACCCTTAGAGTGGTCCTTAAGGTCGGCCCAACGGTAGGAACTGAGCTTAATTTCACCCTTCTTAAACTTACCCTCAGAGATAAGGGACTTAACCATTGCCTGAGCATCTTCCTTAGGAAGCCAAGTAGTAATATAGGAATAGGACATAATTAGTTGTGTTGTTTGGTTGATTACTTTTTTATTATAATGAAGTTCTGTTTAGTCAATAAAGTCGTTAATTATTTGCAAATTGCATGCAAGGACGCGGCAGCTAGACTGGCTTTCAAGATTAGCTATTGCTTCAGCAGCTGTTATATTATTATTTTGGCTATAAAAGCTAGCAGTTGTAAACTCTTTTACCCAATTATAGCCTTTACCTTTAGGGTCCCACTTAATAGCACTAAACTTAATTGTTTTCATGATTTTATTATAGCCGTGTTCTGTTTAATAAAAGGTGAGGTTTAGGCCTCAGCTTTCTGAGGCCTTGATAATAAGTGCTTTAAGCGTATTAATATGATTATAAACCTCTTGCACATCTTCCCTGTAATTTTCCCAAAAGAAGTCGTCGTCAGGAAGAATATAATTAAAAGCTTCTTTAATATCAGCCAACTTTTTAAGCATTAGGTTTTTATCAGTTGCTTTCATGCTTTTATTATACTTGTGTTCTGTTTTAATAAAAGCGAAAAGTTAAAAATCAAATTAAAAAATTGCTTTCAACGAAACAGAACGCAGTTATAATCTAATCATGAAATCAATCAAATTCAACCAACTTGTCGCGGTATTAAAAAATAATAATTTTAATTTTTATTACAGAAGCGGAAGCAAAAGTCGGTCGTTTAAGGATAATTCAAATATTGTAATTGATTCAGATTCAATCAGTTATAAACATGGTATTATAACTGAAAAGGATGTAAATGATATTTATATCTTTGATAATCAGTTTATTGCATTTACTGATTATAAAAATTATAAGAAAATTGAAATTCAATTGCTTAGCGAAAGCTAAGCTTTTGGCGGTCCGCACGTTGATCTATTAAAAGCCCACCTTCGTCTGAACAGAACCTCACTATAATAAAGTCATGAATGACATCATGATTCACTTCTCCGACGATTATATTTCCTCTCTCGGTGGTAAAAAGTCTTTTGAAATTATCAAACAATTTTATTCATGTGGGAATGTGTATCTCAACTGGGAAGTTTATCGAGGTTGGAAGTTGTTTAACACACCTGAGGAATGTGGTAAGTTCTTGAATCTTAATAACATAACAACATGGGACCAAATCCTAGATTATGGTTATCCGGTCTTGGATGGTCCTGAAGGTGAGGATGGACCTTCCTTAGTGAAGACCATCTAACGGAACAGAACAACGATATATTTTAGGTATGAGTTACGAATTTGAAATGGAAGATGGAGCCCTGGTTAAGGGATATATTCACGACAATAAATTGACTATTCCTGGTTATTTCGAAGGAGAGGACATTGTTCGAGCCGAGAAGGACAAATATGGTTGCATGTGGGTCCTTCTTAATAACAAGATATGGTACATCGGTTTACCTTAATCCCGCACAGAACTCGCACATAATATAGTCATGAACAACATAACGATTCTTCTTGCCGCCCTTGCTACTGGCTTCATTGCTTTCCTTCAGTGCTTTAATCCTGAGGATATGGCCATGTTTGTCCTTGCCATGTTCATAGTTATCCCTGCAATTATTGCCTCAGTGGTAGGGATTTGTATCGGTCAGAACTTTTTCGAATGCTAATTAAACGGAACAGAACGCAACTATAATAAAAGCATGAAAAACATGAACAACATTTCAAATTGGTTGCCCCTCGCTGAAGCTAAGGAACTTAAGGCCAAGCTTATTGCTTCGGGTGAATATGGTCGCGGTGAGGTTAAGTTAAGCTCCTATAAGTGGGTAGACATTAAGGACCATAGCAAAGGTTATCTAGCCAGAGTGGTAGCTAAGCAGATTATAATCAAGGACACGACCAAATGCCTTGGTTCAAACTGCACGACCAAGATATATCGCGTTGGTAATAAGTACTTTGTGGAACAGTTCACTGCTTATAACAAGGAACATAAAACCTTGGAATTCAATACCTTAAAGGATGCTGAGGAGCATGCACTTTACTTCGGCTTAGCTAACTGCGAAAGTGACTATTTGAGGTGGTAAACCTCACCTTCGTCTGAACAGAACACAACTATAATATAATCATGAAAACGCTGATATTCGCCCTCCTCTTCCTCCTTAGTGGTTCCCTTGCTATTCATTCCTTCCTTCAGGCTGATTTGATGGGGATTGGATTCTGGCTCCTGGTTGCATATGTTTCTCACAAACTCGCCTGGGGTAAGTAACAGAACGAGCATATAATAAAAGCATGAAGACCAAAGTGAATAATCTTAGACAACGCTTAATTGCAAGCTTGGAAGCAAGTGTGGTAAAGCTTGAAGGTGAAATTAAGGCTCTTGAAAGCGTGCGTTGTGGTCGTGAAGAGTATAAAGAAAATGTGCGAAAGATAAAAGTATTAAAGCTGAGAAAGTTTGGAGCTGAGAAGGCAATAACAAAGCACAAAGCTGCTCTCGTATAAACAGAACAACGCTATAATATAAACGTAACAAACAACAACACAACACAAATTATGCGCAAGTACATGTCTGAACTGATTTTCGCCTTTATGAACGGTCGCAACGCTTATGCTGCAACTGCACGAGTTGAAAATGGTGTATTCTATTCATACTCAACTCCTATCGCAATCAATCGCGGAGATAAGATTCAAATTACTCTCGACAAGTTTTCTAAGACAACTTCCTGCCAACAGAACTCTCTCCTCGCTTATATTCCTGAGTGTTTGGTTGAAAAGTGCACAGCTGAGGAAATCAAAAAGCTCAGCTGCTGCTAAGCGGAACAGAACTCGCATAGAATATAGTCATGAGCAACGTATTCGATCAAGCACTTGAAACCGCAATGGAGCGCACTTCTGTCTGGGTTAAGGACCAGGAGAGTATGGGCATGGTAGTGACTGAGCAGATGGCTGCGAACAAGTTCCGTGTCATTTATGAACAGATCCTCCTCAACACTCAACTTGACGTGCTGAACTTCTGAACAGAACCCACCTATAATAAAAACGTAACAAGCAACACGAATATGATTAAAGTAACCGACCTGAAGACCGTCCTTACCGCCGAACAGCTGAACGAACTTGAATACCAGGCTGAAAAAGCATGGGAAACAAGTGGCATGGATATTCGAACTCTAATGATTAAAATGGCCGAAGTCCTGTATCCTGAGGAAATGACCAAGCTACTCGCTAATAAAACAGAACACAAGCATAATAAAAACGTAACAAGCAAACAAACAAAGACTATGAACGCTACTAATACTACTGAATTCGCCGCTGTAACTACTTGGATTGCAATCACTGATGCTAAGGCTAAGCGTAAGGAGCTGATTGCTAATGGCTTGGATAAGAAGCAGGTTAAGCTTAGTTCCTATCGTTGGAAGAATGTTAAGAATCATGACGAAGGCTATATCTGCCGTGTGTTGGTTATCAAGGGCTTACGTCCTGAGTTGGAACTGGCTGATACTAAGCGAGTTAAGAAGTCTAAGGTTGCTTCCTTCGTAACTGATTGTAATACAGGCAATAGCGCAACTGATTCGCAGACAATGACTTATGCTCCTTATCTGCCTGAAGTAGAAACTACTCAGGCAATGTGATTGGAAACTGGCTCCGTAACTGACTGAACATAAGGAAGTTACGGAGCCAAAATTGGCCGTGGCCGCGAAATTCAGGTTGAACCTTGAGTAGTAGCAGGCAGGAGCCAACCGAGCGATTCTGGCCAAAAATTGAAACCTAACTAATTGATATACAATGCCTGTTTTTCTGACCGAAGCTGAATTGAAGACTTTGAGGCTGGCGCTACGTGAATGGCTGTGTTCGGGTGGAGCTAGGGGCTGGTGCAAGGGTGAAGAGCAAAGGGCTCTGAAGTTGCTGGATAAGCTTGGTGCTTAAAACGAGACAGAACATGCATATATTAAATGCATGAACAACGTAACGCTCTTTGAGGTTGGTAAAAAGTATAAAGGCTCTTATGGTACTTATACAATTGTTAAAAGAACAAAGTGTTTTGTTACATTAAAAAATGGTGCAAAGTACAAAGTAACAACAGAATATGGTGGAAGTGAGGCCTTCTTCTTTAAGAGGAACGTAAGTTATTGGGGTGCAACCTTTAGGGAGCTTGAAGGCGTTTTTGCCTCTAGTGAAGTGGAGGCTTAAGCCTCCACTCTTAATAAAGACAGAACGAGAATATAATATAAGCATGAAGAGCATCACAACACT
The DNA here is from genome assembly GCA_017412055.1 of Lachnospiraceae bacterium. GTDB lineage: Bacteria > Bacillota > Clostridia > Lachnospirales > Lachnospiraceae > SVEL01. The sequence continues at coordinate 216,865 of JAFQOW010000041.1, read as the reverse complement.
GACCACGATTCTTGCCTTTGCTTCCATCCTTGGTATGCCCCTCTGGGTTCGTCTGGCTTCTAGTCTACAGGAATGCTATAGCATCTTTACCCTTGGCATCTTCATGCTTGTATACTCAATCCTGATGGCTTTCGTAGAAACCAACATGGAGCGCCGATAATACAACAGAACTCGCATAGAATATAATCATGAAGAACATAGTAACACTTGACGATTTGAAACAAACTAAACCTGATAGCGAGAGCTACCTTTTGAGTATTGCACTTGAAACGATTAATGCAGCTTACGAAGCAGTTACTGATACCTTCGATACTATTTCAATAGAAGAGTTTTTGAAAGTCGTTGCTTCTGATTATGCAGCTATGCACTTTATAGGTAAAGCTTACCTTGCTGCTCGTGAAGATGAAAAGCCTGATTTGGCCGTTCACGCTTTCTATCTGTTCGATTCTCTGCAGGATAAGCAAACAGAACTTGCATAAAATTAAATTGTAAACAACAAACAAACACTTTTAAGATTATGGCATTCGTTGATATGACTTCTTGGATTCCCGTGGATGAGGCTAAGGCTAAGATTGCTGAGCTCATTGAGAATGGTACCTTCACAAAGACACAAATTAAAAAGAGCTCAAACCTCTTTGCGAATCGTAAGGATAAGAGCGATGGCTATGTGTGTCGTGTGTTGATTGAGGCTGGGATTCACCCTGAGCTTGAAATCAAGAAGGAAAAGAAGACTACTAAGAAGGTTAAGAAGGCTCCGGCTGTTGCACAAGTAACTGAGGATAAGCCTGTTGACAATCGCCGTTACGTGGTAGTGGCAGAGCCGATTGGTGAGAAGGAAGGGTTGTTCCTTATTGATCAGGGTGGTAAGTTTTGGGTTGAGCATCAGGTGATTGGTTCAAATGAGAAGACGATTGTCTCCTCAATCGTTGATACTGAAGAGGATGCACGTATGCTCTGGTCCACTTGGCTTCCTATGTTTAAGAAGTAAAGATTTTTGTCTTGGAATTTCGAGCCCCTCACGTTGTGAAACGTCAAGGGGCTTTTTTATTGAACAGAACTCCGCTATAATAAAAGCATGAATGGTATAACAGTAGCAGAGCTGATTGAGCAGCTGAAGCAGTTACCTCAGGATATGATTGTAATGCAAGAGGAAGTATCAGATTCGGGGTGGCATGAGGAAGTGCCAGTGCAAAGAGCAGTGGTTACTCCTATGTGGGAGAGCTCTGCTTATCTCGATTGGTCTCGCCAGCGTCCATTGCCGCCGGTAACAAACAAGACACATTGCGTTACCTTTGAATAAACAGAATCTCGCTATAATATAAGCATGAAGAGCAACAACAAACGAATTCAGACCAAGTATCCTCTGAACCTCACCGAAGGCTGGACCTGGAAGATGCATGTGAAGTTCTTTATTACTGGAGTAGTGGGTTGGTTCAATCCTAAAGCTTCTTGGCAAGTAGGACACAAGCTCTTTACAAAGGAAGAGCAGGAAATTATCGGAATCGATTTGAGCTTTCTCGATTGAGCGGCCCGCGACGATTCGAATTTTTAATTAAACTTTCAATTTCACTCTCACTAAAACAGAACTCAACTATAATATAATCATGACAACCTACAAGATTACTAATATAGAAGTTGATTCTTTTAATTCTAGAATTAAAGAAGTAGTAGTTGATACTAAAGAAGTTATAATCCAAGTAAATGATTCCAATACTACTTTTGAAGAAAGAGAACAATTGATAGGTGATACTATGTGTAAAGTGTTGGGTCTGAGTGAGTTACACTATAATGTCAACTGTACTTATGAAGTAGTAGAATCTGACTGTGACCACACTTGGAAGGATGAGGAATGACCTCATCCTTCTTAATAACAGAACCCGCATAGAATATAGTCATGAATATCAAGTATGTGAACCTTGCCGAGATTCTCGACGACGCCGCGGAGCAAAAAGAGACCGTGAACTTGAATGGAGTGGATTATTGGGTTAAGAGAGACACAAGACCCTATAAGAATGGTTGGGAATTGCTGGGCCGAAAGACATCCACCTGGATGTTCATTCATAGAGCTGAGTGGAGAGAGCAGATGGAATTGTGGGAGATTACAGAGGTAGAGTTCATTGGTTGAGAACAGAACCCTTGCAAAATATAGTCATGAATATCGAAACCGCAGAGAAGATTGCACGACAGCTCCACGAAGGCCAGTTCCGAGCTGATGGAGTAACACCTTACATCGAACACCCGAAGGTCGTAGCTGAGCTCGTGAAGGAGTATGGTGGCTCCGAGAAGAGCGTATGTGTGGCATGGTTACACGATATTATGGAAGAGAATGCAGAAGGTACTCGTAAGCTTCTCAGACTCGATAGAATCGACTCGAAGGCACGTTTCATCATGGATATGAAGAGTCGTGAGGACTGGGCAGGTATTGTCTTTGACCTTGCAAAGATTTCAGACCACTGGGACCTAGACCAGAAGGAAATCAAGGAACGTGGGAAGGTTGTCTATCTCGCGAAGTTGCTCCTCACTGCTTCTAGTGATTTGTTGCTCGTAAAGCTTTGCGATATGCTTGCGAATATCCGCGAGAGCAAAGGTACAAGGAAGAGCCAAGAGAAGCGTTATCGCAGAGCCGTACGTTGTTTTTCGGAACTTGGAGATAAGAGCCTTACTGAATCTCACAAGAAGCTTATCGCTGCTATCCTCGACAGAACTCCGCTATAATATAGTCATGACTGCTAGAGAACTTATCAACCTCCTGACTGAACAAGCCAACCTTCGCAACGTGAGTCTGGATGAACTCCAAGTGGAGCTCAGATTCAATCATAGAAACGATTGTGTTGAGGACATGAATGAACTTTATATTGACCCGGCCAGCAACCTGCCTAAGTATAGGTCTCTGACCATTGACCTCTGCCCTGCGGAGTATTAAGACAGAACTTCGCTATAATATAATCATGAAAGACAACATGAAACAACTTCTCGATGCCCTTTGTAACTTTGATGTGGATGTTCAGGTGAATGGAACCTATGGAAAGTTAGAAAAGCTTGGAGAAGATTGTTATTGGGTTCAACCTAAGAGAGGTGAAGGATTTACCCTTGAAGGTGAGATGTTGGAACATTTGGAACTGTGTGGGGCTGTGAGTCTTTGCACGCTGAACTAACAGAACTCGCATATAATATAATCATGAACGACATCGAAATTCTTGCAAATATCTTTTCTAAGTCTGTACTTCTTAAGGGTTACATGCTCCTTCTGAATGGTGGTGAGGCTAAGGCTTATCAGGATGATTTTGGCCGGTGGTATGTAGAGAGTGAAGTGACGGGTGTTGCTATTAGACTGAATGCTATTGAGGATATTGGTTGGGCCAGGGACATTGTATCTTTCACCTACCGTGGTGAAGGGTTTTATTTGCAACTTGTTCAGGTCCTTGATTTGAATCAGTTTCGATTCGCCAAGTGATAAACAGAACCCGCATAGAATATAGTCATGAAGAACAAAGAACGTGTAACAGATTGGTTGGAGGATATCAAAGATGAAGTTGAACGTTTTGGATGCTATGACCCTGATGACCAGATTCGTGACATCAAACAGATGATAGAAGCTCTTCAGAAGTTCATCAAGGAAGATTGCTAAACAGAACTCCTGCATAATATAGCTATGAAGAACATTTGGAAAGAACGTTGGGACAATTGCACAAAGTGTATGAATCGGCAGGTCCTGAGCCGTCCCTGTGACAAAATCTCGGCACTTGTACATAGTACACTGACATGTGGATTCGAGCCCCTTCGAAAGGATTTCGAGGTAGTCGTGGAGCAGGTGAAGCCTGGAGTTTATGAAATGTACTCCGAAGCTCCTCACACTGATGGCTTCCTGAAGGGTATGGCTGTGATGGCTACGATTCGAACCTATGAACGCAGAGGTAAGAAGTATGTAACTCTGGTAAGAAAATCTATCTTCTTCCCTCACACCGAAGACCCTTCTAAGGACTATTACATTGTGAAAGAATGGGACAAGGGTATGGCTCAGGACTCCGCACCAATCTTCGAAAGGATTTTGAAAAAGCTTGAGGATGCGAGTATGTAACAGAACCTCGCTATAATATATTCATGATTATGATGCTCCTCTTCGCTTTGTTTGTGATTCTTCCTTTTGTTGTTGTAGCCGGTCTCTATGGTGCCAATCACCCTAAAGCCGACCTTCTATTGAATGCTTTGTTGATTTACCTGTTTACGATTCTGGTTATTTGTATCGCTGCATAACAGAACCTCCATATAATAAGTGTATGAAAGCTGATGAGATTATGAAAAAGTACGGGATTACTCCTGAAATCATCAATGACTTCAAGCGTATGGCAAAAGATACGGCTCGACTCTTCGGAATGTCTGAAAAACAGGTTTTCGTGGATTTGATGACTCAGTATGTGAAACAGAAGATGGATGAGAGATAATGTCACCTGCAACACCGGACAGAACTAGAGTAAACAAATATCTGTAACAGACAAACCTTTTACGAATTATGGCAACTGACGCTTTTGTAGATAAGATTGGAATTATTAAGCCGCACCCCGATGCTGACCGCCTGGAGATTTGCTTTGTGCGTTCTTCCCAGTGTGTAATCGCCAAGGGTGTTTTCGAGCGATTTGAGAAGGTCCTGAAGATTGAGGAAGATGCTAAGCTGGATGTAACCCGTGATTGGGTGCAGCCCTACCGCAACTATCTCGGTAACGGTGACCGTGTGAAGAACGTCCGACTCCGTGGTGTTATGTCCCGAGGTCTGGTGGTGTCCCTGAAGGAACTGGAGAAGGAGCTTGCCGGTGTGGACCTGGAGAACTCTGTAGCTGTCTGTGAGGCTCTGGGAATCACCCACTACGAGCGTCCCTGTAAGGCGCAGGATGCAAAGGGTAACCTTCCTCCGGGAATCGAAAAGTCTGATGAGGAGAACTGGCAGACTATGAAGGAGCATGAGCTTCACCTCGGTGAGACTGCTCTTATCACTCATAAGGTCGATGGTTCCTCTGCGGTCCTCTACTACGACCCACATCAGGACAAGCTGGAGTTCTGCTCCCGAAGTCTGACCCTGAAGACCCTGAACGATATGGGACAGCCGATTGAGAACAACTACATCAAGGCACTGACTCCTTACATTCCCCATTTGAAGGCTCTGGCAAAGAACCTGAATGAGGTTGTCGCGATTCGTGGTGAAATCTATGGAAACGGTATCAATGGACACAAGGTGAATCAGGATGCCAAGCAGCCTCTGGGATTTGCTATGTACGGTGTACGATTCCCCGAGGCCAATGATGACCGCAAGCGCAAGGGTCGTTACAAGTCCGGCTGGCACTTCCTGGATGTGAATGAAAAGCTCGGAAAGCTCGGGTTTGCTCCGATTCCCACGGTCCCGGTGATTGGTGAAGCAGTGGTGACTAAGGAGCTCCTGTTTGAGCTTTCTGCTAAGCCTGTATCTGAGGGTGAGGGTAAGGTGCTTAATGGTGAGTCCTGGAGCTACAAGGCTAAGTCCGATGATTACTGTGCCAAGATGAAGTAAATCTTGGCACAGTTCAGAACTGACGCATAAGTAAATTATATGCGAGTTCAATTCGAAGAGTTTCAGGAAGCAATAAAGCAGTATGTTCCGGTTTGGAACGAAAACAAACCGACATACGTGCTGGATAAGTCTTTTTCTCCTGAAGCAATAAAGAGGCTTTATCAGATTTATCTTCAGGACCCTTCATGGGATATTGCTGAAGATTCGGCAATGGATGTAGCTGTTTATTTGGTGGACGTTTGGGTTGAGCTGGATAAGAAGTCCTGGACTCAACTCTCCAAAGAAGCTGCTGAGACTGGTGAACCTATCTGGACCGATTTCGAGACTACACCGGCTGGTGTTCGAACCTTTGCAGCTGATAAAGGATGGCTCTATAAAGCAGGTAAGAACTTTCTTTTGAATGGAGAAGAGTTTGAGAAGTGGTTTGATGAAATGGAAATTGACCATTCTTTTGCTTCCGGGTGTGATTTCAGAACTGACGTATAATTCGAATATGGAAGAAAACATTTACGGTGTATCAGATGAGGTCCTGGAGCATTACAGGAAGATGAACTGGAAAGTTCGACAGGCTATGCTGAACACATCAGTAACTCTGAGATTGGGACCGGATTTTGTCAAAAAGGTTATCGAAACCTGCTACCATGGGAAATACCCAGGAACACAGGAAGAGTCCGACCGTCAGATAGTCTGGGACCACATGAAGTGGAATTCGAGAGCTGCCGCTCGTACATACAGGAGCTGGTTGCAATCGTTGACAGAGGAAGAGAAAAGAATGCAGGAACTGAAAGGGGAGCAGGAATGAATTGTCGAGAACTGGCAAAGAAGAAGTCGGTGAACCCCTTGTGGATGACTCGAATGCTGGAATGGGTTACAGAAACCCTGACAAATCTCGAATCCGGTGATTCAGTGCGTTTCATCTTTCCACCAGAAAAACACCAGAAAACTGGGAACAAATCCAGAACTGATGTATAAGAAAAGTATAAGTTGAGGGTTAAATACTCTCAGCAAATGGCACCTTACCTCAGCTGGTTAGAGGAGCCGCTTCATACGCGGAAGGTCCAAGGTTCGAGTCCTTGAGGTGCTACTGATGAAACCCCGGAGATTCTGGGGTTTTTCTATAAAGTCTTTCGGAAAGCTTTTATCCGGTTTCGGTGACTACATAAGCTGAAACCCGGTGTGGAAACCGCAGGAGATCCAGGGTAAAAGCTGACCGATTCACCAGTAAATACTTTTACAATGTCAAATAAAGATTTGAGTCAGTTTTTGCCGGCAAGTGTTTTCTTGAAGTCTGCAGTCGTTGAGAAGAACCCCGATATGAGTTTCAGAGAAGCTGTCGCGGAGTTCTTTGGTGTTTCCCAGAAGAAATCACCAGAATCCGAAGAACAAAGGATGCTTCGGGTTGGGATATTACCATCGAGGGAATGTATGAGCCCAGCCAGGAAGAAGAGGATTACCAGTGGGACCTCGGACCTGAAGAATATTGGGATGAAGAATCCGAGGAATCGGAGTGGATGACCCCGAAAGATATGGGGATTGCCCAGAAGATGGATTGGTCAGATGATGATGGCAATGAGATTTCCGATGACCAGAAATTGGAGTACTTCAAATCCCGAGATGATATGTATGAGGTCGATGAGGAGAATGGGTTAGTCCGATTGAAACCTGAAGAAGACTGGTTTGGTGATGATTTGAAGATCGGGGGAGTTGGGGAAGAAGATTCAGAAGAGGAGAATTACCAAGAATATATCAAGGGGATTAAGAAGTTCATCTATGACTACTCCGACTATATTCCTGATGCGGAGAAATTGGAGATCGTACTCCAAGCCCTGGATACCGATTCTGCAGAATCGTCGGAAGCTGTCGGACCTGCAATGAAAACGATAAAGCATTTCTTGTCTGAGTATGACTACAGCTTGCCTGACAATGCTATTGCATTTCTGAAGGACTGCTTAGGTGTTCTTTCAGACATCGATTTGGAATTACAGGATTGGGAAAGAGAAGGGGACAGAAATGAGATAGCTTACCAGAACCGCTGGAGAGACTACACCGAACCCGAGGAGGAAATGGATGCCTACCGCAGAGACCCATACTCCCCTTGGAATGACTGATAACTAAGTTTCGAGAAATGGAAAAGAGTTCCGGAGAAATCCAGGAACTCTTTCTTTTTTACCACGGAACTGTCAGGAGAAATTGGGAGAAATACCAGGCAATCCAGAGGAGACAGACAGCAATCGTGAAGCACAGGAACAATGACAATGGGTCATCAGCAGACAACAGGAACAACAGGAACATTGACCCGAAAAGCAGGGAGATGATGAAAATCAGAAACATAATCACAGGGTCTCTCGATGAATTTCCTGTGAATCCTGGTAAAATCTGGCATCGACTCTGATGAACTCAGGGACTTCAATCTCGAGTTTCTTATATTTAACTTCAGGTCCATTGAAAGCACCGAGAACATGGAGCAGCAGATACCCGATGAGAAGTCCAGAAGCTCCGATACCCATCATCCAGAGAGTAAAGGTCTGGGGCATTCCTCCTGTTGCATAATCCCAGGTCCCGGGTTTTTCTGGAAGGACTGTTGCCAGGATTAACCCGAGAAAGAACAGGATACCGAATCCCGCAGCAATAGCAGAGGTGAGCTCAATCATTGACATAGTTTCCATAGATTTAGATTTCTTCTTGGTGAATTACCTGACCGTTTCTGATGACCTGGGCTCGAATCACCGAATCAGGTGGACCTTGGATTTCGAGTCGTTTCGGTGTCGGGATGGAGATGATACCCTTCCACCCGATGAAAGCTCCCATAAAACCCAGGAGAATCATCATCAAAAATGGACGGACTGCCAGAAACTTATGGTGTATCAGAGGAGTAGTCACACCTGCAATTGTCAGGAGAATCCCCATAATAGCTACACCGATACCGGCACCACAAAAGATAAAGGAAAAGAAGTGTATAAGTTCTTGGTACATAGAATTAGAGGTTTTGAAAGTTTACAGTATTGTTCCCGGATGTTACCTGGGCATCTACTCGAGAAGTCTCGGGAACATCCAGAATTACCTGACGATTCCCAGGAGATTCGGGAACTTCCCTGGATTTTTTGGGAGTTGGGACAGCGAATGTAATTATCACTGCTCCAGCTGCTAAAATGAACATCAAAGGGATAACAAAATCCCCGGAACTTGCTCGGGAACTTCGGTAAGAATCTCCCAGAGGACTTGGGAAGGGAGAACGTATCGGGATACGAGACATCAGAGAACCTCCTTCCCGATTACCGTGTCATCGAGTCTGAACTCGGTGTGGACTCGAACTTTTTCTGGGACTTGGATGAGAACATCTCGGGTTCTCTGGGGTTCTCTGGGACATTTCTCGGGATGCCAGATACCATACAGGTCAGAGTAAAGGCCAAGAGTTGCAAAGGCAGAAAAGCAGCCAGCAATCAATACTCCCGAAAAAGAACCGAAAGTTGCTCCGAACGGAAAAGGTTTTCCCCAACGTATAGTTCGGGTAAGATCACGATAGAGTTCGGACCCGAAAATACAGAAGGGAATAAGAAACCACGAAACTGTGACGAGCATGAGGAGGCAGATGAAAAAGCTGGAAACAAATATCATAGGTCAGTAATGTTTACGGTGTTATTGCCGGAAGTTATCTGGGTATTGACTGAGGAATTTTTGGGGACTGTCAGATGAATGTCACGGGTCGCTGGGATTTCCTGGGGTTTTGCCAGGAGACCGGAGACATGGATATAGAAAAGTCCTGCAAGAAAAATACAACAGACAAACCCACTGAAAAATTCAAGTCTGGGTATCCTAACATCAGGTTGGAGTAAGGTGCAGAGTAATGCGGCTATTGCAAGGACAGATAAGGTAATAGCTATCAGGATGCAACCAGCAATCCATACACTTAACAAAGCTCCTGGTAAAGTTTCCATGGATTATTCACTGACTACATTATCCTTCTCGAAGTAATAGGAGATAGCAAGGTCTGCTCGAAGTTCATTGAAAGCTTCCGGGTAAGAGTTCAGAAGATTCGGGTTCTCGGGAAGGTTCTTGAACTTATATGCCAGGTCCAGATTACAAATCGGACCCATGGACCCATCATCACCGCAGAAGTACACCGGTTTCCCGAAGTGTTTTGCGGGCTCGAAACAACCGGGACATACAGAGCGGACGTACGAACCCCAGGGCAGAGCTTCGGGATCGAGTTTACCATCAGCACCGAGGTCCGGAGGAATTATCAGGAGCTCTCCGGGTTCTGGACCAGAATCACCAATCGGGTCGGAGTCTTCACCAGTTTCTACATTAATCTCTTCAGGAGGTTCTGGGAGTTCCTGTTCTTTCTCTGGAGTTTCCTGGATTTCTTCTGGTGTTTCCTGGTGTTCAATACGGATGTATTTGAGAGTCTGATTGGACAGCTTGAATGTAGCGATCCATCCAGTGGAATCCACGTAATCATCCTGCTCCTCATCGTATCTTCGAGAAGCTACCTTTGCCTGAGTGATGATACCTTTGATGGTACTGATACCAGCAATCACCTGGGAGATAACCTCATGCTCGGACATATAATCCGGGTATCTGTCATCATCCATCCCGGTGTTTCTGGTGTACAGCTCGGAGATTCGAAGAGTGTCAGTGTGATTCTCCAGGTCCACACGGAAAGTGTCGGGACTGGATGTGGGTTGTACTTGTATGTAAGCAATCATGTCAATCGAATGTAAAGTTCATAAGCTGCGGAACAGGCGCACCAGATGCACAGGATAAGAACTACAAATCCCAAGACCTTCTCAACAATCGCAGCAATCATGGACATAGATTACAGGAGTTCTGTCAGGGCTGGGGGTGATTCAGAGTAGGGGGCCTTTTACAGGTGCAGGGCTATGGTATTGGAGAGCAACTATTTGCACGGCGCCCTCTGGGGAAAATCTGGGCCGGGAGTGCTGCATTAGAAAATGCAACCGGTGTGGAGGGGTGTGGAAAAAAGTTCCAGGAGGCCGCGGATCCACCCGTTCCGCATTTCCAAAATTTTCCGTATATGGAAAAATTGGAATTTTGCTATATATCCTATATGTGTATATCTCGCACGTGCGTACGCAAGAAAAACTTTTTACATATAGGATAGAACAGAACTGAATTAAAAATTTTATTATATGAATACATGGGAAAAAATTTGTGATTGGTTTTGTTGTGTAGGTATACCTATTATTGCAATATCCGTTGCTGCAGGTGTTATTATATTAGGTTATATATGTCATAAGGATTTTGAAGCTCAATATGATTATAAGGTTAAAATAATGGATTCCAGAGATGGTACGACTTATTATGTAAAGAAAGATGATATAGAAATTATTGATGGTATTCTTTTTATTAAACCTAATAATATGACTACTACTACTTTTACTATTACTCCTATTGAAAAAGATTAATTAAAAAATAGATAATTTCGTCTCCGACATAAATACTCTCACATGTCTGTATTAATAGCTATCTTTAATATTATTTGCTGTACTTTTGTAGTATTGGTGATGTGTTTATTTGTAGCGGCATCTATTAAATGTTTTATTTCTGCTACTGCTATTAAAGATACCATATTCTTTTTACTATTTGCTGTTTTTACGTCTTGGACGATTTTTCTTATTAATGTTTATATTATGAAACCGGCGTGGTTTACGGTTTTTAAATTTCTCGGACTTTAAATAAAATCAGAACATCAGTATACATATTAATGTCAACCGGGTAATTAATAAGAGAGTGATTTATCCGACTTATGCTTAAAGACGTAAAAATATGTGTTGAATCTCTCATTAGACTCTTACAGCGATTTATATTGTGTCTACGATACGGACGCTCCAGTTAATGAGTCTAGAATTTTTTTGGGGGTATGCCCGAACGGTAAGGGCTCGGTTTGCTAAACCGTAGGCGACCGAAAGGTTGAGCTGGTTCGACTCCAGCTGCCCCCGTAGTGGTTAAAGCACCTTTTTGAATTTAATTAATAAATATAATTATGGAAAAACATATCTGTGATTATGGTTGCGGTCAGGAAGGTATATATCAACTTAAATGTGGAAAATGGTGTTGTTCTCAATTTGTTTCTAAATGCCCAGAGATGAGAAGAAAAAACTCATCTGGGGTAAAGAATTCCTTATTAAAAGGTACTAGAAAACCATCATTTGGAATGTTAGGTAAAATACCGTGGAATAAAGGTAAAAAACTTGAAGAATGTTTTTCAGAGGAAAGAGTAAAAGAGATTAAACTAAAATTAAAAAATGGTGGTTCAAAGGGAGCTTCTTATTGGAAAAATTTATCTGAAGATAAAAAATCTGAATTTAGGAGACATCGTTCAGAAGAGATGAAAAAACGATATGCTTCTGGATGGGAAAGCACTGCTGGTAGATGTAAAAAGTATAAGTTTGAAAGTAAAACAGGATATACTTGTTTAGTCGATGGAACTTGGGAATTAAAGTTTGCTAATCTTTTAGATAAATCTAATTATAAGTGGGAAAGAAATATTAAAAGATTTCCTTATATAAATGAAAATTTAAAAAATTCAACATACACTCCTGATTTTTATATTTCTGATTTAGATTTATATGTAGAAATTAAAGGATATGAAACTGAAAAAGATAGATGCAAATGGAGAGATTTCCCACATAAACTTATTGTCTTAAAGAAAGAAGAATATAAATTATTTGATTTAGAGAACTTAGAAATAATACTTACTAAAGGTAAGGTTTTTAATAAGTATTAATTACAGCGGTCCGGTAGCCAAGTGGTAAGGCAAGTGACTGCAAATCTCTGATGCGTTGGTTCAAATCCAGCCCGGACCTTTTTTGTATGCATTAATCATAACCGGTGTGTGAATCTTTTGGTTTGCACACCGTTAAATATTTTTATCATGCTCGAAAACGTAGATAGACTTATTAATTCTATTTTGATTACCGAAGCCCTTAGAGACGGTTCTGATTTTGTTTCGATGCCCTTCCGTTCCGGTGGTCTTCCTGATTTATCAGGTTCTCCTCGTGAATTTAAGGGAATGGTAAAAGCAAAGTCTAAGGTAATGATGAATGGTAAGGATAAAAGATTTTTCCTTCAAATTCATCCATGGGATACTCCTCAGACTAATGCGAAGAAATCTTATAAGTATCGTGCCTGCCTTCTTAATGATGATAAGGGGTTGAATCGCACGGTTGTTTTTACTAAATCTCCTTCCACATTCGCTGAGGATCGTCGTCAGGATAAACTCGCTGCTTATCTTGCAGACGAATATGGTTATACCAGCTGTTATCAATTTAATTGGTGCAAGAGATTGCACTTTAGGAGAATTTAAGGAAGCAAAAGCACAATGGTTCTCAAATAGAGGATAAATATATTTTGGTTATTATATGGCATTTATGCCGTGGTTTTGGTTGTGAAAGGTTTGGGGTGGTTCCCAAACCTTTTATTTTTTATATAAATACTGATAGACATGTCAGAGAGTTACGTATATATTGATGCTCCAAGTTTAGATAATTCAGATCAGAGTAAATTTCTTTTAGATACTGATTTACAAATCGTCCAAGCAGGTGACGAAAGTAAAGGTTCAGTAGCAAAATTTCCATTATATGAAAAATTTCTTAATACTGAATGGAATAGCGCACTCTCTTATAATTCATTAGCTCGTACTGAAATTCGTCCAGGTATTTGGGGAGCCAAAGGAGAAAATGTAGAAAATGGTGGTGATTATTGTAAAGGTAATGTAGCTAAAGTTCATTCACGAATTTTTTCTCTCGGAAAATTATCAAAACTTAAATTTAGGTTTTATAATAAAAGTGAAATTACTGTTGAAAATAGAAATAGTGAGACTCATCCTTCACAAGTTGCTAATTATGAAGAATATGTACCTCGAGTAGCAGTTTTTGAGTCTCTTATCAAAGAAGATGGTACCATAGATAAAGATAAATTTAAATTTGTTTCTTATGCTTCTTTTAAAAGCCAGGATGAAAATGGCGGGACTTATGCTTTAGAAAAAGAAGTTTATGTAACAGGTAAAGCTCTTACTAGTTTAAATTACTCATTTGTATTCATATTTTTAACAGCTAATCACTCTGCCCCAGAGTTTGTAATTGGTAATACATATTCTCATATTAATTTAAGAGAAGAAGGTCTTGGTAGCGATAATGTTAATTCAGATGATTATGTAGGTTTACGTTCAGTTCCTAGAGGTTCTTTAGATAATATGAGTTATATTTGTGGTACTCATAATACTAATGATGGTATAGGTTCTGGACAAAATCGTCTATTAGATTTTGACTTTTTAATTGATGTTGATTTAATAAATGAGTATATTGGTGAAAATTCTGATAATCACCACCTTAATATCAGTGATGTTATTGAGTTGAATAAAATACGTTATTCCGCTCCTTTATTCCCTGATTTATCTGTATATAAACGAAAAAATACTGCAGCAGGGTTTGGGAATGCTGACGATACTAATTTTGCCGTATATCTTTCAGATTATACATTGTCAAGAGGTAATGCTATTTCGTTAAAAAATAAAATTATTTCTACAATTCAGATTCCTTTTAAGTACAGTACACTTGGTTCAGATTATGAAAATTCTGCCATGATTAGCTATCAATTTGATACAGGAAGCGGTGGTATTCTTCATACGAATCGCCAGATTTTTATTGCCCAAGGTAAAGAGGATGGTTCTCTCCCAACAGAAGAAGATTGGATTTGCAGTGATAATATTATAGCTTATAGCTATTTCCAAGATAATATGATATACCAATGCACCTATAATAATGGTAAGGGTATAAAGTATAATGGTTACGGTTTATATTTTAGAGCAGCCAGACCGGCGGAAGATAAAAGTGGATCTAATAATTTCGGTATTCATTATTATGAAAGTTTAGGAGATGGGTCAAAATATGCTTATAGCCCAGATGATATAATTCGTTCAACTCGTAATACAGATGGTTATAACGCTACTGCTCATATTGATGTTATATTTGATTATAAAACACGTAAAGATTGGTTTGATTATATCGAAAATAAAACATCTAATTTAACTTCTTCTGGTGGAAATAGTTCAATATTTGTAAATTCTATTAGTTTGGGAGATTGGCGTATTGCTGTTAATGCTGAAGGTAATTTAGAAATTTATCATATTTCGGCAACTGAAGATAAAGATAAGAGTATTTTCTATATTCCGACTTCTAATTAAACAGAACTTTTATAAAATAATTTTAGATTCATACAGCAAATATTTTAGCTCTGAGAAAGCCGGAATGTTGGTTCGAATCCAGCCGAAGGGTAATACCTTCGTCGTCCAATGGTAGGACTCGTAAAAAAATGAATCTAGTTGTTGGGTTTTTAAATCGATGGGCATCGATACCCGCTTGGAAAGCGGCGTGTGCCAGCAATGGCATGGGGGTCGGGACCTCAGAAACCCGTATTTCAAAAACAGAACTATTTTATAAAAATCTTATGATTTATATTAAAGCATTTTTTAAGGAGTTTTTTAATACTCTTAAATGGTGGTTAGACCCATCTACAATTAGTGGTCTTATTTGTAATTTTATTTTTCATCTTTTAGCAGCAATAATACTCTTTATCCAGGGTCAAATTCTATTAGCTTTTGGCTTTCTTTGTGGATGTTTGAATGGGTTCCTAAATTACCGTTATAATACTGAGAAAAAGAATTTTTTATGGTTTATTTTAGCTTTTATTAATACCATTATAATATTTGGTATTTTACTTGCATATTTCATAATTTACGTTATCTAAAACATGAATACAACTGAAATTATTGAAGATTATATTAAATGGTCTAATAACAAGCCATTTGTTCAAAGGGTTAATTATTGCTCTTTATGGGCTAAGCCTACAGCTGAACAGTTTTTCAAGTATCTTACTTCAGATGAGGATAGGTTAAGGATAGCTAAGAACATCGCTTCTTGGGATAATAAGAAGCAAATTGATTTTGCTGATGAACTTTGGAGCACTATTGCAGTAGTTCCTTATATTTGGATTCCTGATAGATATGATGTTCAGAACTTAGATGATTATAAAGCATTTTGTGAAGAGAATCCATCTTGTGAAGATGATCTTTATTTTGTAAAATCTCGCTCAATGCGTTCATGTTTCAAGCGACATTTCTGGTCTTCTGTAATTATTGAATTGACTGAATTTCTAAAGAAAGATGATATTTCTTTTGTTCCACTTGAGGAATATAAAAAGCTTGAGTCAAAGTATGCTAATAAGTGTATAGATTATACACGTTTAGAATTTAATTCTATCGATAAATCACAAAAAAACGAAAGAAAGATAAGAGAACTTCAGGATAAAATTAGTAATACTAAGATAGCTCATGGTGTTTGGATTATTTTCGCTCCTTGGATAGTTGGTCTTTTGTGTTTCCTTACCTGGGCTATTACTTTTGGTTGTTGTGGAACTGAGAATGTAAAGGCTCACGAAACACCACAGGAATTTGATATTACTGTACAAAATCCTCAGAACAAAGATATAAATCTTAATGTTAACAATGAATGATTCAGATAGATTTAGATGGTTGTTTGTGCTCCTAGCTATTTTCTTCGGCCAGTTAGGAATACATAATTTTTATGCAGGACATAACTTCAGGGCTATTTGTCAGCTTATTTTGACACTTATATCCTTTGGATACTTTGCTTGGATTATGGTTCTTTTGAATATACTTGAAGCAATTTTTGTCACGACTGATGGTGATGGTAAGAAACTTGCCTGATAATTAAATCAGAACTAATATAAATTAATTTTACAGTGTTGCAACTAAGCCTGTGAGAATGCAGGTGCTTTGGTAGCTGAGGCGAACATGATTGTTTAGAAAAACTACACATATCCATGGGGAGCGTAATCTGTTGATTACGTCCATGGCGACGGTAATGAGCGTCTTACAACTAGTTAAGGCTAGTTGTCGGGTATGGTCGATAAATAACTCATTGAATATTTATAAGTCGCTGTCTGTCAAAAGGTAAGGCAACCGGAATTCCGACTCGGTAATCGCAGTTCGAACCTGCGCAGCGATATAATGGTGAAAAATTAGTTAATTTTTCACCATTTTTTAGTTTTAGGTTCGATAAATAATATTATATGAAAATTTGTAAACAGTGTGGGAAAGAGTTTGAAGGCAATTGGACTAAAACTCGTGAATCAGAGTTTTGTAGCAGAAGTTGTTCTAATACATATGCTTCTCGTTTAAAAAGAGCAGAAGTTAATAAAAGAGTTTCTGAAAAAATGACTGGGACTACTTTTATTAATGGAAAACGAATTGATAAAATTGATTATTATAATCAACATCCCAACCATTGTTTAATTTGTGGAAATATATTGTCATATAAACAACGTAAACGTAAAACATGTTCAAAGGAATGCCAGAAAAAACAGTTCGCGGAATCTTTTAGAAAAAATCCTTATTCTAAAATAGCAGGTGGAATGAAAGATCACGGCGGCCGAGGTAAATCTGGTTGGTGGAATGGTTATTATTGCGCTTCGACTTATGAGTTAGTTTTTACGATTTATAACTTAGATCATGGTATTAGTTTTGAACGTAATAAACAGAGTTTTCCTTATGAGTACAAAGGAAAGATGCATCTTTATTATCCTGACTATATTATTGATGGAAAATTTTATGAAGTTAAGGGGTACTGGACCGAATTAGTAGATATTAAGGCAGCTGTGGTTCCCGGTGGTGTAACTGTATTGTATGAAGACGGCTTGAAACACTGTTTTAATTATGTTTCTGAGAAGTATTTGAACGGAGGAGACCAGTTCCAAACTCTTTATGAAAAAGCAGATTTTAAGCGCAGAATAAAGAATTGTGAATATTGTGGAAAGGAATTTGAGATAAAATCTGGTGCTTATCCTCATAAAAGATTTTGCTCATTAAAATGTGCAGCATGTTTTAGACATGGAATAAATAATTTTAAACCACTAGTTAAAGATATAGTAAAGATTTGTGAATGGTGTGGTAAGGAATTTAAACCTGGTTATAATAAGAAAATTCGTTTTTGTTCTAATTCTTGTGCCGCTTATCAGCAACATAACTTAAGATTAAAACAGAACTCTTTTATTATTAGATAAACACAACATTAAAGATTATCTTGAATATGTAGTGGATAAATATGGTAAAGATTTCTATAATCTTTATGAATAATTGGGCGTAATCCGGCTAGATGAGGAAGCGATCTTGAAAATCGTCGGGGCCTAGAAAGCCTTTGGGGGTGCGAGTCCCTCTGCGCCCGCTCCAACTTATTGAATATTAATAAGTTATATATGCAGAAGTGGTGGAATTGGCGAGACACGTAACATTAAGGATGTTATGGGAGAAATCCCGTGAAGGTTCGAGTCCTTTCTTCTGTATTAATACTACACAGCACCTGTCCATTAAACAGCGGAAGCTGAAGGTATTTTAAGACGCTTACAGCAATCAACTACCTATCATAAGGAATCGTCTTTTAAACGATATATCAATCTGCGTCTAGTAATTTGGGGTGGTGCTCCAGTGGTCGACGAGGCTTGTTTTACACACAAGTATTATCCTAGGTTCGAATCCTAGTCACCCTATTTCGGCACATACAGCAAACTTTTTTCTTACATATCTGAATAATACGTACTAGAGAAATTAGTGTCGAGTTTTTGTAGTTTTCTATTTGCATAATAAAAAATCACCGGTTTTTCCGGTGATTTTTTATGTTTAAATAAAATATATGTCTAAAGAAATAGATAATTTAATTTATTTGATTGAAAATACGTCAAGTGACGATATTCTTTTGTTCAATGCAGAAAAGACATTTTCTGGTTATAATCCTTCAGCTAAAGGTATTCTTAAGGCATTTTTACAACCTAGTACTGAAGTCCTTTACTTACATGGAGGAGAACCAATTGACAATGCAATAAGATGCACTACAGCAGAATCGACCTTTGATGATGAGAATTTTTCATATCAACCATATGAACACACAAAAGAACTTGATTCAGCTGCATCATTTAGAGAACAAGGACCTGTATATAAAACAAGAAATGTTGGTCCTCGTCTTTACGGTAAAGCTGCTCGTAAGGCTTGGAATGATGCAACTAGAACAGCGGAATTAATGTTAGTAACTGAAGATGGTGAAAAAATTAATTGTACAATTGGAAGTAGCGAACTCAAAAAGAAATCATTTACTAGAAATAAGAAAAGATATGTAGCTGTTTATGTTCAAGTTTATGATTCTCAGCATAATCGTAGTGGCTTAATTATTTTTAAGATTAGCTTAGCAAATGTAGACCCTGCTGCAAGTAGTGCTCGTAGCGAAAAAATTAGAACTAATAAACTTAATAGAATTAATGCCGAAATTGAACAATTAGAAAAACGTTTAAATGAATTGAAGGCAGAAAAGGAAAAATTAGAAAAGAAGCGATAAATATATTTGATGACAATAAAAAGAACAATTAAATGGTTTTTAAAGCGACAGCCCCTGCCGTTTTGTTAATTCTTTTTATCTAGCAGATTTTCATAGTATTAACGGCAGGACTAAAAACTCTGCCGTTTTTTATTACTGAAAATACGTTAAAGATGAAGGGTACTTGCTACCTGGATCAGAACAAAGATATTATTAAACTGTACCAAGCAACTGGTACAAACCGGTGGGACCGGCCACCACTTCCTCAGAAGTACAATGAGCAAGGAAGAAACCACGTCGGAACAGCGCTGGATTTTGCGCGATAAAAATTAATCATGGAAATCCTAACCTATACTTGTGATTTCTTTATCTGTCTCCTAAGTCTAAAATAGGGCGCACCAAGACGCGTTATGCTGGTGAGGTCGAAGGACCAATAACATAATAACTAATCGTGCGAACGTGGCACGTTGAAATACAGGTCGGGCTCCACCTGGCAGAAATGTGTAAGAGACCCGAGGTTTAGTCGATTAGTCCTCGCGCTAAAAATCGGCTAGCACATCAAAAGAGTTTCAGGTGGGATTCCTGATGCCGGAAATTCGGCATAGCTTAATGAGAAAAGTGCTTTTGATGTGTCAACTAATGCAGGTGTAACCAACGTGCCTTCTAAGCATGAGACGTAAAACTATGGTAATTGGAGTTGTCTTTGCAGGTTCGAGTCCTGCCACCTGTGCTCAATAATGAATCAGAACTGATACATTATTAAAGTGTCAACTGCTTAATGGTGGTTGATAAAAAATAAAAAAGCGCTCTTAGCTCAGCTGGAAGAGCAGCAGACTTCCCTAAGTGGTTAAATATCAGTGACTTACACACATATTGATATACCACGTGGAGCACTTAAGAGGAAACTCTTAATGTGAATGACGTAAATTCAGGGAACACTTAATAGGTAATGCTAAAGTCAATCCTGAGCGAAACTTGAAGAGAAATCTGATAGGACGTGCAGAGACTATAATCGTCTACCTAAGTTAGAAATGATATGGTAAAGGGATAGTCCGTTAAGAAAGGAATGTAAGTGACCTGCATAGAAATATGCAATCTTAAGTTAATCTGTTGGTCCCGGGTTCGAGTCCCGGAGGGCGTATAATGTTAATTATTAATGACTTATGAGAAATTTATTTTATTTCTCATAAGTCTATTATTTTAGATAAATAGATATATGAGAAATAAAGCAGGTATAAATGGTGCTACCTGGGTAAGTCCTTCAGATGAAATTATACTTAAAATACAAAAGTTGTATGATGAAGGATTTGGGGGTCGCAAACGTATTGCAAGAGAATTACAAATAAGTGAATCTCTTATTGCGACTCTTCTGCGTCGTAAATTAATTAATTTTTGGCGTACGAAATCTGAAATGTTAAGTATTGCTGGCAAAAAACGAGTTACTCCACAGCACGTAAGGAATAAAATATCTCAGTCTCGCAAAAAATATCTTGAAGAGCATCCGGACCAAGTACCCTATAAATTAAATCATAAGTCCAGAGGTGAATCATATCCTGAAAAATACTTTAGAGAATGGCTTGAAAAAGAAAATATAAGTTTCAAACAGGAATATCATTTCGGTTTATATTCATTTGATTTTTTAATTAATGATTTTATAGATTTGGAAATTGATGGTTCTCAACATTATGTTGATGGACGAATACGAAAGTCAGATGAAAAAAGAGATAAAAAGGCTCAGGATAATGGATTTGTTGTGTATCGTATTAACTGGCCTGAATATCAGCAATTAGATGATAAAGAAAGTTTTTTATTAGAATTAAAACAGTTTATTAAAAATACATCACTTAATCCCCCAACTATATTGCCCAGTTCCAATGGCAAAAAAGTTTTACGCAAAAATTGTAGAGGTGAAAAAGTAATAAAGGTAAAGAGATATACTGAAAATAAATGCAAATTATGCGGAAATCCATTAACTGTTGAACAAAAAACTTATTGTTCAATTAGTTGTCAACGTAAAGATAATAGAGTAAATGATAAAAAGGTTAATAAAGCAATAAAGCTTTTAAGTGAAGGTAATTCGTTTTTATCAGTTGCAAAAGAAATGGGAGTAAGTGATAATGCAATCAGAAAGTGGCTTATATGTCGAGGTATAAATCCTAAAGATTTTACCAAACAGAAAATCAGAACTAACATATAAATAAAGTATCAACAGCATATAAATTAATTAAAATATACGTAACTAATTGGGAGTCAAGCCAAATGGTGTCGGCGGTGGTCTCATAAACCATGTGGGTAATCCTATAACATTTCTCGGTTCGATTCCGAGGGCTCCTAGTAAGTCACCCTTGAACAAGGTGCTAGTGAAGATAAACAGCTATAAATGTTTTCCGCGGTAGGTGATGTAATGACCTGCGTTAGAAGTCACAACCCTTACGTAAGAAACTCACTTAATACGTTTCATGAGTCTAAATATAGAAACGCGGAGTCGAAAAGTCGAAAGATACTTACGTTCAGTAGGTGTTAGTCCGGGCTCTGAAAGAGACTAACCAAATCGGTAATGTAACTCAGTTGGTAGAGTGGAGCACTGAAAATGCTTTCGTCAGCGGTTCAATTCCGTTCGTTACCATTAATATTCCGGAGTAGTTCAGTGGTAGAACAGCGATATTAATAGCGCTTGCCGGTGGTTCAAATCCATCCTCGGAATATTTTAAAGCGGATGGCGCATAATGGTTGTTGCATCTCCCTTCCAAGGAGCATTTAGCTGGTTCAATTCCAGTCATCCGTATTAAAAGACTCATACAGCAATTATAATATTAATAGCTAATGGGGAAGAATGTCGCGGGTTCGAATCCCGTCCTCTGGTCGAATGATAGGAGGTAGCTCAGTGGTAGAGCGTCTTCAATGCGAAAATCTGAGTCTTGGTATTTTGATGGTTTTATGTATATTTTATCCTAACCAATAGGATAAATACTATATATGCCTCAAAAAATATTAATTTCAAAAGAAGATATAGAAAAAGAGTTATTAATTGGTAAAACTATTAAAGAAATAGCGGAAATCTTTAAATGTTCTTTTCATACAATTAAAAAGAAAATGTATTTGTATGGACTTAAAACATCCAATGGAAATCAAAGACGATATTGTAAAGTATGTGGAAAGGAATTGACTGGACATCAATCTTTTTATTGTTCTAAACAGTGTAAAGTAAAATGGTTTTGGGATAATAAAAGAAATGCTGGTTCTATTGATAAATCTTTATCTTATCATTCTGATAGAGCTAGAAAACGAAAATTTGATCTTATTAAAGAAAGAGGTGGTAAATGCGAAATATGTGGATATGCTAAAAATTTAGCTGCTTTATGTTTTCATCATAAAAATCCATCTGAAAAGGAATTTATTTTACATTCTAGAACTATAGGCACTCGTTCTTTAGATTTAGTGAAGAAAGAAGCTGATAAATGTTTACTTTTATGCCATAATTGTCATATGGAAATTCATTATGAAAATTGGAATATGAGTAAATTAGAAGAGATATATAAAAATGAGCATTAATTTGTGAAAGTATTTTAGTAAAAATCGATGGTTCAAATCCATCCGGAGGTATTACTTGCCGTAGCTTAGTGGTAAAGCCTTGACTGTTATCAAGAGACGCAGTTTCGATTACTGTCGGCATGTTTGCCTAGGTTAAATCAGAACTTAGGTATTATTAAAATGTACCAAGCAACTGGTACAAACCGGTGGTTGGTCAACCTAAACAAAATGACCCTAGTTCAGCAGGTTACATGTTAACAACCGAGCCAACGTATCGATAGGCGGAACCATGATACCGTAATAATGCACGTAACGCATGTGGTACTGATAACAACCACACTAGTAAAAAGTTATCAAAAATAAGTACCAAATTTAATTGGTACACACAATGCCCCTGTGGTGGAACAGAATACACACAGCACTTAAAATGCTGCGCCTTAATGGATTGCAGGTGCAAATCCTGTCAGGGGTACTATAAATTAATAAAATTGGTAAACGCATTTACATGTTTACCGATAAATAATAATATGAAAATTTGTAAAATTGAAGGTTGTAATAAAGAATGTGATAAAGGCCGACGTTATTGCCATGAGCATTTTTTAGCACGTAAAGCTGAACAACGCAAAGTCAGAAAAGATGCAGGTTTAAAAGTACGAACTAAGTGGATTAAAAACTGTATAATTTGTGGCAATGAGTTTGAAGCAATTAATAAACATATTTCGAAATATTGTCCAGTATGTTGGAATAATATTAAAAATAAAACATTAGATAGTAATAATAATTATAGTTATGTTGGTGAAAAATGTGAACATCGTGTTTTAGTTGAAAAGATTATAGGAAGACAGCTAGAATATAATGAAGTAATTCACCATCTCGATGGAAATCCAAAAAATAATGATTTATCAAATCTTTTAATTTTATCTCGTAGTAAACATGTATCACTTCATCAATATCTTAATTTGGAAGGTGCAATTTTACAAAATCAATTAGGTGATGAATATTATGAGAAATGGAAATCTCTTATTAAACCATTGAGCTTAAATTGGTTAAATACTAATAATACTGAATATATTATTGTTGATACTATAAAAGGTTGGTAGTTAAATGGTTATAACTGACGTCTCCAAAACGTCTATTCTCTGTTCGATTCGGAGTCAACCTGTCGGTCTATTATTATGGCAGATACGGTATCATCAGATATGAGTATTTGTCTCATTCATCCCTTGCCAGTTGGGTTAAACTGGCTTTTTTTATTTTCAGAACTATTGTATATTTTTTATTATGAATAATGAGGTCCAAAGGTTGTCTTTTTTGCAAGAGTTCTTCTTTAAAAGATTATATAATCATCCGGCCAGAGCCCGTGGAAAGAATACGTATGTTCAAGAATTGGTAGATGAAGTAAAACATACCGTAGATAGTTGCGAGGACCTTTTTCTTTGGTTACGACAAAATCTTGATCATTATTGGGCAACTCAATTCCCTTGGACAGTAGAAGTTACTGGTTTTTCTGATATTCCATATTTGAAGGTTACATTTGATTATAAGTTAAATGAAAAAGGTGAATTATATGTACTTGATAATTTGTGCTCTAAACATTCACTGTATATTCCTGATGAATATTTTTCTAAAAGCGAAGTTGAAGTTGATGTAGATGTTCACTTTAATAAAGAACCTAATATAATTGTTGTAGATTTTAACAGAACCAAAATATAAGATTATTATGATTTCTGTTCCAATTATAGCTATTTTAGGACTTGCTACACTTACTTCGTATCTTGTATGTAGTATTGAGAACCCGTTTAAAGAGTCATATAATAATCACTTTTTACATATTCCGATTATTATAATTTTAACTCTTATCTTCTTTAGTATTAAGAATTATGCTTCTCCTACGGCAAATGATTATTGGTGGAATTATAGGGGTAATGCTGGTATTATCCACAAAAAGTTAAATGAGATTGAAAATAATATCGCCAATTATAATTTTAAAGAAAGTAGACTTACTAGCTCAGATTGTGTTCTTAAGTTTACGGATAAAATAACCGGTGATGAGCATAGTATTTGGGTGCATGTTGATAATACAACATTTATGCATTGGTATATGAATGGTCAATTAGTAATTAAAAATGGTGAACGTGACCGTGAAGAGTTTCCTGGCTTGCATGAAAGCATGTGGGTTTGCAATAGTTTAAATAGACGAATTTTTGAAAAAGTTGAAGATATTGTAGAACGAATCAAACGCCATAATATTTCTAAGCAGCTGGGTACACCTACTCTTTTAACTACAGACCATCCTCAAACTAAAACAATGGAAATCACAGCTCCTGTAACTACAACTATTACTGGTACCGTAACTGAACAGGGACAAACTATTCATACTGAAACACTATAAATGTCATGATTATTCTTAATATTTTATTTTGGGTTTTGATTATATTTTTCATTGTGCTGCTCTTATGTTCAGTAGTATCAGGTGATTTTGAATTGATTTTCTTTTTCTTTTTTACTGTTACTGTGATGTTCTTTATGAAGGGGTGTGCGAATTATGTCCATCTTGATTCTGAATGGAAAGAAAATGATAAATGTAAACAGGTTGAAATATTTCAAATATCATTAAAGGATAACCTTACAGATATTAAAACATTTTGTAAAGAAATCGATTCTAATCAAAATGGACAACGTGTAGCTTTTGATATTTCTTTTAATAATAAAAATCATAAAATATATTTTACTGAAGACAGGTATGGAGACCCTGTTTATATGGAATGGCATTTAGATAATACATTATTATTTCAAAATGGTAAAATAGATGGAAATGAATTCAAATATTTTTCTGATAGCAATTATACAAATGAAGCTATTAATGAAAAAATATATGAAGAATTAAATGTATTATATTTGGAATGGCAAAAAGCTATTGCTCCAAAAGAGGGTGCATTTCTTTTGAATCAAGAACCTAATGATTCTAAGACTTTAGAAATTACTGCTCCAAGAAATACAACAATTACTGGAACGGTAACAGAACAGGGACAAACTATTCATACTGAAACATTATAAGTTAATATGATTAAGGCTCTTTTTATTGGGATGTTTTGCGTTGGATGTATCTCTTGTGATAATTCTACTCAACCTGTACGTGAGGTAGAAGTAGAGATGCATAACTGGGAGTGTAGATATATTATTCATGATGCGTATAACCAGGATATTTCTCTTCATTATGTAGATGATTATACGTGTAATATTGATAATTCTATTTCATTTATTGGTGAAGATGGTTTAGTTTGGCGTATTCCATATCCTTACTATGCAATTGAAGTTAATCCTAAACTAACACAATGCGAGTAAAGAATATAATTATTGATCCGATTAGCTATTCTCCCATTTATGAGTTAGAAGATCGGAACTAAAGTAACTGAGGAAGATTCTAATTATAAAGAAGTAGAGAAGACATATTTAGACCAGAAGTGGATTAATATTGATAGTCTGTGGTCTTATAAATCTAAAGATACTGGGTTTACGGCTTTGCTTGATCAGTATGAAGCAATAGGTAGGTCAATGAGTAATGTAGCATCTACATTTGATAAGGAATTTAATAATCTTTCCAACGGTGCAGATATGTTTAAAAATTGTGAGTGGGTGTCTAATGCCTCTAATTCAACACAAGATGCGGTAAGTTCTTGCTGCACAGCATCTAATCAGATTTCACAAAATTATACTAATAGTTGTGGTTCAATTAGAAGTAATGTGGCTTCTATTAGAGAAGTTGAAGAAGTACAAAAGAATATTAATGAATTAGATTTTGAAATTAATAAGAAGTTTGATAAGATGCAGGAAGAAATAAGTGAAAAACTTAATTGGCATGCTATCTGTTTATATCTAACATGGGCAATGATTATTGTAATTGGTTTTATGATTTATTTCAAGTCATTTGATGTATCCGTTGAAGTTAATAATCCAATTCAAAATCAAGAAATAATTTTAGAACATGAATAAAGAAAATACAAAATATGCTAATCTACTATATAATGTTGCAGTTGAAAACGCACATTATTTGAATAGTAGTGAAAAAGCAGAGTTAAAAAAGCAGTTTAAAAAACTTGCGAATGATGAATCTCAATCTAACTCTAATATTGACTTGAATGAAGTTAATGAAAAGTTAGATAAGGTTATTAAGGCAATACCTTATAATGCGGAAGAAATACAACGACATGTCACATATGCAAAGATTGATTGTCGACATGATATTACAGATAAGCTTAAGGAAGTTGAATATAATTTAACATCTAAAGGAGCAATGACTTTTGTTGCTGCGTGCATTGGTTGTATAATTGCAATTGCGGCTTGTATTTTTATCTTAATGAAGTCATTCGATGTGACTATAGATATTGAAAATCCGAATCCTGAACAAAATATTACGGTGATGCCCTCAGAATGAGGGCATTCTTTTTATCAGAACTTTAATAATATAATTTTATGAAAAGGAGACAATATTTGATGACTGACATTTATTATCGTAATAAAGGCGATGATAAGTGGTATTTTTGGTCTTATACAGATGGTGACCCAACTGGGCGTGAATATACCGCTTGGTATCCTGAAGATATGCCTCCGCTATTAGACAAAATAGTTGAATATCTTAATTCACATATTGTTTGTATCTATGAGAAAACAATTAATCCCGTTGAGTTGAAGTTTAAGCTTCGTCGTTGCCCTGAACCTGATGAACCAAATTATGGCTCATTAGAAGATTATTGGGAAACTCAGGAATGTATATTTTCAAAATCTAAAACAGAACTTAACTAATATAAAGTCATGAATAACCAAAATCCATTTGCTGCATTGAATCTTATCAAAGAACATATTTCTGAAAATGAGGAATATGATCGTGAAATTCAACGTCTTAGAGAGGAGCGTATTCGTATAGCTACGTTTATTAAGGAACGAGAGCAACGATTGAATGAAGAACGTAAACGACGAAATCCTGGTGAGTAATATGGAAAATTTTGGAGAACCTTGGCATACAAAGAATCTTCCTTCTTTTGATTTAGTAGAAGGAGAAACATATTTGGTACCATTGAAGCTTCTTTCTAAAGAACGCCGCTTTGATGGAGGTAGAGGTACTGAATTTTATACATTTGGAATTGACAATTGGCGAAAGATTACCTTTAGTGATCGCTCAATTCCTGAAATCATGAAAGATGAAAGAGTTCCAGCTGAAACTTTATATAATATTTTAGACAATAAAGAAGAAATTAGTGAAGAACTTAAAGAACTAGTAAAACAAACTGCTAAACGAAGCACTTTTTGCTAAACAGAACAATACTATAAATAAGGTGACATGACTAAACTAATTACGACATTACTCTGTTCCGTAATGCTACTCTGCAATGCCGCGTATGGTTTTAGCCAGAACTTTGATGTCCGCACAAAGTCTGAGATTACTGCAGAGCAGCTTGATGCAAAGCTGGATAACAGATTAGAAGGTACTGGCCGATATTTTATAGAGGCACAGGAAAAGTACGGTATCAATGCCGAATTCCTTGCAGCAATAGCTATTCATGAAAGTGGAAATGGTAGCTCTACTGCTGCTCGACGTAAAAATAATTTCTTCGGTTTAATGGGTAGAAGAGGACAACTTTCTTTTAGTTCTCCTCAGGAATGTATTGATTATGCAGCTCAAACGCTTACTAAACCTGAAGGATATTATTTTGGTAGAGGAAGATATACTATATCTCGAATAGCAACTCGATATGCCAGTGATAAAAGATGGTCGAGTCGAATTATTGCTACAATGAAAAGTCTGGGGTAAAAATCAGTTTTCTACTTTAATGAAAAACGATGAAGATTTAATGTGATCTTTCATTATTATCTTAATTTTTCTTCTATTTTCTTGAAATTTCGTTTAAGATACATTAATCCTGCCTATACAAGTCAGACTTGTAGTCATTGTGGTGTTGTTATAAAGTCAAACAGAAACGGTGAAAAATACACTTGTTCTGTTTGTGGAGTAGAACTAGACGCTGATGTTAATGCAGCGATTAATATCCTCAGACGAGGAATCTACTCCGATGGGAGTCTACCGTCTCCATTTCATTAAAGTTCATTATTTTGAACAACGGTAACTCAGACTTTAACTTTTTTACAGCACAGAACAAAAGTAGAATAAAATCGTAAACAACTTAACAACGATTATGATTAATACACATTACGCTTCTAATAATTCTTTTTCCGCACTTTCTGATGTTGAACTCCTTCATAAGGTCCCGTCTATTTTTGCAAATAGTCATTCATATCATCGTGATGAAAAGCACTATGCCCTGTTTAACACTGCTAATGTAATCTCTGCTCTTCGTGAGGAAGGTTACTTTCCTGTATATGCTCGTGCTAATGGTAGCCGTAAGGATCTTGATGTAGATACCCGTAAGCATATGGTTCGATTTACTCATCGTGATTTCATTGAAAGCCCTCTTGCAGTAAATGATGAACGTCCTGAATTGGTTCTTACTAATTCACATGATGGTTCTTCTTTCTTCCGTATTATGGCTGGTTTGTTCCGTAAGGTGTGTGCTAATGGTATGATGGTAATGCAGCAGGGTATTGGTGAACAGAGTATTCGTCACATTGGCCATAATTTTGATGAAGTAATTAAGTGTTCTCTTAATACTGCAAAGTCAATGGATGAGATTATGGATACCGTTAATACAATGAAGGGTATCATCCTTAATGAAAAGCAGCGTCGTGATTTGGCTGCGGAAATTGCAGAAATGCGCTTTGGAGCTGATAAGATTAAGACACCTGAAAACCTTCTTACATTGCGCCGCTACGAAGATAATTGGACACCTTCTCTGTATAATACTTTTAACGTTATTCAGGAAAACGTAATTAAGGGTGGTCAGCGAGTTACGGACCGTGTAATGCGACCAATTACTAATATTGATACTGACATTGACTTGAACAAAAATATGTGGAACATCGCATATAATCGAATGAGCGAATTGATGGTTGCATAAATTGTTCACAATACATTTTTAAAACCTCTTGGGTAATATATCCAAGAGGTTTTTTCTTTTATTAAATAAATGTATATTATGAATAAAGATACAATATTATCTGCTAATACATCTGCGGTAAATGCTACATTTGATTATCTTAGATTTGCAGGTGAGCATATTAGTGATTCTATACATCCTCTTTTAGTTAAACGAGCTAATCTTCATCCTATTGAAAATGAAGGAGTTGTTGAAGATAGAATATACTATACTTTGCATAATGATGCAGGAAGTACTATTTATAAAAGTAAATTTATTAAAATAGAAGAAACATTAGGGGAAACTACATTAAAAGATCCCACTATTGGTGATGAGCCTTTAACACAAATTCATCCAACTGGGCCAAATATTCCGCTTGGTCCTCCTGACCCAATAGACCCAAATGACCCATTTACACCTCTTCCTGTTCCTCCTCCCCCTCCTTCTATTCCAGGTCCTCCTGGTGACAATCCTTCCGACGATGAGGAAGATGAGGAAGAAGGCGGCGGATTTGGCGGGGGCGGCGGATTTGGCGGGGGCGGTGGTGGCGACGACGGCCCCGAGTGGAGTCCTGTTTCTAATTTTAATTGTTATTCAGCAGTTGCAGCTAATATGGGGGATGACATTAAACCTCAATATATTGCAGATTTTCCTGACGGATATCAATCTGAACCTTGGTGTGAACTCGGCACTTTGGAAATGAAACAGATACCTAAACGTGTTAAAACCAGTACCAAAGCCAACGAGACACTAGATGATGTATATGATCGTATGGATAAAATGACGCGTATCTATACTAATACTAATATTCTCAATACTGCTTTCCGTGCAATGTTTGGAACGAGCCAAACAAATGTGACCTTTAATTTACCTAAATTAACGGATGGTACTGAAATGTATAGGTATTCATCATGTCAATCTGTAAATTCTACTAGTTCTAGCGTTACAAAGGCTCCTGGCATGTTCGCATTATGTGGTTGTTTAGATACTGTAACATTAAATATGCCTCGCTTAAAAAATGCTGATAACTTATGTTTAGAAGATGATGTATTGAGAACTGCTGATTTATCAAAAACTAATTTATCTACTGCTATTAGCGCTTTCCAGAATTGCAAATCTTTAACTAAAGCAAAAATTCCAAGCAAAAATTTAACTAAGATAGATTATATATTTGATGGTTGCACAGAATTAAACAACAGTGGTATTATTTTTAGTTCTACGACCCTTCCTAAACTTACACATGCAAATTTTGCATTTAGAAATACTAAAATAGGTTCATTTACTAAATTGCAATTGCCTGCTTTAACAGAAGCAAAAGGATTAGCGATAAATTGTAGCAAATTAAAAACTGTCAATATTGACCTTCCAGCTGCTACTATCTTACAAGCTGCATTTGCAAATTGTCCTGAATTAAAAGACTTTACATTAACTGCTCGTTCTGTTACTAATATTACTAATATTATTACCGGTTCACCAGCATTGGTTAATGTAAATATGAATTTTTATTCAGCTACAGTTGATGTTACTGGATTAATTAACGGTTTACCTAAGCTTGAGACTTTAACATTACAAGCTAAAGATGCAACTGGAACATGGCCTGTTACGTACTGTGATAAGTTAAAAAAGGTAGATATAAATGTAGGTACCGTTGAACCTAATAATGCTTTTGAAGGACATTCTAGTTTAGAGGAAGCGACTATTCTTACAGTTTCTACTGCTACAAACAACTTATTTAAAAATTGTTCAAAATTAAAAACCCTTTGGTGCAAGATAACAGCAGATGGTTGGAATAGTGGTGCAAATTCAACTAATAGTGATGGTGGTTTAGTTCCCGGATGTACTAGTTTAAGGGACCTCACATTTAGTTGTTCCAATGCATATAAAATAGGAGATACATTCTCATTATTACCGTCATTGACTAATGTCGACATAAATGTATCAGCTAATGATTGTTCATATCTTTTTTATAATGATTCTAATTTAACAAAAATTACTGGCTCTATTACAACTGCTAACGCTGATGGATTATTTTATAGATGTAGTCTTCTTAAAAATGTTAATGGGTTATCAATAGGTTCTAACAGCTCAAGCGGGTATAGTGGCCAATATATGTTTTATGATTCAGGTTTAACTGAAGCACCAGGAGGTGCTATCGGCGCTTATAATGCTAAAGGTATGTTTGCAGGATGCAAGGATTTAAAAATTGCAAATTTAAATGTTCCTAATGCAGTTACTGTAGATGGTATGTACGATGGTTGTCCGATTGAAAAAGTTACTAGCGCAGACTTTACAAGCTTAAAAAGTGGCAGAGGAGTATTAAACTCATCGAAATTAGACAAAGAATCAGCTAGACTTATTTTGGGAGCATTGATGGCAGCGCCAACTATGGGTGGTGAAGAAGATAAGCCAGCAAATGAACCTCCTGGAGATGATAATAATGGTATGACTATTGGTTTAAGAGAATATTGGTCTGAAGATGAAATTGAAGGTTTAGGTCTGGTAAAATCGACCCAAGGTTCATTAGTATGGTATAATCAAAGTAATAAATGGATTGTATACTTTATCTAACCCTCTTTAATTAAAAAATATGTATAATATAATTTTTTACGAAAAAACTAAAGATTTAAACTATGAAGTAGTCAGCGGTACTAAAACTATTACCTATCGCGTTCCTACTAAATTTGTTTTCAATACTGCAACAAACTGTGATTATATGTTTGCTGGCGATAATTTAATGGATGATGTTAATATTGATATGATTTCATTGAATAGCGCAGTATCAATGTTTGAAAATAGTGATATTACTTCTGTAAAATCTCATGAAGAAATTGACGAAGATGGTACTACTATTAGTATTCCTGCAAACTTTTCTTCATTAACTATAGCAGATAGTATGTTTAGTAATTGTCCTAATCTTAGAACAATTGATATAGATTTACCGTCTCTTATTAAAGTAGAAAAAATGTTTGAATATTGTTCAAATTTAGAATCATTTACGGGAAATTTAAATTCTTTACAAGAAGCGCCGGAAATGTTTGTAGATTGTCCGAATTTAGTAACATTTAACTCAACATTAAACTCGTTAAAAAATGGCGAAGGTATGTTTGCAAATACGGCTATTTCTACTTTCACTTTAGCATTACCGGAATTGGAAAATGGTAAAAATATGTTTGCTAATTCGCAGGTTGAAACGTTTAGTGCAACTTTACCAAAACTTATTAATGCTGAAATGATGTTTGCTAATAATAGTAGTATTACAAATATCGAAATTGACGCTCCTATTCTTGAAAGTGCTGAGCGACTTGCAGAAAATTGTGTTTCATTGGAAAGCATTAAAATAGTTTCTAATAAAATTAACAAAATAGATACTATTTTTGATGGTTCAACTAATTTAGAAAAGGTTGAGTTAGTACTTGATAACGTACTTTCATTGGGTAATATTTTTAGTACCTATAGTTCTCTTCAGTCTATAATTTTAAATGTTCCAAATCTTATATACGCCGATAATTTATTTGCAGGACAAAATATAGTAAGTCTTGAATTAAAGTGTCCATTAATCCAAGAAGCTATAGGAATGTTCAAAAATACAACAGGTATTTTTACAGCTGATCTTAGTTACCCTCATTTAGTTAATGCTACAGGTATGTATGAAAGTAGTTCTGACTTAACTTCTATACATGGTAATTTAAGTAATTTAGTAGTTGGACACAATATGTTTAAAAATGCCACGAAATTAAGAGTTTTTAATGCTGACCTTTCATCATTAACAAATGGCATTAGTATGTTCCAAGATACTGGATTAACTCATTTTTATGCTACTCTTCCAAAACTTCAAGTTGGTGCTTCTATGTTTAGCGGTTGTAAATTATATCCAGAATCGATACTTAATATTATTGTTAGCTTACCTGAATCTTCTTCTACTATTAATATAGGTGTTGATTGTATAGATGACACAACTTCCAAAGATAATTTTGCTATCCAAACAGGAGCATTTTCTTCTTGGGACGAAATGAACAGCTTTATTTCTTCTAAGGGATGGAAAGTTACGTGGCAGTTTAATGGTTTATAAAAGTTTTTTTATAACAATAAAAAAAAGAAGGTACAGGTTTTTGTACCTTCTTTTTTATTAGAACATATATAAAAGTATAATATATGGATTTGGCTGATAAGTTTATTGATACATTAGAAAAACGAAAGTATCATAGAGATGAATTTTATGATTTATTTTTGGATTATGTAGACAATAATAATATAACGCTTTCTCAGAAAGAAGAATCAGAATTAGAATCTAAAGCATACCGAGTAGCTAGAGAACGAGGTTATGCAGGTTATGATATTATTCTTTCGTTATTTGAGATAACTGATTTTAAAAATAAATTAGATAGTTATATTAAACAAACAGGTTCTTATCTTTTTCATTTTGTAAATGAAAGGGATGACGAAAGACTTCTTAGCTTAAGTGAAGTATGGGAGAAGTGGAATAATCATCCTCCTCTTGGTTGGCTAGGGAGTTGGTGTTCTTGCGGCGATTTTTTTCCATATACCTTAGATATGGGAAGTATGGATTTGGAAAATAATATTTTACACCCAGATGCTGAGTTTAAACCTATTAAATTTTCTATTAATGATTTAAAGCGAGTAGACTTTTGCTCAGATGGGTTTATTAGATTTATTTTGCAAGATAATCAGATAATAGCAGGTAAACCTTATAAAGTTGACAGAAGTCTAATATATAATTTTGTATCTAACCCCCTTGAACTATTGTAATGTTGTGGCTATTATATTGGATAGGAATTTTTATATTAACTTTGGCTCTTTGTTTTTTAATAAAAATTTCTAATACTGAGGAGGATGAACTTCCATTTCCTAAAGAAGCAATTATAAGAGCTTTAACATTTTTAACAATAATAGGTTCTATTTTTCTACTCGTTTCTCAAGCATCTATGAGATGTAAAAAAATATACGAAGAACAAAATAAACCTGTATTTTTTAAACAGAACTGATATAATAATAAAGTATACCAATTAAAAATATGATTAACTACGATTGCATTAAACGTAAAGCAGAAGAGCTCGTAGCGTCCATTAAGGAATTTGATGCGAGCGATTATTTCACCCTGAATTATAAGGAGACTGGTAAGTTTAGTTTTACACTACTTTGTCTTGCCGCTGCTCTTTATGGTACAGGTTATCTTGTAAATAAGGTGATTAAGGAAGTAAAGGATAATACTGATAATAAGTAATTAATTTATGGCTGATAAAACTGATACAGAACGCATTGCGTACCTTGAGAAGCGAGTTGCTGAACTTCAGAAGGAGCTCGCTGAAGCACAGAGCCCACGAATCTTTGGTAAGGTTCTTGTAACACTTATTCTCGTTGGCTTCTGTTATCTAGTGTGGAAGTGTCGAACTTTCATTAAGTGGGCTCTTCTTGCTCTTATTGGTTGGTGGATTTTTGGTGGTGTTATTACCAATACCTTCAATTCAGTAAGCAAGTGGTGCAGTGAGGTAAGCGCTGATTTTAAGGCTTCCAGCAAGGCTGAAGATGAGCATGAACGTCATCTTGAACTTTTGAGAGCTGAGACTGATGCTGCTAATAGTCGTGTTCGAACTGAAGCTGAGGCGGCCGCTACGACTACTAAGGCAAGTGCTGATGCTGATGTTGCTCGTACGACAGCCGATGCTAATGCTCGTACTCAGGTCCTTCAGGCCGAAGAGGCTGCTAAGCAGGCCGAATGGGAACGTGGTCAGGCGGAGCGTCGAAATGATGCTGTGAACGATGCTATTCGTGGTGGTCATTGGCATAGTAATACACCGATGACACAGCCTGAAGTATCTGCTCCACCGGCTCCTGAGATTGCTAAGCCAGCTACACCTGCTCCTGCAGAAGAGGCTAAGCCAGAGACTAATGTTACTCCTAATGTAACTGTTAATTCTACTGGTTGTACTCCGAAGATTGAGCGCACTGTGAATGGTAATACTACTCGTGTAGTTGTTCGATTCTAAACAAATAAAAACTAAATTATTAAATCCCCGAAAGGGGATTTTTATTTTATGCTGATAAAGAATATCAAAATAGACAATGAACCCCTTTATCTCGTTGGGGATTTACATACAAACTATAAAGTTTTTAAAGAGCAGCTTGAAAGTGATGAATCGCTGAAAGATTGCACCTTTATCTTCCTTGGTGATATGGATTTTCGAGATGAAGAAACTGCTTATAATCAGTTCAAGAAATTGGATAAGATGCTTTATGAACGTAATATTAATTCATATGTAATCCGAGGCAACCATGATAACCCGAAACTTTGGGAATCTGAAATGTTTGATTTAGGTGTTGGAGATAATCTTCCTTTCTGGAACAAGTTCCTTTCCTTCCGACCGATAGGAAGTCATACACGTATTTCTATCAATGGTAATGTAGGTATTGCTCTTTCTGGCGCTGTTACACTTAATCGTGTGGACCTTAAAGAAGGTATTAATTACTGGCCTGAATATGATAAAGTTGAGCTTCCACCTGACTTTATTGATTATGGTGAAGGATTAAAGAATATTGACTTTATTATCGGACACACTGGACCTGTACATAATGATATATTCAAAGAGCAGCAAACCGGTTGTGAACGTTACTTGAAGGATGGTTTTCTTGTCCAGGATTTAGATAATGAACAGAAACTATTACGAGGGATTCTTAGACGTTATCGTCCTAAGCGTTGGTATTGTGGTCATTATCATTTTGAAAAAGACACGAAATTTGTTTGGGATAATTGGTCTGATGATGGGGTTATACATCTGAAGATAGTACCTAAACAGAAAATTATGAGAATTGCTTAAAATTATTTTAGAACTATTTTATATTAAAATTATATGGATAAAAATGAATTAATTCGTCTTTTGGCATCTATGAATGTCGGTGAGCTTCAGGAAGTTTATACTGCAGTTAAGCAGTATACTGCTAGCGCAGAAACTATTGATTCTTTGAAGCGAGTTTATGATAACAAGCATCTAATTGAGTTTGTTACCGAAGATGGTAATATGATTCTCACTGATAAGTTTATTGGTGCTACTCCGATTGGTGAGCATACTGTTCGTGTTCAGTTTGGTATTCTCGGAATTGTGTGCGATTATCAGCTTGCAGTTGATATTGATGTATCTAATAAGTGGGTATTGAATTCTCGAATGCCTTTCTATGATTTTGGTAATACACCTATTCCGTCTTATATTATTAAGTTCTCCGAAACTAATACTGGTAGTCCTAAATTTACTCCTTTCGTTGCAATTAAGGGTCTTAGTGTATGTAAGTTAGTTCACAATTGCTATGATACTGAGGCATCTGGCACTGGTATTGAGTCTAACACGATGAGCTTACTTAATAAGATTAAGGATAAGATTAATAAGCATGATGTTCCTGAAGAAAAGATTACTCATGAACCTGACTACATTAATAATCCTCCTCCAATGATGCCTCAGACTGTTATCCAGCCACTAGAAGAGAAAACCGTACTTCCTGAACCTTACGCAAAGTTGGCTAAAATTCAGGTAGCTTTGAGTTTAACTGATAAGTGGGTTAATAAGGATTCTTCTCATCGAATTGTGTTTAATGTATCTCGTTCTTTCACCCACGAAGATGAATCTACAACAACTAAGTCTACAAATAAATATAGTTTTGTATTTGATACATCTGAATGGAAAGACGAGCAGAAATACTATTATTTCAGTGCAGGTGGTTCTGATAAGAAGGGTGTTTATAGTATTGTAAAGCCTGATGATTTTATTAATGGCTCTGTAACCTGGGACTGTAACCGAAAGAATCTTGTCATTACTAATGAAGATAAGACATATATTATTCGTATTACCTATATGAAAAATGGTACGATTATAGATTCTGAGTCTTGCGGTATTTCTAATGTTTTTAATAACTTAAAGGAAGAGTAATGAACTCTATAATTTGGTTTTTAACTGATATTGATTTTTCTAAAGAATGGAGTGAAAGCTCCATTCTTGGGAAGATTGAATTGTTATATACTGTTAGCGGCTTTATTCTTTGTGAAATTATGTCATTAGGTTTAATATATCAAGGATTTAGTCATTTAGTATCTAAGATATTTTAGTAAATAAACATTACAATGCGAGTATTAAAAGGAACATATAGAGTATCTCTTTGGGAGTTTGTCACTGCATATTCTAAAATTATCAAAAATTTAACATATACCCGCGAAGAAGCTCACGATTGTATCGAAATGATTAATAATGGCATTCTTCAATATCTTAAGATTTATGTTATTAATGATGATTTGAAGTCTTGCTGTAAACTTATTAGTATAGCACGTGATTTTCTTAATAATAAATTTGCTGATAAGACTGGACGTTATTTTAGGGATTATAATGATGAAGAGCGCTTTTATATGGCCCATATTACTAAATTTGATTATATGGAAGTAGTATCAGAAGACCATGACAAAATAGAGCGTTTAATAAATTTAATTGGTATTACTGAATAAACTTTCTTTCTATGTCTGTTTAACCCCGAAGTTAATTCTTCGGGGTTTTTTAATTATCTTAATTAAATAAAACTTGTATGCTAATTGGTGAGCTCTTTAAAATTTTAAATAAACCAGCTACTAAGACCGTTTTAATTACTGAAGGCGGAAATGCTATCAGCAATGCTTCTCGTATTAATCAAGAAAACGTAGCAGCTACTATGGAAGTTGTATATAAGAAATTACTTCCATTATTAGGTATTCGACAAAATAACACTGCTCTTCTTGGTTCAACAGGTAAAAAACTTCCAGGTGGTACCAGTGGTGATGTTGACTTAGCTGTAGATAAGCAGCTTATTATGAAAGTAAACCGTCTTAAAGATACCAAAGAATTTTATGATTTTTTAATTCATACGGCTGAGCGTTTAGGATATGAGTTTAATTTCCTTAAAGGTTTAGGTATCGTTTCTATTGGTTGGCCGATTGAAAGTGTTGATGGTAAGCAGGATGGTGAAGTTGTTCAACTAGATATTATGCCATCTGATAATCTTAAGATGACTGCCTGGGGTATGGCTTCTCCTCACCAAAGTGTAGAACAATATAAAGGTGCCGTTAGAGGTGAGCTTCTTTACTGGATTGCAAATGAAATTGACTATAAAGCTCTTAAACAACAAGCTAATGAACTTACTGGCGAAATAGAAGATCTTGAGTTTGAACGTACTATTTTTAATGGAATGAAAGGCCTTTATCGAATTAAACAAAGTTACCTTTCTCCTAAAACTGGTAAACGCAAAGCCAATAAATGGACGATTGGACGTAAACTTATTGAAGATAATCCTGAAGCTATTGCTAAGTTGTTTTTTGGGCCCAATGCATCTACTAAAAATTTAATTAGTGCAAAGGAAATCTGGGATGCAATGATGTCTCCTGAGTTTCCATATCCAGATAAACGTAAATCAATTGTAAAAAATGCAATCAAATCTCTTACTAAATCTGGTATTGATTATCCTCCATACTTTGATGAGTATGTACAAAGTCCATTAAATGAAAGAACCGCCACTACA
Organism: Lachnospiraceae bacterium; assembly: GCA_017412055.1. Classification (GTDB taxonomy): domain Bacteria; phylum Bacillota; class Clostridia; order Lachnospirales; family Lachnospiraceae; genus SVEL01. The sequence continues at coordinate 177,821 of JAFQOW010000041.1, read as the reverse complement.
TTTGATAGTCCTCGTAAATCAATGACAAAGATTCACCAGATGAAAGCCAGTGAATTTGTTGAGTTTTTACAAGCTCTTAAAGATGCAGGAGTAACTTCTTCTAAAAAGTTTGACCTTAGCGAGTTTAATGCATCAGAAAAGGCGGATGGACAGGGTGTAAGATTAGTATGCTATGATGGAAAAATTGGTATTGAATCTTCTTATTCAGGAGTTATCTTTAATCCTGGAGCAACACGTCAAGAATCATTTAGGGAAACACTTCTTTATTTCCAAAATCAAGAAGCAAATAATCTTTTACAAATAGCAAAATCTGCTAATACCTGGTATAAAATTACAGGCGAACTTTTCTATGTAAACGATGAAGGCATTATTGATGATGATTCCGGTATTACATTTGTAGCAACAAAGTATGATTCTAAGAAAATGGGTAGAATTGGTGCTATGGTTGTTTTTGACGTTTCAGGAATTACCCCAGATGGTCAGTTAATGAAACTTGAATCAAATGTTAAGAAACAAATTGTGAAAGCATTTAAGGGTCTTTCTAACCCAGAATTTAAAATTTATGACGATTCTAATTTTGCATGGTCAGGAGAAATTACATTAGAAATTGATTATGATACAGATATGATGAATCGTATCTTTGAAGAACCTGCTGTACTGCTTACTAAGGAATGTAAGAAACACTTTAAAGAATTGCAAATGGCTATTGCTGATGCATTTTCTCGTGAAATCAGAAAGAAGGGTTCAGTTTTAGGATTAAGCGATTCTGAAGTAGAAGGTATTGTATTTGAAATAAATGGACAAAAGTATGGTGCCACTAATTTCAATTGGGCAGAGAAGAAAAAGGAATATTGGAAATCACAAGATGCATTCTTTAATAGAATTGCTGAATTCCTTAAGATGCTTACAGGATTTGTTAAACGTGAAAAGGTTTATGAACTTCTTAAGGCTCCTGACGCCAAGATACATTATGAATTAGTATATCAGAAAGAGCTTCCTCGTTTTCTTGCTGATATGCAACGTTTGAAGGATGAATTTGATAATGATACTTCTATTCCTAGAGCAACTAAAAAGCAACAAGCTAAGTTCTTAGAAACCGCATATAAAAAGGTAATGAAGCTGCAACCTAGACTTAGCTCTTTACGTGCATTTGTAAGACCTACCTAAATAAAAATATATGTCTAAAAAGAAACAAATTAATGAAATAGCTCCAGTTGTTGCCGCAGCAGGCGGCGCAGTCCTTCGTGCTGTAGGTAAACCTCTTCTTAAGTATGCCGGCAAAAAGCTCTTTAAAAAGGCTGCTAAAGCAGGTATTAAGAAATTCGGTAAAGGTGCAGTAAAGGCAGCAGTTAATACTGGCAAAGATCTTATTAAAAATAAAGCGGTTCAAGCAGGTGCAAAGCATCTTGCTACTTCAGGAATGAATAAAATTAAAGATAAATTTACCAAGAAACCTGTAGCTGAAGAACAATTAGTTGAGTCTTGGTCAAAAATTGTTAATAACGCTCTTTCTAAGTAATGGGACAGCTTGCTTTAAATGGCCGCTCTAAAAAATTTAAACAAGGAGTTTATATTCCGAAAAATAAAGAAAAGTTTTTTGGTAAAGATGGATACGCCATTTATCGCTCCGGTTTAGAATTAAATTATTTTCGCATTTTAGATAATAATCCGAATGTTTTAAAATGGGGCAGCGAAGAAATCGTTGTCCCATATTTCTTTGAAAATAAATGGCACAAATATTATATTGATATATTTGTTATTTTTAAGGTAGGGGAAGAAATTAAAAAATTTATAATAGAGTTAAAACCTTATAAGCAGACAGTACAACCAGTTTGGTCTAAGAGACGTAAACAAAGTACATACTTAAATGAATGTAGAGAGTTTGCAAAAAATCAGTCTAAATGGGAATCAGCACGTAATTTTGCGAGTCAAAAGGGATGTGAGTTTCATATTTTAACTGAAAAAGACTTAAATTTCAACTAAATATAAATTATAATGGCTATAGCTTTAAATTTGATTGGTGAGAATTGCCAATATGATACTCGTGACTATGAGTTTATAAAAGAGTCAGAGAATAGTGGCGCACCAAAAACTCTTTATATTAAAGGACCGTTCACTGAGGCTAACAGACGCAATCGTAATCAGCGTATCTATCCTTTAGAGGAGCTTTCTCAACAGATTAATGAGTTTAATGAAAACTATGTAACTCGTAATCGTGCTTATGGTGAACTTGAACACCCTGAATATCCACAAATTAATCTTAAAAATGCTTGCCATATGATTACCGAATTAAAACAAGACGGTAATGTTTTCTATGGTAAGTCAAAGATTCTTCCTACTGAAACAGGTAAGACAGTTGAGATTATTATTGAAGCAGGTGGTACAGTCGGTGTATCTTCGCGCTCTCTTGGTAGCGTTGACCCAAAAACGGGTATTGTTTCTAATCTTAGACTTTGCACATTCGATATTGTTTCTGACCCTTCTTCACAGAGTGCATTCGTAGAAGGTATTCTTGAAAGTAAACAGTGGTATTGTAATAAGGATAATAGATTTGAAGAAGTTTATGAGAATTTAGAGAATTCTCTTATTAATCTACCAAGACATGAGGTTGATAAGTATCTCTGCGAACAGATTAAAGAGTTCTTACGTAAATTACATTAAAATTATTATGGCAAAAGTTTCTAAAAGAAGTGCTATTGATGAGCAGACAAAGCGTTTAGCTACTGCTTTCATTGATGGTATTATTAATAAGGATAAGAAGAGCGCTACTAGTGCTCTTAAAGAGATGGTAAATAATCGTATCAGTGCTAAGATTCGCAAGGTCGCACGCACAGAAGAATTAATTTAAATTTTTAACAATGAACAGTAAAGATAATACAAAAAATATTGCAGATTTGCTTCCTGAGGCACTTGTAAAGAATTTGTCTGAGGAATCATTGTCTGCTCTCAAGGAAGAATTTGAGAGACTTGTAGAATCTAAAGTTGCTGAAAGAGTTGCTCTTGCTACAGCTGCTGCTGAAACTTCTCTTGATGAAGAAGTTAACAGACAGACAACTGAGCTCGTTCATAAGATTGAAGAAGCACACAAGATTGGTCTTGAAAAGGTAGTTAACCACCTTACAGAGAAGTATGAAAATAATCTTGAAAAGGTTCGTAACTATTACAAGAATCAGCTTGGTCGTGAAGCACTTAAGTTTAAGAATACTCTCGTTGAAAGCGTAAGCAAATACATTAATGCTCGTATCGATAAGCTCGTTCCTTACGAGGAAGTAAAAGCTGCAGTTAAGAATGATACTGCTATGAAGGTTCTCGAAAGCTTTAAGCAGCAGCTTAACGTAGGTGAAGCTATGAAAGATGCTAATGTACGTAGCGCTATCATGGAGGGTTATTCAATGCTTCAGACTGCTAAGAAGGCTGAGAAGGCTGCTTCTGAAAAGGCTCAAAAACTTCAGACCCAGCTTGATGAAATGGCCGAGTCTTATGCTTTCGAGCGTAATCTTGCTCAGCTTGATGAAGATCAAAAGAACTTTATGATTCGCATGGCTAAGAAGGCAGGCGTTGGTTATGTAAACGAGAATATGTCTTACATTAATTCTCTTTATGAAAAGAAGCTCATCAACGAAAGAAAAGAGCTTGCTGCTAAAGAGATGAATAACAGAAATCGTAACAAGCTTCAGAATGTAAGTCGCAAGGCTTTAGCAGCTAAGTCTGCTCCTAGCCGTATGATTACAGAAGATAGAGATCTTGATGCTTTAATTAATCAAATTGAAGCAGATTGGCAAGATTAAGTAATTTCACTATAAATAAAGATAGTTTTTATAACAAGTACATGAAGTTTTAATTAACTTGAGTCATATTCGTGTTATAATGACACAAAACAATTTAACAAACATTTAATATTATGAGTTTAATTTCTACAGAAAATTTCAAAAAGTCTTTGACACAGCAGAATGGTGAGCGCACCAAGAAGGCTGTTTTCCGTTGGAAGAAGCTTCTTGAGAACAGTAAGGATTTCGGTACCATCCGTACTAAGGCTGCTAAGGAATCCACAGCTATGCTTCTCGAGAACCAGTATCGTTACCTCAAGGAGGCTGCTACTAACACCTCTATCTTTGGACCTCAGAATGGTCTTACCGGTGGTGCCCTTAAGGTTGGTGACAACTATGCTCCTGGCGACAATCGTCTTCCTCGTATCTTGATCCCAATGGTTCGTCGTATTTATCCTGCCCTCATGTCCAATGAGGTTGTTGGTGTTCAGCCAATGCCAGGTCCGGTAGCTCTTGGTTTCGCTCTTCGTTACAAGTACCTTAAGGGTGCTCTCCATCACGGTGATTCTGATACCAAGCACATCCACAGAGGTGATGCTTCTAAGACAATCGATCATACCATTATGAGCGATGATAAGCACATCTTCCAGAGTGAGACTGAATATCCTGCTTCCGGTATCAAGGGTATCGAAACTAAAGCTACTCTTACTGTAACTCTTTCTACAGCTGGTACTAAGCCTGCTGCTGAAGAAGAACTTGCTGCTACTATCGTTCTTATCGATGGTCAGGGTTATCCTCAGGTTCAGACTACATCCGTTAAGGTTACTAAGGATGGTAAGAAGTTCATTGAGCAAGGTTGGGGATACACCTTTGATGTTCCTGAAACAGTTGCTGAAGGCGCTACTACAGTTGAAGTTAAGTCTCTTGTAGTTGGTATTTCCTCTTGGGGCCACACTGCTAAGGATGGTAAGGGTCGTGAACTCTTTGAGACAATGGAATCCGCTGAAATGGGTTACCAGAAGGTCGATACTCGTTTCACTGGTCGTGCAGATGCTCGCCTTGGTGAAGAGCTCGCTGGTGGTCGTTGGAAGTTCCGTCCTGAGGATACTGGTATTGCTACTCTCATGCAGCAGTATGAAGGCACTGGCGCTATCGCTAAGACCTCTTTCGGTTTCGAGAAGTGCTCCGTAGAAGCTGGTACACGTCGTCTCAGCACCTCCTGGACACTTGAAACTGAGGAAGACCTTAAGAATACTAACGGTATCGACATCGAGCAGGAAGCTACTCAGCAGATGAGCTACGAGCTTCAGGCTGAAATTGACCGTGAAATGACAGTTCGCATGCTTTACAGCTGCTTGAGCAAGGGTGAGTGGTCTCTTTGGGACGCACAGCTTGCTGACGCTCGTTGGCTTGCTGAACGTCAGCGTGCCTTCTATCAGCACCTCATCAAGATGTCTATCCGTATGCAGACTCGCAACCGTCGTGGACCTGCTAACTTCATCGTTTGCACACCTGACGTTGCTGCTCTTCTCGAGTCCCTTGACGAGTTCACCACAATGCCTGCTCAGGCTAATATCTCCACTGGCAACATGGCTACTGCTAAGGTAGGTACTCTCGGTGGCAACCGTTTCAGTGTATATGTTGATACTCGTTCCGCTGTTTACGACAACTCTGACTATGGTTATGGTTATGAGGGTATGTTCGAGGAATCTGATGCTAAACTTCCTAACTACTGCATGCTTGGTTACAAGGGTGCTGAAAGCTATGACGCTGGTATCATCTACTGCCCATACATTCCAATCATGGTTCAGCAGGCAGTTAACCCAGTTGACTTCACACCTCAGGTTGGTCTCATGACTCGTTACGGTGTTCTTGACAACATCTTCGGTGCTGAACTCTACTACCACTGCATTATCATCGATTCCTTCGCACAGCCTGGTGCTCCTGCACAGCTTCGTGGCGTATACCCAACCGGTTACGTAACACCTAAGGTTGCTGCAACTCTCGATGCTGATACAACTCTTGGTTCTACATTCCAGTATCCTGCTGGTCCTATCACTCAGTAATTGAGATAAACAAATCTTCTTTCAAAAGGTAAGTCTTCGGACTTACCTTTTTTGCTTTATATTTTTTGGAACTTCATTATAAGTATTAACGTAAGCTTTGTGTTCCGTAAGTACGCATGTAATAAGATAAAAGCGCAGGAAAGTTTACATTATAACAATATTAAAAATTATGAAAATATATAATATCCTTAAAAAGTTGGATGAACAGAAAAAGTATTATGAATCTCGTGGTATGCTTGTAGAAGCTGCTACTGTAGAAGAAACTAAGAATCACCTTACAAACTATATTAATACTCAGGTAGTTTCTAAGAAAGAAGTATCTCAGGCCTGGGACGGTGGTGGTTCTAACATTTCTGATTTCATCGAAAAGATTATTACACTTCTTTCCCAAGTTGCTACCCTTCCTAAGGAAGAAATTGAGCAAACTTATAATGTTCAGAACCTTAAGACAATTTATTACTTGATTCATAACTCTAATCTTGAAATGAACCGTATTATTGATGGTATGAAGAGTTCTCAGATTGGTCAACTTACCCGTTTTGGTAAGAAAGGCAATGTTCTTAAGGGTGAGCTTGGACAAAATATGGACCTTTACACTGAGTTGAAGTCCATGCTACTTTATGAAAACGGTGACTGGGTAAAGCCTCTTGCGGAATTCTATGAAAACTTTGAAGCTCGTTCTATTAAGTTGGACACATTAGCTGGAGATGTAAAACGTATTGACGACCTTTTCAGTGTATTCGAATCTACTGGTTTGCCAATGGAATGCATTAAGCGTATTGCTGCTACTACTGGTTCTCAAACCCCTAACCGTGGACGATTTGAAACTCTCTTCGCACTTCTTTGTAAAGGTGGTAAGTTTAAGGTAACTGCTAAGACTTCCGGATATGATGATAAAGAATCTGGTGACGTTATTATCGCTAATAAGGGTATTGAATTAAAAGTTAATGCCGGTGCTGGTGGTGGTCGTGTTGGAGGTCAGAAAGGTTATAACTCAGTTGAAGCTATTAAAAAGGCTTATAAGACTGCAATGGTTAGTTTTGCTAAGAATGTAATTAAAACATTCGGTTCTCAGATTCCAAAGGATAATGCAGAGCTTGCATCTCAATTTGAAGACCTTGTTGGACCATATGCAATGGGCAATCTTGAACTTTCTCTTGACTTGACTAAGGGTGCTCGTGGTGAAGGTGTAAAAACTATTGACGAAGTAATTGCTAATATTTGTAATGCTGTTATTTCAGTAGTAGGTAACCCTGAACCTAAAGTTGCTCTTGCTGTAAAGAAAGAGGCTCTTAATTTCTATAAGTCAATTTGGTGTAACTCTACTGTAGAAGATAAAGTTAATAATAGTATTGCAAAATTAATTGATGGATATACTGCTAATAGAAGTATTGTTGAGTTTGCTAAAGAAGGTCGTATATTAGCAGAAGCTGACTATCTTGGATTTACTCAGCAAGCATGTGCTAAGCTTTTTGCATATTATGCAGAGTTGGAACCATTTGATTATATTTTCATTATTAATGCAGATAAGAATCTTGACAATGCTAAAATGCTTGTTCTTTCAAATGCGATGGTTAAACGTTTAGGTAATGCTTCTGCTGAAGAAATAGCAGCTTCTGGTTTATACTTTAAAGAGCTCGGTCAAATGTACGGTGCACCTGCACGTAAGGTTCGTCCTTCTATTGATATTAATTTTTAATTAGTTATGAAAATTTTTGAAGTTCTTAATAAAATTAAAAAGCATAAAGCTATATTAGAAAATACTAATACAGTTGCAGCTAAAGAAGATATAGCTGCAACTGTAAACAAACATAAAGATTCAGAGGCTCTTAGCAAGCCAGAGATGACTAAAAAATGGAATAATGCTCTTGCTTCTCAAGATGCCTTTGAAAAATTTGTTAATGATTCTATTAATCTTCTTGCTAATCTTCTTACCGTTCCAATTAATGAATTATTTGAAACATATGATGCAAATAATTTAAAAACTATGTTTTGGCTAATGCATAATGCTAACTATAAACTTAATGCTGTTATAGAAAGAATGAAGCAAACTAACATAGGTAAATTACAAGGATATGATAGTAAGGGAAATAAAAAGAAAAAGGATAAAGGCGGATTCTATGATGAAGAAGGTAAGTTTGATGCAAATACTGATTTATTTGATTTAATTAAATCTTTATTCTTTTATAAAAATGGCGAATGGGTTGAAGCTTTTTATAATTTTTATAGTAATGGAAATTATTTAGAATTAAGCAATTTATTAGAAATAAAAGCAACTGATAACTTATTTGATACGTTATTAAAAACTGGTTTACCTGCAGAGTGTATAATAGAGTTAGCTTCTATTCAAGGTTCTAAAACCCCTAATCGAGGTAAATTTGAAACATTATTAGTTTTGTTATCTAAGAATGGACGTTTCCAAGCAGGTAAAGATACTACATATAATGAATCAGGAAATTTATATAGGAATGAATTAAAAGGTGATATTATTATTAATGGAGTGCCAATTGAAGTAAAAACTGATATGGGTGCTGGCGGCGGTCGTGTCGGCGGTCAAGGTGGTTTTAATGCCATTCCAGGAATTAGAAGCTCTTATCTATCCGGTTTGAAAAAATTTTTGGAATTTTATAAAACATCTTTTCATTCACAAATACCTTCAGAAGAAAAGGTGGCTAGCAAAGAACCTGAAGAAGCTGAAGCATTTAATAAATTAAGAGAAGATAGTAATTCTAAACTTGCGCTTTATTCAAAATGTAAAAATATATCTTTAAAGCCTAATACTAAGTATACCTTTATAGATACAATTATTTCAGATATATGTAAACTTATAATAGGAATAGTAGGCGATGTAGATAAAATTCCTGAAGTATCTACAAATATTAAGGATGAAATAATAAATTTTTATTCATCAATTTGGTGTTGTAATGCAGCAGAGCAAGGTGGAAAACAAACGGGTGCTAACGCTGCAATTAAAGGATTAATTACAGAGATGGTTAATTCAAATACTATTCTTAATATAGCTAAATCCGGACGAGTAATACCTGATCATCTCTTTAATAATTTTGCTCAAATGGCTTGTGGTTGTATGCTAGGACATTATGCTTCAATTGAAGAATTTAAATATATGTTTATCATCAGCACTACTCCTGAAGAATTAAAAATACCCAAAGCCCGCATGGTGGTATTGGATAGAGAGACTTTAGAAGGATTTATATCAACTCCTGCTTCAGTGCTTAGTAGTGATATATATTTTTCTGAATTACCTACAACTTATGGTGAAAATCCAGCAAGAGCTACTCGCCCAATGTTAACTTTGAAACAATTAAAATAATTTCAGAACAATCTTATAATCCCTCTTAATGAAAGTTAAGAGGGAAAAATTTTTATTCAAAGCTGGCAAATATGTTGCGGGCGATATATCCAAGCTCTTTGAAGAAAAGGACTTTAAAAAGATGAAAACAAGTCTTTGCAAACTTAAAGCAAAGGGTGGTTATAATAAGAAATTTGATATACATTATTTCAGACCCGATATTTCAGAAACAGTCTTTACTGATTATATCGATAAATGTCCAGTATTGTCTACAGAAACTTGTTTTGCAATTATTCCTGAGGAATCTGCTAAAAAAGGTAGGCTGAATAATTGCAAGCGTTTTACTGCTAAAAATGATTTTAATTTAACGTACCTTCATGATGAGCATGGTATAGTATTGTATTTGCAAGAACCAGATGCTCCTGGACCGTTTATGATGTTAGTTCAATATAATGAAGAGTAAATAATTGGTAATGAAACGCAGAAAAAAGCGCATTGATGAGATAACAGAATTTGTTGAAGATTTAGTGGTTGATGCTGCTGCAGATAAAGTAGCAGATAATATTGTTGATAATTCAACAGAGGAAGAAAAGGAAGATGAAGACGCTGAAGATACAATGGGAACTACTACTCCAATAGGCAATAATGGCACTGCTCCTGCTCCGCAAAATAATGCTATAGTTGCACCACAGCCTGAAGAAAAAGAAGGAGTAGATCCTGAAATTGAAGCAATGCATAAAGCTGTTGAAGAGCTTAGAAATAAACAAGAAGAAACCAATCAAATTGGTTTGTTAAACCAACAAAATAGCCAACAGTTAAAACAATCAGCTGATGATATTATGAAGGAAATTGAAGCTTATATTCAGCAACACAAAAAGTAATGAATAGAACATACATTCTAATAAATGTTGATAATCCTGATTCTACCTTTATTATGAAGGGAGAAGACGGTAATATTATTGGTTGTGAAATATATATTGTAAATTTATTAGAAGTAGTTAATGCAAATAAAATTATTTTAAATGCTTTATCGCAATCTGACGCATTTAGACAATTTAAGAAATTATTTCCAAGTCTTTTGAAAAAGACTACTAAAAAATATTATGAAAAAGAATTAAGGTTCTAAATGTAAAGTAATATAATACATTTCAGGATATAAAAAACTTTCAAAATGCCATTTCGATGGCATTTTTTCATTTATATAAAGTTGATAATTATCAAATTCTTTACGTTTCTTTGCCATAATTGGCCAGCAGGATTTAGACCCTTTAAGAACCAATTCTTTATTTTCAAAAATTCCTTTGTTTAATAAAAATGAATTATAGTCATATTCATCAATAAAAGGAACTGCTATTATCGGATTATCGAAATTAACACACCCCTTAGCCCCTATTATAATAATATTTTCTTCGAGATTAATCGGGTCTATAAAATATTTGTTAAATTTGTTTAGTTGAGTCGCAGCAAATTTAATATTATCAAATATATCTTTATCACTAGTAATAAAGAAATTACCTTTGTTTAAACGATTCTTATATTTCAAAATTTCTGAATAATAAAGGAGAAGTTTTTTCAATTTAACTTTATCCTTTTTTAACTCAGCTAAAGAAGCATTTATCTTTAAATGAAGAGATTTATTCAAAAGCAAATTTAAGCAATATAAATCTGCGATTTCAGATTTAATGGCTCTAGAGTATATTCTTTTAGCATCCCACCCTGTATACAATTTTGGAGTATAAAATACATTATTTGTAGTAGCATTATCTTTCCATTTAGTATATCTTGACAAAGAAAAAAGCGAAATACGCTCAGGTACTTCGCCTTTAACTAAAATAGGTTGAATGCCAAAACAATTAATCAAAGAGTTATTTGGTAACTCTAATTTAATATGTCTTTCACTTGGCATTAATTTAATGTCATTTTGCGAAGGAAATTAAGGGAGTGCGCATCAAAAACGCTCATATAGTTACATCCTCCTTCATTAAATGTAACAGTAATTGTATTAGCAGAAATAATAGGCTGACCAATAATCTGACCACTTGTTACATTAATAGAAGAAACATAATTACCTGAAGATGCATCATAAATGGTAATATTATGCTGATTTGCTGCGACTGCTGTATATGTATTACTTGCCATTATTATAATTTATCCAATTTTTTATAAAATTACTAACTTCATTATCTGTCTCAATAAAGGTCGTTGTCGAATCTTTGATAACTGCAGATAAACTCTTACCTCTATGAAACTCAATTAATTCTTTATAAAATTCACTTTTTTCATTATCGATTTTAAATCCGAAGAGCTCAGCAATGTAATCAATAGGCTGGCCAGACTTGATAAGATTAATAATTTTGTTTTGGAGGTAATATTTCTGGAGATTCTCCTCTGAACCATATTGACTAATTTTTTTATTATAATAGTCTTCATAAATTTGAAGAGGTTTTCCTGTTAAATTACATCTAATCTTTTTTAATTTTTGACTCATTTTCGTTTTGTAATTTAAATATCTTCTCATCTAATAATGTTATTAACATATCTACAACATTACAGATGAAAGATGTAATAAATCCGAACAGTATAGAATAATATAATAATAAATGATAACTTTGTTCTAAAATACCTGTGAGTAAAAAAATTATAAAACCGCTCCAGAAGCCAAGACATTGACTACAAGAAAGTAATTTTTCAATATATAAACCTAGCGTATTATTAATAGAGTAGGCTTTACCCTTAATAAACTCACGAGGAGCACTAAAAATAAAGCCATATTTCAATATTAATAATAGCCCAATAGACGCTAATATTAATAATATATTATTCACAAAGAAGTTGCTGTTCCTTAGATTGTAAAACTTTAAGGCCATCACTAATTAGAGCGGCCTGCTCTTTACTAACAATGATAGAATTACCATTATCATCAGTGATGCGAACACGATGCTCGTCAATCTCTTCCATAACTGGACAACAAGTTTTACGAGCACAAAGTGTTACGGAACCATTTGGATTTAATTTTAAAACACTATTCATATTATACTAATTTATCGTTTCTAAATGAGAAAAAATCAGGGGTGGAGTCAAACATATCATCGCGCTGTGAAATTTCTGCACTTAATACTTCATCAATTTCCTTTGCGAATTGAACGGTTTTCATATAAAGGTCTTTATAAGTAACATCTTTATATTCTACATCGAATTCCATTCGAACCTTTGCGATAATATCTTTAACACAGTTAATGAGTTGTTCTTCTACGTAACCTCCCTTTGAACCTTTAGAGATATTAATAGGATTATTTGCTACAGTTTTCATATATTAATCGTCGTCATCTTCATCTTCTTCTGAGTCATCTTTACGTGTTGTAGTGGAGAAGAAGATGGTATTAATATCCGCTACAATTTTATCGCCAGTTGTATGAGAAGTTGCAGCTAACGCAATTTCTTCTGCTTTCTTAACGTTTTCCTTTACATATTCTTTAATCTCTTCAATTGTGATAGAAGAAAGATTATTCAAAAACTTGATTCGGTCCTGAATAGAATACTGAGCAAAACGATATACTGCACCATTAAACTCAAAACTTACAATATATTTTAAAAGCTCATACATTTGATAAAGGTCCGTTACTGAACCAACATTAACCTCTGCAATAGATTTCTTTTTCTTATGTGGTCCAAGTGCATTTACAAGAAGATTATTATAACGAGAATCTTCAAAAAGGTTTGGAACTTCAAGATTAATTTTAAACTTATTTGCAATTACTGTATGTGGTTTAGCTTTCGGTGTTAAATCTTCCGGCTTTACTTCATAAAGTTCATAACTTTGTCCCTTATTATAATAGGTACTACCAAAACTAGTAGTTCTTAAAACGTTAATAAAATAAGGTTTGGTTTCGAGTGTAACAACATGAGCCAAATCAACTGCATCATCGGACATTGTTACAGACTCAGAAATGTAATCAGTATAGATATTAGCAAGTTTAGCGGGAATTTCTACTGCATCAAAATTACCACTCAAAATTTTACGCTGTTGTTTATGAGTAAGTTCCTTAAATGTATATGGACCTTTAACAACCTGTGCATTATTGTTCTTTAATTCATTAATTAAATTGTCAAATGTTAATGCTTTATTTTCCATTCTGCTGTATATTTAAGTAGCTTTTTACAAAAAGATTAAATATAATTTATAATCATGCTTGAATCAGGATACAGAATTTCAGACCTTAAAAGTATTCCATTAACAGGAGAAAACTGCAAATTTAAAAATAAAATTGCATTAGATAATACTTTTTTATTTGGTTACGCCCATACAGTATATGGAACTACTTATAACAGGCATAACTATAAAATTTCATTAGATAGTTTGCGTGCTGATATTAAAGGTTATATTGGTATAGAATCTTTAGTTGCACCTTGGTCTGAACAGATGAAATTATGGCATGGTTCATGGAATAATGCAGCTGAACATAATAAATCATATGTTTGGGTATGGGACTCAAAATACTATAATCATGAACATTATAATCCTGAAAAGTTTGCAGATTTAGAAAATAGTTATTATATTATTAAAGATGCTCCATTCCCATATGAGACGGAAGACCTTAATAATAGAGATAAAGGCGAAGTTGCCGCCGAGACAAATAGTGATGGTAGTGTTAAATCTATTAATCTTCCTATTGCAGCCGGTGATCCTCATCCAGATAGCAATAAAATTGTAACTAAATCTTATATCGATGAGCGTATTGCTTCTAAACGTTTAGTAGAAGTGACACCTGATTTCTGGATTCGTGATTATGATTGTGTATATATTGTTCGTGCTGAAGAACTCAAAAAGTTAGAAGCCGAAGAAACACCTACTCTTAAAGTTCATTTTTCAGAAGCTGTTAATAAACGTAGTTTACATAATAAGCTTGTCTTTTCTATTCTTATAGAAGGCACAAAAGGAGAGGAAAATAAATGGAGTCCGGCGATTACTAAATCACTTAAGTGGGAGTTTTATAACTTTGATAATGAAAAAATTAATATTAATTGGCTTAATAATACAGATAACGAACCAATTGATATTACTAAAAATGTATTATATGATAACGCAAGATATTGCGTTTTTGATATAGAAGTTGTAAATGATAAAATAACTTCAACTAATGACCCTGAAACCGCATCTTGGACAAACAATGCTAATCTAACAGCATTTGTTACATGTATTAATGCTCTTTATCGTCTCAAAGGCTCAGTTGAATTAAATGGATTTAAAGATGTAGTTGCATTTACTATTGATAGTCCCGATAATAGTGTTTTTGTTAATAGTAAAACTGAAGTAATTGAGAATGCTGATGATGATGAAAATGGAACTTATACAAAAATTAACGTTGATGTTACTACTAATTTAATTGGCGAAAATGGTATTAGAATAGTTCCGCCTCTTTCTGAAGAAGCATTTGAGCAACTTAAAAAAGACCAAGAAAATAATTTAGATGAAGATGATCCTAGTGCTTCAGTTGAACTGGAAAACGGCTGGAAAATCGGACTTAAAGATGATTTTATCGAAGGTGACCATTATATTAATGTTTCTTATAACACAGATAAAGATAAATTCCAACTTGAATTTAATTCTGAAAAACTTGATTTAGGCGGAATTGAGTTGGAAGGCGATGAATATATTGATGTTAACTTTAATGAGGAAGAAGAAAAGTTTAAGATTTCTCTTAATACAGATAGATTAGAATTTGGTGATGAAGTTAATCAATATATTACCGAATTGCCATCTTCAGGTGTTATTGATATTAACAATTATAATTCTGTATATTTTACAAATAACAATAATTTAAATATTTCATTTGATGCATCTAATTTAGAAGCACAACAAAATATAACAACTGTAATTTATTTTAAATTTAGTGAAACTGCCGCACCTAATGTAACAGGTGTAAAATGGGTAAAGAGCGAAAAGAATATAGCTCCTAAATTAATAGCTAATAGATTATATCGTTTAAGTTTTACATATTTGCCTCCAATGGAAATGTTAAACGAACCCGCACAAGTCATTGGACAAATAGATTGGTTTAGATATTAAAATTAAAAAGCCGGTTTAAATACCGGCTTCTTTATTATATCGTTGATAAAGATTAAAGGTGTATCTGTGACCCACTATAGTATTTCTTATATTTTTATTATATAATTCGCTTATAGTAAGCGGAATACCATTTGTATCATAAAATATTGTAAATTCAATTCTTGCGTCTGAATCCAAATAAAGTTTTACATCAGATATCTCGCTTACTCTAAAAATACTTTTAATAGATTGAGTCATTTTATATTTGAGATAATCTTCTGTATCTATTGAATTAATACTTTCCTGACGATTGAAGAAAAATGTCTTTACTTTATCAAATTCATCAATGCAATATTTGAATTTAGATGATGGTTCTATTTCACTAATGTTTGTTTCTCTACCTATAGTACCGGCATTATAAATTGATAAAGTTTTATATGTTTCAGGAACACAACAATATTTTTTCTCACTCATATATAAAATTATTTATTTTTTAAAATTTTTGAAAAAATGATAAATTTTGATGACATTTGTAAGATATAAATAAAATTGTAAGAATTAAACCAACTTACAAAACCAACCAAACTAACAGGCGTAAGCCAAACCTAATAACCAAATGATAGAATAGGGAAAGAGGAAGGCCTACGCTAACGTGCAGGTCTTTTTTAGTACCCTGTTAAAACCAAACAAACCAAACAAACCATAACAACCAATAGAATAATAACCACAATGGAATACACACAACCAATGATGACGGTGCCGCTTACTACAGCCGGCATAAATGATAATGGATATAACACATGGATGAACAACCCGTTCGCCTATCTTATCTGGATTTACGCTCTTCGTAACTTCGGATTCGGCAATGGAGTTGGCGTCGATGGAGGTGGCGCTGATCGAGCCGGTCAGGTTCTCAATGCCTCTCAAGTAGATGCAATCCGTGAAACAGTGGGCAGAATTCTGTCCGACGTACAGTGCGGCAATGCTAATGGCATGCGCTTCTTGGAACAAATCGCCAATGAGGCCCGTGCAAATGGTGTAGCAATTACTAATGTAAATGGCACTATTTGCGATGCTAAGACAGCCGTTCTCAGCCAGTTAACAAATATGCAGTGGCAAAGCTCTCGCGAAATTGCGAGCGTAGTCTCCGCTATAAGTGATTGTTGCTGCTCTACCGGTAACAAGATTGATAGTCTTGCATGCGGTATTGAGAAAGAAATATTAAAGCAAACAAATGACTTACAGCGTCAGATTGATTACAATCGCGACTCTGCTGAACGTGGCTTTGCTAATATTGCAAATGGTATTAGTAATTTAGGGTTCCAGCTCCAGACTCAGGATTGTGGCATTAAACAGCTTATCCAGGCTGAAGGTAATGCTACAAGACAGTTAATGCGTGACCTTCATACTGAAGATATTATCACTCAGAAGAATACTCAAATCGAGCATCTCCAGGGTCAAATCTTCAAGTATAGTCAGGCCGCTCAGACAGCTGAGATTATTGCTGCTCTTAAAGCCGGAACAACCACAACTACTACAACCCCATAACCTATTAAGGGCATTAGGGTAGAAATATCCTAATGCCCGAATGCTAAGACAATGGCTACAAATCCTTTAACACCATTTTCGCCAATGCCTCCTATAACATTTCCTCCAATGCCCCAAGTTCCTTCAAATGAGGAATTAACAAAAAGCATGAGAGGTGCGATAGAAGCAACAATTATCGATGTAATGAATAATCCTAATTCAGAATTAGGCTCCATTATTAAGAAACATGTTGCTGAGTCAATGGAGTGCAAAGAATTAATGGAAAAACTTTCTAAAAAAGTGCATAACCATATGCACAATATCGAAGATAAAGACGATGAGAAGTCAGATTTAGAAGTCCTATTCTGCGAAATAGTTGACCACCAAAAACATATAATGAAAGGAAAATCCATACTTGAGGTGGAAAACGAAATCAGGGATAAACATAAGGACTTAAATCCTGAAGAAACCAGAGTCTTATCTTGTCTGCTCAGAAGTGATGGCCCTGTAAGATTAGCTTCAATAACGGGTATGTCAATTGACGCATTTATTGAAACGATGCGACATCTGGGTAAGCGTTTCAAATCTTAAAAAGAAACCCTCCTTTAAACAGGAGGGTTTCCTTCTTTATTGCGATACTTAACCTTGATAGTTTCAGATTTAATTTTCTCCGTATCAAAATGTCGCATTTCTTTATTCACATTTCCGAGCGTCTCTTCCGTTGGAAAGAAGAATTGGATAAAATACGTGCCTTTATAGCCAATACTTTCGAGATGGCGGAGTATAGATAAAATATCGGATTCATCAGTAATATCAGTGTGAACAGTGGTCCTTACTTCAAATGGAATATCAGATTCCTGTAACAATTTAAGCGTTTCAATAAAATTATCAAATTGCTTTTCTGAATTCATAAACAATGGCCACTTATCTCGTGGACATTTATAATCCAAAGCAACATAATCAACTATTTTAGATTCAATCAAGTGACGGATTATTCCAGGATTAGAACCATTAGTATCTACTTTAATCTTATAACCGAGATTCTTTGTATAATAAATGTCATTGATAAGTCGATGGCCCCAAACGGTGCATTCTCCACCTGAAAATACAATGCCATCTAGTTTTCCACGACGTTCATTAAGGAAAGTAATTACTTCTTCTGCTGGGAGAGTTTTCGCAGCCCCTTGTGCCAATTTTAGATTGTAACAAAACCCACAATGGTAGTTGCAATTATTAAAGAAGATAATTCCACAAAGATTTTCACCAAAATCCAACATTGAAAACGGCTCGATGCCTGCGACTCGTTTCTCAAAAACGTTTTCAATCATACTTTGGTTCCTCCCAATCATTTAGATAATTCTTATAAAAATGATAACAATAAAGAGTCACATTTTCACGGGCATACAAACAATCTGTAGCCATTGTGCTCCAATAAGGGCGGTCTTTATCGATGAAATCATTCTCCATTAGCAAATTCATCATCTCAGTATGGTCAAAATATGTACAACGAGCAGTCTCGATGCTATTAAGATTAAATTCATCCTGACAGTGTATTTCGTTTACATAAATTTGTTCGCAACGAGGTATATATTCTTTCAATAAAGAAACTCCTCCGATAATCCATACATTATCCTTCTCTGCATAATACTGTTCAAACTGTTCTTTTGTCAGAAAATTAACAGGAGTTTTGAACTTCCAGAGAGGTTGTTCCTTGGACATCTTCTGTGGGTCTGAAGTAATAACGATATTCATTTTACGTCCAGGAAGCGGTTTAGAACCCAACGATTCCCAGGTCTTTCTGCCCATTACAACATAAGCATTTTTTGTAATATGTCTAAACATAGACATATCTGCTTTTACAGCTTTTCTTTCTGCAAGTCCTGGAATAACTTCAGAAGGTAACTTATTATCTATGCCGATAATAGAGCGATTATAAATGCAAAAGATGGCGTTCATTATGCGTACAAAGCAAAAGAGAACTGAAGTCCGGAATTACACTTAATTTTATACCAATGAAGATTATTATCTTCTGGTGTTTGTGCTACTTCAGTAAATGTTTTAAATCCATCATTATTAAATGAAATATCTTGCAAAACATTTGCAAATTTCTTCCAACCATCTTCAGTTTCAATATCAGTTACAAGAATATCTGCAAGTTCGGAATTCTTAAATCTAATAGAAGCAATTTTAGCATCAAAAGCAAAAGGACGGCAAACTTTATAAGTTGCAAACGGACTTGAATTAAATGAGTTAGAAGAACCCCAACCACCAAAAAGCATATTAATACTGTATGAGGCTTTGCTGTAAACTTGCTTTCTCATACCATTCAAAAGGCGAATCTCTAAATTATCAATTTCATCTACAAAATTGGCTTTAGCCATAACAGCACACCAAGTCACAATATAATCCTTTTGAGTAAATCCTGCTTGGCTATAAAACTTTTCATAATCAATCCAATTACCAGTTTTAGTCTTTATTTGTGCCAGCAGAGTATGAGTACGATTGGGACTTTCAGTAAAATATCGTTCTTTATTCATAATATATAATTTCTTTTTATTATAGTTCTGAATATAAAAAAGTTTAGGCCGGATTTATTCCGGCCCTATAAACACGTAACTATAATTTAATATCAATGTCCGCAAGCACATGATTCAGTGAAATAAACTCTTTCTGCTGCTTCTGACTGCTTACCGGTATTGAAAGAATTCTTATTTCTGATATATCCCATTACACGGCTATATGATTCACATACCGTACGTTCGTTTCTGTATTTGTTTAATAACTCGTTTCGACTCATAATTGTAAAAGTATTTACTTTTTAGTATTTGACTGAAATTTGCTATGATTTTTGGCAAAATCAAGCCATTGAGTTTAGTTTCAATGGCTTACTGCCTTAAAAATATTTTTAAAAAATTTTCACTTATTAAAATCCAATTCGTCAGCGTGCTTTAACATGATTTCTTTATCACAAAGCGGACAGAATTCATGGTCACCGCTGATGTATCCATGCTTCGGACATACTGAGAATGAAGGAGTTATGGAAATATAAGGAAGACGATAATTAGTCAACACCTTCTTAACCAACTGCTTACATACCTCAGGGGAAGAAACACGTTCATTCATATAAAGATGAAGAACAGTACCACCGGTATATTTCTTCTGAAGGTCATCCTGAAGCTCAAGAACCGCAAACGGGTCAGCTGAAAAGTCAACGGGAAGCTGAGAAGAGTTAGTATAATACGGAGCATCCTCATAACCGGCCTGAATAATATCATCAAAACGCTTTGCATCTTCACGAGCGAATCGATAAGTTGTACCTTCCGCAGGAGTTGCCTCAAGATTATAAAGATTGCCGGTCTCATCCTGATAGCGCAAAAGCTGCACATTTATAAAATCAAGAAGTTCCTTAGCCATTTGTTGACCGCGAGAATCCGCAATATCATATTCATCATTCGTAAAGTTACGAATCATCTCATTCATACCATTAACACCTATAGTAGAGAAGAAAGTATCAAAGGTATTAATATAACGACGAGTATATGGGAAAAGACCCATTTCATTAAGCTCAACTACTTTCTTGCGCTTCTTTTCAAGAGTAGAAGAAGCCATATCACAAAGTTCCTTCAAACGTTTCTTCATACCTTCAAAATCACCCTTATAAAGATACCCGAGACGAGCCATATTAATAGTAACTACACCAATAGAACCAGTCTGTGAGTCTGAACCGAAAAGACCACCACCGCGCTTACGAAGCGCCTTTTTATCAAGCTGAAGACGACAACACATGGAACGCAAATCGTTAGGACTATAAGCATTCGGGTCCTTAACAGTTAGTTTACTATTTTCGTCACGAAGATACTGAGAACCGATAAAGTTTTGGAAATATGAATGACCATACTTTGCTGTATTTTCAAAGAGATATTCACAGTTAGGATTATCCCAATCGAAGTCCTCAGTAATATTAATAGTAGGAATCGGGAAAGTAAATGGCTGCCCATCCTTATCACCGTCAGACATTACCTGATAGAAGCAACGATTAATAATATCCATCTCCTTCTGGAAATTCTTATAAGTAAGAGAATACATAAGCATTTCATCATCAGATTCAAAGTCATTAAGGCGTGCACGAATCTCATTAATAAACTTAAGATACTTAGACTCACCTACAGTACTCTGTTTAGCAGCTTCAATCTTTTCCTTCAGAGAATTATTATAGATACCTACAAAGTATGGAACATCACCACGCATTGGCACTAAGTCCTTAAGAACACTAGGAACTGTCCAGTCAATAGTAATATTAGTGAAAGGTGACTGACCCCAACGAGAAGGAACATTAAGATTATATACAAAGTTTACAATAGCCTTACGGATAGCCTTTTCGTCGATACCTTCAATCATCATATCATAGAATACATAAGGAGCAAGAAGGGTATCAAATGAAGAAAATGCCTGCGCACCAGCCCATTCTGCTTGCAAAATTCCAAGATAGTTGGCCATCTGATAAAGTGCTTCACGGAAGTGCTTAGGAGGTTTCGCACCTACTCGGGAGATTACACCATTAAAACCTTCTTGAAGAAGCTTCTGAAGATCATGTCCACAACAATACGCTCCGCAAACATCCAAGTCATGAATATGATAATCACCCTCACGGTGTGCCATACCTTCCGCAGGTGAATATACCTCATCAAGCCACCAGTTTGCAATTACTTTACCTGCAAGATTGTTTACAAGACCTGCTGCCGAAAAAGAACTATTAGCATTCGCTTTAATTCGCCAGTCCTCTCGATTTACATATTCATTTACTGTATCGCTACAATTAATAAGAGTTCCTTTTACCATAATAATAGTTTATTTAAATGCTCAGTTATCTGAGAAATTTTATAAAATATAATTTAATTTTGATAATGTTCTGAGCATAAAAAAGCAAAAAGGAGTCTGAAATAATCAAACTCCTTTAAAGTAAATTACTTAATTTTAAACTTTAGCTGTTTAATTGATTAATATAAGCACCCATGTAAGCGATATAATTTTTAAGTTCACCTATTTGCTTTGAAAGATGAGTAAGTTCTTCACTTTTTACTGTATCTACTGCGAAGTCGCATGCATATCCTTTACATTCTACAGCTGTTTGACCTGCTACTGAGAAAGTTGGCGGGTGCTCCTTAATAGTTCCATCTGGTAATATTACATTTGGTGATAACTCACCAAATGTATAGTTTTCATATGTAGAATAATTGCCATTACCATTAGCATAAGCCAATTCTATATTAGCTGTTTCACCTGCCTCATTTACAAATAATATTTGATACTCTCTTTCAGCATCACAATAAATCTGATTTATATCTAAGAAATCAAATTGTCCAATAGGGTATCCTTTGCTTGCGCTATTAGTTATATAGTCTGCATTTTTGCCGATTTCAGATGTTGCTAAGACTTCTCCTGACAAGGTATCTACTATTTTTAAACGATAATTACTCCAAACCATAGCCTTTTCTGGAATTGGTTGATTATATTCGCTAGCAGTTACAGCTACTAATGAAATAGATTTTATTTTACTAAGATATGGCAATTTCATGATAACGCCTTTACATGTATCACCAACTCCATAATTATCTAAATTAAAAGATTTAAGGCCATCAGCTACTGATTTTTGCATATGGAAATATTCATTTTCTATATGCCATTTAGTTAATAGACCTTGTTCTATAATCTCTCCATTTTCATCTTTTGTATCATCTGCATATTTGATAAGTGAGCCTTCGGTAACTAATGAATCAGAAGTATTATCAGAGATAGATTCTGCAATATTTGTAACTGAAATAGTGTTAGAATCATCATCTGAAATATCTATATAATTACTTTCAGAAATAGTATATATAGCACTATTCCATTTAGTACGTTCGCTATCAGTTATATGGCTAGAATCACCGACATGATTATTAAAATTATCTACATGCGTATTAAAGTTTTCAACATGTTCTTCATAATTTTTAACATGTGCATTAAAAATATCTGTATGTTCATTAAAGGTTGTTTCCGTTATTAAAGGAATACCTTTTTCATTTCTTGGATCTTGGATTCTTGCCATATAAAATATTTAATTTAAAACAACTATCTTAGTATCTCGCACATTTTTTTCTAAAATAGTTTCTATTTCTTTTCTGAATTGAGTAAACTGATTGGAAAACGGAAAGAGAATAATTTTATTTTTATGAGTTTTACAAAGTTCTTGAATAAGATTTTCAAAATTTTCTTTATTAAAGCTATAACCAATTTTTTTAGTTAATACATTTTTAAAATAAAGCAAATTAAATCTAATTAACCCAATTCTAAAAGGTGAGCGAGTTTTAATTAAAATTTGATTTTCACTAATTTCTTTTTTATCTTCGAATGTATCTAAAAATTTAGTTAAATCACTAGTGATTTCGGGAAATAATATAATAGAATTAAAATTACCGTTTTTAATAGCAGCTTTAATGTCTCCACTAAATTCGCTTACATTATGATTTCGCATATAATAATTATGCGATTACTTACTAGAAGTTAAAATTATTTGATTAGTATTTAAATCTAAAAATGTATATGCTACTTTATTATCATTTCTAATATTTGCACTGATAAGTTTTAATCTGATACCAGTTTGATTATAAGAAGATTTTTTAAGCGAAAATGGAACTTTTATAGTAGAATTAAATCCATATAAATTATATAGAGTAATATCCAATGTTGGCCACTCAAATACTTTTTCAGGGTCTAAATTAAAATAATTTTCATTAGAAAAATTAAATTTGTGTTTAGTTCTTAACCATGATTTATCGCTGACCATAGATGGTCTAGTCAACGTATCAATTGTGCCATCTTTGTAATTTATGACTACTTTAAATAAACAGTCTTTAACATCGAAACCTGCTGCCTCTAACAACATATTTGTATTACGCTCAGTTAATACAACTTTTGGTTTATTTTCGTCTTCTTCTGTATGGGCTTCTTCTAAAATATTGTTTACTGCCTGAGTCTGAACGTAATCAGTAAAATCTAAATCTATTTCTTCGTTATTAATAATGATAATACCTTCGGGGTAGAATGAAGTAGTTTTACCTTCATTATTATCGAAACTTAATAAAGAAGAATATTTGTCCTTA
Source organism: Lachnospiraceae bacterium (assembly GCA_017412055.1). Classification (GTDB taxonomy): domain Bacteria; phylum Bacillota; class Clostridia; order Lachnospirales; family Lachnospiraceae; genus SVEL01. The sequence continues at coordinate 153,963 of JAFQOW010000041.1, read as the reverse complement.
TAGTAATAACCCATGCTTAAAATATTTAATATACATGCAATAAATTAAGAATAAATAAACATACATGAACTTTGGTCCGTTCTTTATATTTCTTAATACGTTAAAAACAATGCATTGGCTTACTAAATCTTATGCACATCACAAGATTTTAGATGAAGCACACGAAGAGTTTTCTGATAAAGTTGATGAATTTATTGAATCATGCATTGGTGTTAACGACCCGAAATCATTTCAAAGTGTATCAGTTGCATTTGAAATGCCCGATGCTGATGAAGATATAGTTTTAATTTTTGAAAGAGCTTTTGATGACCTTTCGACTGCTTTAGCAAAATATGCTAATAGACCTGAGCTGGAGTCATTGGTAGATGATTTTAATAATCTAGCAAATAAGTTTATCTACCTTTTAAAAATGCACTAATTTTAAACAAATAAAAATTAAGCCCCGGTTTTCCGGGGCTTAATTTTTTATATTAATAAGATTAATTTAATCGAGTTAAGTTTAATGCAGTTTCAGCTTCTTCTAAAGTATCATAATGTGGCCATTCAGTGGTGAAACCATTGGTAGGACTTAAAAGAACCGGAGCACTATAGAGTTTTATATAATTTCCAGATCCATCTGTATGAGTAGCATACTCTTCAGATGCTTCTACTGTTTTAACATATATACCTTCTGGCGCAGTTTGGTCTTCTAAACTATTACAATAAAGGTTAGTTAATATAGTCCACCCCTTTAAGTTTATAAGTTTAAAGAATTCTCTGTAGATAACTAATTTATCAGTATCAGACAAACCACTAAAATCTTTCCATGTAATTACAATAATACCTGCACCCTCTGATTTAATCTCTACTTTTCGATTTATATGTTTAATATCATTAGTTGAGGTATTCCATGTAGGAGTTATAAAGGTAAAGTGACCACCTTGCTCCCATACATAGTATTCATTACCACTATCATCATAAGATACTTCATTAATAAATGGAATTGAATGTGCTAAATTATACATTGAGGATAGAGATAATGATGTATTTTCAAACATACCTAAACCATCAATTAAAGCAGGGAATGTGCAATTAATAGTTGATATATTAGAGTTGGCAAACATGTCTCTACCATTATAAAGATATGGGAAAACACTACTAATAGAGTAAATTGAAGAGTTTGCAAACATATTTTTACCTTCAAAAAGCATCGGAGTACTAGTAGTTAAAGCTAATAAATTAGAAGTATTAGCAAACATTTCATTTCCATATAATAAAGAAGGCAATGCCATATTAACTAAATCAGTTAATGAAGTTCCCTTAAACATTTTTTCGCCTTCTTGCAATTTTGGTAAGTCTATATTAAATGAAGTAACAGGAGAGTTAGCAAACATTTCATTTCCTTTTACTAAATTATCTAAACTGCCATTAAAATATGTCAACCCACTATCTTTAAAGAGCCCAGAACCATCTTTAATGCAATCAGTTTCAATATTAGTAACGACTGATTTATCGCTGTTATATGTTTTATTATTAACAACTTTAACAACTCCTTCTTTCCAATTTTCTGGAAGAGCTGTTGCAGAAAGCCAATCGTGTCCAACACGAGTAAATTCAGTTGTTTTAACTACCTTTCGACCCCAAAGGTCGTTTTCTGTAGTATCAAGACCGCGATTATCTACTAAATTACCACCAAGTTCTTCATTTACATATTTGCCAACGTATTCAAAACAAGAAATTTCAAATTCTGTTGAAGCATTTTGACCAGAAGCGAAGAAAATAGTACCTCCATAATAGTCTGCAAAGAAGTCAGTACCATCAAGAAGAGTATCTGTATCATTTTTGATAACAATTACATTATAGCCAAGTGATGGGAAACCTGTTTCATCAATGCAGTCAGTGGATGCAACCCAACGTTGAACTGGCTTACCATCAACAAAGAAGCGATATGCCTGACCATTAGAAGTTACACCTGCATTATTATCGTTATCAAGTGGTTCAAGTAGACCTTTATGGAATTTAAGAACATCTTTTCCATCAGCATTTTTTAATACTTCAGACTCAATGGATGAGGTAATATCTACCCATGATGTACCATCAAATTGGCAATATTTCTTTACGGCGCCGACGTAGGCTAAGTCATTTAATTTAGGACTTTTAGAGTTAAGGTCACTTAAATTATTAACTTTAAACATATATGGAACATCAAAAGCCCATACATCTTTAGCAGCTACTGTATGACCTGCTTTATTAACGCTCTGCCCAGTCGTCAAGCCAGCTGCAGCAGGAGCTTTAGAGAAAGAGTGATATTTGTAAAGTTCGTCAAATGTAGGCATATTTTTAATTATTTAAAGGTTACTGAATATGGGTAAACTGCAGCAGAACTACCACTAGGAATTACTATTTTAATATAAATACCGTCTTTTCCTGGTGTATTAATACCAGTCGGGAATGAACAGTTAAATGTTGTAGTACTATTAGTTATATTATTTGTTGCAATACCAAGTGTACTATCTGAAGTATATGTATCAGCCTTTTGGTTAATTGCATACCAAACATTAGGGTTGCTCTTAATAGCGCAAAGAACTTGTACTTTAGTCCAATCTGTCCATGTTGTGGCGGTTTCGAAAGTAATATCAAAGTTAGACTTAGCTTCATTAATTGAACTATCATAGATATTACGTATATGAGATACCGCGGCGGTATTATTAGCGGAGGTTAATTTACCTTTACCATTACCTGCTCCTTGCGGAACGCATTTAGCATCAGTAGTAGCGTTCCAAGTCCAGCTGGTTCCAAGAGAAGAGTTAAGACGAAGAGTACCCTGAATACCATTAACTGTTGTATCAGAATCGGCGAAATTTTCTTTTAAAGAGGTCGATGCACTAGAAGGATTTGCCCATACATTTGTAAAGACATTACTAAAAGAAGTATGAGCAGAAGACGAGTCACCACTTCCGTTAAATTTCTTAGTAGTGATTGAATACGCACCATCAAAATTGGTACCAGTGAATGTTACTGTTTTAGAATCAGAAACTTCATCAGTCTTATGATTTATTTGTGTATGAGATACATCACCATAGGCACGAGTAATAGCAGTACCTTTATTAGGAGTTAATGTCCAAAGACTTAAACTACTACGAGCACCACCAGTGAAACCGGTACCTCCACTAGCGAGAATATCAACTGAACAACCTTCAATATTATAAGTTGTTCCACAAACTACACGAGTTTTTGCAACTTTATTAGAACTAGTTAATGTTACAGCGGTACTAGGTTCACAAACACCATAGAAAAGATAGTTGTTAGCGTCACGTTCAAAAACTTTTGTCACTTTAGAACCCTCAACGAGGTCGATGCGATAACGAATCATACCACCAAGAGTTTCATCAAGAATGCCATGTGGTTTAACTGTTACTGTAAATCCTGTTACTTCAACTGTATTAGGTGAACGACCATCAGAAGCAGCTTCATCACCGAGTACTTTAGCTGTACCTGAAATAGTAATTACATCGGTAATAGAAGTTTCTGTGGAACCTGCGAAAACTCCTGAAGTGTTGATTACTGGAGTTTCTGATACTACTGTCGTTGCATCATTATTTGTATATACCGTAACACGTATCTTAGACTCAAGATTAGGTAATGAGAATCCTTTTGTAGTGCCATGGTGGGTAGCATCGCCCAGAGCGCCTACAGTAAGAGAAATAGTACCCCACCCTGTAGTTGTATCATTTGATATAATAGTACCGATACATTTATCATATTTTGAACCCCATGCAGGAGCTACAGTTGGTTTGGTGGCACCATTTTCAAAGAGCCAATAACTCTTAGTAGAAGCGGGGTCAGTAACCATTGAAGAAGAAAGACCTTGATAGTTTCTATTTTCTTGAATATAAACTTGTAAGGTGGTTAATTTACCATTTTCATCAGTTACCGGAACAACATTTACATACTTTCCAAGAAACTCGATTTTTGGCGGAATATTATGGTCAATATCTTTGTTGCCATCTTTAACTGATGGAATAATATCAAGAATATCATTAAATTCACCTTCCTTTTTCACGCTTAATTTAGTAACATCGGCAGTAGTAGTTCTAAAAGCTGATGTTTTGAAAGTGTAATTATTACTCATGTTCGTATAATTATTTAATTTTATTTTTAATGATTTAAAATAGACTAATTAAATAAAAGAAATTATCATGGAGTATTTTAAAATCTCAGACTATAGTTATGAATCCTCTAAAGCAGTTGATGAATTTAAAGCGACAATTATGGTTATAAACGACCGTCGTATCTATGCAGAAGACTTTGAGGATGAGGAAAATATCACCTGTCGTATTGACCGAGGTGTGTTAACAGTTAGTTTTGCAGACGGAATGATGCGCTCTACTAACTGGACAATTATTGACGATAGTAAAATGTCCGAAGATGATAAGATGTATTATAAGGACTTTACTCGTTTGTAATTATTTGAATATAAAATAAAAAAAATCTCACTGGAAAACCAGTGAGATTTTTTATTATCTAATAGATTGAAAAATTAGATAGCAGTAAGCTCCATGTCAAGAATAGCATCAGCTTCAGATGCGTAGACTGACCAGAGGTGTTGGTGAGGTCCGATTACAGACTTAGCAACTTCAACTGCAACAAACTTACCATCCTTGGTAGTATGTGTAGCATGTGCTTCATCACTTGGACGAGCGATTACGTAAACAGCACTATTAGTTGTACCAGTATCAGATGCAGCAGCGGCAACACCATTATGGTTAGAAGCAACTGTCCAACCCTTCTGAGCAAGCTCGGCGAAGTAACCAGCAATTATAGCATCAGAAGTGAGAGTGGAAGCAACGTGAATTGTGATAGTATGAACTTCAGTAGGAGATGTGCCCCAATCCTTAATACCGTCGGCGATGTACATTATAGAATCAGTATCGAGGTTGCAAAGGTAGAACATTAACTCACCATCTATAAGTGAACCAAGGTTACCACGGAAAGTTGTAAAAGCTGTTTCTCCATAGAACATTGAGCCTCCATCAGTTAAGTTTGGAAGGTCAGTAATAAATGTAGTAAGCTTACCTCTTTGTCCACCGATAGAACGAAACCACCTGGTACATTTTTCTAAGTTTACAAATGTTTTATCATCAAGTATCCCATTAATGATTGAAGTAGTTTCAGGGAGATATTGTTCAAGATTCGGACCATCACTAAATTCCCATAAACCATCAGTTGATAAGAAAATATCATTTCCTTTCTTTTGGACATTAGTTGTACCTATAGTAGGATAGATAGTAGCAAAAACACCACCTTCATAATAATCACTAAATCCAGTTATTTTTACTTCATCACTTACACCATTTACACTCTTTACATAAGTAGTAGGAATCTTAGCTTTAACCTTAGCAGCTTCAGCGGCAGCAATTGTAGTAGCTTCTTCAGTAGTTGTAGCAGCATCTGCAAGAGTATAAGCTTCATCGGCCTTTGTTTGAGCAGCAACTGCTTTGCCATCAGCAACAGAAGCAGCAGCAACGGCTTCGTTAGCTGTAACTTGAGCAGCAGAAGCAGCAGTCTTAGCTTCGTTAGCAGTTGTCTGAGCAGTTGCAGCATTAGTGAGAGCATCAGAAGCAGTTGTTTCTGTACTCTTAGCAGCATATGCAGCAGCATCCTTAGAAGCCTGAGCAGCGATAGCACCAGTAACAGCATTAGCAGTTACAATAGTCTCAGCGGAAGCATTTGTCTCAGTAATAGTATTAATAGCACCAACAGCAATAGTAACTGCCTTTGTAGCACTATCAGTAGTAACGGTAACACCAGCACCACCACCTGTTACAGAGGAAATCTTAGCATCAGCGGTAGCCTGAGCACCTTCAGCGGCAGTCTGAGCATTTGCAGCAGCAGTAGCAGCGGCAGCAGCTTTACCATCCGCAGTTGCAGCGTCAGCGAGAGCCTGAGTAGCGTCTGTCTGAGCAGCAGCGGCATCTTCAAGAGCTTGAGTTGCATCGGCCTGAGCAGCATCAGCAGCAGACTGAGCACTACCTGCAGCAGACTGTGCATTTGCAGCAGCTTGAACAGCTTGGTTAGCAGTTGCCTGAGCAGCATCAGCAGCATCCTGAGCAGCATCAGCGGCAGCTTGAGCATTAGAAGCGGCTGTTGTATTCTGACCTACAAGTGTAGAAAGTGTAGAAACGCTTTGAGCAGTAGCGATACCAGAAGTTGTAACTGTAAGACCAAGACCACTTTCGAGAGTACCAGTAGTTGTAACAGTTACGAGACCATCTTCGTCACTATCTGAGGCAGCAAGGGAAGTTGCCTTAAGAGCATAAGAAGGAGCAGCTGTTTCAAGAGTACCAATACGAGTAGCAAGACCATCAGTTGTGCCCTGAATCTCAGTCTTAGCGGTATTAATAGCTTCTGTTACAGACTCAGTTGTAGCATATGCGCTAAGGTCAATCTGAGTGGAACCAATGAGCTCCCATGCGTCATTTACCCAAATGTACTCATCTTTAATGTTTTTGTCAGCAGACTCTGCATTAGGAACGAGGTAAATCTTACCAGCTTCACCAGTTGTAGGAAGAGTTTCAACTACATTGATTTCGAGCTTACCTGCAGCATCAGTAAGGTGTTGCTCAACTTTAGCCTTCAATTGAGAAAGTTCATTAGCAGAAGCAATGTCAGAAGTGCTAACTGTGATAGAAGTAAGACCTGAAGCAACTGTACCAGCTGTGGTAACTGTTACCTGAGTGGAACCAGTTGAAGTTTGAGCAAGAGACTTTTCGCCAAGAGTATTAATCTTACCAGTAGCATCGGCAATAGCTTCAGACTTAGCATCAGCAACCTCAGTATCAGTATAACTCTTAGCTTCACTTACACCAGCAGCCACAGAATGAGCTACAGAACCAGGAGTAGAAGCATTAGCATTAAGAGTACTAATAGCAGTTGTGTTATTAGCAACCTTCTGAGCAAGAGAAAGATCTTCACTACCTGTATTTCCGCCGAAAACGGCTTCAGTAAGGTCGCTTACCTTCTTATCAAGTTTTTCACCAATGTACTCAAAGCAGGTTACCTTGAACTTTGTATCATCACCAGTAGAATACTGTTTATTAAGGTGAACAATACCTGCGAAAGTGTTACCTACATAGTTTGCATCAAGTTCACCTTCGTCAATAGCAGCACCGTTCCAAAGAACAAGAGCGTTATAACCAAGAGAAGGCATACCACCAGCAATCTTATCAGTAGATGCTACGAAGTGGTCAAGAATAGAACCATCGGCACGTTTTACGAAAAGAGACCATCTGTTAGAGTTAGTAGCAGCATTATTACTACCGTCAACGAAAACTGTTGAGCAATTTTGGTGAACTGCAATTACGTCTTGGTCGTCGGCATTTTTAAGTGTGCTAGCATTTACAAGATCAAAGCTTTCCCAAGATGTAGTATTAGCATTATACTTCAAGCACTTAGGGGTAGAGAAACCAGCCTTGAACTCACCACCATAATAAGCGATGTCATTATGAGCAGGTTCCGCATAGTTAGTAGAAAGCCATGTACGAGCTTGTGTTTCAGTACCCTGGAAAGTATTAAGGAAAGCAGGAATATCTTGAGAACGAACTTGAGAGGTTGTAATAGTATGTCCTGATGGGTTCACTGCACCACCGAGAGTGGTATCACCGCTAACAGGTGACTTAGAGAAGCCATGAAATTTTACGTTATTATTAATATATGTAGCCATAATTTAATTATTTTTAAGTTAGAATTACTTGACTGTGATAGCACCAAGTTTAACGGTTGAAGCTGCAGGAAGCTGAACTACGAGATAGAAGCAAGAGTTTTGCTTACATGTCATCTGACCACCAGGGATTTCAACGCTGAGTGAAGTAGAACTTACAGATTTAGCAAAACCACCAGCAGAACCAAGAGCATTGATAAGAAGTGACTTCTCACCAGCAGTAGCAACGCTGTCAGTATTAGCACAAACAGCCCAAATCTTTACTCCTGAACCGTTGAGGTTAGAACCAGTAATTGTAAATGTTGTCTTAGCGTCAGCAGAAGAACCAACCTTAATCAACTTAGTCCAGTAACGAGTACCTGTGCAATTGGTGGAGTTATATGTTCCTGTTACGTCCATATTAGCACCACCTGGATGCTTCAAGTAACCACCCTGAACAAGAAGTTGTTGAGGATAATCAGTTGTAAGAAGATTATCACTGTCATACTCGGCGGTTGTATCAAGGTTGAGACCTGTTACATTACCACTGTCATCTGTAAGAACTGTATAAGCAAGACGCTTACCATCAACGTGGAAGCTAGAAGTTGCATCATTTTCAGTTCCTTCAGCGCCATTCCAGAGGTAACGAGTACCAGCGAAAGAGCCAGACTTAGCAGCAGATGAAAGAGCAGAACCATCAAGTGGCTTATAAGGAGTAGCTGTATAAGAACCGCTCATAACAGCAGGATCATGAGAAGCAGTAAATGTAACTTCCTTAGAGTAAGAGAATTCAGCATTCTTCTTAGTCTTATCAGTGTTATTAGCAGCAGACAAGCTGGCAACTGGGACAGCACCAATATCAGCGAGACGACCATTAGAGTTGTCACTTACAGTAATACGGTTAAGATTTTTTGTAGCCATCCACTGAGTATTCTCAATACCTGTTACATTAACAGTTACCTTAGCAGCGCTATCATAGGTAATACCGGAAACTGTCTTAGTACCTGTAGAAGCATATGTTGCAGTTACTTCTTCAATAGATGGATCAACTGTAGGAGAAGTATAAATGAACATACCTGTACCGTTAGTATTAGATTTACCTGCAACGGTCATCTTAACCTTATAGAAACCACCCTTAGGCATAATTGTAGCATTAGTAAGAGTAGCGGAAACCTTACAACGAATGAAGCCAGGAGTCATACCCTCGGCTGCATCATCAGAAGTATTAAGGTGGATGTTAGTAACGTTAATAGTAATACCACCATTAGTAGCAGTTACAGTTGCTTGAGAACCATCAATAACTGCAGTCTCAGCAGAAGCGATTGTATTACCTGAGTTATCAACTGCTTCAACTTTAACTGTAGAAGTTTTGTTAGGAATAGTGATAACAGTCGAGCTGGAACCTGCGTAAACAGTTTCAGAACCACCTGATTGGCAGTGAGCATATGTATTACCGTTACCAGCAGGAGCAGCTCCGAGAGAGTAATCAGTACCGTTATCTACATATGTATACATAGCAGTACCAGCAGGAGCAGTAACAGTGGAGAACTCGGCAGGGTTGTTGTTCTTACCGAAATAAAGACTTACGGAACCGTCCCCATTATCAACTACGTTAACGTATTCACCGAAGAACTTCATATTCTGAATCTTCGTGGAAATGACTTCATCTGTGTCAGCGGAGTCATAGTCAGCATTAAGGTCACGCTCAACAACGATACCAGCAGCGGCAGCAGCTGCGTCAGAAGCTTCATCGATAGCTTCCATAATGTCTTTGCCTCCAACCTTGAGGGTATCAGCTTCAACATTAGTGGCATCAATAGTACCCGTAGCTTCAATGTTACGAACATCAATTGTAGTCGCCTTAAGGGCGGATGTTTTAGTAGTATAATTTTTAGCCATAATTTTAAAAAATGTTTTTGTTTAGTGTGTAGGTCTGGTTCACTCGAACCATAAACCTATATTTTTATTTAAATTTTATTGGATAGATAATGAGCCATCTTTGTGCCATATTACATTCCATCCTTTTTGATTAAGTTCTTCAGCTATTTCAACTAATTGACTTGTAGTTACCTTTTCACTATTATAACCGATATTAATTTGATGAGTGCCAAATTCAACTTCTTTAAGTCCATCTATTATATTATAGATAGAGTCGAGGTCTAATTTACACCCTTTACTAAACATATGTGTGCCATCTTCTAAAGAGTAGAGACTGCCACAAAAATGCTCAAGAGATGTACCATAGAACATTTGAACTCCAGAAACTAAATTAGGCATATCGCAATATACTTTTTTAAGATTGGAATGATTTTTATATCTATAATCACCATTCTTAAGTTCAGTAAGGTTGTAATCAATTACGCCATCTTCGTCTTCAACAACTGAAGATACTTCAGACTCATTATCAGTAGAACCTGAAACTATTTCATTAAGAGCACCTGCAATCTGAACTAGATTGCCTTTATGAAGAATGTATTGCTCAATGGTGCCAATATCATTAACTGTATAAATTTTTTTAGCGGATAATAAATTTAAATTTTTAGCTTCCATTAATCTCTCCAGAGACTCATAGGTTGCACCAAATTCAAGACCATTTACAACAGTTCCCGATTCATCGTTAATACCAGCTAGCGGAGATAACTTATCATTATAATAGATGTAATCTACTTTATTGTTATTTTCATCAGTAGTGGTATAAATTGTACCATTTGTAAGTTGTCCGGGAATTGCAGCAGCTTCTTTGAGAGCATCCTCATCTTCATAAGTGGTGGTATCTTGCACAATCCCTTCTGTTAAAATACCACCATGGCAGTTAAGCTCCTTAACACGGAGCTTAACTTCCTTACCTTTTCTGAGTGCTAAAACATAAAGGTCTTCAGTACTAGAACCAGTATATGTAAGGGGAATTTTAGTTTTTGTCATAGTATTAGGTATAAAAATTAAAGGTTGATTACTGAATTTTCTTCCCAATATGTAATAGTTACAATAAGTGACTGCGGTTTACGTTGGAAGTCATTAAATGTAATAACAGCGCTGCGGTTATTAGTTTCATCATTAGTAACTCCACCATAATAAAGAATTTCAGGTGTAATTTGCTCACCTGGAGCGTTAGTATCATCAGTGGTATAGCGTACAGAAGTTACAGCGAAATTAACATTCTTTGCATCATTAACATTAGGAAGGAAGTTAATAAGTGAGCTAGCAAAAATAGTTGTTGAATTACTCCAAACGTCACCATTTTCTACTACTGATGTTAATCCACAGTTAATAACCGCAACACCAGGCTGAGTACTTAATGTAGTTACCTGACCTTCTAATGTAGAAATCTGAGCAGTTAAACTATCATTTACCTCATCAATTCTTTCACTCAATGAAGTAATATTATTATTAATATCGCTAATGTTACCTTCGATTTGTTGTTTAGCGGTTTCTAATTCATCAATTCTGGTATTAGAAGCATTTAAATCAGAAGAAGCAGCTTTAGTATCGACGTTTGATTCAATAGCAGCTAAACGATTTAAAATACCGTTATCACTATTAATAGCTGCATCATGACTTACTATATAGGACCATGCGCTATTTGGGTACTCAGGGTTTTTATTTTCACCAAGAGAAGTTTTAATAGCGGTAATCTCATCTGTAAGAACTTTGTCAGCATCTTCAATTTTAGCAGTGAGCTCTCCCTTAACGTCATTAAGCGCTTTTTCAGAAGCTTTATTAGTTTGAAGCAAAGTGATATTATTTTTTGCATCATTGATAGCAGCCCACATTGAGGAACCTGTTGCAGCAGCATCAGTATCACCCAATTTAGTATTAATTGCAGCTATTGCTTCATTGATTTCAGTAATATCATTTTTGGCCTTATCTAAACTTTCACCGTGAGAACTTAAACTACTACTATGAGTACCAAGGGTCTCTTTAATTGTAGTAATTTCACCACTATGAGCTGTAATATTATTTTCAGCACTAGTTAATCTTCCTTTAAGTTCAGAAATATCAGTAGTATGTGTACTAATTGTAGTTTCAGCTGCATCAACTCTGCTATTAGTTGTATTAATACTATTAGTATTTGTAGTAATTTGCGCTAAATTATTTGCAATATTAGCAGTATTATTGGAAATATCATCAGCAGACTTCTTAATAGAACCCCAAAGTGTATCGGTATTAATAGTAGAAGCATTCTTATCACCTATAACAGTCTTAATTGCAGTAATATCACCAGTGTTTGTATTAATAAGTCCTTTGGCTTCGTCAAATTTCTCTTCAGTAAAGGCATTATTTTCGATAAAATTATCATCAATCGTTTCCCAAACAGACTTAGTAGAAGATGAACCGCGACTGCCAATTGTTTCATTAATACCTTCAATTGCTTTACTATTAGCATCAATGTAGTTTTTAGCGTCAGTAAACTTACTTTCTGTAAGAGCGGTGCTGCTAGCGAAATTATCGTCGATTGTTTCCCAAATAGTTTTAGTAGAAGAAGAATCATGATTACCGATTGTATCATTAATATCTTTGATACTATTTGTAAGCTCTTCATCTTTTGATATACTTCGAGCAATTTCGCTATTTAAATCAACAGTTAAAGTATTTTCGGCCGCGTTAGCTCTATTAATCTCATCATTTAAACCAGAAGTTAAATTACTTTCAATTTCATTTTCACGTGCAACTGCTCTATCAGTCTCAACTATCAAAGCCGTGCTGATTTCATTTTCTTTATCTGTCGATCTTTTAATTTCATTAGCTAATGCATCTTCTATTTCGTCTTCACGTGCAACAGCTCTTTCCGTTTCTTTAGTTAAAGCATTACTTAACGTTGTTTCGATTTCATTTTCACACTCAATTGCTCGTTCCTGCTCGTTACTGATATTTCCTTCAAGGTCCTGAATATCAGTTTCAATATCTTTAAGACGACAATAAATTGTACATTGACCTTCGGCGGGGTCATCGTGATCACATACTTCTCTACCGCATTTTGGACAACCACTTATGCCAATAGCTTCTTCAATTTTATCAATACGAGAACCTGAGTAATCAGCAGCTTCAGTAGTACCCATTAATTCAGTTTTAATCGCATTAATTCTATCGCTAAGAGAAATATCTTCGTCCTTAAGATTATTAATATCTTCGGTAAGTTTAGCGTCTGCTGCCTCAAAATCCGCTTTAAGTTGAGTATCTGCCGCTCTAAAATCATTTCTAATCTGTTCGTCAGCTGATTCAAGAATAGATTTAAGGGCTTCATCAGCTTCTTTATATTCTTGTACAATGCGAATATCAGCGTTTCTAAGCTCTTCGTCTGCTTTCCAGAATGCGCGTAATGTGCATGGAGCAACGGCTTTACCAGGAATAGGTTCTTCAATATGGTTTCCTTCTAAATCTCTAGTGAAATATTTGCCCCAGACCTCATCATCGCCAGTATAAAGATTATGTACTAATTCTACCGAACCCATACGAGAACCTTTAGATGGGTCTTCACAACGAGCCAAGATTGAATCAACAGCTCCGAGACGAACCATTTCAGGTCTTCCATTTTCATCTAAAATTTCAGGATTTATACAAACATACTCTTCATATGTATTTTTTCCACTAATATTATCATCAGAACCTTTAAGAATATAAACTGTGCGTCCGAGCTCTACTTTAAGCTCTTCAAGCGTCATCTCTTTATTTTGAATAACTTGCTGGAAATAACTTTCTATTGAGTCATTTTCAATAACCTTTACAGTAATAGTTTTAAAGGTATCAATCTTATTATCTAATGCTGTATCTTCTGCTACTACTTTATTATCAAGAGCTTGAATAGATTTTCTAATTTCTGTATCAGCAGCTTCTAACTCGGTTCTAAGACCACTAATTGTGTTATTAATTTCAGTATCAGCATTATCAATTTTTTCTATAAGTTCTGCTTTAAGAAGTTCGTCAGCTTCTTTATAGTCATTGATAATTTTAGTATCAGCTGCATTGTAGTCAGCAATAGCTTTATCTAAAGCAGGCTGTCCGACAAGAAGCTCACCATATTCATTCTTAGGTTTGTAAAATTTATTACTCATATATTAGTTAAGTATTTGTATTTCAGAAGCAACTACTTTATGAAGTTTAGAAGAACCTGCTGCAATAGACACGGTACCCTTTTCAGTAGATTGTGTGAAAGTTATTAAAATTGATGCATTATTACCAAGACGTTCGTCTTTTTCAATTAAAATTTCAGGAGAACCTGCAGAAATAATATGATTACCATCTTCGTTATAATCAACTTGACGAAGAATAATACCATAATCACTAGCAGGGAAATTATTAAAGATAACCTGAATAGTACGCCCAAACGGAATATTCTTAGTAAATCCGATATTTAAGTAACCTGATGAGAAAACGGTCTTTTTGAAAATTTCTCTATCATCATTAAGGTTATTAATTTGAATTAAATCACCTTCAAAATCAGTAGTAACGGTATATCTAGTAAGAGTCATATCACCGTCATTGCAAACTACATTTTTTATACAAAAACTAGAATTGCCATAAAGGTTGTCGATAAGAAGATTATCAGGACGTTTAACAACTGGATTAACATTAGGATAATCAACTGAAACGTTCTTTTTAATTGTTTCACCTGTGCACAAGTCGGTTGTTTCTATAAAACCAACAAGTTTTAACCCTTCTGTAGAGTCAATTTCAGGATAAAACTCCTCAAAATCGGAAAATTTCGTTCTGTTGATTACTATATTTTGACATTTAGAAATCATACTAAAAACTATTTATGAGAAAAGGTTGTACCCTGATAGGTACAACCTTTTAATAAATCTGTGTTTATTTTATTAGAATAAGCTTGTGACGAGTGCAGTAAGCCAATCAATAATCTCTACACCATGATATGTAAAAAGATATACGATTACTGCAAGAATACCAGCGGCGGTATAATAAAGACCTTTCTTATACCAAACTGTGTCAGCATCACCTTTAGAAAAGGCTGCCTTCATAACAGCGGTAACACACTCAATAATCTTTTTGATAATGTTAGCCTTCTGTTCTTCTGATACAACTGGCTTTGAGTCAGTTTCTGGTGTGTTTTTAATCTGTTCGTCTGCCATACAAAATTATTTATTCAATTGTAAGTAATGTGTCGCCATCGCTTAAAACATAATTAGCGTCGGCTACATACGTTGCCATTCTTTCTTTTTCAATAGCTGCAAGAGCTTCTGCAATTGGCCCCGAAGTCAAAGGTTGAATCGTAGCTGCTGCACCATTTTCACCAGGTACATACTGTTCTTTACCTACTTGAGATAATGTTTTACCTGATTCTACTTCAGCATTCAAAATGTATTCTAAAATCTTTTTAGCATCAGCTTCAGAAAGCATGCAACGATTTACTACTTCTAAATCTTTAGCTTCTACATAATATGTTTCAGATGGGTCATCTTCCGGAGACCATTTCTGACCAAGATCGATGTATCCAAAGTCTCCATAGAACTTAATACGAAGCATGAAACGAATTTTATACTGAGCACGATAAGGATATGGTTCATTTCCGGCCTCAATAACTAAAGGTTCGCCCCATTTACCATCAATATGTTCACGTTTAAAGTGAATTAAACTATTTTCATTACCTTGTAGAGACAAACATGCTCTCATTTGTTTAGCAACTTGAGTGAAATCATCAAATCTGCTAACAAAAAAGGGCTTATCTGGACCATATTGACCTTCATCGAAATAATCGATATAATCAATGGCACATTTGCCTCTTGTTGGTAAGTCTATAACTATTGGTTTTAATACTGCCATAATACATTATTTATAAAAGAAATCACCCATACGTTACATGCGTATGGGTGTAAGATAATTAATATCTACGACAGTACATCTGGTATCTATAAAATCAAAGACTTGATTAATGTGATAATGTCCAAACCACCATCTTTTAGGTTTAAATTGCTCTCTAATCTCTTCTAAACGCTGATTTTCACTATTAATATAGTCATTTAAGAAGTAATCACGCTCGAAAAATACACAATTATCCTTAGTAAGAGGTGGGCACTTTGGTGGGCGGGGACCAGTATGACTTAAAATAAAATCAAACGTCTCATCAATACCATTGGTATTAGGTAATGTTTCACCCTCCCACCAGTCATTAAGCTTGTAAAGGTTACCATAACGACGGTACTCACTGATAAAAGAGCGTCGTATACAACGATCTATGGAACATGCACCACCAATAACTATTCCGCTAGCTCCATTTATTGTAATACGAGTTAAATCAGGTATTACTTTGAAGTTAGTAAACTTATCCCAGAACCTCTTTGCAATAGGAGATTGCTCTTCTGGAGCATAAAAGAAAGCAGGATTATCATGATTACCTCGAAAAGCGTAACAAATAATATTATGCTCTTTACAAAGCTCATCAAACTTAAGGAAATGTTTGTAATCTCTATAACGCCAGATACCTACATCACCTAACAGGATTAATGTACAGTCAGTAATATTCTCAAACTCAATTAAAAGTCGGAGAACACTGGTATCTCCGTGAATATCACCGACACCATAAACATCACCTGTAATCTCAATCTTCATTATTTTCTTCTACCTTAGTTCTGTCAATTAATAGATAATCAACTTTAAGGTCATAACCACTATTATCATCTGCCATTACATCAGTAAATCGAAGAAGAAAAAGCTGAGATGAGATTAAATTAGTAAAACGAATGATTTCATTTGGTGAACAATTACCTTCTGCAATAGATTTCTCTCCTGGAATAATAAAAATAGAATTCATTCGAGAAATAATGATAATACGTGAAGCATCATAAATGATTTTATCTTCAATTTTTACACAATTATCAGTTGTCTCTATTGGCTGGAGCTTAAACTCACGCAAACGCCACTTATTATCTTCTTCTTGATAACTAATAAGTTCAGTAACAAGGTCTTTAATATGAGTTTTTTCTCTATCACCGTAAACCTTTACATGATTAGGCATTGATGCAAATGCACCAGAATCAACTAAATTAATCCTTTCACACAACTTAAGAAAGTTTTCAAACTCAATCTCAAGTACCGGTACTTCCATTTCTTGTTCAGTTTCACTCATATGTATATATTATATCACAAAAATCGGGAAGATTTACTTCCCGAGTGAAAAATGTTTAATAATATCTGCACCGCGAGGACCGACCCACTTATCTGTCTTACGTACATCAAAGGTAGAACCGCGTTTTGTTGCATTATCAAGAGACGTTACTCGCTCCTTACCAACCATATTAGAGTTCTGAACATCGTTCCAAAGCTCCTTCATCGGCAATCGGCAAAGATTACCAAGACCTGCTGCAACATAGATAAGATCAATAATACCATCGGCAAACTCGGCAAGGTCACCATTCTCAGCAGCTTTCTCAATTTCTGCAAGTTCCTCCTTAAGATGACCAATCTTCATCATCAAATTATCCTTCTCGATGAAATATGGTGCCTTTTCAAACATTTCCTCACGAGTCATGAGACCATATTTCACCTGGAAATCAAATGTATCATCAAATACATTAGCTTCATGAGCAAAAAGTAGAGCAACTTCCTTAGCATTAAGAGTGTCCTTAGTTACAGGTTCAATACTCTCAATGTACATACCATTAATTTCATGTAAAAATGTGCAAGCTGTTACATTATTAATAGTTTTAATCCATTCATCTGATAAGTAGCGGTCCATATTGCAATTATCAACTTTAGGATTAAGAGAAAAAATATAACTATAATCAACTCCCTTCATCTTAACTCTAAGGGCAGCGTACTTATTGCAAAGACGCTCCTTGAGTTCATTAAAATTCTTACAATTATTATCAATAATAAAATCGTTTAAAGTCATAATTTTTATATATTTCAGTTCTAAATTAATGCAAAGTTATTTCAAAATCTCTACCTTCTTCATCAGCTAATGATTTAGTATAAGTTCTATCAAATAAAGCATGCATTTCAGACGCCATAATAGTACCAAATGCTCCGCTTCTAACTAATAAATCTTCATTATACCATTGATGTTTACAATTATAACAACAATATGTATAGTTATATGATGGGGATTCAGCCCAATCTAAAAGTGATGAACCTACTCTTGAATAAATTAGATTCCCATTTTTAAAAATAGGCTCAAATAACCTTCTTTCTGCCTCTATCATGCAGATAATATTCAATTTAGTACTTCCGCAATGAGGGCATTTAAATTTTTTAGTACTCGGTTTAATCATACAGATACTGGTATATCAATCTTTGCAAGAGGTTTATACTCAACAAGTTTAAAATCAGAGCCATCAATATTAAAATCGCTCAAATCACACCAACCTTTTTCAGTAATAATATCAAAAATACGGTCTTCAATGTAGATTTTTGGTTGAGGACATGCTTTGAACTCCTCAGTTTCGGCTCGATTAAGCATTTCCTTAACACCATCAATTTGGTTTACATAGATATGACTATCACCAAGAAGTCCATAAACATGTCCAGGAATGTGTCCAGCACACAAAGCTACAATCTTATTAAGAAGGGTGTAAAGAAGCATATCGTAGGGAATACCAATTGGCATATCACAAGAACGCTGCATCCATCGAGTATGCAATATACGCTTACCATCTGGTGTCGGTTGAGAATAAAACTCCATTGTATGATGACAAGGAGGCAATGCCATCTTAGAAAGCTTAGCAGGATTCCACATTGTTGCTACAAGACGTCTATCATCAGGATTTGTACGAAGAGTATCGATGATATTCTGAATCTGGTTTACATATACGCTCTTATATTCAACTCCATGGACACCATAATCATAATCTTCAGGAAATACCAGCTTATAATCATGCCAATTTACAAGTTGTGCACCATATACAGGCCCAAGATTATTATCTTTATTTGCCCAAGGCTGCCAATATTTCACACCATGGTCAAGAAGATATTGAGTATTTGTCTGAGGAAGATTAGAATAACGCTCATCCTTCATATGAAGGCCAAGAATCCAAAACACTTCAATCAAAGCACCCTTAAAATAAACCTTTCGAAGGTTTGAAAGAGGAATATTATTATATCCTTCTGCATCTTCTTCAGCGCAAATCTGTGTATTAAACACAGAAAGAGTATCAGTACCCGTACGATTTTGCTTACGGGTACCATTTTCCATAATATGCTGAAGCACTTTTACATATGTTTCATCAAATTTCATAATTATACAAATCGTTCAAGGAAATATTTCGGAAGTTTTTCTTTATTACGAAGAACTGAATCAAGAATAAGTCCATCAAGTATATACGTTTCACTATAATCTGAGGCAGTTCTGTTACAACGGCCGCACATCTGGACCAAAGTAGATAACATTGCATCAGTATACCATTCTTTATCATTTTCAAATTTACGTTTTACGCGTTCATCGTTAAGAGGAAGGAATGGTGCCTTCATAACTACCTGAAATTCACCCAAATCACCCTTCAAGTCAACACCATGGGTCATAGAAGGTGAAACAAGCACAGTAGGTTCTGATGTACCACTATGAATTTCAAGTATTTGTTCATTATCTACACCTTGTTCACGGAACAAAAAGCGCTTATTATGACCCAATTCTTCCTTAAGATAACGTAAAATATCCATAGAATGGGTATGAATAATGCCCTTTTTATCCTTATACATGTTACAGATTTGTCCTGCTACCTTACACATCTGAGGCAAAAGCTGCTCTTTGTTCTTATAATTGAGTCTAAACTTAGATGTGCACTTAATAGGAGCCTTCTTAGCAGACAAAGTAGTTGCAGTTTCAATAAAGTAATAGTCTTTAATACCTAAAGTTTCAGCAAATTTCGCCGGATTAACAATAGTAGCAGACATTAGGATGATATATTGACCGAAACGGAAGATACGATCTGCCAATTTATCTACATTATAAGGTTGAAAAAGTAAACCACTATCTGTATGGGTTATAATATATTCAGTTTCAGCCCAAGCATCAAGAATAGTAGAGAATGCTTCCTTATACTTTCTAAGCAAACCGAGTTTTTGTGATTCTTCTTTATTCAAACGCTTCTTTTTAGCTTTATCTTTAAGTTCTTTATTAATATGATTCATATAAGAATTATATTCATATTCACAAAGAGCGGACATTTCACTAACCCAATCAAGAATAACTGCACGAGAAGCATTGACAGACGGAGTAATAGGATATTCACTATTAATCTTCTTAAGTTCCTTAGATATAATTTCAATAGAATATCGTCCTACAATCTCACTTTCAAGCTCAGATGCCTCATCACAAATAATAAATTCCTTATTTTTTACAATTTCAGGAAGAGATTCAAACATTGCATAGTTATAAAAACTGCAAATATTGGTCACTGCTCGATTACGCTGTGTAAAATACGGGCATCGGTCGCAAGATAAACACTTCTTCAACTGACCTTTAACAAATGTACACATGCCGTTTTCGCAAGTATAAAGGTCATTAACTGCGCAAACATAATTACTTTTACCTTTAAGAGACTCACCATCTTCAAAAAAGTCAGTATATTGGTCTTGAAGAGACTTAGTTACAGTCAAAATAGCAGTCCCGAAAGGAGCCAAATCTTCATCAGATACTTGCGGGTCTTCACTATCATATATCTGATAGCTATTACAAGCTGTTACAAACCCATCGGTTGGTTCATCTGAGAAATTCGCAATAGTTTTCGCTATATAACTCTTACCAGTTGCAGTCGGTGCATTGATAATGATAAATTTCTTACCAAGTGCTATAGCTTTTTCGATTTCATCTATAATATATTCCTGGGCTTCATTAGGTACTGCACCCACTGGAAACGAATTAACTAGCGGTTCATTAAGCATTATTCAATTTTTACTATTAAAGGTTTATCGTAATATCTAGATTTTTGACAATCGGTTTCTATTAGATTATTGATAAGTTCTGTGTTTTCTATAAGCTTAAACTTTTCTAAACGGTAATCGAAAATATATCCTGTTTCAGTCTTAACAAGTTTAAATGGATATGGTATTTCAAGATTTTTGATTACATTTTCGCTGTCTAATAAGAAAAATTTAAGATTGAAGCCTTTCATTGTAAAAAGCTTCAATCTTCCCTCTTTTAATACTTTATTATCTAATAAAAATGTAAACTTTTTAAAGAAATAATCATTAAAAATCTCGTTTAAGTCAATAATTTTATTATCTGACATAAAATTACTTAAAGACCAAAAACTTAAACGAACTTCTCAACTAGCATTTTTCTAAAGTTTTCTACAGGAATTACTGATAATATGTCAACAGTTTCACAATTTACTGTTCTAAAACCCTGAGAATCGATGTCCCAGACTGTTAACATACCAGGTGGAAGGTTACGAGGATTACCCTTTGGCTCTTGATACTTCAAAAATGACCTACCTTCAAATGAACTAAGCAATTCATATGACTTTGTACAGGTCATATTACGGATAGAACCATCCTTCTTTACGAAAGAAAGGTCTACCACATTAGCCAAAAGCATTGAATCAAGTGTTTCAGGACTTATGAAGGCCATTGTTCAGATTATCCAGAGTTGCAAAAATACGATGTTCGCCTAAAAAGATACCATTTTTAGCTACTTCAATTATATCCTGCGCAGGAACTAGCTCGCTTTCCTCAAGATGAGTAGTGTATTCAACCTCGCCACAAGGCAATCCCTTATCATTTGGGAACAAAATAATATCACCAACCTTTGTATTACGACATGCTGGGCCCACCATGAGTACTCTAGCTTTACGCCAGGTCTTAGTAGCATTAGATTCAATTGTTACAAGGCCAGATTCATGCTTAATAAAGCCGTTATCCACATCAATATAATCAGCAAATACGAAGTCATCGTATAGTTTTTTAACAGCAAAGCCTCTAAGAGCCATATCACCGGCACAATTAGGGCTTTCAAGATTAATATCTGAATAGGATGCAGCTTGATATGTATCCAATAATTGTTCTTTATTCATAATTTGTTTCTAAAATTTGTCTAATTTCACGCTGAGATACCTCCAAATAGTTAGCTAATTTGGTAACTGTCTCATCCGGAATGTTTTTATCACGCAAATTCTTTATAGACTCCTTCTTAATATACTTGATATGCTTATATGGAAGCTTAGGTATCAGAGCTTTAAGAAAATTATACCCATCTTCTGCTTCATTAAACATACTGTTAATCTTAAACTTATTAACTGATTCATTAAGAAGTTCACATAAACTAGGATGATAAAATGAAATGTATCTTACAGCCAGATATGTATTAAAATTATCTGCTATTGGATTTATATTACAACACTTTTTTGTAAAGATGGATTTTAAAAGAGGAAAAAATTCATCAAAGTTCATAATACTCTTATAATTCAGTTCTGATTCATAAATAAATGCATGGCTTACAGCTCATATGGTAAAAAAGTTTATGCGTCAATTAAAGATTTACCTCAATATACATCAATAGGTAATGGTGATAAAATTATTGTATGGAATGAAACACGTGACGGTGCTGCAGTAGTTGACTTTGCAGACCTTATTATTGATTTAGAACACTGCTCTTTTAAATCTACTGTTAGTGAGATGATTAATTTAGCAAGTGATATTCAGGTATTTGTTCATACTGTAAGCGATGAAATTACGAGTCTTCAAGATTCAATGAAAAAGGTAGAAGATACTATTAATAATGAGTTAAGATGCCGTATAAAAGCTTTAGAGTTTATTGTAGCTATTATTTTGGGTGGTAACTCATATTGGTTATCTGAAGTAGGTATTGATACACTTAAAAATCAATTCCTTATTACAGGATTTAGTAAATCTGATACTGGAGATTTTAGTATTGCTGAAACTGAAGAGGATAAAAATACAGTTGCATGGTATAGTGGTTTAATGTCTACTATTCACAAATACGTAAGTAAGATGGAAAGTTCAATTGAATTAAAAGATATTTTATTGCAATCTAAATACCGTTTCAAATATAGCGAAGTTGTAAATCAACCGACGAGTACTGCCTCTACAAATGCCTCAAGAACTACTACAATAACAACTGAAAATCTTGACGGTTCGGGTAAAAAAACTTCATCATCAACGACTACAATTACAAATGTATAAAATAAAGAGCAGCGGAAAAGCTGCTCTTTTTAATTTATAGAATAATACTTCCTACGTTGCTAGGTTTATTATTTTTAATTGACTCTAACGCAATATCTAACAATTTAGGGTTATTGCGCAAAACCTTTCTAAGTTTTGCAACATCCATAAGAGGCGAATCATCTCCACCATGAGAGGTTCCTTCAAGATTACCGTCTTTATCAAGAAGCATCTTAATCTCATTAATAGGACTTTTAGTCTCTAATAGAAGTATAGACGGACAATTTTTTTGGTCAAAGAAAGGTGAATTATCAAAATCTGTTTGATAGTTATCATATAGATTCCAATAAACATTTTCCAAATGCTTATCATCTTCAGAAGACTCTTTTGTAAGATTAGTATTAGGCTGATAATACACAACATCAATCTTTCTAAGAAGTTTCTTATTATGATATATTATACGTTCTACAAAATCTTCACTAACATGTCCTTCTTCACAAAGAATTAAGGAGATAACAAGAATATCCATGCCGCAACCATTATAAATGATATGACCTACATCCTTATATGTATCATATTGTTTTTCAATCAAAATCATTTTAGCAAACAACATTTGCTCAATTGGATTTAACTTTTCCTTAAGTTCGACTAAATCCTTTTCACAATTCTCAGGCCACTTGACATCATCAAAAATAGTTTCTGCCGGAGTTGCATACATCGGCCATTGAGAAATAAAACTCTTAATCAAATTACTACGTGATTCATCATCACTTCCACATATTGCAATTTTCATTAAACTTATTATATCACATGTTTTTAAATAGTCATAAATATTTTCATGCGATATTCCGAATATACTGATACGGATAAATTTTTAGATGAACTTTTTGCAGAAGATGCTGAAATCGGTTGGTCTTGTGAACAGCCATGCGATTCTCACAATGCAATGAATATCACTGTTGTTAAACCTGAGGGTGAAGCTGAATTAACTTATATCAAAAGTCTTATTGAAGAGATTGGTGAAAAATTGGCAGAAATTGCCGATAAATCCTCTAGCTTGCCAGATGAAAAGAAGCGCGAAGCTTATAGTATTACAAAAGAAGATTTAGTATCACGCTTAATCAGCGTTAGTAACTCAATTGATGGAATTTTACTTGACATCGATGAATCTTCTACAGCTGGTAATTTAAATGCTTCAATGACAATTATCGGCGGTGGAGTTCCTATGGGTCAGCCAATGTTTTAAATTATAATATGAGAAAAACTTGTATAAATCCTAAATTACTTCGATTGACATTAGAAAAGATGGTAATCGGAGTAGAAGAACCTATCCTTATTAAAGGAATTGGTGAAATTATTGCTAAAGTTGACTCTGGCAATAGTGGTTATAATGTTATACATGGTGAAGAGTTAATTATTCAAGGCGATATTTTAACCTTTAAAACTGAAAATAAAGATGGTAAAGAACGCCGTGTATCTAAAAAGATTAAAGATACTATTAATGTTAATATCGGCGGTGGACATATACAAGAAAGACCTGTAATTGAGTTAAACGTTCAATTCGGAGGCCAAGATTATAAAAAAGTATTATTTTCAGTTACTAACAGAAAGGATAATGAGCATAAGGTTCTCCTTTCTAAGGACTTTGTTGGTAAAGAATTAGAAGCTCTTATAGATGTAACACAAGATAATATTGCAGATGATAATGTAAATGTAGATTATGTTACTGAAGGTATTGGAAGTGCATTAGCCGATGCTAAAAATGCAATTAATAAAACAACATCTGCACTTATGCACGGCACTAAAGCTTCTAAAGCATCTTATGAGCAGGCTGTTAAAAACCGTAAAGCTATGTGGGGTGAAGAAACTTCACCCGATGAGCGTAAAAGAATAGACCCCAAACTTAAAGATGAAGTTGATGCTCTTTCTAAATTAGCAGAGCAATTAAAAGCTGATGCTGAATTAATTAGAAAACAATTACCGACACAGAAAGAAAAAGAAGTTCTTGTAGATTTAGATGTAGAAGTTTCTGGCGAAAATATTGACGTATTTAAAATTTTAGATTATACCGGCGGTACTAATAAATCTGAAGATGATAATGGCAATAAAGAATTTCAGGAGCGTTTAAAGAAAGCTCTCGAGGCCTGGAAAACCTATGCACGTGAAACAAAAGCTGAAACTGCTAAGCGAGAAGCCAAAGATGAAGCCGAAGAAAGAATAGTAAAAGAAGCAACTGAACAACCTCAGCAACCTGCTGATAATACAACGACAACTACTTCTACTGAACAACCTTCTTCAAATGAAGATAAATCAGAAGATAAAAATCAAACAGACCCGACTAAAGAAGTTCAAGGTGCTGAAAATGAAAAAGATATCGCTGATATGAAGCCTGAAGAAGTAGAGGCAGTTCTTAAAGAGCTTCAAGCCAGAAATAGAGCTATATTTTATTTGATTTGCTTTAAAAAATCAGGTGAAACTGAATTAAAAAGCGGTAAAGATGTTATTGGAGCAATTCAAACAGATATTGATTCTTGGAATAAAAAAATTTGTGCTGGAAAAGATTGGTCCCGTGGGGTGTTTGAACCATTTGCTAAAATGTTAGCAGAAAAGGTTAAAGAAGATGGTAAAGGACTTTTTGCCTTATGTACTCAACCAGCCAACCAGCGCAAAGTTGAATTTTTTATAGACCCAGGTGTATATGATGGACACGGAGAGTCAGTAGCTCAATCAAAAAAAGAGACTCAAGTTATAGAAAAATATAAGGAACTTAATGAAGAGTTTAAAAAGATGTCAGGTAAAGATCTTTCCGAAGAAACTTGGATTCAATATTCAGCAAAGATTGTCGGAGGTCATTATAAAGCTTTACTTGATTTTATTAAGATGAGTAATGCTTTTAAGTATTATCTTAAACATGATACCCCTGGTGAAGAAGATGCTAATATAGAACAACCTGAAAACTTTACAATGGATAGTTTTGAGCATTGGCTTGCTAATAAGCCTAATGTTACTCTTCCGAGTATTGCAACAAATTAATAATTATTGATTATGAAGATTTTTAATGGAACATATTATAATGAAATTTTAAATTTCATCAAAGAAGAAAAAGAAAGAGCTGACATTGAGGCGACTGATACAGAAGTTACAGATGAAACTGAAGGTCAAGAAACCGAAGGAGAACCTGCACCAGTATCACCAGAAGAAGCTCAAACTACGGAACAACCAGTTGAGGGCCAAGTAGAGCAACAGGTTCAAGACCCACCTGCTCCTCAACAAGATGAAGCAAATGACCAAGAAAAAGTAAATGACGCAGCTATGATTAATCCCGAGGAGGAGCAAAAAGCAGCTAATACACAAGGGGCTGACCCTACAATTACTCAATCTTGGCAAGCATTTGCTAAAAAATATAACGAGTTTAAAAAATTATATGATACTGCCGGATTCAAATCTTGGGAAGAGTTTATTGAAAAAGTAAACGCTGGAGATGGTGAAGAAGGTGGCGAACAACAAGTTCAATAAAATAAAAGGCGGTTTAAACCGCCTTTTTTATTTCATTAGCATTTCTATAACTTTCATTTTTGTCCCATCATTTAGATGGTCAGGTAAAAATTGCATCATTAATTTCGGGTCTCCGAAAGCATTTCTAAAATCAGTAGCAGAAACTACGCCATCGTCAGAAGCAGATGCGTCAACTGCTGTAGTTACAGGGTCAAGTACAATAAGATTTGGATTTTTTGATTCAATGTACTTTTTAATTTGAGCAAAACGCTTAATATCTTCACCTCTCTTTGAGCAACCAAAAATCAATACACCTGAATCCAAACGTTCACCAATATCATAACATGATTTAACAGGAGATACTGGAGTAATTTCTACTTGAACATTAGGAAGATTTGAACAATAAATTTCTAAAATTTGTTTAGCCAATTCAGGTGAAATTACTTTACCATCAGGAGTAGTACGTTGTGCCTTTGCAGAAGGTTTAGATACAAATACTAATACATTTCCTTGGGGTCCTACCAACTCAGAATAGTGTTTAATCATTTCGTAATGACCCTTATGAGGTGGTTTAAAAGAACCAGGAACAATGGCAACTTTCATTTCGTTTTCCATTGATTCCAAAAGGAAATTAAATTTACTAAAATAAAAGCTTTCCATATTAGATAGATTTTAAAGCACCGCCCATTGCATTCTCATCTGTATCATTGTCTAATGAAAGAGGAGCACTAAGAGCATTTAAACCTTGTATATATTTGATAACTTCATCAGCATTATCAGTGGTAACATTCATCAAATTAGAAGGAATTGTACCAGGTTCTGGAGGAGTCATCATAAGTGCATCGATAAGCATCTTAGCAATTTCTGCCTTTTGATTATCAGACATGAAAACACCTGCTTCAGGGTCTGCCTGCTTATTTGGGTCAGTTTCTGCACCACCTTCAGCGGCGGCAGGGTCTGTAGCATCAGCTGGAGCTTCATCACCGGCAGCTGGATCTGCGGATGGGTCTGCAGCTGGATCTTGTTCCATTTCATCAGCTTCGTAAAGCTTTCTAAATCTTGCGATTGTCTCAAAAGTCTTAAATTTTCGATTAATCATTGTAAAATTATTTATTTTGTTTCAAACATAGATATTAGCTTAATTCTTTCTTTAAGATTATGAACTAAATCTCTTTCTATCTTATAAAATTTTAATTTCTTAACTATTTTTATAATATCGTCAAATATTGAAGGTAAAAATGTGTATTCTTCGACAATTTCATCGTACTCAGGACAATTAGTAGCCATTAAAGAACAAAAATAACTAAAACCTAATGTACTAATAATAATTGGAAATTTAATTTTCTTAGTTATTATCTTTAAAAACTTAGAATACTTTATCTCAGTATCTTCTTGCAAAGAATTAAATGATTCCTGAGACAAATAAAAGACAATTAATCCATTCTTATTATTTTTATATATTTCTAATATTTCTAATAAAGAATAGAAAGTGAATAAGTTATTAATATCTGTTTTATTTGTTATATTATATAAAGTAATAAACTCCAACACTTTTTTGTTGGAGTGAATAACTATATTCTCTAAATCAAATAAGATTA
Source organism: Lachnospiraceae bacterium (assembly GCA_017412055.1). Classification (GTDB taxonomy): domain Bacteria; phylum Bacillota; class Clostridia; order Lachnospirales; family Lachnospiraceae; genus SVEL01. The sequence goes on along the minus strand of JAFQOW010000041.1, from coordinate 126,123 downwards.
AAGAACGTATTCTCATATTACTTCTTATACTCTTCGACAGGAATTACAATCGATGTATCAAAATTAAAATTCTGACCAGTAGCAGAATGATAAGCTCCGCTAAATGTGCAAGAAGTCAATACAAGAGCTGTAACGATTAAAGCAAATGTCTTCATAAAACTTATTTAAGAAAGTTACTAAAGAAATTTTGAAGAATTTTTTCACATTTAATGGAAAGATTTTCTTTAATTTCTTTATCATTTTTACCTTCAAAATTATCTAAAAGCTTAGCATTTAATAACTGAAGTATTATCAATTGCTCTGCAAATAACGAATAATCAACTCTGTCCTCTAACATATCCTTTCGTAACCCTAATGCAAAAAGAATATAGGAAGAAAGAGCATTAGGGTGAGATACACCTTCATCCTTAAGGTAAGGTGTTACATCTTTAACTAATGCAGATAAATTGAGCGGTGGGTATTTGCCGTATTCCTGAATATAAAGAGCACTATATGTTGTGCGAGCATAAGATATAAACTCTTTAATAATAGTTGCATTATCATTTCCGTCTCTTCCTAAACGTTTTAATGCTGTTTCAGAACAATGAAGAAACGTCGTAGGAATAGTAACACATGGAAAATTATCCATACTAACCTTACGAATTTCACATAATAGTCTATCTGCACTTTCAGTAGCAGACCAATATGGGGCATTTAACATTTCAAAAGTATTCCAACCACCTTTGGAGATAATATTCAAAAACTTTCTAATATCCCAACCTTTAATGTCAACATCAGGAAGTTTAATTTCATCTTTAACGGAAGAAATACTGAAGTAATCTATAGGATTACGATAAAAAATAAATGTTATATCAGTGTCAGACTTTTCATTATCAGTGCCATACGCTTTAGAACCAGTTTTAAAAGCAAATAATGGCTTAACTCCATTAGCTGAACACGTATCTTTTACTATTTCTGCTATTTCAAGCATTGTCATAATAACTATATGTCCAAGTTCTGTAGTTCTTCACGGTATTGGTCTATGAATTTTTGAAATTTAGAAATTCTTACGTTAATAATACCGTTATATGAATCTTCTCTGAACAAAACATGGTTATGCATTTGATGATACAACTCCCAATAGCTACATTTCCACTTACAATCACAAAAACGAATAATGGTAAACTTAAACTTATCTTCTCCTAAAGTCTTTACGTCATTTTTTAAATCATTAGAGCTACCGCAATAAGTTTTCCAATCAGATTGCTTAACGATTTTACGCTTTCTGACTTTTCCCTTTAATGGAGGACGTTTTTCAACTTTAATAATCTTTTTCTGACCAATATAAAATTTACCAGTTTCTTTATTTTCAATACGATAGACAAAACCCATAGGTGGGTTTTCTTCAAAATCTTCCGGTAAAGTAACATTATTTCCTAATTCCCAATGACCTAAGTCCATATAGGACTATTTATTATATCATGCTTTTTTTCTTGCGACGTTGTATTTTTCCTAAAACTTTAGGAACTCGCATGTCACCTGGTGCATAATTATCTCCACATTCTAATGCTCCACCCTGTGGGGCTGTAGATAAAATAGCAGAAGTCATTTCATCTTCATCCTTTTCAAAGCGGTATCTGAATATTAAAGTTCCAGAATCCTTATCAGTCTTAGGTGCAGGTGTTTCATTCTTAAACTTGCTACTAAATTTCTGTATAAAGTTAATAGAAGGCTTATTTTTATATTCTACTTCATACGTTAATGCATCTAAACCAACCTCCTTAGCTTTCTTAGCAGCAGCTGATAATAACTTTTTCGCAATACCCTTTCCTCTATATTTTGGGTCTACTGCCATTGTGATGAATCCATCTCTACCATCAAATGATTTTGAACTGGATATATCATCTATTAATTCATCAACATCAGATAAAGATTTCTTTTCCTTAGGAAAATAATATACATCAATAAATCCGATAAGATTATCCTTATCATGTTCTCCTAATCTGAATACAAGTTTAGGAGAATCTTTATATTTGCCATTTGGAGAAACAAATTTTTGTTCTTTACGACTTAATTTATCATAAAGTTTCTTTGCTTCATCGTATTCAACAAAATCTTTATCCTTTTTACATTTTTCAAGTGTTTCTTCTCCCCATGTATCAGGTTCAAACTCTTCATCTTCAGAAGAATAACGATTTAAAAATGAAGCAGCTGAATCAAAATGAAAATGACCAAAATTTATGACAACATTTTCATTAATAAGATTTAACACTTTTCCAATTTTCATGATATAATGTATTTATATGGCATTTGAAAAGTTCCTTAAATATAAAGAAGCGATAGAAAACGACTTAAAAATAGACCAATTTAATATACATAATAAAATTAACGAAATTCCATCTTTAAAACATTTCTGGGTTGCAAAATTAATTGAATCTAAAATAGAATTAAAGAACTTACAACGTAAAAAATCTGAACTTCTCAAGAAAGTTAAGGAATCCGCTTCAATTGGTTTAAAACTATCTGCTGCTAGTATTAAAGAAATGGAGAATAAGTCTCCAGTTTTAACAGAAATTAATGAAGAAATAGAAGAATTAGAGTTAGTAATAGAATATTTAGAAAAAGCAGAAAAGATTTTCAGCTCAACGACTTATGATTTAAAAAATGCAATTGAGCTAATGAAAATGGAGCAAATGTAAAATGTTAGTTAAGTTAGATTATTTAGAAAAAAGAAATTCATGCCATATAGCATTATCTGATTCTGATGTAAGAGAAAGATTAATGCACGCATTTAGTGTACCTAATAAAGAAAAGCGATTCGTGTCTGGTGCAAATGCACGTTTTGTCCCAGACAGAAAATATTTCATTACACCAACTGGAACTTTTAATTTTGGAATAGCATTTGAAATTATAAAGTGGTTAAAGACTTATGTTTTAGACCGAACTGTAGAATATGACCTTTCTGATTCATTTAAAGAAAAGTTTTGTCAAGATGATCCAGGAGAAATACATGATGATTTAGCATTTCAACTTAGAGATTACCAAAGAGATTGTGTTAAATTAGCTTTAACTTATAAATTTGGTACTTTCGTATTAGGTACAGGTGCAGGCAAAACTTTTACTATTGCATCTATAATTCATAATCTTTTTATTAATAAAAATATTAAAAGAGTTCTGATTGTAGTACCAGATAACGGATTGGTTACTCAGTTTTATGATGAATTAGTTAATGTTTATAAATTAAATCATAAAATACAAAAATTTTACGATAAGTTTAATAAAATTGAAGATGATTCAGAAATTGTAATTGCTAATAGACCTTTATTATTATCAAGATTTGACCAATATGAAAAAATATGGAGAACAGGTTTTGATTGTTTAATAGTAGATGAAGCTCATTCAATTAAAAGAGAAAATAAAGTATCTAAGTGTATTGAAAAAATTGTTTCAAAGTATAGATTTGGTTTTACTGGTACATTGGCTGAAGATACAGAAGATATGATTAAAAATATAGGTCTTTTAGGACCAGTAAGATATGAAAAAACTTCTAAAGAATTACGTGATGAAGGTGTATTATCAAATGTTATTATTAGAAAAGCTAACTTAGTATATCCTGAATATTACGGAGAATTAAAATATCGACAGGAAGTTGAAGAATTATATTCTAATGAATATCGAAATAAATTTTTAAGCGATTTATGTTTTAAGTTAGATAAGAATACTTTGTTGTTAGTCAATCGATTAGAACACGGCTTTATATTAAAAGAGAACTTTGATAAAATTAATTTTAATAATAAGAAAATATATTTTATTAGAGGAGAAATTGATACTGATGCACGAGATGAAATTAAGAAATTAATGGAACAAGAAGATAATATTTTGTGTATTGCAATAACTAAAATATTTTCTACAGGTATTAATATTAAAAACTTACATAATATTATTCTAGCAGCAGGTGGTAAGTCATCAGTTACAGTAGTTCAAAGTATAGGTCGTGGTTTACGTCTTCATCCGACTAAAAAAGAATTGAATATCTTTGATATTTGCGATAAAGGATTCAAATATTCTACAGCACATGCTGAGAAACGACTTAAAATTTACGAAAAAGAAAAAATCAAGGTAACAGAAACTAACATTATACTCAGAACTTGAGTATAATTTTTTTATGGAACCGAAAACATTCAATACGAAGAAAACAGAAAAGTCAACTAACATCTGGCTTACACCTAGGTCGTTACTTGATCGTCTCGGTCATTTTGATCTAGACCCCTGTGCAGCTACGGTTCGTCCTTGGGATATTGCAGATGTAAATTATACTGAAGAAGATAATGGACTAATTCAGGAGTGGTTTGGACGTGTTTGGTGTAATCCTCCTTATGGTTCCGAAGCATATCCCTTTCTAAAGAAATTTTCTGAATATGGAGGCCCTGGTCTAATGCTTTTGTTTACTCGTACTGATATTAAAGCATGGCACGAATATATTTTCCCTACTGCAAAATATATTTTCTTTATTAAGGGTCGTATTAAGTTTTGTAGGCCAGACGGTTCACAGGAAGCTACTGCAAATGCAGCTTCATGTTTGTTAGCCTGGGATAAGAGTGAGCTTCCGTTGCTACTTCAGCTTGAAAAGGAAGGTCTTGGTAAACTTGCTATGTTTGTTTAATATGAGTACACACGCATTAATTATTGGTAAAGATAAAGCTGGACTTTATCATTATGGTCAGACACATTTTGATGGTGATGAAAACCTGGAATGGCTTCAAACTAACATGAATGATGTCGATAAGGTAGAGGAATTTCTTCACTACATGACTGAAGGATGTGCAGAGGGCGGGGAAGGCCATGGTATCAGTTCTCTTTGGTATGAAAAGCATTGGGAAGGTATAAAACTTGTCTATGAAAAAGATAAACCAAAGATTGATTGGCTTGAGGATGGATATAATTGTGGTATATCTAAAACCAAGAAAGCTATTCTTGAAATGGTGAGGAAAGGTCATTTTGATTTTCCTTCATATATTTCTTATTGGAACGGTAAAAAGTGGAAAAACATTTAATATGTATACTGGTAAAGCATTAGAATATAATACTTTTTGGCATCTTTTACGAAAAAATAAAGATGTAAAATATAAAGTTATCGCAGCTGGTGGAAACTTTTCTTTTTTAGATGTTCGTCGTACTGAATATATAAAGATTGCAGAAATTCTTGATATTGACGAAGAAGGACCTAATGGCAAAAATGAAGCTGGTTATAAAACTATTTATTTTGAGACATGTGAAAAAGATAATAAGGGAAATGAAGTTTACGCAGGTGGTATTCCAATGGATGAATGGCCAAGTGCGGATTATAACATTAGGGTTCATAATATGTATCCTCTTGAAATTATAGTAGATTGGGTTGACACTGAAGAAGGTTTTAGGGATATTATTATTCTTAGAGATTATGAAGATAAAATGATATACTAATATGAGTGATAAAGAAAATATTTGGGACAAGCATCCAGAGTTTAGGAAGAGATATGACGAAATTCATGCATTCTGCCAATATAATTCATTTACTGAAGATGATTCTTGGGAGATGATGGATTGTTTTGAGGAAGAGAATTTTGAAAAGCTTCAACGAGAGCTTTCAGACCGCGAAGATGAGATAAGAGGCGTTTTAAAGGCTATTAATTTTACATATGATTATCTGGAAAAGTTAATCAAAGACGAAAAGTCTAAAGATGACACAGAACAAAAGTAAAAACTACTTGTAACATTTGTAAAAAATATGGAATCTAAGTGTAAAAACTGTATGCGATATTATCCTGCCCCTTGGCATGGTGACGGAACTAAGGGTTGTTGTAACCAGAGTGGTGATTTGAAGGTATATTCTCGAGAAGACGAGTGTGATTGCGGAAAGTTCCTTGAAATGCCTAAGATAGAACGTCTTGGGCGACGTATTAATCATCGTCTACACAGCTGGGTTCGTGAACGTGATACTATGTTCTGTCGTGCTATGGAAATTGTAGGTCATATTTGCGAGCTTTTCAAGCAGGGCGAGTTTAGGGTATTTGATGCAGTTAAGTCTATAAGCGATATGAAGCATATGATGTATCATGGTGCTGCAACAGAGGTATCTGTTCTTCGTGCCTGGACTTATCACTGTCCTTGGAATGATGATATTGAGCATTATATTGCTATTACTGCAGATGGTAAGATGATTTGTAACTTCTATGATAATACACAGGAGAATGCTCGATTTATCACTGAGACTTATGATATTGAAAATGAGTATGAGAATTGTGATAAAATGGTAGACCGCATTCGAGAATATTGTGTGCTTAAGGTACTTACTACTTCTACAGAAGAAATTGAGGTGAATAAGTGTGTAGAAGAGATTCCTAATACAGCACAGACTGTTTGTTGGTAATATGAAAGAAAAGTTTATTGAGCTTTGCAAGAGTTCTGATCTTGTTGTGATGGGAGGTATTCCAATGGAGTATCTTCCATCATGTAATCAGCTCTCATATAGAGTTTTAGGAGAGTATAATTATTTTTCATTAGATGAAATAGAGGAATCTGATATTTCCTTTAGAGATGGTTATTGGACAATTTCTCGTCATGGCGCCCTTTTTAAGTTTAAGTTCTATACAGAATTGCAAACAGAACTACCTTAAATTAAGTGCATGAGACTTTGGCACAAATCACTTATTGATGTTCTTCCTAGACAGCAGCTTCTCGGTCAGTGGCGAGAATGCTGCTGTATTGCTTCTAATATCGCAAAGAATGGAACACCTAATCATATCTTAGTTAATAAGATTAATGATTATAGTATTGCTCATTTCTTTACATATACTATTGATTACGTGGCCGGTGAAATGAAGCGTCGTGGCTATAAAGTTGATACTACTAAATTTTGGAAGCATTTTTCATTTGGTGATGCTTATACTATACCTGAGTTTGATGAACTTTATAATGGTTGGCATAATGAACGATACTTAAAACAGTGTCTTGCTAATTTGGAAGAAAAATTTGATTGTGGCGGTATAACTTCTGAAGAATGGAACTTAATTAAGTCAAAACATGATTGATTTATACTCTAAAGATAACATAAAGAGTGAGGGTAAGGTAGATTATAAGTTTAAACTATGGTTGGATTGTAATTTTGGTCATTATACTCAGGGTTTATTGATAGATTATTATTGGGATTCCACTGTTGTATATCAATATGACTCTAAATTAGATAAACTTAGAAGCACTTATAATGAAATCTCTTTAGATTCTATTACTGATTGGAGACTTTATCATGATAATAGAGAATTAGTTTTAGCACTTTATGAGGGTGATGTGTTGTGGTGCGCTTATGTTATGTGCTGGGTGACTTATAATAAACCTGAATACATACCTTTACCATAATGAAAGAACAATTATTATCATTTTTACTTTGTCAACGTGAGGAATTGAAGAAAGAACATATTATGATGTATCTTCGTCTTAACGTTAATGGTAAGTTATTTGTAGGATTTGAGTTTGCTTATCCTCATCTTAGTTATTGGGACAGAAGACCCATGAAAGTAACTAGTAAAAAATGTCACTTGAATATTGATTTTGATAATATTACACCTCAGAATCATGAGAAGTTCATGAAAGGTTATGAGCGAACATTGAAAGAAATCAGAGAGAAGCAACGAGAAGCAAAAAATGAGTTCCAAGTAATAGGTTTGGAATTCCAAAGTATTATGAAAGAATTTGAACAGAACTAACTTATAATTAACTTATGAAGCCTGAAAGAACTTTACAAAAGATGTATGACGAATACCCTAATTTATACCCTATTCGTCAGCGAGCACTTGACCATTTGTTTTGTGCAGTAGGAAATGGTTATTCGTGGTATAAGGGCGAGGTTGTTCATGATAATGATTTATTCATTTGGGATAATAACATCGAAAGATCTATTATTGACCCTGATTATAAGATTGATGAAGAACCTGATATTATTTCCATTCCTCCTAAAAATGAGGAAGAATATATGAAAGAAAAGGAAGAATGGCATATGTTGCTTGCAAAAATGAGACATCGCTATCATCCTGAAACACCCATTGAAGAACATTATAAAATTCTTGAATATAATTTTCATAAGTGGTATCCCTTATCTAAGGAGTATTCACTCATTTGTACAGTGCCTGATGATGTTACTCCTGAATGGAAAGCATTAGTAGAAGAGTGCAAAGAATTACTCCTAAAAGATGGAATAGAAATTTGAAATGAAAATAAAACTTCGATCATGTTACATCTGTGGTTTAGTGCGATTTTGTAATGAAGTTGAGAATTGTGGAGGAGATAGGGCAATAGCTGCCCAAAACATTCTCAATGAAGAGGGGCTTGATGAATGTAAGTGTATTGGTGTAAATTTTCATACAGGTAGTAGTGTTAGAATAATTTATGAAGAGAAGGAGCGAGATTTTTCAGAGTTTAGACAAATTAAAGGAACAAATGTTTGGATTATCTGAAAAACCAGAACTAATGTATAATTGATTTATGGTTACTTTGTATAAGAGAGACAAGAAGGGTAAGGTTCGTGCTTGGACGATTGAACATGATGATGTGAGTTATTGGACTATTAGTGGAATTTACCCTGATGGTAAGATGATTAAGACTGCTCCTACATTTGTTGAACAGAAGAATGTAGGTAAGGCTAATGAGACTTCTCTTGAACAGCAGGTTTTAAATGAGGTTGCTTCCAAGATTCAATATCAGATTGACCAAGGATTTACCTATGACATTCCTAGTGAAGAGAAGCGATTTGAGGTAAGCCTTGCCAATAAGTACCAAGACCGACAGGAAAAGGGTAAGTTAGACTTCCCTTACTTTGTAGAACCTAAACTTGATGGAGTTCGATGCTACATTAAGATGGTAGATGGTGACATCCGTATGTTCTCACGTAAGCATAAGGAATTCGTATCATGTCCTCACATTGTTACGAATGAATTTGTACAGAAGTTCTTTGAGATGTACCCTGATGCTATTCTTGATGGTGAGTTGTATAATCATTCTTTGAAGGATGATTTTAACAAGATTGTCAGTTTGGTAAAGAAGACCAAGCCTAAGTTTGAGGATTTGGTAGAGAGTGCCAAGTTGGTGCAGTATCATTGTTTTGATAGTTATTATCCCTCTGAGCCACAGTTACTTTATACAGAGCGTAAAACAAGATTGTTGAACATCTTAAAGCAGAATGATTGGGTTGGTCACCATTTGTATGATGTGAACAAAGGCAGTTTCTATCTTGTTGGAGTTGGTTGGGTTCATTATTTTGGCGGTGGATGGAAACTACAACTACCATTTGAGTCGACCTTAGAATATACAATAGAGCTTTCCATAAATCGTTGTGTTGAACTTGGTTACGAAGGTATTATGCTCAAAAAGGACGTACCTTATTTCTTTGGTCGTTCCTTTGACATGCTCAAATACAAGAAGTTCTTTGATAAGGAATACCGTATCGTGGATTTTGAGGAAGGTAACGGTAATCTTGTAGGAATTGCCGCTGCTGTGATTTGTGAGACAGAAGATGGACAGACATTCAAAGCAGGGGTAATGGGAACTCAGGATTATGCTCGTGACCTCTTTACTAACAAAGATTTGTATAAAGGCAAGATGGCAACCATTGTTTATCAAGCACTTACGCCTATGAAAGATGGTAAGGGCGGTGTTCCTCGCTTTGGCAAGATGAGAGAGATTAGAAATTATGAATAAAGAACGAGTAATCCAAAAATTCAAAAAGAAGCAGAAACATATAAAGGCTTCGAGAAAGTGGGGCAAAAAGAGGTTGGAGGAATGGAGCAAGGAACATAAATTAATTTCGTTGCCTTCTGAAAGAGTTTATCCTAAAATTACTCTTTCAGAAGGGATGATTGAAGTTAAACCTTTACTTTGTTTTACTAATTTTTTTGCAGCGCGTTATAAAAGTATGATTGACGCTAAAAAGAGAAGACAGTATAATAGAGGTTTTAGAATGAGACGAAGAAATCGTTAATCTATGACAAAAAGAAATTGTGAATAATCGTCTATGCGAAAACTGAATGAAGAATACTTTATACTCGAACATTTTAAGAATTCTGATAAAGACATAACTCTAAGAGAGTTACAGGATAAATTTGAGGAGTTTGATAAGAGTATTCGTTATAGTTGTTGGCCAGGTTATGGAACTTATGATAGGGTGTATGATGCAGTTCTTCGTTATGATAAATGGTTGAAGACGGATGGTTATACAATTTCATTCATAGGAGATAGAGAATCGTTTACGAAATACTGCGATGTTATCTGGAAGTTTACTAAACCTTATTATGATTACGATTAAGTTATGAATAATTTTTATACTAAAAGAGGGAAGAATAAGTATAACTTTTTTGTTCATCCTCATACACTTTCCAATGTTAAGAAAAAGGAACAAATGGAAAAGGCAGTAAAAGTGTTTCATGCTTGTGTTATCGCAAATAGAATAAAGAAGTTTATGGAATATGATTTTATGGCTGACACCCCAACTATTAACTAAAGATGATTGAAGAAGTTATGGAAAAAACTTTTATAGAACTTTGTGAAGAAGCAGACATCATAAAGTGTTATGGTCAACCTGCATTTTTCTTTAATGATACTTTGCATTTTTATTTTCCAGCATTTGATGGAGAAAGTAAACAAGAAATCAAAATAAACAGAGATAAACAGCCTAAAAGATGTGGTAAGTATCATTGGAATTTTGGTAATGAAACTCATACTATACAATTTTTCAAGCAATTATGAATAGAGAAGCTAAATCAAAATGGTGGAGAGACTTATGTAATGGACCTTCTTTGGTTGAGATGGCTAAAGAAAGAGGGTTTGAATGTAATAATGAGTTAAAACTTCATTATAGATATTTGGAACAGTGTGAGAAAGAGAGAAATTTAACTGATGCCGAAAAAGCTGATAAAAGAAATCTTGAAATTTTGAAAAAATGGTAAAAAATAACATTACTTGCAGTTATTGCAATCCTAGCAAAATATCACCTTCATCTTATCCTAATCAAATTTCTGTTATTGAGGGTATTATTAAAGTTTCTACTTTTTGTGATGATTTTTTGGATTGTTTTTCTAAGGAAAAATTGACTAATTTCATTATAGGTTATTTTGACCCTTTTATTGAGTGCAACATTTTGAGAGATGAAAATGGTAAAGAAAAGCACACGATATTCAATGCTTTTCATTCAGAAATGATAGCGACTTATGATACTGATATGTCTTTCTGTAATGTAATTAGTGAAGAAGATGGAATTTATATAATGTTTCGTTTACAATTTAACGTGGAAATTGGAGGTTTTCTCAAGATTCCAATTGAATTTTTAGAAAGGTTCGTAAAAATTGAAAAGAATAGCTATATTCATCTTCATTCAAGTAAAGATGGAGTTGTTACATTGGAAGAAACGAAAAATTATGACTAAATCTTTTAGACCTTTATTTCCATTTCCAAAATTTTCTGATGAAAAGAAAGTTAAACTTTTTGCGAAAAATCGTAGAAATATCTTGAGAAAGGAATTTTTTATGAAAGGTAAAAATAAAGCTAATAGAACTAATATATAATTGATTTATGGATAAAACACAACTAGAAAAGTTAATTAAGACTAAAGATTTAATTCTTCAATCTATGGAAGTATTAAATGAAATTAAGAAAGACCAGAAAAGAGTTGATCTTATTAATTGGATTATTACTTTTGGTGTGTTGCTAGTTATTGGAATTTTAGCATTGATTATCTTTTTATGAATATTAATAAAAAAGTACCTAAAAAATTTATGAGAGATCTTACTGGTTATCCACTTACTGCTAATCAGCGTAAAGAGGTAGAAGAATACATGAATAATCATAATGTTACTGAAACCGAAGCAAGGTACATGTTGGGTTATGTACCGGGTGATATAGGACAAGTTACAGTAACGGAAGCATTGGAAATGGTAAAAGAGGAAAAACCTAATATAGAATTTACTAATGAGACATTGGATTTTTATCTGGATGAGGTAATGAAGAAGTGTGCTCCTAAGCCTAATCCTAAATTTGCAATGGAAATTTTGAGAGCATACTTGACAAAGTAATGGTGAAACACATCATCACTCAATTCATAGAAAACGGAAATATCTACTCTTCTCATCCATTAGTTCAACATTTTTGTAAAATAATTGGAATTAATGGACATATGAAGTTCAATGCAGGAGGTTGTAAAAACCCTAGAGGGTGGAGTTCCTATTCCTTTTTCAAAAAGGGAGAAGAGCCAACTTCTGAGAGAGTGGAGTTTGATATTCAACCTTTGGATTGGGATTTGCAACCGATTGGTGAGACTATTCATTACGAGGGAATAGTTGTAGGTAGACAAGAAGTAATGGAAGATGTGATGGTGTTGGAGACAAAAAGAACTAATCTATAATAAGAGTATGAGCGAGATTAATAAGGCTGTTTTACTTTGTTTCAAAGATTACGATGACCTTTTTAAGTATAGACGCGAAAGTATGAACCATTTAGAACGCTATTGTGAGGGGTTCAGAGCCGGTAGCACTATGTATAAGTTAGGTTTGATGAATTCAAGTACAGCATGTGGATTGTCTGCAGATGAGGTCTTTTTTGTGAATTGTTCTATTGACGATTGTGAGGATGAAGATTTTAAACTCACATTACGAGTACTGGAGAAATGGGGTGCAAAGATTCATTATGACCCCAAAGATACAGAAGAATTACAATCAAATCTTGAAAGATTTGTTTCCTTGATGAAATTATACGAATATTGTGCTAGTGGAGAACTTAGACGATATAGACAAGAAGTGGCAATGCAGAAACTAAATGAGGAGTTTGCATTGAAACAAGATAAAAATGTGATGGAAATTTGCAAAGGATTTCTTGAACAATATGAAAACGGAACCCTTTTCGACGAAACAGAATAATAAGCATATGAGTGAAGAATTTGAAATTCAGAGAACGGATAATCGTTTTAGTGGTTATCAGAAATGTAGTCCTCCTCCTTTTGAACAATGCGAGCCAAGAGATGATAGTTTTGACGAAATTACATTTGAGCAAAGAGAAGACGGTCGTTATTTTAGAAGGTTTGCAACAGTTGGTGAATTAGTTGATGCATTGCAGAAATTGCCAAGAGATTATAAGATTTTTTGTAGAGATCATTATTATTGTTCAAGTGATAGCCCTAGCCTTTACTATTTTGGCGATAAAAGTTTTGAAATACTTTGACTTATGAATTACGAAGAATATATTTCTTGGTTGGAAAAAGAAATAACAAAGGAAGATGTAAGGGTGAATAAGGAAGAGACCAAAACAGGAATTCGCAGATGGGTTTTATCAATTATGAAAAATATGATTTTATCTAATGCTGATATTGTTTCAGATGACAAAATAACAGAATAATTGTATAATTGACTTATGGAAATTGAAACGCGAATCATAAAGAAAGGTGAAACATTTATTTTCAAAAATGGTAATGAACTTACACCATCCATTGATTTATATTTTGTAATTGTTAAAGATGGTGAAAATGAGTTAGTCAATAGAGTATTTGATAACCCAATTTATGCAGGAGATGCTGTAAACTCATTAAAAGCCTTTTACCATTATCTAGTTCAGAATTAATGTATAATTGACTTATGAATAATTGGATAGTAAAAGAAGGTGACATCGTTACAAAGGTAGAGCCAAGAGAAGAACCCTTTACCTTTACATTACAGTTCACTGATAGTAATGGTGAAGTGTATGCTAATGTTGATGTAATTTATGATAATAGTGATGGTGGCGTATTGTCACGATTTAGGGGTATTCCTAAACATCCAGGTGAAGTACAGGTTTGGAAAGCCAATAAGTTATTAAGAGACAGACCTTTTGGTGAAAAGGTTGTATGGAGTAATGATTTACCTTGGGATTGGGAACTTATGAAAAAGAACTAATATATAATTGACTTATGACTAACGAAGAGCAAAATAAATTTCCGTTGCCATCTTTAGATAATAGTGGTATTAAGAGACGTAAAGAATTACCTTCTTACCAAAGATTTGTGAAACTTTGTGAAGAATGCGATTATCTGTATTTCAATGGGTTGATGGGATTTTATGATAAACGAAGAAAGGAAATTGTTGCTCAATCATCGTTTATCAATGAATACATACAAATTGATAAATGTGAGGGTGTATTTGATGGTGAGTATTGGCTCATTACTGATGGTAAGAAACCTTATGGCCATCCTTGGCGTATTCAATTCTTAAAAGTTATGAAATAAATTAATGATAAAATAATAGGATTAATCTATAATTGACTTATGACTAACGAAGAATTCACGAGGTTTATAATCGAAATCTTACAAGAAGAGGTAAAAGAAGGTAAACTCATCCTTGAGAAGAGAGAGATTAACGAAGATAAGAGCGAAGTAACGATTGATTATATCTTTGATATAGAGAGTTGTCCTAAAAAGATGAGAGTTACTTTTGATTATGATAAATTTGCAGATAGAATAAATTGTAAAGAGACAACTTTACAGAACTAACTTATAATAGACTTATGAAAGAAATAACTATAAAAGTACCTGAAGGGATTACAAAAGAACAAGTTGAATCTTATATTCAATCACTTCGTAAAGATTACATTGTCAAATTATCAAAAGAAGATGCAAAGACTGCTTATAAAGCATTGGCAAAATCTAATTCTATCAAGGAAGAGGTTATTGACTTTATAAAAACAATGGATTATACACCCACTACGTCACAGTATGATTTCATTTTGTATAGTATTGTTAAAGGTTCTATACAAATATATGAAAAGGGTATTTCTACTGAAATTATGAGTAATGATGAGTTTGACATCGCTTATGAAGAGGCTAAGCAAAACATTTATTCTTACATTAGAAATAGACTTGAAGACCCAGAGATAAAGGGTGATTATTTGCCTGACTAATAGACTTATGGAAGAGTAGAAAAGTATGATACCTAAAAGATTGATAAAAAAGACTATTGTTGACCTTTCTAATGAAGGGGTGTGGAATATTGAATTTGTATCAGGGAAGAAAAGATACAAGGTCAAATACAATAAAGAAAAAGATGAGGTTTTTACTGATGAATTTGGAGTATTTGATTTTGAAAAGATAACCAATAGTGATATTGGAACTACTTTCACTCTTAACTTTCAGTATGATGGGAAGCCGTGTTATTTTATGGCTTCAAGACCTACAGTAGAAATGTATAGGTTCAATCCAGGGTTAAATCCTAGAAATTGTATAGCACATTTATAAACCAGAACTAATTTATAATAGATTTTATGAAAGATATAATACAAGTAGAAACAAGAGCAAACCTAGTTGAATGGGAAATGAATAGTGAAAGAAGCATGGCGATTCGTTCAGCTGATTTTTATAATGGATTTACAGATGCTGATGAAGGAGTAATTATGGGAAGTGATGTTCATAGAATGATAAGAGAATGGACTAAGCCTGAAATTGAGTTGGTAACAAAAATTATTAATGACATCGTTGATAGTAAAGTTATTACCAATTTTGAAAAGGGTAAAATTGAAGTCACACACGAGGATAAGTTTAATATTTTTGGTGTTAAGATAAAGGATTTCTACCAAAATAAGAAGTTGAAGAATGTATTTGTCATGGTTGCTCCTCCTTATGTTGACGCAAAACATACAGGTGGTATTGCATCAAAGTTCCAGTTCACTCTTGTTGGTTGGTCTGATAAGGATGAAAATGGTAGAAAGGTAAAATATAATTTTATCGAGAGAGAAATTGAGGAGAGACTTCCTAAGCCAATTGTAAACGCTTTTATGCGATTGTGGGAACAGTTGGATGAGAACAAGTTCCAAATTCTTATGAAGAATAGGGAATTTGGTAACATGTACGGAATTGATGCCTCAGAATTGAATTGATTTTCGGAGAGTTTTCTCCATTATATGGCGCAAATAGGAGCAGCTAAAACTGCTCCCTTTTCTTTCAGAACTATTTTATATTCATATTATGACTCATGAAGTTGATATAGATAGGACAAGTTCATCAAATAAAGAATATATCATGGAAAATGGTTATTTTCTTTCAGAACAAATTGATGAATTTGATTGTTCTCTTAGAGAAATTGTGGGAGATTGCATTGGAGAGTATCTCTGGATGAAACTTCATCCGGAAAATAAGAAGGACTTTTGTGAAGTGTTTAAGGAAATTCTTAAATCTTATACAAAATATGAAGTTTTTCTTGTTGATTCCAATGAAGATGGATTTTTTGATGAAGAAAAGAAGGAAAAATTAGAAAATTTTTAAAAAGATTTTATGATTGGATTTTTAATAGGTTTAGGAATCGCTTTTGTTATAACATGTATTACATTTTCTTTAATTAATTATACAACTGAAGGTACACTTAATCCTTTTTATATGTTTATAGAGAATGTAAAGACAGGCGGTTGGGTAATGTTAGTTTTTGTTTTTGGAATGCTACCGTTTTATGGTTATGCAATTCATGACAAATGCGTCAGTAAGAAAAAATGTAATGTAGAATGGAAGTTTGATGAGGAAACTGGTAATGTTAAGATTGATGTAACCGGTTCCGAGGTAAAAGATGCCGTTATTAACTTTGAATCTAAACAGAACTGAACTAAAAATAAAGTATAACCTTTAAACATAAACAGCAAAAATTAATAATATGTCTAGTCTATTTGATGCAGTAGCAGTAGTTGATAATAATACGGTAACTGAGAACGGTATGCCGGCTTATAAGAGCACCCTTTCTAAGGTTCTTGACCTTTTTACTGATGGTTTCTCTTATCGCCGCAACCCTAAGGGTGTAGAGCATGCAGTTCGTGAGGCTGCCCTTGAGAATAAGGAGCTTACTCTTCGTTGTCTTTTCTATCTTCGTGATATTCATGAGGGTCAGGGTGAGCGAGCGGTGTTCCGTCATGGTATGCGCACACTTCTTAGCCTTTATCCTGAGTTCAAGCGTAATCTGATTTTCATTCCTGTTGGTCATGATGTAAATTCTGGTAAGCCTTATGGTCGTTGGGATGACCTTGTTGCCCTCCTTGGTGTGAATAAGGATGTAGATGAGGAAATTTATAGCATTATTCGTGCTCAGCTTGCTATTGATATGGCAATGCTTGAGGATGGAATGATTAATAAGATTTCTCTTCTTGCTAAGTGGCTTCCGTCTGCCAATACGTCTTCTAAGAAGACACGTGAGACAGCTAAGAAGCTTTATCAGAATCTTGGTTTGAAGGATGAGCGTTCTTATCGTAAGGTACTTTCTGCTCTCCGTGCAGCTACTAATGTAGTTGAGATTAAGATTTCTAATAAGGATTATTCCTTCGATTATTCTAAGCTTCCTTCCCGTGCTATTCATAAGTACCGTAAGGCCTTTGAGCGTAATGATAATGCTCGATTCACTGCATATCATGATACTCTTCACAAGGTTCTTACACGTAGTGAGAAGTGTGTAACTGATGTGAAGATTAATACCGCAGGTTTGTATCCTTATGATGTTGTAAAGCCGATTCTCCGTGGTAATAGGATCTCTGAGACTGGTAAGCTTCAGCTTGATAATCAGTGGCGTTCTCTTCGTAATTACTTCGAGGGTACTTCTGGTAATCATAGTTGGCTTGCAGTAGTGGATACTTCTGGTTCCATGTTTGATGCATGGGGCGCTGACCACAATGTTGCCTCTATTGAGGTTGCTGTTTCTCTCGGATTGTATGTTGCTGAGCGTAATAACGGTATCTTTAAGAATCAGATGATTACATTTAGTCAGCGTCCTAACTTTATTACAGTAGATGATAAGTGGTCTCTGTATGATAAGGTGAAGCATATTGAGAGTGCTGATTGGGGTATGAATACTGACCTTGAGGCTGTGTTTAATCTTGTTCTTAATGCTGCAGTTAAGGCCAATATTCCAGCAGAGGAGATGCCTGAGGCTATTGTAATTATCTCTGATATGCAGTTTGACCAGTGTACTTATAACCGCGATTGTCTTGGTATGATTCGTGGTAAGTATGAGGCTGCTGGATATAAGTGTCCGAAGCTGGTATTCTGGAATGCATCTGCTCGTGCAAACTGTTCTAAGCCAATTACACGTGATAAGACAGGTACGATTCTTGTCGGTGGTTGTAAGCCTGGTATGTTTGAGCAGGTTCTGGCTGCTAAGTCTCCGGAGGCATTTATGACTGACATTCTTAACGGTGAGCGATACTCAGTGCTGAATTAAGTTAAGCAAAAAGGTGGAATAAACTTCCACCTTTTTTTATTTTTATGCTATAATAATTCATATGGCATTAAGTACAGAGTATGTATCTACAAAACCGATAAAAGAAAAACCGGAACACTATATTTCAGGTCCTCAATTCATGTTTGATATTTCAGAGTATTATAAATACGACCAATTGAAATCAGAACTTGATGATAATGATAAAAGTCCTGAAGCTAAACTTATTAGAAGAAATGCTAAGAAGTATTTTGAAAAGTGTGGTTTAGCTATCAGTATGATGATCACTGGTTTAAGTAAGAATCCTAAGTTTTCCGGATATACTTGGAAGGATGAAATGGTTGCAGATGCTCTTGTAAAGTGTACTAAGGCACTTATTGGCAAGAAGTTTGACCCTACTAGAAAATATAATCCCTTCAGTTATTTTAACCGTATTGCCTGGCGTGAATTTTTAAGAAGAATTAATCTTGAAAAGCAGAATGTAAAGGTTCGTGCAGAATATGGACAGGAATTTTTACGTGGTTTTGCTAAAGAAAATACTGATGCACCAATTTATATTAAACCAGTATTTGCATCATCATTAGGTGAATTTTATAATGCTGAAAATGAAATAGTAATAGAAAATTATGATGAATGATTTAAGAAAAATAGCTAAAGATGCTGATGAGAATACTCTCACAATAGCATTATCTAATATTGTCAGTGGTGTAGTTATCGCATCTGGCTTATTAATGTCTGCAATACTTGTTGCCGTTTCATTCCTATGGGGATGGATTGGGTTTATTTCAGTAATTGGCACATTTATTATTACTTTGTTGGTTCTTGCTTTTGGCAGAGATGAGTAAAGTAGCTATTTTTTCAGATTTTCACCTTGGGATTAAGCAAGATTCTGCAATTTGGCATGAAATTGCATTAACTTGGTGTGATTGGTTTGTATCTGAAGTTAAAAAGAATGGTATAGATACTGTTGTTTTTCTAGGAGATTTCTTTCATACTAGAAATAGTATTTCCGCTAATACATTACATGTCGCAAGTAAGATACTTGATAAATTAAAAGATTTTAAGGTACACATTATTCTAGGCAATCATGATTTGTATTATGCAAATGAACCCACTATTTCTCCTGTAAATCTTTTTCAAAATAGAAACAATATTACTGTATATACAAAGCCTGAAATTGTTAATTTCGGCAATAAGAAGGCTTTATTTTGTGGTTGGGGATATGACCCATTAGAATTTAAAGCTGATGTATTGTTTACACATGCAGAAATCAGCTTATTCAAGTACAATATGGATGTGAGTGCCTGTGAAGATGGGTTTAAAGCATCTAAATTGTTGAGTAATTTTGATATAATTTATTCAGGTCATTTTCATTTGCGTCAAGAACGAAAATGGGATGATAAACGTATTATCTATGTAGGTAATACTTTCCCAATGGACCATTCTGACACTTATGAAACCTCTAAAGGTTTTGATATTTTTGATTTTGATACTAATACTTCGATATTTGTAGAAAATACTATTAGCCCTCGTTTTTACAAAGTTAAATTAAGTGACCTTATTAGTGGAAAATGGTCATATGAAGAGCTTAATAAGTGTATTAAGAATAATGTTTTTAAAATTATTATTGATAGAAACATTACTCTTACTGATACTAATACGTTAAGCGGAATTATTAATAGCTTAAACCCATTGGATTTTTCTTTAGAGTGGGAAAATGGAAAAAACTTTAGTCAAGATGTTTCTGAAATTGAATTAAAAGCATTTGATATGGAAGATGCTATTAAAAAGTATATTGAATTACTCGATATACCAAATAAAACAGAAGTAACTGATTACGTTTTAAGTTTATACAAAAAAGCTCAGGATTAACCTGAGCTTTTTATTTTAGATAATTGAATTAAGCATCGACATCTGAGCGCTTGTATTATAATGTTCTTTTATAACTTCTTCTGCTTCTGAACCTTTCTTATTTTTATATTTTGTTCCATGTTGTCGTGTCATTTCTCGTCTTGATTGTTCAGCAGATCTAGCATTTTGTATTGCTTTTCTTGCTTGTTTTTTAGGATTAACTTTTATCCTTTTTCCATTTTCATCTCTTGGATGACTATGTTTAGAATATGTGTGATTTGGAACAACACCTCTAAGAGGGTCCTCTTTTACAGCAGGAATAATTTCAGCGGGCTCTTCTACTTGGCTATCTTCTGTATCATTAGGGCCAGGCAACCCTAATGGTTCTTCAGGAGCAGGTAATTGTGGTTGGGTATCACCAGGTAACGAATTATCTTCACCAGGAAGATTGGTAGTACCTCCTATATATGCATCACCCTTTTGAGTTCCACCAATAGTTGTAGTCCATGGTGTTTGCTGATTTATATTATTAATATCTCCAATATATGTACCTTGATTATCTGGAATAGAATCTAACATTGCTGATTGACCAGGTGTATTAGGAGTATCAGCTGTAACAGATGAACCATCTGTAGAAGTTTGGTCATCAGCATTTAAGGTATCCTCATTTCCTGTCGAATTATCAGAATTTGAAGCTTCAGGAGTAGATTGAGGAGGATTTTTTGGTTGTTGGTCAGCAGCTGGAGTGACAGGCGGAACTGGATTATCTGGAGTAGCTGGATTATCTGAGTCAGTTGGTTTAACCGGTGCGGCTGGTTCACCTGGTGCAACTGGAGTATCTGCTTTTTTGGCTTTAGCCGCAGCTTTTCCTGCCTTTTTAATGCGTTTAGCTCTTTCTATTTTTGCTTTTTCAGCTTCTCTTTCTTTACGTTTGAAAATCTTTTCTTGACGCTTTTTACGTGCAATGTCACGTTTACTCAATGGTTTGTTTTGTGTTTCAGATGAGCTAGTTGGTGTCTGTTGTTGATTATTAGCACCAATTTCTTCTTGAGGTTGCTGAGCTGGCTCAACCTGTTGGCTTGCAGTAGATTGATTTGAACTTCCATTAGTTGTAGGCGAGCTATTAGAGCTTGTGTTTTTAGGTGTAGAGCTTGCAGTAGATGGTGAAGGTGCAGATGCGCCTGTGGTAAAATACCCATTATTGTCAGTCGTTGTTGTATTTTTACTTGGTCGAGAGCTATTTGATTGTGTAGTTTTTGTTGAAGAAACTGTAGAATTAGTATTTGTATTTGATGGAGCTCCTGAAGAATAAGCATTTTGTTGCTCAGGTTCAGCCCAGTTACTTCCTGCAACACCACGAGGTAATTTACCCTGAGACACTAAATTAAGACGGTTGATAACATCATCAATATTGCTTATATTTCTACCTAGTGTTCCACCGCTTTTTTTAAAATCGGACATTGTTTTAGCTAAGCTACCTGCATATGATTTAATTTTTCCACTTGCTGCAGCGTTTTTCCTATTAGATTGTACCTCACCCTTTTTACGAAGTCTAAAACTATCTTTAGCATCTTGTTTTAACCATTCTCCTGCCGCTCTAGCATTAGCTTTAAAGTCATCTACGAAACCTTCATTAATGACTCCTTCTCTTTCACAGTAAGCGTCATATAAACACTGTTCAATAAGAAAATCTCTTTCTGAAACCTTACGTTTTGCCATATAGCATTATTTAATATCAGAACTTTGATATTAATAAAATTATGAAGAAGACATTATATATTGTAATTGATGTTCAGAATGATTTTATTAGTGGAGCTCTTGGTTCTGAAAAGGCTCAAGAAGTAACGCCTAAGATTGCTGAGTTCCTTTCCAAAGTAAAGAATAAGGAAAATACCGTAGCTATTTGGGCAACACGTGATACCCATTATGATAAGGATACTAAGTCTCAGACATATATCTTTGGGGATAAGGTTATTAAAGAGGATATTTCTGAAAGTGCTTGGTATGAAAATACTCTTGAAGGTAAGAAGCTACCGGTTCCTCACTGTATTAAGGATACCTGGGGTTGGCAAATTGATGACCGAGTAGCACCTTATCTTGGTGTTAATGATAAAGTCTTTAATAAGAATACCTTTATGTCTGTTTATCTTGGTAAACATATTGGTTATTTCATGCATGATATTAAGATGGATATGTCCCATGAGATTGATGAGATTGTTTTTATGGGCTTCTGCACAGGTATTTGTGTAGCTTCCAATGCAATTTATCTTCGTGGTCTTATGCCTAATATGAAGATTACTGTTCTTGAAGACCTTTGTGCATGTGTCAATGAAGATACACATAAAGCAGCTCTTATAACGATGGGTTGCTGTCAGATAGATATTGAAAATTCTGAAGAGTTTTTGAAACGATGAAAAAGAAATTACGATATTTTCATTTACCTACTAAAACAGAAATTCAAAAAAGAATAAAGAAAGAAAAAGAAAGAAAAGCTTTAGGAAAAATATTTGAAAACTTTTGTAATAAATTATTAAAATAATTTATGTTTTATAATTCTTACGCAAAGAGAGCAAAGGAACAATTTGCAAATAAAGTAACAGTCGTTACTTGCCCTGAAGATGTCGAACTTGCATCTTATAATTTAGTGTTTGCTATTCCTGTATTTTTAGCAGGGGGTATCACTAATTGTGAGGAATGGCAAAAGACTGTCATCAACTATTTTAAGGAAAATTGGAAGCATGAACGAGGTATTATTTTTCTTAATCCTCGTAGAGATTCTTTCGATGTAACTAATCCTAATGCTACTAGAGAACAGATTGAATGGGAATTCAAATATTTGAATACTCCTCAAGTTTTGTTCTCTATGTATTTTTCTAATTCTCCTTCCCCGCAACCTATTTGCTTTTATGAAATGGGTAGAGCTTTAGGAAAAGTGTTTGAAATAGATGATTTTGATGAGTCGCGTAAAAATGATGTTTTTGTAGCAACTCACAAAGATTTTCATCGTAAAGCAGATGTTCTAATTCAGGGTGAACTCGCAGATTATGGGAGCATTCCTTCAGAAGTAGATAGTGCAGAACATTATGCACAGCTGTTGATGAATTATATTGAAAATAATTATGATTTGTCTATTCCGATGGAAAGTTCTCTAGATCGAAATTGTCTTCTTTGTAAGCATTTTAGTGAATTTCCATCGCATGGTTCGGGGGTAATAGGCGAATGTCGTAAAAAAGAAAATATGGTTTGGTATCCTGCGGATAGATATAGTGGAAGACATAAAGGTTATAAAACTGTATCTGATAATGATGTCTGTGAATACTTTGAAAAAGAAGAAAAAGAAATTGAAAAATTTTGTTTGAATTGTGAACATTATCAGCCTAAAACTCTAAATCATGGACATTGTGGACTTGATAAGAGTAAGACTATTAAATGTATTACTGATATTTGTGATAAAAACAATTGAAATAGATATGAAAATTGATAATATTGTAATTAGAGAAACTCTCACAAAGATTAAAGGGGCTTCACCAAATGATGGACGTCATTGGGTAGTATATTTCTATGATAACAGTGGCAACGAAATGGAGAGAAAGTGCTTTGACAACTGGGCAGATGCAGGGGAATATGCTATGAAGCTTGAAACTTTTTGGAAATATAACAGAGGATAAAAAATATGTTGAAATTTAATGGTGAAAATGTTGTAAAGGGCCGCTTCCCTAATAATGAGGTAGATTATAGTCCTTTGACTTATGCAATGCCAATTAAAGATTGTAATAAGTTTGAATTGATTTTTGAAAGCAATGAGGACTTGCTCAATCTCATGGTAGTTAAGAAGTGGTTTGATGATACTATGATTGAACCCACACGTTGTGAGCTGATTATTAAGTATTTTCCTTATTGTCAGATGGATAGAGAGATGGAAAGTCATCTATTCTCACTCAAGTATATTGCTCAGGTTATTAATGAGCTAAAGTTTACAGTAGTTGAAGTTTATGACCCACATAGTAATGTTCTTCCTGCACTTCTTAACAGATGTCGTGTAATTTATCCAGTGGTTCATCCAATAAATGTAGATAAAAACAACTACGATTTGTATTTCTATCCTGATAATGGTGCTGCTAAGAAGTATAGTGAACTGATTGACATGCCTTATCGTTTTGGTAATAAGAAACGTAATCTTGATACTGGTGAAATCGTTTGTTATGAGGTAATTGCAGATAAGACTGACATTGAAGGTAAGCGTATTCTTATTGTAGATGACATGGTAATGGGCGGTAGAACATTTGTGGAGGCTGCTAAGGCTCTTCGTGAAATGGGTGCTGCTCAAGTAGATTTGTATGTAACCCACCTCAAACCTGAAGCACGAAATTTCTACAATTCTAAGGGTAATGGTCTAATTGACAATATCTACTCGGCTGATACATTGGAGATGATACCAGCTTTTGAAACTCCGGAGCCTAGACCATAAGTCTAGGCTTTTTCTTTACACAGAACTAATATAATATTTGGTTATGAATATGAATCCATTTCTATTGACGGACTTTTATAAGTTGACACATATTCTTCAGTATCGTCCTGAACTGCGAGAACTTACTTCTTATCTCACCCCTCGTGGCTCACGTCTTAAGGGTGTTGATAAGGTAGTATTCTTCGGTTTAAGTGCTTATGTGCATTCTTATGTAGTGGAGAATTTTAATGATAATTTCTTTAATCGAAACTTTGAGGATTGCGAGAACGAGATTCGTGAGGTGCTTAATCTTGGACTTGGTTATACTGATGAAATGATTGATAAGACTATTGGCCATTTCAAGGCTCTTCATGAACTTGGTTATTTGCCTGTAGAAATCAATGCTGTTGCTGAGGGAACGCTTGTTCCTATGGGTGTGCCTTGTGTGGAAATCAAGTCTACTAATCCTCAGTTCTTCTGGGTCGGTCAGGCTCTTGAGGCATCTCTGTCTGCTGCAATTTGGCATCCTATGGTTTCAGCAACGATTGCTCGTGAATATCGTAAGATTGCTCGTGAGGCATTTGCTAAGACTGTAGAAAATGGCATTGATGAGCGAGTTGCGATGTGCGACTTCTCCATGCGTGGCCAAGAAAGTAATGAAAGCGCAGTAAATGCTTCCGTTGCTTGGCTTACTTCAATGTGGAATTCTTCTACGGTTGCCGCTCGTAAGCACATTCAGAATGTTTATGGTAAATGTACTGGTAATGTTCGTGGTCTTACTTCAACTGAGCATAGCGTAATGACTTCTCATGCTTGCCTTGATGGTGGAGATGAATTCTTTACATTCCAATATCTCTTTAACCTCTACTATGATGTATCATTTGCTGCTGTTTGCGATAGTTATGATTTTTGGAATGTGTTAACTAACATTCTTCCTAACTATTTCATGCATGAGATTGATGCACGTGGTAAGCGTGGTGTGTTCATCGGTGTCCGACATGATAGTGCTGAGCCTGTAGATGCTCTCTGTGGGACTGTTCCTGTTCTTCATGCTGATTCAATAAAGTGTGCAGTAAAGCGTATTCCTAAGGAAATGATTGAAGATAGAACTAAGATTGAGCGTTTTGCTCTGACGTTTACAGAAGAGGAAGCAAATAATCTTTGGGAACAAGGTTTCCGCGAGGGTGATCTTGTAGCAGTTATGTATGATGGCATGGAATACCTTGTTCGTATTCGTGCAGTTGAACATTTGCATAGCATTGATGAGACTGTTGATAAGAATTGTCCTATGATGTGGGCGGCAGGTGTTCTTCAGAATCGTTCCCGCACTTGGGAAGAAAAGGGTATGGTAGAGACGATGTATGAAATCTTTGGCGGTTCGGTGAATTCCAGGGGTTACAAGGTTCTTAATCCTGGTATTAAGGCTGTGTATGGTGACAGTATTACTATTACTCGTGCTAAGAAAATCTATAATCGTCTTGCTATCAAGGGCTTTGCAGCCAATAATGTAAGTCTTGGTGTTGGTTCGTTCTCTTTCCAGGCTCTTGAGAATGAAGATGGTAGTTTGTCACCATTTACGCGCGACACCTTCTCAATTTGTGTAAAATGTTCACACTCAAAGTTTATCGCAGAAAGATGGTTTGACGAAGGTTATAAGGGGGATATATGGCACGAAAGTGTAAGAGAAGAAGAACGCTTTGTTTATAAGGACCCTAAAAACTGGTCTTCTAAGAAATCAACTAGAGGATTGTGTCAAATTTATTTTGATGAGAATGGCGAATTGACTTATAAGGACGAGATGTATGAGAAAGATTTGGTTGGTAAGAACTCTGCACTAATCACTTATTTTAAGAATGGTCAGGAGTTCAAGCAGAATTTTGAAAGTATTCGTGAAACAATTGATGAAACTCTATGAAATTTATTAAACAAGGAGACATCTTCAAGTCATCTTGTGAAGTGATTGTTAATCCCATCAACTGTGTAGGTGTCATGGGTGGTGGGTTGGCACTCGCCTTTAAAAAGAAGTTTCCTGAACATTTTGAAACTTATAAAAAGATGTGTCAAAATGGGGAAATAAAGGTTGGTGAACTTTACGTTATAGATGGTGATGAAAAACACAAGGTTCTTTTATTTCCGACAAAGATTCATTGGAAAAACCCCAGTCTGATGAAATATGTTGAGAGTGGATTAGAATATCTTGCAAAGAATTACGATAAGTTGGGTATTAAGTCTGTAGCAATTCCTGCATTAGGTTGTGGACTTGGTGGATTGAAGTGGGAAGAAGTAAAAGAGAAAATTATTTCTATTCTATCAGAACTTGATAATATTATAAACATTGAAATTTATGAACCCTTTTAACTGTTTTTAAAACAATATGAAAAATAGTGGGTTTGAACTATGGGAAATGGTGGTGAATAGAACTAAATGGCCCAAGGAGTATATACCGACAAAAGAATGGGTTATGAATTGGACAAACGATAATTCACTTCGAGACTTATATAATCAAAAAAAAAATGATACCACAAACTGTAAAGAAGATTAAAATTTCTAACCTGAGATGGAAGAAATATAGTGATTATCCTGATGAAGTTTCCACTAAGGCATTAGCAGAATTGAACATTACAGAAGATGAGCCTTTTCAAATCATTGATAAAGGTGGTAATTTGAATGGGAAGTTTGCAATTGTTCGAGAATTTTGGATAAAAGAGTGGCAAACAATCTCTATTATAAGTGAAAAACAAGCAGAGTTTTATTTTACACACCTATTTAAAGCTTCACAAAAGAAAAAAGAATACATGATTATGGAAAAGGAATATAGCTTTACGCCTCAAGTGGCGTTCACAAACATTGAGACTCACATGAAGGTGTGGGCAGCGCAGACTAATGCTAAGAACTTTGTTGTTGGCATCAGCGGAGGTAAGGATAGCACAGTAGTTGCTATGTTGCTTTGTGCAATCTTTGGTAATGAACGTGTTTATGGTGTAATGATGCCGCAACGTGAACAGTCTGACCTCAAGGATAGCATGGATGTATGTGATATTCTTGGTATTCATCAGACTATGGTGGATATTGCTGACAGTGTAAATGCAATCACTTCACAGATTTGGGCTGAACGTAAGACGAGTGGTATCTATCCCACAAAGGACATGGAAATTAATCTTCCTGCTCGTATTCGTATGTCTACTCTTCATGCTATTGGTCAATGTGTAGATGGGCGTGTAATCAATACGTCTAATCTATCCGAGGATATGGTTGGTTATGCTACTCAGTTCGGTGATAATGCAGGTGCTTATGCTCCTCTCCAAGGTCTTACTGTAACTGAGGTAAAAGAACTCGGTAAGTATCTCATTGATGTTCTAGGTATTGATGACTCTAAACCTTTCACCAGGAGTATGCTTGTTAATTTAATTGACAAGACTCCTGTTGATGGTCTTCAAGCGCAGACTGATGAGGAACGTCTAGGCTTCACTTATGCTGACCTTGATAAGTTCATTCGTCTCAATGAGGGAACAGATGAGTTTAAGGAGATGATTAGAAAGAAGTATAAGCAGAATAAGTTTAAGTTGGAGATTGTTCAAATGCCACAACCTGATTTCACTTATCTTCCTAATTTTGTAAAGGCCGATTAATTCGGCCTTTCTTTATAATAGAACTTAAGTATATTTTGTCTTATGAAAAATATTGAGTTTAAAAAACTTTACATACAAAATTTCTTATCAGTTGGTAATGAGCCACTTGAGATAGAATTTAATAATGGTTTAAACGTTATCACTGGTTATAATCGTGATGAAAATGATATTAAAAATGGTGTAGGTAAAAGTTGTATCTTAGACTCATTTTATTTTGCATTGTTTGGCACTACAATGCGAGAAATTTCCAAACTTAGTTATATTGTTAATCGTAAAGTTGGAAAGAATTGCATTGTCCGTTTAGAAGCTGATATTACTGATAGCTTAAGTGGTAGAGATACATATTTAATTGAGCGTAAAATTGCACCTCAATCTCTTAAGATTTGGAAAAATGGTTCTGAAATTACTAAATCTACTACTGCAGAAACTAATAAGTTTATTGAGGAACTGTTTCTAGCAGAAAAGGATATTTTCCAAAATTGCATTATAATGCGTGCAAATAATACTATTCCATTCATGGCAAAAAAGAAAGCTGACAAGAAAAACTTTATTGAAACTATATTCAGCTTAGATATTTTTTCTATAATGGGTCGCTATTTGCGTGATGATATTCGTGCTATTAAGGGAGAATATAGTTTGGAACAAAATACGTTAAGTATTCATGAAAAAAGTATCAATGATTATAATATTCAGATTGAAAATCTTTTAAAAATTCAGGAAGATTATTATAATAGACGTCAAGAAGAAATTCAAACCATTAAGGATAAGATTGTTGTAGAGGAAGGTAAAATTGATGAGATGAAATTGGTTCAGAAGGACCTAATTTTTACTTCTCCTGATGGTAAAAGTAAAGATGATTTGCAATCTGAACTTTATGAAAAATATAAGTTCATCGATACATTATCTAAAGTCAAATCTAATCTTCATATTGAGGAAGGTATAACTCGTAAAGAACTTAAGAAAATTGAAAGTGATACTGGAATTTGTCCTACTTGTAAACGAGCATATGATGAAAGTCATCTAAATGAAATTATAGATGAAAAGAATAAGTTAACTGAGAAATTAACGGATATTGTTGGACGTCTTGGTACATTAGAGACAAAGGAAACTGAAATAAATGAATTAATTTCAGATATTTCTAAAGCTCTTAATGAAATTAATGAAAATATTCGTAAATTTGAGTTTATTGAAGCTAAAATTAAAGAATCTAATCGTATTATTGAACTTTATAATGAGCAGATAGATTCTAAAAATAAGGCACCTGATTCATCTGGTATTGAAACTTTCAGAAATATGGTTGTTGAAACCCAAAAAACTATAAATGAAGTCAAAACTAAGATAGAGGTACTTGAACGTAGTATCGGTAAGATGAATATATGTGAACATATTCTCGGTGAATATGGTGTAAGAGCATATATTGTGAATAAGTTGCTTGACGTTTTTAATAATCGTATACAATATTATCTTAATGCAATTAAGAGCACATTTAATTTCAGATTTAATGAATATTTTGAGGAAGAAATTAAAGATTCTAACGGCATTATTTGTTTGTATAGTAACTGTTCAGGAGCTGAAATGAAGAAAATTGATTTAGCAATTTCATTTGCTATCAACGATATGATTACACTTCAAAAACAAGTAACTTATAATGTAGTGTTCTTTGACGAGATTCTTGATTCATCTGTTGATGATAAATCACTTAATATAATTCTTAATTTTATATCAGAACATACACAAAATGAAAATAAAGCAGTGTATATCATTTCTCATAAGTCGGGAGCACAAATCCCATTTACTAATGAAGTGATTACACTTGAAAAAATTAACGGATTTACTAAACGAATTATAGAGTAACATGTATAGACATTGTTCATGGAGTCAAACTGAAAAGTGTATTAAACTTAGGACTTGGAACAAGGAAGGTAAGCGCTTAACGGTCAATGTACCGTTTAAGCCTTATCTTTATGTTGATTCTCCTAAAGGTGAATATACTTCTATTTTCAATAAACCCGTAGAAAAGGTAGAATTTAGTACACCGGCTCAGCGTACTAAGTTTACTAAATCATATGGAGCTAAGCGCTATTATGAAAATTTTAGTGTAGACCATCAGTTTTTGTTGGACTATTTTTGGGACAAGTATGATAAGCCTGATTTTGACCAGTTTCCCTTGCGAATTCTCTTTTTCGATATTGAGGTAGATGAAACTGATGATGGCAGTTTCCCTGAAGCAATTGTATATGCTGATTATGCTAGAACTCAAATTGATTTAAAGAGGTCGGCACCTTCTGAGATTAATATTATTACTGTATATGATACAAGTACGCAAAAGTATGTTGTATTTTCTAAAAATCCTTATACAGGCAAGGACCTTGGTGATAATGTAGAGTATATTAATTGCACTACTGAGCGAGGTGTTCTTCATGCCTTTATTGAATTTTGGAAGCAAGATGATTATCCTGATATTGTAACAGCTTGGAATCTAAACCGATTCGATATGCCTTATGTAGTTAATCGTATTCGTAAGGTTTTTGGTGAGGACAAACTTCTTGAACTTTCACCTTATGAAAACTTTTATGAATCTGAATCAGAGGATAAATTCGGTCGTCCTTATACAAAGTTTAGTTTTGGTGGTGTTCAGATTATTGACCATATCGACGTTTATGCAAAGTATAAAATTGTAAAGCAAGAATCTTATAAGTTGGATTATATTGCTAACCTTGAATTGGGTGTAGGTAAGGTTGATTATCAAGGTGAAGCAAACATTTATGAATTCATGCGAAATCATTGGAATACTTTCGTTGAATATAATGTTCGAGACGTAGAACTTCTTGTTAAACTTGAAGAGAAAACTCGTTATTTTCAAATTCTTCGAATGGTATCTTACATGGGTTGTTGTAACTTTGAAAAAGGTATGATGACAATTCCTGGCACTAATGGTGCAGTTGCAGTTCGTTGCCGCCGTATGAATAAAGTGCTTCACTGGGATGACCGTGAGGTTGATCCTAATGAGAAAAAGCCTGGTGGTTATGTGTCTTTGCGACCTGGATTCGCTCGTGACTGTGTAACATTCGACGCAGGCTCACTTTATCCTAATAATGCAATTAGTCTTAACATTTCTCCTGAAACTAAGGTAGGTATGGCCTATTTTAAGTCAGGCGGTGTTTATGAAGGTGATGATAATGATTCACTTAAGTTTGTTTTTACTAAGGATAATCTTAAGTATGACCTTACACGAGCTCAGTTTAAGCGCTTTATTAAGGAAATGAACTATTGTATGGCACCAAATGGTTGTGTGTTTAAACAAAATACACCGGGTGTGTTTGCACAATACATGGCTGAGGTGTTCGCACAACGTTCTGCGATTCGTAAAGAAATTAAAGAGCATAATAAGGAACTTGAAACCTGTAAGGATGCAAAGAGAATTGATGAACTTAGACGAATGGTAGCTCGTAAGGACATTCTTCAGTATGCTCTTAAGATTCTTATTAATAGTGCTTATGGTGCTATCTCATCTAAGAAGAATCCGATTGGTGATTCGGATTTGGCTAATGCAATTACAACTGCAGGTAGTACATCTATTAAGTATGTGAACACTCTTGCAAGAAACTTTGTTAAGATGAAGAATCCTGATATTTCTGCAAAGGACTTAGAAGCGGTAGTAGTGTTCAATGATACCGACTCTTGTTGTATTCGACTTGATAAGTGTGGTATAAAGCTTTGTAACGGTGATAAAGTGACACCTGAAGGATATGCTCTTGTTCAAGAATGTGACGATTACATTGATAAGGAATTCCAAAAGTGGTTCACTGAAACAACTAATTCAAATAAGTGTACAGTATATTTTAAACGAGAAAAAATCTGTGATGCAGGTATTTTCTTGAAACGAAAAGATAAAGATGAAGAGGCAAAGAAGAATTATATTCTTCATATTCTTGATAACGAAGGTGTTAAGAAGCCATCATTTAAGTATACTGGTGTGAAGTTTGCTCGTTCGACTCTTACTCGTGACCTTAAGGCTGCAGCAAAGGAAGTAGTTGAGCATATGATTGTATCACAGGATAAAGCATCTACTGAGGCTCTTCTTCAAAATCTTTATAATAAGTTTAAAGAAATGCCTCTTGACGATATTGTTACAATTCAACGTTGTAATAATGTTCAAAAGTATGAAAGTATGCTTGAAGAAATACATGGCAATAATATTGGTGCACGTAAGTGGCCAACTGGCGCACCAGGTCATGTAAGAGCTGCGATTAACTTCAATACAGTTCTTGATAAGTTGGGTATCAAAGGATACGAAAAAGTAAAATCTGGAGACCTTGCAAAGATTATATATTTGCATAAGAACAAATTTGGTATTGATAAAATTGCATATCTTGATACAATGCCACCTGAATTTGAAGAGCATTTCCAAATTGATTATAAGACAACGTTTATTAAAACAGTCTTTGATGAGTTAAAACGAATTTATAAGTCAGTAGGTTGGCCTTCATTTAATCCAGCGGATGATTATGCATTTAGTTTGTTTGACTTAATGATGATGGAACCCGCTTAAAATAAAAAACCCGAGGTTTTCCTCGGGTTTTTTATTACATTAAATTGTACTTAAAATATTACTTACCAATCTCAAAGATGTGCTTACCAGGCTGGAGGCGGCTGGAAACAGTCTTAGAACGATTAGGTTCCTTGCTGAACTTAGAACGCTTAGGAGCACCATCACGGGAAGTACCTGCAGGCTCACCTTCGTGAGAAACAGTCTGGTCAAAAACAGACTTTACAGTCTTGCCAGTATTCCAAGTGGTGTTAGCCTTAGAACGCTTAGGAGCACCGTCACGAGAGATTGTAGACTGAGCAACATTGGTCTGATTGGAACCAAGAACTTCTTCATCTTCTTCAGATGCTTCGTCATCCTGTTCAACAGCTTCGTCATCCTGATCTACAGTATCATCATCCTCGTCTTCTTCCTCTTCGTCGTCCTGTTCGAACTCCTCAGGGCCGAAATCATCACCCATTTCGTCGTCGGCAAAGTCATCTTCACCACCCATTTCGTCATCGGCCATCTCATCGTCTCCGAATTCATCAGCACCCTCTTCACCGCCGAGCATTTCGCCGAGCATATCATAAAGAGTCTGAGCAACGTCACGTGGAAGAGTGAGAGTTACTTCGTCGCCAGCTTCCTCATCGCCGAACTCATCGTCGGCCATCTCGTCATCAGCAAAATCATCTTCAGCACCGAAGTCATCTTCAGCACCATCAACATCTTCTTCAAAGTCAAGACCCTCTGTCTCGTCCTCAGCAGATTCGGTAATCATCTTTACCATGTTGAGGAATGAAGAATTGGACTTATTAGCAAAAAAATTACGCTTCTTCATATATTGTTATTTATTACTAAAATGATAAACTAAAAATTAAATCATAAATTATACCTAATATTAAGTAAAACTTTTTTATAGTTATTAATTTACTTCCTATTATTTTAGAACCGTGATATAATAAATGTATATGAATTTAGATGATAAATTTATTATTTGGAGTGATGGTTCATTCACATCTATTGGTGTAGACGCATCAAGTGGTCTTAGTTACACGGGTAACAGCAAAATCCTTGTAAAGGACCCAATGACTGTTATTTTCAGCACCAGTGAGGAGGTCGATAAGAAGACCCGGTGAGGTCCAGTCTCGTCTTAACTTTGAGATGATTCCCTATCTTTTCGGCGCCCTTCTTACTGAAGGTGAAAATGTTTGGGAAATTGATGCGCGCCACGTCCTTCAGAATAATTCTCTTACTCCTAGACTTAAGGCAATTTATTATCATACCGCCGAAAGCACTAGCAAGGTAAAGCGTACCACTGAGGGTGAAGTTGAGATTACACCTACTAAGTAATTAACTTAAAAAGGGTTACCAGTAGGTAACCCTTAACTTTTTATGGCAAAAAAGAAAGAAAAAGAAATTGTTGATATTGCTTCTCTTTCTCCTGAAGAGAAGCGTAAGCGCATTGCAGCGGCGATAGATGTTCTTCGTGAGTATTCTCCGATGGTTTCATTCCTCGACGAAGCAATGTCTAACGTTAAGAGCTTTGAAGATACCGGATGTTATATTTTGAATGCTCTAGTTTCAGGTCATCTTAGAGGTGGTTTCCCTGAAGCACGTATGTCTCTGTTAGCTGCAGAAAGTTCGACTGGTAAGACATATATTGCTTTGCAGACTGCAGCTAAAGCACAGCAAGCTGGTAAGCAAATTGTAATTTTTGATAGTGAATTTGCTATTGACCATGAATTTGCTTCTAATCTCGGCCTTGATACTTCTAAGATTATCTACTTCCCCGTTAAGACTATTGAGCAGTGTAAGAATGCAGTATATAAGTTCCTTTCGAATGTTCATGACCTTGGTCTAGTTGGTCAGTTCTTTATCGTTATTGACTCACTTGGTGCTATGATTTCTGAAATGGATTATAAGCGCATGGAGAAGAACAGTGACTCTAAGGATATGGGTTCTTATGCAGGTTCTATGAAGGCTCTTATTAAGGCCTGTAACTCTCTTGCGGGTATGACACAGACTACAATCATCTGTACTAATCATATCTATGATGACCCTGGCGCAATGTTTACTTCACTTGTTAAGCCGATGCCAGGTGGTAAGATTGTTCGTTATCTTCCTACTACTATTGTTCAACTTTCTGCAAATAATGTAAAGGGTACTGATAAAAATGGTAAGGGTGGCGACGATTCAAGAAAGATTTTTGAAGTAGCACAAGGAGGTTCACATGGCGAAGTTGGTATTGAAGTACGAGGACTTGGCGTAAAGAATCGTATTTGTAAACCTCTTAATGAAGCTTATATGTATATTAGCTTTGAAAACGGTCTCTCTAAGTATTATGGATTGATGGATTTGGCATGTGCACTTGGCGCATTAAAGAACGTTGGTGGCCGAATTCGTGATGCTGAGACTGATGAATTCTATGGATTCTCAAAGGATATTCAATTTAACGCTGAATTTTGGGAAGGATTTATTGATAAACTTCAACCATATGTTGAAAAAGCATGGCATTATAAAACTGAAGCCGAACGACGAGCCGCTATTAAGAAGGACGTTGAAATAGAACAGGAAATAATGAATGAAGATTAATAAAAAACCCGCGATTAAATCGCGGGTTTTTCTTTTACTTTGTTTATCTATATTAACGGAAGCTATAACCAACTGCATCATTCTTAGAAAGAATCTTAATGCGATGGCGTGGGTCTTGTCTACCATCTACTAGGTCAAGGGTGACACCATATTTGGCCTTAACCTTGTTGATAACATCCATAATAATTTCAGTGATAATTACAGAACGCTGAGATTTATCCTTAATGCTTGTAACACGTTTGTAGAGGTGAGAACCCTTAGGATATTCAATAATTACTCGCGTGCACGGATATGTGTGCATTTTACCTTCATAACGGTCAGGTTCTGTAGTAACGTTAATCAAATCTTCCTTATTGTTCTTAAGTTCTTCACCATTGAGCTTCTTATCAATATAATTTTCAATAAACTCTGCCACCTCGTAATGTTTCTCACTATCAAACTTAAAGCTCCAACCCATCATTACGTAACCAGTACCAATGTCAAAGTCACCAGCTGCATCACGAGTCTTCTGACGATTATATTGCTGCTGGAATAAATCCATTGCATTATCATCTTTAAGACGATTATAAGCTTTATCTTCGAGAGCTTCACGTTCATCACGAATCTCTGCATATTCATCTTCCAAAGATTTACGACGGGGTTCTTCACCACCGTTTTTTGCAATTGCATCAAGACGTTTCTTTAAAGTAAGTCGATAAGCAGCGGCTTCCTTACCGGCTTTATTCTTTACCTTATAAACCTTTGAATATTCAGGGTCATTCAAGCGGTCATCCTTTGTACGAAGACCATTTCTCTTGGCGATTTCTCGTAACTCTGCAGCCAATTCTTCGCACATTTTTTCGCGGCTAGCAATCTTTTCTTTAAGTTCATCAATTGTGGAAGCCTGTGGACCCCTCTTGGAGCTAGTACCATTCCCTTCAATCTTATTCTTAAGACGCTTTTCCTTCTTCTCCAAATCACGGTGCATAACACTCATTTCTACACCCTTACCACCTTCACTACCTTGGAGAGGCTTAAGAATCTTCCAAAGACGTTCAGGATCAGAGAAGAGATAATCACAGAATGCTAAACCAGAACCGAAAGAACGAAGTTGATCACCAGTAACATCATAATTTCTGAGAATACGTTCATAAACAAATGGCTTATACTCTTCCAAGAAATCAATAACATCAGGCCAACTTGCAATACCATCCTTATAACCCTTACGCTTCATCATAAGGTCAAAATACTGAATGCGCTTACGAGCTACATTATTAATATAAGCCATAGTATTGCCTCTATTAGGCTTAACACTCTTTCCTTCCAAGTCTTTAATCATGAACATTATAAACTCTTCAATAGTTTTAACGTTCGGGGAAGTCATAGCAGCATCAAAACTACGCTTAGCTGTCGGGTCATTAAGAATTGCATAAATTGTCTGGTTACTATTAATCCATTTAGCCAATGCTTCAGGGTTCTTAAAGCTAGTAGATTTATCTAAAAGATACCTATTAAGATTAATATATGCCTCTTCATAGTTGGTAGTAGCTGCTTTCTCAACATTGGCCATCAACTGCATATTGAAACCCTTAGGGAACTTAGCAGTCTTAACTTTAGAATTATATACAAGAATGTCACGCCAATTTTTGAATGCACCAATAACCTCAGGAACATTAACACCAAGTTCCTGCTCAAGAGCTTCACGAGAATTTTGAATAATTTCTGACAAATCCTCGATTGGTGTATCCATATTCTTCTTATAGCGCTTAGTAAGCTCACGCTTAATATTAGTTATGCTATTAGCTACTTGATGATGGTTTGTTTTACCTTCATTCCAATCTGTTTGTTTAGAGCCATAATGCTTATCGAGAAGGTCAAAGTCAGAAAGTAACTTAGAGAATGCACGAATCTGATTAGTTTGGTCATCTGAAGTAGGATTATGACCAAGAGTTCTTACAATATTTTTAATTTCTGAATTTTTTGGCTTTCTGAACATGTCAGTAGAAGCATCAATAGCTTTACGTGACTGTCCACCCTTAGAATGCTTTTTCTTAGAATCACCATCAATCTCATTAGTATCAACAATAACAGATGCACGCTTACGTGGACCATTAGAGGATACGAGACCAAGATCTTCATTCAAAACAGCTTCTATTAGTTGTTCGCGAGATATATAAGTCATGATCGTATTAATATTTATTTTACTTAATTTAAAGTAAATTAAAAAATGTTCTGAAATGAAAAAAGCAAAAAATTTATTTTAACTATATTTGAAATCAGAACTATTAGATAATCTTTAAAAGTATTTTCTATGGAGATTAATAAACAGTTTTTAGAAAAGTTGATTATTAAGGCACTTACTACTGATTCAGTTTATATGAGTAGAGTGGTACGATACCTTGATAATAAATTATTTGTAGATAATAACTATAATATTGTAGCTGATTTTTACAAAAAATTCTGGGACAACCATAGTAAGCTTCCTTCCGTAGAGGAAATTAAATTATTTGCTAATGACCCTAATTTCTTTACTTCATTTAAGAAGTTTTATAATGATACTGCTAATATTTCATTAGATTCAGTAAAAGAAGAGATTTTATATAAAGAAAGCGAAAAATATATTAAAGAAAAACTTGCTTCTATTACTTTATCATCAGCTGTTGATAAGATGATAAAAAATGAAATAGAACCTTCTTATCTTGTTAATAGATTTGAGGAAATTGCAGGCATTTCTCTTCTTTTTGATAAGGGTTATGACATTTATAAGGATGTAGACCGTTATATTGAGTCTCTTAAATCTTCTACTAATCGTCTATCTACTGGATTTAAGGAAATAGATAAGAATATTAATGGCGGTGTAATGGCTGATGGTAAATGTCTTTCCATTGTAGCGGCTCCTACTAATATGGGTAAGTCTATTCTTCTTGCTAATATAGCAGTTAATGCAGCAAAACAAGGTAAAAATGTACTTGTTATTTCTCTTGAAATGAGTGAAGAGATTTATGCTTCCCGAATTTACTCATCTTTATTCACTTTACCTATTAATTCATTAGCATTTATGACTGATGAATTGACTTCTGCTATTAATAACTCTGAATATGGCAATATTCTCATTAAAGAATTTCCGCCTGCTACTATGACAGTTGAGCAAATTGATGGTTATATTACAGATTTATATAAAGGAGGACATAAATTTGATGTAATTTGTATAGATTATCTTACTCTTCTTACTGCGCCGGGTTCGGATAATTCTAATGAAGCAGGTAAGATGATTACACGTAAATTACGTGCTTTGACATACAAATATAAACTTCCTATTTGGACTGCATGTCAGATTAACCGAGAAGGTATGAAGGAAAAATCAGCCGAGCTTAGCCATATTGCAGAATCTATTGCTATTGCCGCAGAAGCTGACCTTATTCTTTCTCTTAATCAACAGCCTGAAGATAAGGAAATGAATATTATGAGATGCACTTTCCTTAAGTCTCGACTTGGAGCAAATGGTTTTTCTATTAGTTTGTTTTTCAATCAACCATATTTGCGTTTTGAAGATATGGAAAATACACAAACGACAAATATTTCAGAAGAAGATAGGAATGCAATTTCAACTATTGAAAATGTTCTTTCTTTAGATGAAATTATAGAAAATGGCCAATAAGTAATAGTGAGTGGAATTTAACGAAATAAAAGCACCTTACGAAGGTTTATTATATGAAGAATCTAAGTATATCGTTTATAATTTCTGTACCCTTTGCTCACTACTTAAAAATAAAAAATTAAATTTCCAACATATTTTCGCATTAGTTTTAACTGAAGAAAAATATCGCGAACTCTTAAAAGCATTACTTAACGAAGATAGTGATTTGGAAGTTTATAGAACATTACTTACAATAGAACCAAGTATTGCTTCTTCCAAATATATTTCTAAGTTAGGTAGAATGATAGGTACAAATAATGGTAAATGAGTTTCAACAAAGAATTTATAATGATTATTTGAAGGCTATTGGCGAAGCAAATAATCGACCATATAAACCCCGTAAAGATTTTAACATAGACGAAGAGACAAAAATATATCTCTATCGTTTAGAGTTATTTTTCAATCAATTTAAACATATTAGCCCGTATAAGTTTTTTATAGCAAGTCTAAAGTATCGTGAATTAAAATATATTCCTCTCCAGGATTATTTGAAACACAGTGCAATAGTTGCTTATAGTAGATGGAATATGGTAAAATATGACAAATTTGTAGATTCTCCGGAATCTCTTCAAAGTCTCATAGATGGATTTAAACATATTGTTGCATTTTGTTTAAGTAATAACCTACCTACCAAAGATTACAGAACATGTGTTAATAATATGGGTATTCCATGGATACTAATCCATCTAAATGAGCAGAAAATATCCTATTATCATCTTCATGCTTTGGAAGTTAATAGAACTGAGTTAAAATCAGATTATATTAATATTACCTTTAATGATTTTGATGGGATGTTTTCCAAAACCAAACATCAATACATTAACAGTAAAGAATTAAAAGAATTAGGAAATAAGTTAAAAAGTAAAATAGAACAAAATTAAGATAGAAAGTAAAAAAGTAATATGTTTAACGTAAATGATATTTTTGAGGAAGTTCGTTCATCTGTAATGTCTACTGATACCACTGATGGTATTTGGAAGGAGAAGCTTAAGCTCGAGGCTGGTAAGGAGTATGTCCTTCGTCTTATTCCTTATACTAAGGAAGGTAAGGAGGGTCTCCGCAAGACCATGGTTAAGTACATCAAGTATTCTTGGCAGGATTCCAATGGTAAGTGGCATTCTATTCTTTCTCCTCGTACTTGGAATGCTAAGTGTCCGGTAGCCGATTATTCTTATCGTATTAAGTATAAGGGTACTAAGGAGGAGCAGGAAGAGATGGATAAGCGTCTTTTCTATAAGGCTGGTGCTTATTGTAACGTTTATGTTATCAAGGACCCGACCAATCCTTCTAATGAGGGTAAGGTAAAGATTCTTGATATGGGCAAGAAGCTTCAGACTCTTATTAAGTCTGCTCTTGATGGTGAGCTTGACGCTGATTGGACCGAAAAGGCCCGTGCATTCTCTCCTGATAAGACCATTGAGATTAATGTAGGTCCTAAGGTTTATGATTTGAGCCCTAGTGGTGTAAATCTTGTAGTTCGTGTAACCAAGAACCAGTATGGCCTTAATGATTATAGCACTTCTAACTTCAGCTTGTCTGATACTAATCTTGGTAAGAGCCCGGCTGAGATTCAGGAGATTTATGATGCTTGTCATGACCTTAGCACGATGGACCCGACTCTCGATTTTGATGAGATTACTAAGGTATTCAAGGAAACTTATCTTAATATTAATGATGCACCTGCACCTGTTAAGACTGTTACCCCTTCTACACCTGCAGTTAAGGAGGATGAGGTTCCTGCCTTTGTAAAGAAGGAGCCTGCAATGGTTCATCCTTCTAATGTCGACCCCACTACTGAGGTACCGGTCGATGATTGGTTTAAGCAGAATGGTTTTGACACTTCCAAGCTTAATAAGTAAAAATATTAAAACGATTCGCACCTAAATCTTTAGGTGCGAATCACTAAATTGTTATGGACCCGAATAAAATACGTAATTTGTTAGCTTTGACGGGTGCAAATTTGAAAAATATTGACAATTCCTTTGCAGGTGATTATCGTTATGGTGATAGCACCGGTAATAGAATGGTTGTAAGTAATTCTCTTGATAATGCTGATTATATGATGAAAAGTCGTTTGGGACTAAATCCTCAACCTCGCATTCCAGAAGAATATTTTCAGCAACCTGTTCAATATATGTCTCAACCCGTATCACATCCTATGCCTCAAATGTATACACATCAGACCCCATCTCGTGAAGATAGACTTAACAAGTTGTTGGGTAAATCTACACAACCTGTTGTACAGCAACCTGTTATTAGTGATGAACATGCTCTTTTAGTTAGCGCGTTTAGAGAAGCTTTAATTCCTTTAACTGAACAATTGGAAGATATTGCTATTCTTAATGGATTAATGGTTCAGCGTTTAGAGAAGCTTATTAAGGTAGTTGATCCTAGCGTTGATTTTGATGCTCCTGAGGATAATTTTCAAAGTGCTGAAAACTTTGAACAAGACTCAGAACTTCCAGAAAATCTTGAAGTATACAATCCAGACGTTACTATGTCAGTTACTGAAGATGAAACAACTCCAGTTCCGACTCAAACTAAAAGAAAGAAAACTAAAAAGACAAAATGAAGATAACGGTTTCTGCTAAAGAGTTTCAGACCTTCATTTCAGCCATCTCTAATGTGTTTAGGGGTGGCGCTTCTCTGAAGGTTCATAAGGAATATATTGAATGTATTACTTTTTCTGAAGACTCAGCAAGTATTATGTCGTGTGCAAAGATTCATATTCTTAATGAGAATGAAATTAATCTTTCTGTAAATGAAGAGTATGTAATCAATGTCCCTGATTTGCAAAAGTTTAGTCGTCTTCTTGATATGAATGATGAAGAAACTTTTACCTTTGAAATTAAGGGTAATTATGTATATTTTAAGAATTCTAAGGTAAAGGGTGCTAAATTTATTCTTGATGACCTTCCTGCACAGAAGATTCACAAGCATGTAACTAGTAAATGGTTCAGTAGCTTTACTCCTAAGTTCGAAACTGAGCTTACAAAGAATCAGATTAAGGAGATTCTTCATCTTTCCAGCTTTGCAGATGGCTCTAATAAGGTTTATTTCTATCAAGATGGGCCTAATTTGATTGCAGAATTGAATGATAGGACTATTGATAATATTGACAATGTATCTATTATTGTAAGTGATTCTGGAACTGGTACGATTAAAGATAAGGTAATTATTGCAGTTGATTCTCTTAGTAGCCTTATTCTTACTACACCTTCTATTAAGTTTGCAGTAGTAGAGATTGGTAATAAGATTAAGTCTATGGAAGCAATTCTTTTTACTCTGGAATCAAACGGCGTACTTATTAAGTATTTGTTTAATTCTAAGGTACGATGAATAAGATTGATACTTCTGGTTATTTTATTAAACGACTTAGAGATAATGGTTATATTGTAATGCGCATATTTGACAAATATGCGCCCGAAGATACTCGTAAATGGACAATTTGTGTTAGTCCTGGAAGAGAATCGATTTTAATTACTTGTTACAAATATATTGAAGAGTTTAAAGTCGTATTTGAACTTAATGATGGTGGCAATAAGTGGCCACGTAATTATTATATTAAAACATCTTCTCTAAATGTTATTCTTAATGAATTAGCCGAAAAGGAAGTAACTGTAAACGATATTAATTCTCCATTTTATAAAGAGCGATGAATATTAAACCAGGTGATGTGTATGCTCAATTGGGCAAAGTAAAGCGTTTTCACATGTTTGTGTTTGTTAAGGAATATAAAGGTCGTATGTTATTCTTTGATATACATACTGGCGAGTTATTTTTGTTAACTTATAAGACTATTGAAAAAGCATTGCAAACTAATACATATCACCCGGTGCATCGTGATTTAAAAATGTTTGATTATGTTGAGACTTTGCCTGATGATGTGTTTGAAGTGGTTAAGGCAGACTCAGAAATTAAAATTAACGAAAAAGAACCTGAAATTTTAGATTTATTCTAATGAGAAAAAAACTTATTATAGACGGTAATAATCTATTACATAGAGCTTACTGGGCTTATAAAAAGAATGAGGTTGAGTATAAAGAAGGATCAAAATATTCTGTATATGTATTCCTTAATATTCTTAAAAGTTATGTAAGATTATTTGAACCTTCGGAAATCATTGTATGTTGGGACTATCGAGAAGAAAATGAGTCCAACGAACGTAAAGAAATTCTCGGTGATTATAAGGGAACTCGTCCGGACCATTCAGAAGTGTATGAATTTATGCCTTATATTAGGCAAATTCTTTCGTCACTTGGTGTAAAACAAATGACTCCTCGTAACTTTGAGGCAGACGATATTATGTTCTGGTTGTGTGCTAAGAAGTATCCTAATGAATGTATTTTGATTACTACTGATACTGATATGTATCAGTTGATTATACCTGAGCTTAGCGGTAATGTATTTTATAATCCTAAGCGAAAGATGCAGATTAATGAGGTATTTCTTAAACAGAAATTTGCAGTTAATGACGGTTACGAATTTATTATCAAGAAATCATTGAGAGGTGATACTGCTGATAATATTTCGGGCGTTAAGGGCATTCGCCAGACACGTATTGATGCAGTTATTGAATGTCTTGGCCGTGATTTTGATATTGAATCATTGCGTAAAGCTGAAATTTTAAAGGAAGATGAAATAGAATTATTTGAACGTAATATCAAGTTGATGAAGCTTGATGAAATTATGAATCATCCTTCAGAAATTGAGTGGTATGAAGAGTGTATAGCTAAGACTGTTAATGCAAATAAAGATGAATTTAAGTCACTGATTAAAAAATTAGAACTTTGGAATATATATAGAAAACTCAATGAGTGGTATTCAGCTTTCCAAAAGAAATCAAACGGCCTTTCATCTATATATACAAATGACTACTTCGACATCTTTCAGTATACCTAAAGATTACGTTATTAAGAAGTTTTACGAGTATGGGTATGGTACTCAGTACATTAAGAGCAATGACACATATCATTGCTCTTGCCCTATTTGTTTAGAAGGTAAATCTTTCGGAAAAAAGAAACGTTGTTGGTATATTCCTGCAAAAGATTTAATCTATTGTCACAATTGTGGTTGGTCATCTCGACCTCTTAAATGGATTATGCAAGCAGGGTTAATTTCTCGTGAAGATATTCAACGTGAAATAGAAGAAGGTGAATTTAGTATTATCAACCTTGATAAAAAGAGACTTGATATAGATTTTGAAAATATTATTAAATGTCAGGAAGATGAAATACTTCCTGAAAATATCATTGACCTATCAAATAAACTTCAATTAGATTATTACAAGGCTAATTCAGTAATTAATAAAGCTTTAAATTATATCAAATCAAGACGTCTGGATACTGCGGTTAATCGTCCAAAGACATTTTTTATATCTCTTAAGGATAGGACCCATAAAAATCGTTTGGTGATTCCTTTTTATGATTGCAATGGTAAGATTATATTTTATCAGTCACGAGCATTTGGAGCGAATATTGACGATTATATGGAAGATGTAAAATATCTTTCTAAGAAGAACT
Source organism: Lachnospiraceae bacterium (assembly GCA_017412055.1). Taxonomy (GTDB): domain Bacteria; phylum Bacillota; class Clostridia; order Lachnospirales; family Lachnospiraceae; genus SVEL01. The sequence continues at coordinate 81,669 of JAFQOW010000041.1, read as the reverse complement.
CGCAAAAAAGTATTTTTAATATTGATAAGGTTTCTGACGATATTGAAGAAATATTTTTGTTTGAAGGGCCCATTGATTCTTGTTTTGTTAAAAATGGAGTAGCGGTTGGTGGTATTACACCTTCTCGTGAAAAATCTTTAACTGATATTCAAGAAGAACAGTTAGATTATTTTAGAATGAATCATAGGTTCATTTGGGTCCTGGATTCTCAATGGTTGGATGATGCAAGTTACGAAAAGACACGAATCTTATTAGAGAATGGTGAATCGGTATTTGTATGGCCAGAGAAAGTTGGAAAGCGTTTTAAAGACTTTAATGAAATGTGTATGGCAGGTAAACAAAATGAAGTTCCAAAGGAATGTATAGTCAATAATACGCTATCAGGTGAAGCTGGCTTACTAAAATATAAGTTATTAATGAAAAACCGCTGAAAAATCAGCGGTTTTTAAATTTTTACCAGCCACCTTGGTAGCCATCATATCGATTTAACCATTCATTATTATCATCTTCTTGATAACCACTAGAACGGAATTCGTCATTGTCTCGAGAATCGCCCTGACCATTATCTGGTCTTTTGCGAACCTTAGTTCCACCCATATCTTCAGGTAAGTTGGAACCTTTTTCTTTAGCTTCAGCCGGTTTTGCATGTAAACGCTTATAAATGGAATTAAAATTATCAGTAATTTTATCCATATGACGTAAGCGTGTCCAAGCTATTCTTTTCCAAGGATTTGGAAATTCTTTATAAGCAATTTGGAGTAAATTTTTATATGAATTGAAGAACGATGAGAAAGAATCTTTATCTAAATTTTCTTTAAATTCATCAAGATTAATAATTGTTTCCTGAGCAGAGAATACCCACTCATCTCCCTCACCTATTTCATCACAAGAATCTATAAATTTTCTGACTTTAAGGTCAAGATAATCAATAAACTCTTTAATTCGAAGTTTAGTGATGTTTTCTTCACTATATACCATCATTATTCTTCTCCTGCTTGAATACCGCCGATATAAGACTTAAGAGCCTGTGAAAGAGCTGCAGCTTCAGTGGAAACACGAGTAAGACGACGAGCTTCAGACTTCTTAATCTTTTCAAGAACTGAACCAGGCATTGCACGTTCAATAATGTTCTTGATAGAGTCATCGCGATTTGGGTCGTTTACGAAAGATGTGAAATCATCGATAGTAGAAACCCACTGGGAAAGAAGCTCATTATTTTCCTGAGCACGCTTCTTAAGGTGAGCCTGCAAACGCTGTTCTTCACGGTTATAATTGTTAGGGTCGATGCTATCTACATCATCAGCAAGCTGTGATTCAAATTCAGCTTGAGTTGAGTCAATTTCTTGAGCACCGAGTTCTCCCTGCATCTCATCAGCAAGGTCAGCTTCATTAATCGGACGAAGCTCTTCGTTCAAAATGTTTTTAAATGATTCTTTAAAAAGGTTTCTAGCCATGATATTATTATTTATGGTTTAACTTATTTAAATTAAAAATAAATATAGATACAATGAGAAAACGTATTAATGAGGAATTTAGTACTTTAAGAAATAATAGTCCTTACAAGATTCGCAGAGACAAAGGTTTTGTACAAGATGCAACTCCTCAAATGAATCAGCGCTATTTGCTTAATAAAGCAATGGAAGTTAATAACTTTTATGAGCGACAGAAGATGTTCGGGGAGCTCGATAAGTTAGAACCATTATTTGTAGACCTCTTTAAACAAATTACTTATATTAGAGAATTTTTAGAGACTCAACTCTCTCAACCTCTTATTAATAAGAAACAATCTTCAATTATTAAAAATTTAGCAAAGAGATTAGATAAAATTAATGATATAATATCTACAGATGTACTTGATGAACTCGACAAACTTGGAGCTACCAAGGAGGAAGAGAACCCAGAAGATACATTTGGAATGAAGAAATGATATTATGATTATTACTATTTTATTTTTAATTTGTTGTGTAGCTGCCTTACTTACTGGGTTAGTTTATTATCGTGGTAAGTATTGGAATTATCTTGATATTTCTAACAAAGCAGAAGCTGATCTTGTAACTTTCGATAAAGAAATTACAGAAAAAATTGAAACTTTAGTACGTAAATTAAAAAATAAACATTCTTTAGAAATAAATTCTGTTAAGAAGAAATATCAGACAAAGTTTAATAATTCTCTTAATAAGAAGACGCAGGAGCTTGAAGAAAAATATAAAGAAAAATATAATTTACTTGCAAAAGAATTAGAACAAGATTATAATAACGCTTGTGAAGAAGTAAAGACTGAATTGTTTGAACAATTGGAGAAAGTAGATAATGCATTAGCAGAACATGCTGAAAATCTTGCAATGAAAAATATATTAACTTTCTCTTGCTCTTGCAGTAAGGATTTAATCCCCTGTCCTATTGATTTTACTAAAGAAAATACATTTACCTGTCCAAAATGTGGTTCTAAGTACAGGGTTGCAATAAACGCCAATCCAATTTTGATTGGCCGAGCAATTTCAGATGAACAATTTAGCGACTTGCTCGAAAAGCGTTTAAATGAAAACAAAAGAACAGAGTAAAGAGGCAGTTATCCTCCGTAATTTTGGAAGTAATCCGCGGAGTTGAGAACATGACAGATGAAGAACTAGCACGATGGATGTGTCTGGTAGAGCGGGGTAGATATCATATACGATAAATTTGAAGAGCTTGGTATTACCCAAGCCGTAATAGATTCAAAGAAATATATAAAGCGTATAGATAAAGCTCTTATCAAATATATTAAGGAGCGTTTTGAAGCAATGTTATTTGACGTCCGCTTTGAGAAAGTTAAATCGCAAATTGTGTAATTTATCTTTTAAACTATCATTTATAGTAAGATATATATCAGCATTTTCCATTGCTTCGGCAAAGGAAAATGTTTTTATTTTTTCAAATACATCTTCAGAGTTCTTATGCCATAAGGTAACAATTTTACCCATATCACTTATGACTATTTTATATGTGTGATTAATGTTAGAATCAAAAACATTATCTTTATCTACGAAATATTGGGTACTTCCTTCACCATCAGATGAACTATTGCGTATTTCTATAGGGCGTATAAAATTGCCATTCTCATTTTTATCATTTAAACGTTTAACATAAAACGCATCATTATAGAAAACTAAACTGTATTTTGGAACATTTACATAAGTTTTTCCATTTACAATCTTGAACTTATTAACAATTTTATCTTCAGGTGTAATAAGTTTATAAGGTTCTCCATCAAAATAGTATAACTCATCATCGAAAAATGTATCAAATAAAGAGTCGGCTTTTTTCTTTAATGTATATTCTACACTTTCATTAAATCTAAGACCCTTATTTCTTTCCGAAGGACATGTATTAGTTATTTTAATAGATTTAGAAATATTACCTTTTTTAATTTCAAAGATAAAATTAAAGTCAGTAGCTTCTAACAATGCATCGGGTTCTAAGCCTGATACATCATTAACATAATCAAAAATAAAAATAAACTCATTACCATCAATATCTACAGGAGATACTAAATCATTAGACCTAAATTTAAGAGCCATAAGTTTTATTATTCTTCATTTTCTAAGCCACGTTCAGGGAAATACTTATCAATTGTGCTGGAGTCGGCAGTATGTAATTTTCGTAATAAACTAATCATATTTTCAATATCTTGTCCAATTCCACCAGATGTATCTTCACCTTCACCTGTACCGTTAAGAGCTTCATCTAATGTATCTAAAGATTCTTCCAAATTGGCTTCAGTTGGTTCAATAGATACAGTTTTAGCAGTTATACCATTTGGGAAATATTCGGCGATATTTGGATCAACAACATCATTAACTGTATGGAGTTCAGTAATAAGAGCCAAAAGATTTTCTAAATCATCCGTAGATTCATTTACTATATCTTCTAATACCGAAGCTTTTACAATAATATCAGAAGTAGCTACTGAGCCAGGAGAAGACGGTGTAATATCCTCTACAGCTTTAGCAACTTCTGATTTAATTGCACTAGTTAATTCAGGACTGGTTAAAATATTTTTTACGCTTGTATCAACATAAGTTTTTACCGTTACATCGGTATCAGGCCAATCCTTTAACGATTCTATACCATTTGCATTAATTGGGTCCAAACCGGTTTTGGTCAAAGTAAATGATACTGGTACAATGCCACGTTCTTTATCATATGTTAAGATGGCATTATTAGGGCAGTTACTATCATCAATATTAATTGAACCATTAACATTAGCAGTATTCAAAGTAATTTTAGTAGTTGCACCTTCTTCAGGAATAATAAAGTATCTTTCATCCAGAGCTTCTTTTAATACATTAACTGGAACTTTATTCAATTTAATGACATTATAACTGAAATTAGTTGCTAAAGTATCATTTGTGCTGGAACATTCGCCGGAATCATTATCAAATTGTCTATCAGTAAATGTAAGAGTATCGCCATCTGGAATTACATTGTAAAGAAGAACGTAACCATCTCCATACATATCTTCAGTATGCTTCTTGACTGTTTTTAAAGCTTCAGTTGTAGTTCCGTCTTTTAAAATACGAGGTTGAAGAGGGGTTTTACGTTTACCACCAACTTTAGATTCGCTAGCTGACGGTTGGTCAGTGTAATTTTCTGTGGATGGTTTAATATTGTGGTCAAATAAAATCAACGCATTACGATAAATGTCATACATGAAGTCACCATCATAAGCATCGTATTTCGGATTATAAAAACTTAAACGTGCCCACTTACCATCAGATGTAATTTGAGGGGTATTAGAACCTTCTGCTAAGAAATTATATGACCTATATAAAGAGTTTTCAAGCAAAAGTCCAGGTTCTCCGTTTTCAATGGTGCCTGTTCTGGTTGACAAATTTAAAGGTGTACCGTTATTAATAGTATCATCTTCATCACCATAAATTTTTCTATAATCGCGTTTAGAATCTATTGAGCCGAGATACTTGTTACCGACTAATGTACCGCCAAATGTAATTTGATTACTCGGAGTTGTTTCATTAGTTATACTACCTACAAAAACACGTCCGGTGTCACGAGTATAAGCTAATTCACCAGAACTAAATGAGCCCGGAACTGTTGTAATAGATACTGGGTCTAAAATATTAATATTTTCATTATTTGACCCATAAAATGTAGAACCACCATTACCTATAGTTGAGCTAATATTAAATCTTTCCTGTTCAGTTCCTTGTTTAATAGTTAACTTAAGAACATTATCATTATATAGCTGTATCTTATTCTGACTCACGTTAATTATTTAATTTAAAGTTTTATTAAAGGTAATACTTTTATTGATTCGGGACGGAAGTAACCCTGATTACTTGTGTTTTGTTTTCCGTAATTTGAAGTAGTAATTGCTGTATTTTTATACCATAATGGACTAGAAGAAGCGCCAAACCACTTAAAACCGTCACGCTGATATTCTAGTCCATGCTGACCACTATAAGAGTTATAAACTGGAGTAAGTTTTGCCCCTTCATGTATTACAGTAGTCTGGCCGTTTGTGCTTTGGACCTTTTCTTCCCAATATTTTGGCTGTTCTTGAAGAATGTAGTTTAACTCTTTATCTGCATTTAAATCACTTACGCCACCATCAAAACTTGAATGATAGTTTGCTGCAGCTACATAAGTATTTGAAATAGATTCTGTTAATACATTATCTTTTCGAGCTATATTTGATGTTTTAAAGGTTTTAATTCTTAATTGACTTGAATCACTTGCCGGATAATAAGGATGCGATAATGTCGTTGCGCCTTTAGCTATTGCATGAGCATGTGGCTCTAATGATGGGTTAAAATTGTAATTACCGACGAACGTTTTACACTCATTTCGCAAATCAATAGTTATATTTTTATGACTAAGAGTTATTGATGTAGAAAGAGTCAAAGCATTAGAACCCGGGAATAAACCAACGGTCTTTTGAGGAAGAGGGTCTACTTCAGCATTATATAAACGATAAGACTCACCTATGTTTACTTCTTCATCAGTTGAAGTAAACATTTTTGGAACATAGAAAGTAAAATTAAAATGCTTCCAATAATCCTCACGGTAACGTTTAGCAAATAATTCAGCCATAAACCTTACTTCAGCCATATCACAAATTCTTGTAGGCTTTTTAATAAAGTTCGTGTCATCCCAGATATAGTAAGGTATTAAATCACTAAATTTATTAATTTCCTTACCAATATCAACTTTGATAGATTGGCCGTTAGAAGTATATTCGATAACATCTTCAAACATTCTTTGATTAGTTGTAGTATCAATAATACTCGGGTCAATTATGTTAAAGATATACTCATCTGGAATTTTTTGGTCTGCTAACCAATTTAATATTTTTTCCTTTGTATTATACTGATTTAATGCATCATTGGCAATTAATGTATTCATTACTTTAAATGCAGTAATAGTTGCCATATCGATTGCATATATTATATTATAGTCATTTGGTCCATCAGCTAAAGTTACAGGTGCAGAATATGCAATATTATCATCATCTAACTGCTCATTTACTCCTAAACCATCGAATTCATATATATCATTTTCTACTTCTACCACTTTTCTAATAGCCGGAGGGTAAGATACAGAAGTTTCACTATCGTATCGAACATCATTATGATAATAATAACCTATGACATAAAATAAATTAAAGAATAAATCTAAACTTTTATGAGCAGTTTCAGCATTTTGAATGTAGCTAGGAACTAAACTTATAGTATAGCTATCGCCATTACATAATACATATCCTCTTTTGAAATCAGGAACAGTTTCATTTGTTAAGTGGTCGCTATTGTCACCATCAAAATAAAGATAATTATCTCCCTTAAATGCTCGGCCTTGAATATTATTCCAATAAGAGAATGGAGCATCAGGACTTTGATACATTGCCGGACGATAACCTTGCCAACAATCTCTATCATTAATGGTCCTATCATCTGACTTTATACAGAACCACTTATCTAAATTACAATATTGTGATACTAATGTCCCTGAAGGAAGTTCTCTGTTATTTGCGTTAATATAATTTTTAAGACGCTTATTAACATAATCACGTATATTTTCTATTGAAATATAACAGTCTTTAGCGTTAAAATTGTTATACTTGTAATTTTCTTGGTCATATATAAACGCGTCATGTTTATTATATGATTCTTTGTCTTTAATAATAGTACGTATATTATAATTTGATACACCACCGACTGTCATAGATACTTTGTCCAATGTATCTTCATTATTTTCATCTAATGTATGATGCCAATAATTTCTAATAATAAGAGTAGCAGGTACATTGTTATTATAAGAATCTATTTTTAAACTACCGCCATTAATAGTTTTAGCATTTTCTAAATCTCTAGTGCTAAGGCCAATTGTTATGTAATCAGGTGTAGATATAGTAGCAAATGTCACATGGTCATAATCAGTAAATTGTCCCTCTGAGTTTAAAACCTCAGGGTCCAGAATACGTCCCGTTTCTGGAAATTTACCTATTTCTACACTATTTTCACCTAAAGAAAAGTTTAGAAAACGGCCCATGGAATCAGTAACAGGCAATTTTAATTGACTATAAGTATCTCTAAAAATATAGCGCGCTTTAGAACCATTCTCATCAATAAATGAGTGTATAGAATTTATTCCATTACCTTCCCAATAATAATTTGAACTAGAAACATAATATGTTTGGTCTAAAAATTTATCAGGAGTATTATTTTGTAAATCTATATTATTTCCTACACGCAAAATACCTTTATAAGATTCATCAATCGGTAAATTGGCAACTACTCTTGGATTTATTTCCTGAGTAATATTTTCACTATTATTATTTTCAGACATATTAAATTTTGATTAATGGAATAAAGTTAATTGAAGGAGGTGTTGGAAGACTATCATCTATCTTGTAAGAACCTTCTGAAGTGGTTGGTGTTTCATCACCGGTTTTAAATTTACCTACTATATAATTAGTTGTTGAAAATTTAGTTTCAGTAATAACAGCACCCTTCGGACCGTATTTATTTTGAATTGGAAGTGAAGTTATAAACCTCCAATCACCTCCATTAGCTGATGCTAATGAGTATCTACTATCTCTCATATACATTATATCACCACATCTTACGCGGTGATTCATACAAACTCCGCGCCTTACGCTTACCAAATTTATAGCATGATTGACCCTGATGGAAATATCTGTCAGAACCACCTTCTGAACTAACTGGGCAGTCTTGCATAATGCGTACAGTGGAATCATTTGCATTTCTGTTTTTAACACCTAAAGTTTTCATCATGTACCTAAAGGACGAATCTGAAACACCATCAAACTTTATAGAATAGCTATTCCATCTTTGATTTTCAGTATCACTAAGAGCACTCTTTTCCCCTAATATATTTCGTAATGTATCACCTTCCATTGAACCGGGACTTGTAGTAGCATATTCATTATTTGATTTTGCAAATAAGAAATGAGCATGTTTCCAACGTCTGGAAGAAATATTATCGTAATTAGCATAGTAAACTCCTACTTCATTAATATCTTTAGGGTGATTAGATAAATCATTATCACTTACACCTTCATATTTGTAAGAAACAGTATTATTACTAAACGTATGGTTATTATTAGAAGATATAATATCTTTTCTGGAATTATAATTATTACGAAGCCAGTTTAAACCTCTAAGATAACGCAAAGTGTATTGGTCTATTTCAAAAAGAGGAGGTGTTGTTATTTTATTATTAGTTTCTAATAATTTATTATGCAACCCTGTTAAATTTAATTTAAAAGCAGCAGTATCAATTGGATAATCAGATGTTTCGTTAGCTCTATTATAAAGTGTTTTACCATCGCAAAGAGCATATTCAGAAGTAATGTTATTCATTACACCTTTAATGCTCAAATTAGCAGGAGTTATAGGACTTTCTGTTACTTTCTCATAATACTGTTTATCGCTGTCATTATTAAATTTAAAATGATTACTCGCTTTCCCTAATGCTTTACGACGTCTTTCAAGTTGGAAGAAATAACGCTTAGCAGGAATTGCATTATAATGTATGGTAAGGCTTTGAACTCCTAAACCTGTTATAGGAGCTTTTGCATTTATTTCTGCTTTGATTGCATCATCTATTGACCCGAACAACTCTTCAGCTAAGTTATTTTCAGAGCCTTCAATATCACCTACCGGGTTTAAATCAAAATAACGTCCTTCATTATTACGAATAATACCAGTATTGGATGCCTCGACATTTTTCCATATAATATCTTCAAGGCTGACATATGATAATTGAGTATATTTTCCATTAGGAATATTAGATTTTATATGGCTTATATCATGCTTATCAGCATCACTTATATTGTATGTATGCCCTGGACATACACCTAAAGCATAAGAACGTCTATTAAGTTCAGGTATCTTATAAGATATACCATTTGTATCAGTAGCATATCTATAAATTGGTTTACCATCAACTTTAACTTGTTCAGGGTGGTCAGTAGTGTAATAAGGAGATTCAGGTGTTAAAAATTTAAATACCTTATTATCCCAATCATCTGTCCCTTGAAACTTACAGCTTCCATTATAGTTTACATAATTTTTATAATCAGGTGAATCTAACGGAAAGGCTAATATATTATTATTTTTAATAAAGACTAAAGGAGATTGATTTCTTTTTTCTTCAGAATCATTTAACCTATCTATGTATAATGTAGATTTAATATTTAAAGATTCACTTACATAAAGCTTTTCATATAAATGACTTAAATGAACTAAATTTTTTTCTATATTAATATTTTTATCTTTCGCTACAGTAACTACAGAGTATTTGGGTTTAAATGTTAATGGAAGTTCATGACCTGCAGAGTCAGACAAAGAAACCGACTTATTGGCATCTAATAAAGCTCCCGGGTCGTCATCAAGAAAATGTGTACCATCAATAGACTCTATTAAATTAGGAGAAATACGAAGTATGCCTTCATATGAGTCAGATATTTCAAAATCAGCTACTGAACGTAAATTAATAATATTCATTTTTAAATTTTAATTAAAGGTAAACATGCAAAATATTCAGGTGTATTTTCCTTTCCATACATTTTGGTTAAACCTGAAATACCATCTTGTGACGATACATATTGATTAGTTTTAGGTTTATTATAAACTTCTATATTATTAGTATAGTTTATTTTATCTTTTGTACCGTATGTAATAGGTGTATGCATCAAAATATTAAAGCTACTTACACCATGGTAGTTGCTTAAAGGAAGAGATTCATTTTTACCTCCTCTATAACGATTTGAACTACTTAAAAAATAACCGCAAGTATGCCCACCAACTGTACAGTTTCTATTACTAAGATAGGTATAATAGATATAAGATGGACCACTTCTACCTGTTGCACCGAAACAAGGTTGTTGGTGACAACCGCCACCACCTAGACCACCTCTTCCATCCCAGGTACCTATTTTACCACTACCATAACGGGTAAGAGGCGTACTTGGATTAGAGTCGTTAAACACAGGTAAACCCATATCAGTACCATTAATTGTACTTCCAAAAGTTATGTTGCTATTTTGCGATAACTTAGTATGTTCTCCAGCAGCAGCGGTAAAGGGACTATCTAATACAATATAATGGTAGTGAAGGTCTGAATTTCTATCAACAGCAAGAGTAGGTACCTTATTAGAGTCAATTTCATAATCACCTGTATTATTTCCTTCTTTATTTGCCATATCTAAGGTAGGAATAAGATATTGCATAAACATAGAACGCATATCGGGCACTCTAAAGGTTCCAGCTGGTCTTTCTTTATCATCAGCAACAGTTTTAACACATTCCTCAACTTCGCTTACCATATATGACCCATTCTTATACCAATAACGGGTTTTTTCTCCTTTTAGAATTTTTGCAAGTTCAGGAAAATCTTTTATGTTATATAACGAGCCATCGCATAACAAGAAATCTCTAATTATTGTATCAGCAAAAAGATTATTTCCATTATGAGAATTTATTTTGTTCCCGGCTGCGTCTTTACGGTTTAAAAGCTCTTCATACTGCTTAATAGATACTGGCATCCAATGAATGCTTCCTGTTGGGAGTGACCTCAATTCATTCATTGAATCATTAACAAAGCTTCTAATTAGTTCAATACCATTTAAAAATTCAAAATTAGGTGTTTGACCATCTTCTGCAGTATTAACTAAAATATAACCATCTTTAAGATTTTCACGTGTTAAAGGTTCATATATCTTATTAGGTTTAGGAGATGAAGTTGGTTTACTATTATATGTTGTAGGCAACGTGAGATTTCCAATTTGGAAAACATCATCGTCGTTCATATAACATACTATACCACTTTCAGTTACTGTTGCACCATTTATATATAAATTAGTATACTCTATAGCATTAGTTGAAATTCGCATATCAAGCATAATGCCATCAGATGAAGAAACACGTATAAATTGTTTATCAATTAAGTCTTCAACATTATCACGATAATTTATATATGAAACTGAATCCTCTTCTGTAGTAAAGTTGTTATTTTCAATGAGTGTTGCACTACTATTAGGACTTAAACGAAGAATACCACAATAAGAGTTTTTAATTTTATATGAAGAAACTCCTGTGCCATTATCTCCTCGGCCAGTCATTCTTCGTTCTTTATATATTGGAAGTACAGCTACTTCATTAGTGATAGAATCTTCTAACTCATTATCAGGCATCGTTAAATTATTTAATGCCCTTTAAATGATTCGAGATACATTATTAACCCAAGATTGAGAGGCCATAAATGTAGTTTGCATATGGTTAATAATTTTCTTCTGTAAATCAAATATATTTTCTAATGTACGGTTAATAATAATAGTAGTTAACTCATTATCATGAATAAAGTAATCAGCGTCATTACCAATTTGTAAGTTATTAAAGTAATCATCCAATACTAGATTATCATATACAATAACATTATCTAAATTAGTAGCTGCTTTAAAATGCCCAATTAAATCATTTTTAATACGCAAAAGGTTAAATACCATAGCATAAAGCATCTTATTAAAGGAAAGTGTGTTGATATAATCGTCTTCAGCCTTTTCGCTATATTCATATGTATCGTAAACCTTTATTGATGAATTAGATAAACTGCTTACATAAGCATCAGGTTCTCTATATAAAAGCATAGCAGATGACTTAATCATTTTATTCAACTCAGCAGAAGGAATATCAGCAAAGGTCATTTCTTTGGTCATGTAAGGTTCATGATTTTTAATAAATTCCATGACCATACTATTGTCATACAATACACCAAAATGGAAAATAAAATCACCTTCTAACTGATTTTCAATATTGTCAATATTAATAAGAGTAAAACATTTATTATCAAGAACTTCAGCTGCGACTGCAGGTGGACGATAACTCCATGTTACTTTATTTGTACTTGTCCCTTCTACCCCTGTATAGATGCGTGGTAATTCATGCCAAGGATAATTTAATGTACGCCACTTCAAAATATTTGCAAGAGAGCGCTGATTAAAATAAGTCATCGAGGCAAATGGATAATATGGTTTAGAAGTATGGAACTTGTAAACTTTTTTATTTGTATTAATATAAAAATAGTTAGAGTTAGAACCTGAGAAATTTAAACCACGTATTTCTTCTACCCACGTGTATTTGTCAGACTGTAATGTAATATCTTCAATTTGACCATAATCGATTACAATATCATCAGAAAGAATTGAAATATATAAACGATTATTATAAGCTGATGCAATCCATAAAGAATTAGGTTTAATGTCCTTACCATTCACTTTGCAGCCACAAGGATTAATTGCAACTGCTTGGATGTCGTGCGCAGAGAAGAAACCATTTTTAAGAGTTTTGAGATAATTTAACCCAGGTGTATAGACCTTTACACATTTATTTCCTCTATCAGCAATATAAACTCGTGAATCATTAGCATCAATTGAGTATGGGTCATTGAAATAGATTTTATCAGTAGAATCACCAAACCCTTGTAAGATGTTTAATAACTTAATAGATGATGGAACAAATGCGCTATCATAAGTTTTGTTATTAATCTTTGTTGTAGTATTTTCAAATAAACTTTCAATATCATATCTAAGTACCATATTAAGTTTATTATCAACTAGATACATCATTTTTTTATAAACTTTAATAGCATTTAAATTTAAAAACTTTAATGATGTATTATCAGATGGGTCTATATTTTCAATACAAATATAACCCTTTTCTATATTTTCAATAATATCGTTTTCAGAAATTGATATAGGATATTGATTTAAGTTAACTATAGAGCGTCCATTTGTATTTTCTTTATCTGCATTTTTTCCAATATTATAATCTAATGGGAAAATAATAAGTTTGTTTTTAAATGTAATAAAGACAAGTAACTTAACAATATTATTTGAAATATTTTTAACTGCAAGATTTACAGATGTTATTTCATTAAAATTATGGAAAATTTCGTTATTGATACTACTTCCGCGTTGAGTAGTAACAAGGTACTCTGATTTTTCTACAACTGGTATTCTATCCCAATCAATAATAGAGGTTTCATCACTATATAATTCACTATAAACATCCTCCGCTGATTTATAGGTATTAACGATTTTATTATCCTTATCGATGGCATAATTTTTAATATTATACGACTTCTTAGGATAATAGATATTAGGAACAAACTCCATATAACTTACTGTAGATTCATCATAGGTTTCATCTGCATTTTTACCAGGATATGTGTACTCTATATTTTTGTATATATCAGGGAAAGACTTATAAGAATTTATATTATTTGTCATGAAGATAAATGCATCAGATGCACACATGGTATCTTCAGGAATGTAATCTATTAAATTATCTTCAGTATTGTAACCAGGTACACCAAAACTTAATAGTTTAGGGCTAGTGGCATTAATCCACTCTGGACTTTCTTTAAGATATTTGTAAGTGTAAGAAGCCGGAGCTAAACTTATTTCATTCACTTTAGAGCTATCTTTAAGCCAGCAATATTGATATGATGAAGTTTTATTAATTTTAGGTAATAATTTATATTTTAATAAATTAATACTATTATCATTACGATAACCAACATTATAATTCAAGCTGAATTGAATATTTCGTATATTAGTTTCGTCGGGCTTTTCACATACTACAGCGTGTGGTAAAATTGAATTTACTTTTAACGTTATAGTATTATTAGGATAGTTAATTACCATATTAGATGGCATAACTTTAACTAGATAATGGTCTTTATTAGTTAATGAATAATATTCAATACCATCTGTAGAAATAGCAGTAAAACTTACTTCTCCTGAAGTGGAACTATTTTTAACAGCATATTCTAAAGATACATTTTCTATATCTTCACAATGAATAATAAAATATAATTCATTAACTATTAACTGTAAATGAGTTGCAGCTACTGTATGTTTAGCCGCAAAATCATAGATATGCCCTACTCTTGAATCGAGTGATAAATTAATATCGTATTCACTTTTTACTTCAGTATTTGTATCTACTGGTTCTTCTTTAATTTTATATGAATACTCTATTTCGCCTCCTATATGATTAAAGAAATAATTATTATTTTCTATTTTTAAATTATTTTTATAAACATCAGACTCAAGAGGATTTTCGCTTATAGCTGCTTTATAACGTGTAATAAACTCATTAAATTTATTAAATGTCGAAAAGCGACCAGTTTCATATTCATCACAGCCATAAAATTTATCATATAATTCTCTAGCTGTAATGTCTGTTATTTGTTCATCACTTCCTTCAGATGCGTTTTCACCATATTTTTTAGATGCTAAACGTTCTGGTGGTGTATCAATAAAAATAGTATTTTCTGAAAGAATATTATTTTTTTGACCTAAAATATCCTTATCAGTATAATCAGATTTATACTCCGTATCTTCATAAAAAGTACGGTCTGAAGTAGTTAAATTATCGAAAGCTTTTTTAGCAAAATCAAAAAGTTGTAACTCTCCCTCACCATTAGAGGCAATCATTGTACAAACTTCAGCATTTGGGATATTGCTATTACTAATAATACTATTTCTAAAAATATAGTTATTATTAGCTTCCAAACGCTCTACTGCTGTCTTTAAAGTAGTATTATAAAGAAAGTCATTAGCTGCAAAAACTATATCTGTTTTATCATAAGGTAATTTAAGCTCATGACTTAATGTTCTATCATAATGTTCCGAGGAACAATTAATTCGGCAAGTATAGGTATCTGTCGGGTAAAGTAATTCTTCAGTTTCAAAAACATAAGCTTTTCCATCGGATATACCTACATACCCTTCATAATTGCTACCATCAAAGGTAGTAAATTCCTCCTTGCTCCAGTATTTTTTCTCGAAGTCCATTAGATAAATTCTATTTCTTTAATTTTAATTAAGCAGTCATTATTAGTTAAAGCTGTAATAATCTCAGATTTAAGGGCATCGATTTGAGACTGCATTTTAATATCATTACTAAGCCCTCCAATATTTATTTTCACTTTATTGGTATATGAACCGGGTTTATTAAATTTGAAATAACGTACAATTTCTTCAATACCATTACGAATACCACATGGAATTGTTAAAACTAACGGATTAATTTTATCAAAGTGTAAGGAGTTTGCTTGATGTTCGTACAAAGATAAAGTTTTATTATAGATAGTTGTATTCCTTATCTTTGAGTTTTTCCATGAATAAGGGTCATAACGACTATCACCTAATAATATCTCATTCATAGTCGTTCCATGTTGTTTTGGTAATGTACCAATATAATAAATTCCATCTAACAATGATACATTGGTATATTGATGTTTAGTAAAGTAAGGAACTGAAGAGCTATTATAACTTGCAGCAATAATATCATTAATTTTAATATTATAAATTGCTTCATCCATATCTATATCAACATTAATAGAATACCACCCCTCTTCAATTTCAGTTAAATCCCAGACATAACTAATAGATTTATTATTGTTTAAATTAAGATTAAAGTACATCTTATTTTCATTAACTCTTGGTAATAATTTGTTAGAATTAATGAGGCCTTTAAATGATGATTTATCACTATATGGTAATGAAGTATAATATGTTTCTACACGCTCATCTTCAATATAATATACTACTGCTATAATATTCTTAAATGATTCTAACAATGCAACGAATGCATCATGTTCTACATGTTTTTTATCAATAAATCTATAATAATCTAAAGATAAAATTTGGCTATAATCTCTTAATGGGTGGTTATAAACTTTAGTCTTAGATTTATCGTAAATTTCTAAAGTTTGAGAAGCAGTGTCAGTTCCGAAACCTCTTACTAATGCAAAAACACCATTTGGACCAAATGCTATATTATCAATACTAATGTCAGATGAAAATTCAGCATAACGTGAGGCTGTAGTAGATGTCTGAATTCTATTCAATGACTGATTGAAAATATAATACCAAATATCTTCTGTATTATTGGTTTTATCTTTATTTTCTTTAATAATACCATATACAGTATCATTATCATGAGTAACCTTAATAATATCAAAGTTAAACGCATAAAGATTTCCATTTTCACCTACATAAAGAGATTTGAATAACGCTTCAGCATTAGATAAGTTATTATCTCTTGAAACAGTAATATTGGAAGAATATTCATTGTCATTGAGGAAGCGAATAGTAAATGGTGTTTCATTATTTCGCTCAGGATTAAAAACGATTTTAGCTATACGGTTCCAACCTTTATTGTTTATTATTCCATAAAGATTTTTATTATGTTGAATTATGTGTATCTCTGAAAGTTTATCAGTAATATCATTTTGACCGGTTAAGTTTACTATATCTTTAAATGAAATACGATTTTTTAAACGCAAATCAAAATCGAGAATATATATCGAATCGGTTGTTAAAAGGTATACATCCTCAAAAGGTGCCGGTAAAACAAAATATGTAATTTTCTCGTTGTAAGTTTCAAAAATGTTAAATTGATTACAAATAGTAAAATCGTTATTTAAAAGATATACACTATCTTCAGAAGTATAATATTGAAAAGGACATAAATCTTTACGATTTTGAATATTAAATCCTACATTATGATCCATACCAAAAAGCTGAATACCCATCTTTTTGTAAGGGTTCAAATAGATATTAGTATTAAAACTCATTTTCTGAGTATTAGCAAAAAACTCAGCTGGTAATTTTCTCCAATTTTCACCATTTAATGAAATTAACTCGTCGAGTTTAACGTCATTACTATTTTGGTCTTTCACTATTTCAGCTCGATTAGGAGCTAAACTATCAAATACCTCATCTACTAATTCCTTGGAAATTCGTGAATATTTGTATGAGGTACCAGGAGAAAATGTTAAATCAGATTTTTTATCTATAAAGCTTTCTTCTATTAAAGCATTTCGCATAGAGGTAATTTTATCTTTCACCTCGTGGTTAATACCATATTCAAAAACTTCACTTTCAGTAAATGAATCTTTAAAATAATGCTTATCTAAAATATTTTCAAATGAAAGGTCAAACTTGCTATGTCCAGTAAGTGCTTTCTTTCTTGAAATTAAATCTGGGTAATAATATCTATCCATCCAAACCGGGACTGCATTTTCATCCGATTGATATAGCCAAGTACAAAGATATGTATAATTATTAACTTGACTATGCTCTGACTCATTTTGGAACTTTTTAACTTTATCAGCAAAATATGGAACATTTGATGCAAATGCACCATTTCTTACAAATGCCATATTATTAATATTAATATAGTTGTAAGGAAATAAAGGTGATAGCCCATTTTCAGTTTCAGCTGGAATATTAATTATACAATCTTCTCCATCATTAATTCGAATTACCTGGTCAGTAAATGTAAAGGAAAGAGTTATATTATCAGCTCCTAATTCCTGATTGATACCTGTGTGCAATGATGTATAATTACGAAAATCTACCATTGGCTCATCAATAAACTTTCCATTATTTGAAAGAGTAGTATATTGACCGTCAGTGACAGTACCTTGATAAGTTAAAGAATTTTTAAGAGGAATGACATTAACATGACTATCATCAGCATTATACTCATAATGTACTAATAACTGGTCTTCAATATCAAACCTAGATCGGTTATTTTTTACTTTATCAATAGCATTTTGCTTATTATAACGAATCCATGATGCATCTATAAAAGAATCAATATCTTCTAGTTGAGAGTTAACATAAATGGTAGTCAATTCTTTATTAATTCCTTTATCAGCGGTGAGTGCTAAAACATATCTATTAGCATTTTCAGCAAGACATACTTGTTTAAGAACACCATCATGAACAAAATATAATTCTAATTTATTATCCTTTAAGGCATAGCTAAATTTACTATTTTTATCCTTTTTAGTAGTATAACAAAAAGAACCTATATAAGAAAGATAAAATGTGGCATTACCAATATTAGCAGAAATATAACAAGTAGTTTCGTCTTCACACTGAACGCGATATATCATATTGCTAGTGATATTTTCTATATTATCCACTAACTTGATTTCTGTATTGCTGCCATCAATATCAAAATCTTCATATGCATTATCAATGATAAGATATAAAGGTTTTTTCATTTCATTGCTGTTATCTTTTGCAATAAATGAAAGGGTAGTAACAAAATCTCGTGTATCGTCATTTTTTAATTTTGTTGCCTCTAAAATATCGGTTCTCTTTTGTTTTTTAGTAAGAATTATGTTACTGTAATTATTAGATTTTATATCATTTACATCCTGTAAAGCATTATAAGCTACAAAGTTAAAGCCATAATCAGTATTAATGTAATCGCCTTTTAATGTATAAAATTCATCAGTAAGGGTTAATTCTTTAGCCTTTATATATTCTGAAAAAGATTTTGAGATTTTAGCCACACAGTTATTTAATACTAATAAAAAAGGCAGGTAAAAAACCTGCCTTTAAATCTACTTTATCATGGAGTTTAAAATAAATTAGGAATATTTTGCTTTGGTGTTTCTGCATTAGGTGTTTCCGGGTAGTCTCCAATGATAACATTGCTTGTAAGCATTAGAGAAGCCACAGAAGCAGCATTCTGCAAAGCACAACGTGTCACCTTGAATGGGTCAATTACACCTGCATCCCAAAGGTTTTCAATCTTTTCAGATTTTACATTGTAACCTTCACCATTAACATTAGAGTTAAGAATTTTATGGATAATAATCGGAGCCCTATCAATATAACCTGCATTAAGGCAAAGTCGATTGAATGGTGCTCTAAGAGCTCGTTCAATAATATGAGCTGCAATAAACTCACCCTGATTATTTTTATTTTTAAGCATATCAGTAAATGCCTTAGACTTTAATGCTCTCAAATAACAATAACTACCACCGGGAACAATACCCTCTTCAATTGCAGCTCTGGTTGCTTTCAAAGCATCATCAATTCGGTCATACTTTTCACTATATTCTACTTCAGTAGCTGCACCGATATGAATTGTAGCAATATAACCAGTCAACTGAGTAATACGAGTATTGATATTATCAACAAGTAACTCATTATTTTTCTTAGACTCTCTAAGTTCCTTAAGCTCATTAATACGATTTTCGATTATTTCACGTGCAACATTATTTCCAATAAAAGATGAGTTTTTAGCATCAATAATAACCTTTTTACAACGTCCAAGCTCATTAAGACCATATTGAGTAAGCGGCTTATCGCCAAACTGCTCATCAATATATGTAGTATTATAAAGAAGAGCTAAATCTTCCATCGTATCAACTCTCAAATCACTGAAATGAGGTGCTTTAATTGCTACAACCTTAAGTTTTCCGCTTTGCTTATTTGCAACAAGAGAACTCAGGACATCTGGTTCATATCCATCTGCAATAATTACAAGCTCGGCATTATTCTTCATTGTCTGTTCAAGAATAGGAATTAAGTTGCGGAAACTCTTCAAATGACCCTTATAAAGAAGAATATATGGGTCTTCCATTTCTACATTACGTTTTACTTGATTATTAACAAAGTGAGGTGCTGTGCCGTTAAGTCCTCGGTCAAAATTAATGCCTTCAACAAGTTCAAGGCGAGTCTTAATTGAACGAGCATTTTCAATATGAACTGCACCGTCAATACCGACACCTGCAACGGCATCACCTACAATATTACCAATTTCAGAATCCCAGTTAGCAGAAACGGTAGCAATATTACGAATTTTCTCTACATTGCCATCAATATCCTGTGCAATGTTATTCTTAATATAATCAATAATAATATCTACCGCTTTAGTAATACCACGCTGAATATCAATAGGATTATTACCACTTACAAGATACTTAAATCCTTCATTAAGAATAGCCTGGGCTAGAATAGTCGCAGTAGTTGTACCATCACCGGCATCTTCACAGGTACGATTTGCAACCTGTTTAACCATCTGAGCACCAATATTTTTGAATTCATCTTTAAGCTCAATATTTCTAGCAACAGTAACACCATCCTTTGTAATGTAAGGCCAACCATAATGTTTGAAAATTACATTACGTCCAGATGGTCCAAGGGTAGAGCCAACTGCATCTGCTAAAATATTAACACCTTCAATGAGATTCTTAATGGTGCTTTCGCCAAATCTAATATCTTTAGCCGCCATAATTAGTCAACAATCTTTTCACAATAATCTTTAAAAACGGTAGGACTAATAGCACCGAAATGGGTATTAATTACTTCATTATTCTTAATAAAGAAAAATGCAGGAACTGATTTAATATTATATTTTTCTACATACTTTTTGCCCTCATCACTTTCATGGTCGAGAACCTCGATATTAAGGTTAGAAAAATGTTTATTAAGAACCATTTCAAGCATAGGTTTAATCATCTTACAAACCGTACAGGTTGGTGTGGTAACTTCAACAATCTTATTCATCACTTAGTAAAAAATTTAATTTTAATAACAGTAAAAATAACAACTATGAGATATGCAACAACGGGAATACAAAGTGGAATGAATGGGACAACCCAACTGCAAGAAAGATACCCAAGTCCTTTAAGAACTACTAGAATAAGGCTTAAAATATCACAATAACTTAACTTCACTTGCGACTGATTCATACTTGCTGCTTGCTGCATGAAAAGTTTACTAACGTCAATTTGATTATTATTTTGCATCATTTATATCAGTAATTTTATTTTTATTTTGACCTTCCATATTTTCGAATAGGTCATAACACATTACATGTTTATTATAACGTAACTTTTTCCAATGTTCCAAATATTCTTCATAAACTTCAAGAATTTTTTCTGTTGAATACATTTCTTCACGCTCCTCACAAAGTTTACTAAAATGTTGGAACCACTTGTCTCTATTTTCAGGAAGAGCAATAATAACTTCAATTTCACCAATTGCAGCTCTATGCTCCATAAGCTCATACATAAGCTCAGCTTCCTTAATAAGAGGTTCATCCGGACGATAAATCTTACGATAGATTATTTCAGAAAGAATATATCGGTCGATAATAAATCCTCCTTCTGAATTAGAAATCCAATCCTTTATCATTTCAGTTGCAGTATAAAACTGTTTCTGATGTTTCTCTCTATCCTTATAATATGTCAAATGATAGATGGGAATATTATAAGTCTCTGACAGACGTTGAGCAAGAGTTGTCTTGCCTGTTCCGTCAGGACCATCAATTATGAATACTTTCTTTCTCATGTTTTGCTTTGTAAATGTAGTTTATTTTATTACGCCAGTTCTTAACCAAAATATTAGTAAGATTCTCATCAATATTGGAAAGAAGATTAATATAAAAACCATTAATAAAGTCTTTACTTTGATTTCCAATTATTTTATCAATCTCTTCATAAATTTCAGAACGTGTAGCGGTGTATTCGTCAAGAGAATCAAATTCGCTAAGGAACAATTTATCAAAACCATTGTATAAAACTATTTGCAAGTTTGTAATAGCATTTGACAAACGCGATATATCGTCATAAGTTAAAAGATATTCATTATTCTCTTTACTTAAACATTGACAATTAGCGCAAATCCAATCATCAAGATAATGACAGTTTTCTACGACGAATTCTACCCTGTCTGAATCAGACTTGTAAAAGTAAGATGATAAATTCATATTTTTATTATGAGTTTGTTCTGATACCTAATAAATATAAACAATGGTCGAGAAAATTAAAAAAATTCAGAAATTAGTTAATGTAACAGCTGATGGTATAATAGGACCTAAAACTTTACAAGCTATTTGTAATAAACTTGATATATCATATAATAGTGATAAAATTACCACTATTAAAAATATTCAGAAAGCTTGTAATTCATATGCAGATGGTATTATTGGAAACAATACCTTAAACGCTATTATAAATAGTATTGAAGACGATAAGCCAACTATTAAAGTAGATAAATCTTTAAATCTTAAACCTAGAACTTATAAGCATAAACTTATCAAACAATCTTCTATCCGTCGTGGTAATAGTGCTTTCGGACCTGCAGGTTGCGAAGATAGATTAGTAAATGTTAAAGTTCCTGAAAATTATCCTCTTAAATATGATGGTAAACGAGTAAAGTCGATTCGTATTCATGAGTTGGTAGCTGACCGTTTAGAAGTAGCTCTTAACGATATTATCGATTACTATGGCGATGATATTGAAACTATAGCACCAGGTGCTTGTGTTTATGACGGTTCTTATAATTTCCGTAAAACACGTAATAGCTCCTCTCAATCTATTCATTCATGGGGATTGGCTATTGACTTTGATGCTTCTAATAATCAACTTAACACTAAAGCACCTAAAGCTAGATTATCGCAAGATGTTTATAAGCCATTCTTGGATATTTTAGAACATCACGGATTCTTATCTCTTGGTAGAAATAGCAATAGAGACTGGATGCACGTTCAGGCTACGCTTTGGGGCTAATATTCAATATTTTAAAATACTTCATAATAATTTACTTTATAATATATGGGTTCCTTCGGGAACCCTTTATAACATATGGCCAAATATTGGAAAAATCCTCCTAAAGATAAAAAAGAGGTTCGTAAAAAAGAAGAGAAATACCCGCATTTAAGAAAAGCAAAGGATTATAAAGAAAATTCTCAACATCTTAACCGTTTTGATAAATCTTACAAAAAAGAATTTGATGTAGATAATCCATATCAATATTATTCTAAAGTATCGAAATATATGAAAACATTTGGGATTTACAAAAATATGTATTATCTCGTAAAAAATGGTTTCTTTGATATAGATTATATAGGTGCTAGAAAGATAATTCCTTCATATCAAGTTGAAGAAGAATTATTTCGCAGAGAAATGAGTACCTTTAGAGATTGGTTAATTTGGGATAATGATAAATGCAGAGAAAATATTAAAAAAGAAACAAGAGATAGAAAGAAGAGAACTCAACGATTTTATCTTATTTTACCTTGCGGAAGGAAAGTTTGGTATGGAAGTTATGATATAAAAAGAAGTAAACTTGCAAAAGATGTTGCTGTATTCTTATTAAAAAATATATACATATTTGAACCTGATTCGGAATATTACTTAAAAGATTCACACTTACGCCAGTTTGTCAGAGAAAAAATGTCATCTCGTCTTTTTGAACGAATAGATATTAAAGAAGCTATATCGGCCTTTAAAGATAAAATGCTCAAAAAGAATAAATAATGATAAATTATGAGCAATAAAGCAGTAAGGCCAGATAAAGATTGGTTAGAAGTTTCAGAAAATGCTGAGGTACCAGCAACAAGAATGTTTACCTCGGAATCATATTACCGAAGTTTCTGGGACCTTGCTGAGCATGGTGTTGTTTTAGTTGATAATAACAAACAAATTATCTATGCCAATCCATATTTTGTTCAAATGATCGGTATAACAGCTGCTGAGCTTATTGGTATGCATGTCTCAGAAATAGTTGATACACGTTATTGGAATGTAGATAGTGTTAATATGAATACACTTATCCGCGGTGGTCAGTATTCATATTCTAATGAAGAACATATTGTTCGTCATACTGCTAGAAATAATGATCTTATTCAAGTTAGAGTAATTGTAACTCGAGTACCTTCTACCCTTACTGAAGATTTCCAGCACTTTATTGTTCAGATTTATAAAATTGAAAAAGCTGTCCAAGTTAATGGACAGCCTTTTGTAAATCAAAATGAACAAAGCTACACAAATATTTTTAAGAATCTTCTTATGCAACCTTGGTTTATTAAAACCGCTCTTTGGTTCTTAGCAATATTAGTTATTATGCTTACGTTATCAGGTAATCTTATGCCTGTTATTGAAAAGTTGTTAAATTAAAAATTTGAAGCATTCTTCATAAACCAGAAAGAAATTTCAGTATCAAATTCTTTTTTAGTTGTTAACTCCTTCACCCAAATTTCATGAAGGACTGTTCTATGCTTATCACCAATCTTTGAAACCTCAATTATATTACCGCCATTATATCGGAAATTGAGATTGTTAATTTGTGCTTCGTAAAAATTATCACTCATCTTCTGAATTCTCTTTATATTCTTCGTAATTATCCAACCAATCGAGAAGTTCACCGAAGGAACCAGTAGCACCACCTAAAAGGTCGTAAAATTCGTCTGCTGCTCGACCAAGGATTGATTGAAACTCATCATCATCAAATTCATCACCCAAATCTGCCAACTTTCCGGACCAAAGCATCCATATCATCAGCAAACTTGCTTACTCGTTTTCTTAATGTATTAATTTTCATTTATCAAAATAGTATTCGTTATATTGCTTAAGAACGAACCATATTTATATATCAGTTTTTATTTTTGATATGTTCTTTATAAAAATGTAGCATAAATCTAATTTCATGCTCCATTGCATTACAGGGAATATACTTCCACCCCTTAGAACGGTCATTACAATGCATTAAGAAAATATGACGTAACTTACGACCGGTAAGAAGAGAATACATATACGCATAAAGACTTAACTGTAAAGCATATATATTATGTTGACACTGAGAAAGATGTGCCACCGGTTGGAGCATTCTATTTCCAAATGCGGAACAAAACTCAATCTTCTTATTAGTCTTAAAGTCGCCAATAGAAAATTCATTATTCTTATGGTCAATAATTAAATCAGCTTGACCTGCAATTTCATATTCATGATTCCACAAAAGCATTTCTGAATGAATTGCCTCTGCATACTTAAAATCTTTACCTACACATTCATGGAATGTATCGTAAAGAATTTTATGTTCATCTTCTTTTTCACCAAACTTAATATAATTTTCCATTATTAAGTGCGTAGCTGTACCTAACTCACAGGCAGCTTTAGAAGTTGCTGCCCATTCATCAAGAACTTCTTGCTGAGTTTTACCTTCTTTTTCTGCTACACGCTTACTAATACCATACTTGTCAAAAGTAGGCTCAAATAAATGAAGAAACTTAGTACCAGACAAATATTCTCTATTATTATCTGTATTAAAATACTGGTGAGTATCTTCTTTAAAAATTATCGCCATTAGAAATATAATTTATTTTTTATTTTAATTATATTTTTAATACAGTTCTGTTTTATTCATTAGTGTATCTATATGGGAAAGCAATAATTTTGCAACTGGCTGAATCAGTACGGAATAAAGTTATTTTAATTTGACCATTAGCAGGTATTTGTAACTCTAATCTTGATATATCATTACTATTATGACTACCAATATAAGACCATGATTTCCATTTATTTGTAGATTTATTATATGGTTGAAGTACATTTACGGGTTCTCTATAATCAATACGATATGTTTCATGATTATGTGAGGCTTCACCTTCCCATAATTCTAAAATATAAAGAGCATCTTTCCCCAAAGGAGGGATAATGCATTCATGTAGATTATAAGCATTAGACGCTGTATCTGTAGTTGATCTAAATGAGTAATCTATACCTCTATAAAATGGGTATAATTGTAAATCATTACCATATGAGTATGGATAACTTTTTACACCTTTATATTCCCATCCTTTATGAGAACCATCTTTATTAAATGTTTCTTTCCACCATCTGGTATGTTTTCTTCTATAATCATCTTCAGATGCAAATAGAGCTTTATATGTTGCTCCATCCGCTGCTCCTTCATTGAAATATATTGCTTTATCATTTAAGTTCTTAGTACCAGTTGCAACAAAAGCAGCAATATTAGGTTCATAATTTCCGGACTTTAAACGAATCCAACGCGGGTGAAATTTAATAAATTTTTTTAAATCAGCACTAGATGGGCTAGCAGGTAATTCTGGATATACACTTAAATTTTTAGAACCGTTATTATAATTTCCTTCATTATAATCTTCTGTCCAGTGAATGGTATAACCTTCCGAGTAATCTGGGAACATTCTTATACAAGAGTTCCATCTCTTTCTTTCCTCTTCTGTTATATGTTTTGTTGTATCACTAAAGTGTTCTAAACCAACTCCTGTATAGATGTCTATATTCCCTTTGGAATTTATATACAATAATTTACCACTTAACTGCGGATTAGTTCCAAGTGAAATAATATCTGAAAATATAGTACCAAGTTTATCTTGTTTATTGCTCCATCTACTCTTTTCTTCAGATGTAACGTGGAAAGATGAATTAGTGGCAACTGCATCTATGATATGATTTTCTAAGTCAGTTGCTTTAATATTTGTAGATATTGGTTTGTTATTTTTAGAACTTAAAATATTACCTGGAACCAATGCATCTGCTAAATTATTTTCTCTGAAGTTTATTTCGTCTTTTGTATAAAAATAATCAGTTAAGTTAATTTTAACATTTTTAACAATACCATTACCAATAAATGTAGCACCAGCATAACAAAATTGTGTTGGATTTTCGGAATTACTGGAGTTTACGCAACCGTTAAATTCGTCAGGTGAAATGGTTTCGAAATCTGAAATCTTCTGAGACATATATACTTTATTTAATAAAAAAGAAAAGGTCAATGATTTACTCATTGACCTTTGAAATTATTATGTTTTAATATATTAACCTACAAATTCAGAGGTTGCAATATCGGAAGAATACTTGTTAGCTGTCATGTTGAGCACGATGAATTCAGCTGTACGAGTAGGTGCAGCAGAAATATCAACGGCAAGGTTACCAGCATTAACAATCTCAGGAGTATTGTTAGAGCTGTTACATACAACTTGGTAGCTATAGATACCACCTTGGTTACGAATTGATTCCATATAAGGCTCAATTTCATTATAGATAGAGAGCTGAGTATAGGAGTTATTCGGCTCAAAGAGGTAGTAGCGAAGAAGCTTCTTAACTGCCTTCTCAATGAAGAAGAATGTACGGCGGCAAGTATTCTGGTCGAATGCGGAAGCCTTCTTAGAAAGAGTACGGATACCCCAGTTTGTGATACCAATGTTAGCCATCTTAGGTACAGAGTTTACACAAATCTTGTAGAGGTCACCACGCTGCTTCTGATTAGGATTAATAGCGCAATCGAGAACACCACGAACAATACCACGATTAAGACCTGCACCTGCATACCAAGGACCTTGGATTTGGTCAGAAGCACACATAAGAGCTGTCATGTAACCTGAAACAGGTACCCAGAACTTCTCATTAGTAGATCCATCAAGAATCTTAACGAACTGAGCATATACAGAAGCATAAGATGTAGTAAAGCTTTCAATGATGTGCTTAATAGGATTATAGATGGAAGTTGCCCAGCTATGATTTACCTTAGTGCTATCTGCGTATACGCTATTAGTAAGTTCAGTGCCGTAAAGTTTTTCAACCTTTGTATCACGGCCACGAACAAGGATACCACGAAGAATATCAGCTACATAGAATGTATCACCACGGCCACCATTCTGGAAGCTATTTGCAAGG
The DNA here is from genome assembly GCA_017412055.1 of Lachnospiraceae bacterium. Taxonomy (GTDB): domain Bacteria; phylum Bacillota; class Clostridia; order Lachnospirales; family Lachnospiraceae; genus SVEL01. Next base: position 53,829 of record JAFQOW010000041.1, on the reverse strand, counting down.
CTCATGAATGCTTCCTGAACAGCAAGATAGTCTTCAACAACCTTCTGAGCATCATCAGTAATGCTAGAACGAGATGTACGAAGGTCTTCAATACCCTGAAGGATAGCATCTTCGTTGAATACGTTTGTATTTTCATTTTGCTCACCATTTACGGAACCACTATTATCACCATCATCTTCAGTGTAAATCATTGAAGAACTACCTTCAGAAATTACATTAGTAGCGTTATTGGAGTAAGCGAAAATAGTACTAAGACCACCTTCAACGATAATATCAATATCAGGATATTCTTCATCATTAGCAACAAGCTCAAGAGCACGCTTAATCTTAGAAGGTGTAGAACCGATGAACTTGTTATTCTTCTTAACTACTGTGTAAGTTGCAAATGGATAAAGGGAATCGTTAACATTGAACTTATCGTATGTATCTTCATCAGCAGCAATGCTCTGAAGAAGTTCAATAGGAGCACCGATACGAGAAACGAGTGTAGCCCAGTTATCAATGTTATTCTTAGCATTCTTAAATGGCTTATTCAACTCAGGTGACATAAGAGTTGCATATGATACAGGAGAAGCAAGATACTTCTGTTCGTACATTGCATAGTTGCCAATAACCTTAGAAGATAAGAAACGAACCTTACCACGGAGAACACCATTAATATCAATCTTAATCTTAGCGGCGATATATGGGTTTACCATAACCGTCATATTCTTAGAAGATTCAACGATGCTTTCGATGAAATAGTTTTGAGGAGATATTGTATTAGATGTACTGTATGTACGGGTCTTACCAAGAGAAGCATTACCCTTTTCAACGATACTATAAGTCAATTTCATTGACTCAGTTCCAACAGTAGACTTAGCAAGTTTGAAGATACCAAAGTTTACAGTATCATCATAATCAGCAGAAGATGTATCATAAGCTGAAACTGTTGTCTGAAGAATATTAGAAATTGAACCCTTATTGGAGCTGTCAAGATAGAAGTCAAGACGAGCAGGAGCAATCTTAGTAAATGGATTTTCCTTATCAGATTTATTATCTACTATTCCAGGAACAGAAGAATCATTATCTTTGATAGCACGGTTCCAAGAAGTAAATTTAACTGAATTTACAGAGTTTAACTTATATTCGTCAGAAGGCTCATTGAAGAGGTTATCAGTAATACCGAAATAATAACCTTCATAAGAATCATTGATAGTTGCACGAGAAGTATTGATAGTAATGAAAGCAGACTTACCAAGTGTCTCTTTCATATCGCCACCGAAATCACCACTATCAGTATCAAAGGTATGAGGCTTATTAGACCACTTGAAGTATTCACCAGCGACAATGCTATAGTATTCACTAAGAGATACATTATATGTGGCAGGAGCACCGATAATATATGTAACGTCTGCATCAGCGACATCATATGTGGAGTCCTCGGTTACCTCCTTATAAGCTTTCATTGAAATAAGAGAAACTTCTTCAGCATCTTCAGGAAGAGTATTGAAACGTACAAAAGTTTCATCTTCTTGTAATCTGATAAAGATAGAATCATAAAGTTCTCCTAATTCAGCTGCTTCTGCACGTGCGGCTTCACTTTCTTCAGTTTCTACACCATCGACCATTACCTTGGTAGGTATTACTGGTTTAGCATATGTAAGATTAAACAATGCCTGGCCGTAAATGTTTTCGCCATCGGTTAACTGTGAAGAAACACTAATATAAATTTTACCTTGTTCATCAACTTCTGTAAAAAGATCACAACGAGAGTGATTTTTTACACCATCAATTGACCAGTAAAGAAGAGGCTTATTAGCTTCTGGAATAGCAGTTAAATTACCATTGGCATCTTTATAACCGAAAACACTTGGAATTTCACCACACTCAAACTCAACAGAGTGAATTTTTACAGCTGCATCTTTTGAGTACTTAGAAAAAACAACAACTTCAGTATCAACCTCGGTTGGTTTAATAGGTGTGGCATACTGAGTTATAGAAGAAGGTTCGTCAGGAGTTGTGATACTATTTCCAAATACAAGAGCGAAGATATCTGCAAGTCCTGAATCCTTTGCGGAATACCAATAATCATAACCCTTTTTATTGTCAACGTTCTTTACAACTGGAATTGCAGGATATGCAAGCATAGTGTAGGCATTAGCTACATTATCACCTTCACCTGCACCATAAGGAAGACGAGAGGTAAGAAGAGTAGTACCTGGACCAGAGTTGTTTAAGATTGCTAAACATGTATAATAAAAGTAGCGCTCAGCAGCGTTAGTAGGAATACCATAGATAGTTTCAAAATCATTAATAGAAGAGATGCTAAGAACTTCTTCTACTGGACCTTGAGCAGCATAACCAGGTACGAATACAGTTGTACCTGTGTTACTTGATATGCGTAAGCTATTATCGTATTCGCGGACTTCTACGCCCGGCGCTGATAAACTAGATACTGTTGCCATATAAAATTATTTAATTGAAATTGGCTAAACGCTTTTTAAACTCCTGATGTGTTTTTGATATTATCATACAAGATGTTTCGTATATACATCTGGGAAAAGACAAAAGTAACAGTAAATTCAATTTCTTCAGTAGATGTGTAGTCAAGGTTGATTCCACTTATATCAGTTGGGAAAGCATAAGTAAAAATCCATTGAATTTTAGGATTATTATATTCATCCATACCTACTATCGAAACTGGTACAGCATAAGAATCAAAGTTCTTAGATTTAGTTAAATTATCTTCATCGAAATGCCCTTCTTTTTCACCATAGATAAAATTCACCCATTCATAAACAGTAAAATAGTTAAGCCAGTTGCTATCTATTTTAAAAGTAATTTTAAACGGGTCATATGGAGATTTTGTGTGACTTGATACATGCAATGAACCACCGCCATAATTAATAGCATTCGCTTTAATATTAATATTAGGAACTTCAGCTTTAATAATAGACCATTGCAATGCTTTTTTATTGACTCCTAACCCTGCCTTAATGATTGATTTGTCAGTTTTTAAATTTTTAAGAGCTTCTGGAAGCTCGAAAATAAAGTAAAACTTATCTGCAAATGTTTTATTAAGAGGACTTTCGGTAGATTGTATAACTCTTTCGTCTGCCATAAAATAAAAACTCCTGAAATATTTAATTCCAGGAGTAACTAGGGTAGTTATTAAACTTTATTACTTCTTAGATTTCTTACCTTTAGCCTTAGGAGCTTCTTCTACCTCAGTTTCGTCTGCTGGTTCAATGACTGCACTGCCATTTTGAACTGCACTAAACATGCTATTGATAACTGATTTAATTTCTATAATTTCAGCTTCAAGTTTAGCGATAGTTTTAGTATATTCAGCAGTAAGTTTTTCAACCTGTTGGTCTACATAAACTTTAACCTCGGTATCTTGACTAAGAGCTTTACCATCGATACGAGATATGCGTCCATCCTTGAGTGCAACAAGGTAAGCGCCATCAGGACTTACGATAGGTGCAGCATTAATATTCATAATTTGTGCCATGCCTATATTTAAGCAATTAAATAAAGAATGTGTTAGAATCAAACAGATACGAGTATAATTTTGAAATAGAAACTATACTTCAACAATTTATATCTATTATTGATAATGCTTTAGTTATGCGCTATAGTGTAAACAAAGAATCAGGAGAAAGAGAATTAGATGAAGTTATTAAACCTGGTTATATTTTAGGCACTAAACAACGAGTAATGTTAGATATTATCAGTAAGGCTAAGAATTATGAGTTACCTGTAGTTATTATTAGTTTATCTGGTATTTCTTTTGTAAAGGAGCGTCAAGCTTCTAAAAATCAAAATTTACAAGTTTCTACATATTATGGTATAAGTGATTATGCTAGACCTACCCCTATATCTATTAAGGTAGATGTTACCATAATGACAAAGTATATGACTGATTTATATCAGATTTATGGTAAATTAGCTACACAATTTCAGCCGGCAGTTACCTATTCATGGTTTGTACCTCAGATTATTGATACAAACTGGGTTGAACTCCGCAATAAAATTGAGTGGGATGGTGAACTTAATTTAGATGTTAGAACTGAGTCAAAATCATCTGACGAAGATAAGTTTACAGGTAAGTTAGGGTTCACTATTGACGGTTGGCTTTTCCCTAAGATGAATGGATGTGCTCATGGTATTATTTTTGATATTGGAACAACAGTAGTACCTAATGAAGATACTCTTTCTCGTATCTATGATGAAATATCACTTTTTAGACCTCTTGTTCATACTGTAATGGAAACTAAGGAATGGATGCGATATAATAATCCTAGACAGTTTGCAACTGCACATCCTACTATTACATCAGTCTATAAGAGTCATCCTGTTAATAATACACAGGCATTCTTTGTTATGGATAAAGAACGTTCAACTTCATTACCTATTACTAAAGATTGCGAAGTCACTATTAATGGTTATAATTTTAAAGATTGTAAAGTATTGGCAATTCCAGAACAACGTGGACCTTTCGAAGGATTAGAATCTTATACTAAAAAATATAATAATTCTCTTCACCCATTTCCTAACACATTAGAAGAAAAACATGACAGTGTTTCCGGTTACGTATTAAATATTCTAAAACAAACAGATAATAAAATTATAGTTGATTTCAAAGATACATTAAAATTTTCTGGTCCTTTTGATATAGCAGTTGTAAATGATATTGACTATGATTTAATAAGTGAGCGTAAAGGCTTTAAATTACATACGATCTAATGAAGACTAATCAATTTAAGACAAATCTTTCAAGAGCTTTAGGAAATTACCTAAAGAATACAAATTATATCGGTGATATTATGCGTAATGGTATCGCCACTCTTTCTAACCCTAAGTGGGAAGACTTTGAAAATACTGGTATCCGCCGTAGAGAAGCGTTAGTTAATAATTCAGTTTCTCATGGCCTTGTTCATATGGACAATACCGCATCAGTTGCAACTGGTGTAGGTGGACAGTATAATCCATTTGCAAATGTACTTTATGCATCTCTTGATGCTGCTAAGGCTAATCGAATTTATGAGTATCGTTTAATGGCTTCTTATCCGGAAGTTGGCGATGCTATTGAAGAGATTTCTAATTCTTTCATTAATGAAGACCATAAAAAGCGCGTCATTAATTTCAGGTATCTTGATAAAGATTTGAGCAATGAACACATTAAACGTCTTTCTGATGAATTTGATTATTTTATTAACTTGTTCAATCTTAAAGAAAGAGGAAAGAAATATTGTGAAGATTACTTAATTGATGGTGAGCTTTTCCTTGAATTGATTGTATGTACAGCTGCTGAATCAACTAAGAAGAAGGGTATTGTTGGTGCTCTTAAGCTTCAGACTGAGTTGATGGAAGCTCACTATAAGGATAAGTTTAATGATATTATTGCTGCATTTACTGGTAAGAGTGTAACATTTGAAGGTAATAACAACAATAACATTATTAAGATGGAACACGTACCTTATCAGGCAAATCAGATACTTTATGTTCACTCTGATAACTGGGACCCAACTGGTGAATTTGTTATTCCTTATATTGAAAGAGCACGTAAACGTTATATTCAACTTTCTTACCTTGAAGATGCAATTATCATCTATCGTTTAGTTCGTGCTCCTGAACGATTGATTTTCAAAGTTGATTGTGGTAATCTTCCTACAGCTAAAGCAGAAGCACACCTTCAACGTTTAAAAGACCGTTACTTTAAGTCTAAGGCATTTGATCTTAACACCGGTGATATTACACAGAAATTTGAGCCGCAGTCTATGCTTGACTCTTTCTGGGTAGCTAAGGGTAATGGCTATGAAGGTGTAGATGTTCAACAGCTTCCTGGTGGTCAGAATCTCGGCCAGCTTGATGACCTTAATTATTTCATTAAAGCTCTTTATCGTGCCCTTCGTGTACCGACTAACCGTTTAGAGTCTGAGTCACAGGGCGCTATTGATTCTTCTACTCTTCTTCGTGAAGAAATTCGTTTTGCCGAATTTATTATCTCTATTCAGCGTAAATTCGCAGAAGCTTTTAAACAAGCATTTATTTCTCACCTTAAGTTTACTGGTCTTTATCAGCATATGAAACTTAAGGAGCATATGTTTGAGCTTGAGTTTGTTCCACCTACAAACTATTTCTATATGCGTAAGCTTCAGGGTATCCAGATTGCAGGTGATGCTTACTCTAAGATTGCAGGTATTGATGTAATTTCTAAAACTTGGACCCTTAAGAATGTCATGGGTCTTACTGATAATGAAATTTTGGAACAGTATCGTATGCGTAAACTCGAAGCTGCTCATGAATATGAAATTGCCCAGATTACTAATGCTGGACCTAACTGGAAGACCGTAACACTTATGCAGCAGGCTGGTGTCGGTGCTGACGGTGGAGGCGATGCAGGTGGTGGAATGGATATGGGCGGTGGAATGGACCTTGGTGGAGGCGGTGACCTCAGAGGTGGCATGGATATGGGCGGCGAAATGGACGCAGCTGCTGATGGAGCAGTGGAAGCCATTGACTCTAATCCCGGTGGAGATATGGAAGCACTTTAATATATGAGTACTACTGACGACATTAATGCTCTTTTAGGTATTACACCTTCTGAAATTGTAAAGCAAACTAAAGCAGTTAAAAATGAGCTTGCTTTACCTAATGCTAATCAATTAGAAGAAAAGATTATATCTGAAACTAATGATATAATGGATTCTGCTAAAGGCGCTTTAGAAAGTATTTTAGATATGGTGCAATCGTCTCCTCAAGATGCTGAATTAGTTGAGGCCGCAGCTAGTTTTGTTAAAGCACAAACTGGATTGATTGATGCACTTAGTAAGCTTCATCTTAATAAAGAAAAGCATAAACAAAATATGGAGCTTACGAAAATGCGTATTGCTGCTGACCAACAAATGAATACTGAAAATAACCAAACTAAAGTATTGTTATCACGTGAAGAAATTATGTCAAGACTTTTGGAAGATGCTAAAAGGGTTGACGTTATAGAAGCTGATGTATTATGAGTTTTGTATATTCATCTAATAGTCCTGAATTTTTAAATTATGTGGCATCCTGTAAAACTCGAGAAGAATTACAAAATGACCCACGACTTTGCGTACTTTTAGAAGACCCTCATATTAAAGATAATATGGAACTTGCTCTTTTATATAGAGCTGCACAATATGGTGATTATGCTGCAAAGAAGGAATTTGTAGGTTTCTTTTTAGCAAATGGTCCTGAACTAGATACTGATACTATTATGTACTTTAGAGAAAAGATCATGCATAGTCCAGTATATATGGAAATCTATAAGTATGAGTTTAGTGATATTACAGTAGTTGATGAATTACGTATTGAAAAATATAATAAGCAGACGACTGATTCTGCTAAAGATGATTCCATGAACTGTCTCCAGAACCCATGTGAGTATCTTGGACCATTTTCAGCTTCTATCGGTTTATTAGGTGATGATAGAAATTTTAATACATTAAGTAATGTATTTTCGCGTATTACTTCTCCTCCTGAAAAAGATGAAAATGGAAAAGAGAAGGAAAAAGATGAATCTACTACCACATGGGGTAATATTCGTCAACATGTAATTTCAAAATTAATTCCTGATGTAGAAAAAGCTTATCGTACTATGTTAGGTAATATGTCAGCTTCATTTGATGAGTTTTCTAAGAAATTAAAATCAGCTGGATTAGAAAAAGAAACAGCTACTGTTGGAGACTCTAAAGCTGAAGAAAAGGCAAAAGATATATCTTCTGCCGTTAAAGTTAATATTGTTAGTAATTTAGGTGATTGCGCACGTATATGGGAAAATATGCGTCGATTAAGAGTATATGACCCTTCTAAAAATACAAAGGGTCCATTTACCAATAATGTTAGTAAGAAAACTCCTGATGGTACACCTACAAATAGTTATACTCCTCAAAATGATGGTGCATTAAAACCAAAACAGCCTACAACAACTGTAGGCGGTCAAGGTAAAACACTTATTAAAGCTGATACTAACGAAGAAGCATCTGATAAAACTTAGTTCATTGCTGCCATATCTGCCTGACTTAATGAGCCTGATGATGTTACTCCGCTTCTATGCTCAGAGTTAACGGCACCTTGTGCAGTACCAGCTGGAACTACTCGCCAGAACTTACGTCCGGCAACAGCACTTGGGTCATTAAGACCTTTATTAACTGGCTGCATTGAACTAATACGTTTAGTTGAACCGAAGTCAAAGCACTTACCAGGAGCAGCATAAATTGCAATATGATTTCCTTGAGATTTACCACGGTCCCATAATACAATATCTCCCGGTTGTAACTGAGATATATCCACCTCAACTAGACCGACTCCATCAACAAAACTACTTTGGAAGTTCTTTCTAAAGAATACTGTATTGGGCGGCCATCCGGTAGGATTCTTCAATAAACCGGCTTCACCTAAAATCCACCATACACCAGCTGAACAGTCTGTACTAGATTTAGCAACGATTTTCATTCCACTACCGGCAGGAGCATTTGATAAAGTACGTCCATCCCATGAGTATTTGAAACCATGTGAGGAACAATATTGACCAACTCGAAGACCAGCATTCATAATCATACCAGCCAAAGATGAGTTATCAACATTAACCATACCGGCCATTGACATACCTCCACCAATTTGAACTACTTCACCATCATAATTTGTTTTACAAAATTCATCTGGAATAGCGTGACCTAATAATTTTTCAGCATCAGCTTTTTGGCTGGGGTCAACAAAGAAACGAACACGAGTCATAGCGTGACCAATACTATTAGTTTCACCACCTTTAGTAGAACCACCATAACGTGAGAATGCGGTTGTTACTTTTACATTTTGTTTAAGTTGGAGCATTCCTTCTGGACCATACCCTGGAATTTCACCTTTTACGTAGTCATAACCTGCATCTTTATATGGAAATTGATATGTGGTATTATCTATATTTTCATTCTTACCATTAATCTTACCATATACCTTAAAAATATCAGCATAGTTGCTCAACATGCAGAATGCACCCATGACGTCAATTGCATTTTTATGGCATGGACCTTCATCGCACATTTTAATACGAATCGGTTTACCTTCAGTGGAAGAAATAGGACATACTACTTCAGCACATAATAAAAGACGACTTTTAAGTTTTCCAAAATCTTTTTCACCCCACTGAACATCAGGATAGAAATACTTAAGATATTGAGTACCAAATTTTGTTGAGCATGATGCACCTACTTTAAAATTGGGTACTTTATCTTTCATACCATTAAGAATGCTTTCATTAAAGCCATCAGGACACCCGGCAATACCACCATTAAGACTAACGGCTAAACCACCTAAGTTAGTACCGGCACCGTCAGCTGTACTCGTTTGGTCAGAAACCATTGTATAAGTTCCGTCTGGAAGTTTAACAGGAAAGGATTGGAAAACGGTCATTGGAATATAAGCTTGTTTTAAACTTTGGTCAGTAATAAAATCACCATCAGTCTGAACTGCGCCTAAACCAATTGTGCCGCCCATAAATGAAGCTCCACCCATCATTCCCATATCTCCAAAACCTCCACCCATACCACCTACTCCGCCACCAGCCATTGCTGTTGGTTGATGTAATGCATCTGCTGGTAAGGCTTCTAAACCAATACTAAAAGGAATTCCATCTGGCATATGAATTATTTATAAGCCCTTTAAATAATAATAATGTCAGCTATATTTTCAGCTTTAACTAATGCTATTACAGGTCAAGGAAAAGGCTTTTTTGATATTAAAATACCTAATTTTAGTATTACAAAGGGTGTTGAAACTGATAATGTTCAATCATTAGGTCAATTAGTGACTTCTGTTACTGATTCTGCTCAAAACTTAATTCAAGTTGGTAAAATGGCTTATTGTGCAGGATTAATATTAGCTAACCCTGGTATGTTATTAGGAGTATTAGATAATGTTGCAAATAATTTATTAGCTGCAGCTACTGATATTGCTGATAGATTGGCTGCTCAAGTAAAGGGCCAGATAACTCAAGCTCTAAGCCAGATCTCTGGTTCCATTAGTGGTTTAGTCAATAACGCATTAGGCTTCTTAGGTTCTATTTTAGATGTAGTAGAAGCAATTGAAAATATGTTTGATGATGCTATCAAAATAGGTGAATTGGATTTTGATGCATTTATGTCTGAAGAAGACTGTCAATATATGTTTGCAACTATGGCTGCTTGTATGCTTAATAAATTCTTAGGAAATAAGCTACAATCATTTGAGCAGAAAATTTCTGGTAAAATTACAGAAGCTGGTGACAAATTAAATTCTGCAATAGCCTCAGAATTAACTGATGTAAATAGTCTTAGCAGTTATTTGGAGCGTGAAAAATTTATGATGGAAAAGGCTGCTAAACAAATTAACGGTATTGATAATTTAATATGAAATCTTATATAGGTTATGTAGTTGGAAAAGAGGAAACCAACCCTATAAGTGTTTGGATTCCAGCCAAAGGTGGTTATGGGACTTATGGTTCTAATCGCGGCTTTGGCAGTAATGCAGGTAACTTAACACTAGTAGACCTTGCTTATATGCGTGCTAATGCAGAAAAATGTTACCTTAGCTCAGAGATGAATTCAGGTGGTTCATATAATTTTGATGATACAAATGGTTATGTTACATTAGAAGATAATGTACCTTCTATTGATGAAACAACTGTAAAGGATGTAAAGAATATGGATGCTAGCAAAGTTGCAGTAAGATATTCTACACCCGGAGATGGTGAGTTTCTTCAGTCACCTCATACTCGTCCAGCCGCTAATTGGTTACAGACCTATTACCCTCAACAGGTTGAAGGCGCAGAAGTTAATACTTTTACTAATGGTCCAAAGGGAAATTATGTTACACTCCCCATTGGTACTAAAGTTATGGTTTCTTACCCTGATGAAAAGGGTATCGGATATATCATACGTCAAATACCGTATGATGATGAAATGGCAAAAGTAATTAAAGACGTATCAGATAACTAATATGGCAGGAGGTACAAATACACAGCAATCTTATAATGGTAACGGGGTAACAACAACTGTTACCACACGTTCAAATGGACCAAATAGCGGACATTATAATGTTCAACAGACATCTAATAGTAACGGTAATACTACAGTTGTATCAGATAACGTAACTAAATCAGTGGTTCAGACTGATAATGTGGGAGTTAACCGTGGCAATAATATGTCTGAAACATCAGGTAATGATTCCATTTATACTAATGAGCTAAATGAAGGTGCTTTTGGTTCCAGAGCACGAATGATTGGTAATCCTGCAGTAGTTAATAATAAATTACATCAAGATGCTGACAAGTTAAAAGCTGAGTTAGTTGCCGCTCGTTCAGGTTTTAATGATAATAGAAATGATACAACCGGCAGTGTACTTAAAACCTTAGTAGGTATTCCATCAAAGGTACTTGATGCAATAGTAGATGTTAAGGATGATGTTGCAGATGGAGATGATGAGCCATTAAGTTCTAACGGTGGTAATTTGTTTTTAGCTATGGCATCAGATGTAGCTAATGAAATTTCTAGTTACTCTAAAAAGTTTAGCAAAATGGCTTCTGCCGCTCAAATTAAGAAAGCCGGGTTAGTTGCAAAAAATGAGTTAGAAAAAGTGCAAAAGCAAACTGAATTGATGTATGATAAATTACCTGAGTGCCCAACTAAAGAAAATATTAAAAAGGCACTTTCAGAAGGTGATTTTAGTGTATTATTTGCTAATCCTGCAAGTGAAAGTAAAGATAAAAAGAGCACTTATAATAAAGATGAGTATGAGCAAAAGGCAGCAGAGTTAACGCCTAAAATAATGGAATTAGAAAAACAAAATTGTTAATATATGAAAGCACGTGGTGATAGCGGTGTCGATATGACACAAGCAATTGATGATAAAGTTACTATAGTAGGTTCTAACCCAAATGTATTCCCGTCCTGCCGTAAGGATGGAGCCGGTCGTGAACGCAAAGTAGTATCTACTTCACCAACTCAAGGTACAATGGAATCTACTTTAACTTACACTGAATGTGAAGCAGTAGATAATTCAGGTGACCATCATGGCGGTACATATTCAATGGTTGCCATGAATAAATTTAGTATTGATGCTGCAGGTGGTGGTATCAGCCTTAATTCGGGTGGTAACATTAATCTTATGGCCGCGGGCGGACTTGCAAATATTGTTGCCAGTGAATGTGCTAGCATTATTTCAAATGTTGTTAAAGTAGTTAGCAGCGAAATCGTAGTTATTAAAGGTCCTGAGTTTTATGTTGAAAGTGATAATACCACTTTTGTTAACTCAGTTAAAATGGCTAAAAATTTGGTAGTTCAAGGTGGTGCATTTGTTAACGGTGAATTGTTTATTAATCATATGACTGCACCTCAACAGATTATGGATACTTCTATGAGTCCTATTCTTCCTGTATATTTTAATACCCCTACTATCCTAACGGGTACTGCTCAACTTATATCTACAACTCCTCCTGTTACAACGGATGGTGGTCCGGCAATGTCACATATGCCAACAGTATATATGCAATTTACTTTAGACCCGCTTACTACAACACGAAGTGTAGGTCGTATTCTTCCACATAAACACACATATAAGCATGCTGCTTGTACATTTGCTCAATCACAGGATGAAGTATGGGCTGAATCTGCTGCTACTGGAGGCAATGAAGCTGTTCCTGCTAAACAACCTGAGAGTTTTGGAGGAAGCATGTCTGCAGTAATGGGTAAAGTTCAAAAACGTGTTACCAATGCATTTACTGATTGTATGTCCTCACTTTTTGGTGGAATGTTTTAAACTGCATCACCGGTTGAACCTTCTATCGAAGGCGATGCAGCGGCTTGAACTGTATCAACTGAACATATTCTTGAAGCATAGATGCTATCTTGGAATTTGTTACCATTGAATATATGTGCAACACTTGTAATATAAGCTAAAGAGAAACCTGCTAATGCACCTTCGGCACCACCTACTGATGATACTGCACTATCAGCTTCTTCACTATTAAAAGCATTAGTTATTTTAATAATCTCACCTGGATGTCTGTATATATTACCCTTTACTTTAAAACCAAATAGGGCATTTAAAAAGATAAATGATTTTAAAGCTCTACCTACATGATATAATGCTTCTTTAACAGTATCAGTAGATTTTAATACAATCGTATTGGAATTAATTTTTGCAAATTTTTCTTTATCTCCCTCTAACAATCCGGCACTTTCCATTTTATGGAAGTGAGGGTCCACAGAAGGATATAAATTTTTACCTAATTTACCTTTAATGGCACTGGCTTTATCATTAAGAAATGCTGCTTTATAAAATTCATAAATCCAGTTAAAATAGATAAGCATATTGCTACCACCAGATGGTGTATCAGCCATGAGAGATAAGTTTTTCCAACCTAAACCAACTACAAAGTTAGAAGGAGGTAAATCAACGCTTTCACTAATAGGACATACTGTTATACCATTTATAGCTTCGAAATAAGTCTCTCGCTCTGTTAATGCACCATTTTCGTCTTGTATAGGGTTAATATTTTCATAAATCATGCACTTATCTGAATTAAATGCTAATTCAAATGGCATTAATATACATTTTGCAAATAACCCTCTTTTTACCATATTACCGGTAATTGAAGATTTACCAGAATATGAAATTGGCATTACGAGTTTTTTATCAGTATCTCGTTTAAAGTAATTTCTATAAGCACTACTTATATCTTCATTTTCTTCTTGAAGTAAAACTGGAATTAGAACATTACCAACTGTTTCACCTTCAAATTGTTTAGGTGGTTCAATTTCTCTAGCAGCATGTTTATAGATATAATCTAATAACTCATAACAGGACATTGATATTGGTAAGTCCTTTAGGATTACATTTTTAATTAAATCATTAAAGCTATCAGTTATATCATCTGTAAAGAATAAATGATTTGAGTAAAAATATTTTTTATTATGTGCAAATGATATAATTTCAGCAGCAAAATCAATTATTGTCTTATAAAGGTCTATGAAATTAGCAGATTGCATGAAAGCAGGATTCCATATAAGCAAATTACCATAAGAAACCTTTTTAAGAGTTGCAGAAACTAAATCTATTAATTTAAAGCTATAAACCTTTTCTTTGGCACCGTCAGGTGATTTAGATGTAACATCTTCAATTTCAAAAATATATGGAGCAGGCATAATCCCAGATTCAACTCTGGCAGCTCCAGATTCACCTAAAATATCATCAGCTTCTGAAAATATTTCCATTATATTCAAAACACAATAGAAATTAGACTGGTGATTTACTATACTTTGTATAAATCCGTTACTGTCATTAATGATCATTGAGGCTGTGTAACCATAATTAGTAACAGTTTGATTTATAACTATACTTTTAATTGCTTTACCGTAAGTGCAGTATATTGCTGACTCTTTATCCATCTTTATTTTATCAACAAAGATACATTCAATTTTACGGTTACCACCATCATCGAACTTAGTATATTCAATATTAGCAAAATTCGATAATGTCGCCATGTGTTCAAATATATCGGTACCTTCTTGGCTTGCTGAGCTATCGGGTGCAGAACTAGAATTTGCTGCAGTAGTAGTGTTGTTAACTAGGCTATTAATAACCTCATCTGATATAGAGCTGATGCCAGCACTTGGTACAGAATTTGCTACAGAGGGGTCTGGTGTTGAATTAAGAGCATCGACGATGGAGGGAACCGCCGTAGTAGGTTGCACTGCACCTTGAACTACTGCTGATTGCGTATTAGCACCTGCATTTGCTAATGTTTCTTGTGGGTTTGCCATTATATATTGCTAGATATTGAATTAAGAATTACATCAAGATACTCCGGTTTTATGTAATATATAACATCACTATCATTAGCATAAAATACAGAGCTTGGGTTTAATGAGCAGAGTATCCACCAATAATCTATAGTTCCGTATATTTTATAACTCATAGTAGTCCATGGTGTATTACCATCAACTAATCTTGTTCCATATATATGGAGAGTTCTATCAGTAGGAAATTCTACTCGTTTATTTAAAAGCAAAAACGGTAAATTTTCCGTAGTATTATATCGTCTGAAAATTGTAGAGTAATCCATATTATCCTAATTGAGGTGGAGATTGAGGTGAAGTATTAGGTATAGGTAATGGCTCATTTTGCTGAACTTCTTGAGTTTCAGAAGTAGTTGGAGATGTTTCAGCTGTTGAGTCAGCAGGTGGAGTAGCAGGTGCAGCTTCTGTTTTAGAAGTTGATACATTTAATGAACCTGTTAACTCAGAAAGAATCATATTAGCACTAGTACCAATAAGGCTCTTAAAAGTAATATTAACTTCCCAAGCTTCAGGAACATTTACTGTTATAGTACCACTGCCTTTAATAAAGTTTTCACATGTTAATGTGCGGACCATGCCCTTTGGCACAATTTTGATATTTTCAGCACAACAAACCGGTAATCTTTTAACACCTGGCTGAATAATATCATACAATACAGGAGGAGTGAAGGTGAACGCATCTATACGCATTGGTAAGTTGCGTAATACAAACAATAACAAGAATCTGTAATTATCTTTCCATGCATTTAAGCGAGTGGTATTATATAATGTAAAAGCAACATTTAACGCATCACCATCAGTCGGGTATGTGTAAGTTTTTGGGGTTTCATCAACATTACCCATATCACTGTCACCTTTACCTGAGACAAAGGAATCCAGGTTATTGAGTATGTTTAAAGAAGCTGAAAATGTCTTAAGCTTTTCAATACCAGTACCAACAAGGTTACCTAAAAAGCCTGGTAATTTTTTCATTGCACCCCACTTATTTTTAACAGTAGAGAATGAAGAGTCATTAGTTGCCAAAGGGAATACGAATTTTTTACCAGTTGCTTTAGTGATATAAAGGTACTGATAAGGACCGAACATTTGACTATTCATATTATTTCCTTTAAGTAACTCATCAAATTTAAATTTTGATTTAAGTTGGTCAAAAATGTCCTTTACCCCATTTACTACTGTTGAACCTACTTCTCCAACAGCATTACCAACTTTTTCACCAAAAAGTGTTGTTGACGTAGATTTAGCAGTATCTGCACCTTTACTCAGCTGGTCGCCCAATGTATTAACCATGTTAGCGATATTGGCTATTGATGCATTTACTGCTGAAACACGTTCTATTGCGTAACAGAAAGGCACATTATTACGTTTTTGAAATGATGTACCATCAGACGATGTATCACTGGAACCACTGCTAACAGTTTCATCTGCAATCCAAGGGTATTTGCTTACTATATCAATAGTTCCGCCATCTCCTCCGCTAGTAAATGAAATTCCTAATACTCGTTTTTGTTCAGCTTTTAAAGCATCACTAAGACCGTTAGATGACATATAGTATTATTTATTAATCCCAAAATGTTACAGCATCTGCCAAGTTTGCTATCAATGATTTAGCTGATTTGGCTACATAGTTAGCTCCTTCATCTAATTTATCCATTGCATTATCTGCAATAATAGGAGTAGCAGCTGCAGGAGGTGCAGGTGGATTAGCCAAGAGTAAACAAATTTCACCTAAAATGTTATTTTGTTTAGTAACTACATCAAGTGAGGCCTGTGCCAATGATACTAATTGATTGGCCATTGTTGTAAATGTTTCTTTATGCAATGGCGTAATTTGATAATTATTCGTACTATTATCCTGAGGTGTAGAAGTATTGATAATAATTTGAATCTTATCCAAAAAGTCCTTCATGAAGCTGGCCCATGTAGAAGTAAAGTTTTTTCTGATATTTTCATCATAGTTACCAAATGTAGATTTAATAAGCTCAGCAGATTCTAAAATCATTTTACGGCCTTCCATGAAACGGAACTCAGCAGATTCACCACTATTCATGGCTTGACGAAGACGCGCTTCAAAACGTTCTTCTTCCGTCATATTTTCAAGGTTTTCAGCCGCTTTCATATCAGCAGTAACTTGTAAACCTTCTTGAAGAGCACCTGTAACACTACCATTAATAGAGTTTATCTGGTCAGTTGTCATATTCTGAAGACCATCAATAAAATCTGATTCGATTGTCCATATTGATGATTCATCATCAGCTATTTTATTGAGATGGTTTTTAAGCCCTTCCATATTAATCTTAGCTTCACCATCTTTAAGCTCGACAAACTTCATGAACTCATTTTTATATTTTTCATATTCCTCAGAATCTACTTTATCAATGCCATTGGCTTTCATAAAGGCATCCAAACCAGCTTTAGCTGCATGCTCTTTAAGAGACTCATCGGTGACTCTACCATCTTTGACCTCTAAACCTTGTTCTTTAGCTCTCTGTAATGCTGCATCTCTGTTTGCCTGAGCAGTTTCTATAATAGCAGCATCTGCCTTTTCTGCATTGAATAGAACATCATCCGTAATAGCTTTTTGTCTGGCTGCTGCATCTGTCGCTTCTTGATTAACACTGGCTTTAACGTCTTGAGCAGCTTCTTCACCAGCTGCTTTACCGTCATCTTCAGCACCACCGAAAATCATGTTAATCGGGCCCATAACAGCAGATTTAATGGCATTACCAATCCAAGAAATAGCATTACTTGCAAAACTAATAATACCTTTAACTACTTTAACACCAAAGTTTAAGATACCATCAGGGCCGGTAATAAACTTATCCCAACCAGCTTTAATACCATCCCAAATTGTTTTACCAAATTCACCCATCTTTTTAAAGATTGGCTTAACAAAACTCCACAATGCGCCAAGAGCATCTCCACAAATTTTAAGAATTTTCGAAATTGGTGAGCTTCCGTTTTCAGTACTAAAGAAATTAGCAATAGATGAAAACATCTCTGTTACCCAATCCCAAATTTTACCAAAAAATTCGCCAATTTTATCATGAAATAATGCTATAGCTACACCTGCAACTGCTAATATACCTAATAATACAGTTAACCATGATGAACCTCCTCCTTCAGCTTGTGGGTCAGGTTTAGTTTCATACTGAATTTTAAGGTTATCTTCTACAGTAGCTGCATCATCCTTAATAAGCATTTCATTCTTTTTCTTTTCACGCTTAATAAGTTTTTCTAATGAACTTAAAACCGGAGCAAACATCTCTTTACCAATATTTGCATATCGGGCTTTTTCATCACCAGTTAAGCTAGAGTTGACTTTCGGCTCAGCTATAACATTAGCTTCTTTTTTATCTTTCTTTTCAGTTTTTTCTCCCTGTGCTTCTAAGACACGGTTATTAGCTTCTATTACTTTGGTATTTTCTACCAAAGCATTTAATACTTCATCTGAAAGTCTTTCCTCAGCCATTGATATTATTTAATTTACTTTGTTGGACCTACTGACATTAGATATGGTCTATGAGGCATATTAGCGGTACTAAGACCTCTTTTATCTAAAATAATTGTTAATGCTTCTAATAGTTTATTATGCTTTGTTCGTTGAGCATTAATTTCATTAATTTTCTCTTTACGATATTGGAAAGAAACTTCCATTGTATTAAACTTATATTTGTCTACTTTATCTATAACTTCGTCAAATTTAAGTTGGTCTTTAAGTTCTTCTTTTTCAGAATATTCAGAATTTTCCTCATTAAGAATTTTGTTTCTTCCTTTTTCTACACGTTCATCACGTTGTTCTTTAGTTTCATACCACCATTGAGGTTCATTTGTATAAGTGTATTTGCGAGGAACTATATTAGAACCTAATTCTTCATAACAAATTTTATTAAATCTCTCAGGCTCTACCCAGTATCTATCCCAAATACCCTGTTTAGTAAACCACATTATTTCACGCCAAATAGACATCCACTTTGGTCCTCCATCCTCTTCACCTTTGAGGAGGATATTCATTTCACTTTCATCAAATACATTTTTACGTTTATTTTCGTATTTTCTCTTAGCTTGGGTTTCTTTTCTGCGTTGTAATTCTTTTTGTAATGCGCTGATATCTAATTTCTTTATGGCGTCAGGGTCTTCAGGACCATTATGTTCAGGTGCTCCTTCTGTAGGTACACGACCTGTTTCCATAGCTTGCTCAATAAGCTCTAAACCTTCTATATCACCTTCTTTTTCATATTGCTCAGCTAATAGCTCTAAGTATCGTGCTTTAGCATCGTAATAATCATCTGATGCAGTCTGGCCCTGTTGCTCTAAATTTTTCATAAAAGCTTGGACTTCCTGCATACTCATTTCATCAAAGTCAGGTCCATCATCATCTGGCCCATCGCCTTCATCTGCATCTGGCTCTACTTCATCTGCTAAACCAGTTACATCTCTTGAAATGCCTTGTACGAAATTAACGATGCCTATAATATCCATCACCATTAAAGCCATAGATGCTGCACCCATAATTGCATTACCAATACCTGGTAATAACGAACCAATTACCTGCATGGCAATAAACTTAACAATCATTTTCACGATTGTTTTAATAATTTTCATGATGATTTTCTTAAAGACCTTAGTGATTAACTTTTGAAGGGGTTTAACAATTTTTTTAAAAAGCTTTTTAAGAGCTTTCATTATAAAGCTTTCTTTTTTCTTAATACCCTTCATTTTTAATCCCATCTTATTTTTCTTTCGACTTAAAGATGGGTCACCCATATCTTTATTATTAGGCTCACCAGTGAAATGTTTAGCCGAGGCTTTACCTCTGAAAAATAATTTCTTTACTAATTTCCAAATAACTTTAACTAGTGCTTTAACACTTTTAAAAATCCATTTTGCTATCTTTTTAATAGTTCGTTTAAAGACCCTAAATGCTACCTTGACTGCTTTTTTGACTGCTTTTAACATTTTTTTCATAGCAGCCATAATAATCTTGATTGCCTTCTTAACCAAATGCTTAACTACAAAACCAAGCAATTTTTTTAAAATAAATTTAAAGGCTTTCCATGCTTTTGTTAAGATACTTTCATTTTTCTTAGCATCCTTAGCATTCTCTCTACCTTCAGTTTCAGCAGGAGATTCATTAATAATAATTTTTACTAAGATATTTTTAGGACGCTTAATTTTAGGCGGTGCATCTTGCTTTTGGTAAGACAATAATTTTTTAGCAACTTTATTGAGTGTCTTAACAAACTTTTTTTCTATTTTTGAAAAAAATGCACGAGAAGCAACTTTTAAACGTGCTTCATCTATAGGAGTTACTATACGTTCAGAATTTACATTTTGCTCACCAGTAGGAGATGGCGGCGGTGTAATTTCCTTCATTCCTGCCATTTCTTCAAATATATCAGCAGGAATAGATAACTCAGCGGCCATGTAAATTATTTAGTAATGTCTGCGGCTGGTGCAGGGTCAGCCGTAGGAGCAGGAGCGTTAGCTGTAGGTTTATTAGGGTCATGATAACCAACAAATACTGTATTACTTTTATACTTCATTCTTACGTTATCACCAAATGGCAAAGAGAAATCACCCTCGGGAGTAGGTTTAGGTTTATATGCCTTTAACAATTGATTTAATTCCTGCAATGCAGGACCTGTTACCATAATATCTCCCTTTAAAGACTGCGTTTTAACTTTCTTAACAATTTCTGCAAGTGCTGGAAAGACACGTGCATACTTAGTTTCATATTCATTGCCTTTATAAGGCTTAGCTTTACCGGTAATAATGTTATCATAATTTTTACCAGTAGCTTTTTCACCACCCTGACCTGCTAAAGTGGTATTAGTTTTTGATGCATTATACTCAGTAAGAAGTGCTAAAACGTCTTTAATTAACATTAACTTTATTTATTTCCAGAATATTGAAATAATTATATTGTAATGATTGAATACTATAATTATCTAACGACTCCATCAGGTAAAAGTTTTTCGTTAAAGGAGTTAAGAAATAGAGAATATTTAGTTTTACTTAAATTTCTTAATGGCGATAATTATAAAGGTTTTTTTAAAGCTTTAGATACTCTTATTAAAGAATCAATAGATTGTTTTGATACATTAGATATTTGTGACAAAGCTTACATTTATATTGCTTATTATTTTTATTCGGTAAGAGGTAGTATTTCCCTTAAAGGCCAAAAGGTAGATTCAATTGAGGTACCGCTTACAATTATGTTAGATAGTATAGAAAACTCGTATAAAAAATCACATATAACTTTTAAACTCAACAATTACGATGTTGAAATACATTATCCTACAAAATTGTTATTCGATGATAATGAATCATTTATTATTGATAAGTTCTCAGCTTTGCGTTCCTTTGGTGGAAATCCAATAGATGATACAGCTTTGGAACAACTGAGGGAAGTTATTCCGACTAAGTTCATTAATGAAATAGAATATCAAACAGATAAAAATTTTGATACTGAAATAGTTATTAATGAGGCTGGACCTAATTCTAACAAAATTGTAGATAATATATTAAGACCATCAATGTTTTATTCTATTGCATTTATATATAAAGATATGTTAGAAAATTTTTATAATATGCAATATTTGATTACACATTATATTAGAGTTGCATGGGACTCTTTATTAGATATGACTCCTATTGAAACTACTATTTTATATAAGAATTTCATTGACGATAAGGAAAAACAAAATGAGAAAGCTAAATCATCTAAATCAAAGTATATTAATGTAAATGATCCAAATGTTGCAGATACATTAATGCCATATTAATTATGAATAATTCCACATATGTTATTAGTTGTAGGCATGGTTTAAATAAGCTCACATGCCCGTTAATTCTTCAGCAAGGTGTTCTTTGTGTTGAATGCGGAAATGTTCTTTATATAAAAAGAGAACCACAACCTGAAGAAAATAGTAGTGAAAATAACACTGAAAATAATACAGAACAAAATCAAAATGAATGAAGATAATATATATTTTATAGATACTCCTACTGAAATTCAAGATGAGTGCTATTATAAAATATTAGAACATTTAGAAAGTTTATCTATTAGTAATAATACTAATGTTTATCTTAAACTTAGTTCTCCGATAAATTTACCAGGAAAATATTTCTTTAATGGCTATATTAGAGGTAGTTTCGATAGTAATCTTGAACCGGATTTTTTAATTTTTCTTCAATAAAGGTTAAATAAAAAAGTAACATGTTGCATAATTCAATCGACGAAAAAGGTCAGGCTGTTATTTCTCACATGAGAGATTATCTTCTTGAATCGGGTTTACAGAACTGCGCTAACGCATTTGACAAGGCTCTTTCTGAAGTAGTCTCTTGGGAAACACAGGGTTTATATCGTAATCATTACTCTAAAACAGTTAATCGCTATTTGTGTGAGGCTCTCCTCCATGTTAACATGGATAACAGATGCTCTAAGAAACAGCGCATGCTTATGAGAAGTCTCATTGAAAGCTATCGTGGTGTTTACGGTCTTTCAACAGATGATTTTGGATTTGAATACAACATTTAATTAATTTTATGGCAGCAGTAAATGCACATCAGTGGAGTTTGATTCGTAAGAGAGTTCTTGAAATTGTTCAGGAAAACCCTTCATTAGCTGACCCTCAATCACAAGAAGCTGCACAGATGGCTTTCGAGGATCCTGCTATTCAAAAACACCTTCAACGTCTTATTAATGCACAAGGTCCAGAACAAGCTTTTGACGTATTTGCTCACAAGTTTAGTTCTCTAATTACAGATTTTATTGATTCCGGTATTATAGCCGAAGATGAGTTGGTACCTGCTAACTCTGGTATGGCTGGTTAATTTTCCTCATAATGGTTCATGAATAATAAAAAGCTCGCAAAAATTGCGAGCTTTATTTTTATATTTTAATTTGAAGGATTTATCAAACGCCTGCGAATACAGTATCAGAACCTGTTCTCTTATAATAAAGATAAGAGATATGAGCCTTTACTTCAACAGCAGTACCTTCTGACTCAGCGATCTTGAATTCAAGTTCATCGAACTTAACAAAACTTACACCATAGAATGTAATATATTCAATTGGGTCAAGATTAATATCAAGAACAGCGATAGTCATTACGTCGCTGGTACTTGGGAAACGCCAGTCACCAGTAGTAGTAACATCATTGAAAGCTTGACGAGAAGCGCGTTCGAACTTATGTACAAGCTCAGAATCTTTATCAAGATAGAATACAATTTCGTAGTCATTATTACCAGGATATTCTACTGTAGAACGCGTATATGGTAAAGTCATACCCATGTACTTCACATTTTCACCAACGGGAGTTACACGGCCAGGAAGCTTACCACCTTTAGCGTATACTAAATCTTCTTCTGTTAATGTTAAGTTACGGCAACTAAGTTGCATGATACGGAAAAGGTTATCACGTGCAAAATCGCGTTGGCCAGCAACTTGTATAAATTTACCAATTGTTTGATTTACAGCCATTCTAATTTTTATTTATCCACTGAAGGTAGTTTAATATAAAACAGAACTGATGCATATAAGAATTATGCTTAATCAAATTAATTCAGATTGGACTGAACGTTATCGTCCGCAAACTCTTGAGGATATTGTACTTAGCGAAGAAGCACGTTCTCTTATTATGAAATATATCAATGAGGATATTATTGATAATATTTTCCTTTGTTCACGACCTGGACAGGGTAAGACTTCTCTTGCTAAGCTTCTAGCTTATAATATTTTCCAGTGTGATACCCTTTATGTAAATGCTTCGGATGAGAATAATGTTGAAGTGGTAAGAACTAAGATTTCTAATTTCTCACGTACACTTTCTTCTAATGGTAAGTTTAAGATTGTGATTCTCGATGAGGCTGATGGTTTTGCAAATGCACAGGCTCAGCGTATTCTTCGAGCTTTGATGGAGGAAGTATCTGAGAATACTAGATTTATTATTACGGCAAATAACAAGAATCGAATTCATGATGCAATTCGTTCTCGTTGTAAGTTGATCGATATTACTCCTCCTAAGGATGGTGTTATTCGTCGAATTCTTTATATCCTTAGCAATGAGCAAGTAAAGGTAAATCAATCTGTGGAACTTCCTAAGTTGAAGACCCTTATTGAACGTTTCTATCCTGATATGCGCTCAATTATCAAAAATCTTCAATCTTGTGTTTTTGACGGTGTACTTAAGCTGAAGGATTATAATGTTGATTCATACTTTATCAAGCATGTTCTTGATTTGGTACTTGAAAAGAATCATGTTGCTCTTCGCTCGTATATTATTAACAATGAAAGTTTGTTTAATAATGATTATGCAAGTATGATTTCAGATTTCTATCATCTCATCATTGATTCTGACTTAGTAGATGATGAAGTTAAGCCGAATTGGACAATAATTATTGCGGATTATCTTTATAAGTTTGAAGAGATTATTGACCCTGAAATTAATGCTTTCGCTTGTTTGTATAAGCTTATGAAGTCAATTTAAAGCGATAAAGCTTTTTCTATATGTTCTACCACCTGAGGTCTTATCATATCAGGTGGTAGTTTTTTCATTTCTTCACGAAGAAGTTTTGCACTTTCCTTTACCTTAATAGTGTATTTTTCATTTTCTTCTGACATATTATCTTTTGAATAACGCCAGTAAGCCAAATCATTGTAAAAAGCACTTAATCTGTTAAGGTATGCATTAAAATTTTCCATTCTTTTTTACTTAATTAAAACTAAAACCATCGGAGTTTAAAATACTAGATAATTTAATATTTTTATTAATAGATGGGATATGGATATTCATGTTTATAACATAGGTATCATGATTATAATGAGCCACTACATTAATATCACCGATAATAATTCTCGGTTCATACATTGGAAGATATGTAGCAATATCATATCCAATAAAATATGCCTTGGCTTCTGTAAGTTCTTCAAAAAGATAACTACGTAAATCAAAGTTCATCTCAGGATTTAATAAACGAGATTGAAACTTTGTCATCATTATATTTCGTAAAGAGTTTAAAATTGATTCTTCATTTACGATTTTGTTTATATCATTGTGGGTAACAGTAGAATTAATACTACCACCCTGGAGCATTTGTGGAGTTAAATCAAGCTTATAATCTGAGTATATTTCAGCTTCTTTGGTTTCTTTATTTAAATTAATATCTGAGTCTACTTTAGAATCAGTTTTATAATTTTTTGTAAAGAGAGTATTAAGATTGATATTGGCCATTGTTTTAAACAGGTATAAAGAATGGAATTTCGTTTGGCTCTAATGCAGTTTCTATATCTGCATTAAAGATATTAGTGTGAACACTATCTGTATTATAATAAACATTAGTGTTTAAAGTATTATAGAAACGGACTTTATTATATATTCTGAACTTATGCTCATACAAATACGGATAATATGCATTATCATTTAAAAGATATGATATTAGATATACATCATGATTATTGTTGTAACTGAAAGTAAATGAATCAAATTTATCATGTAAAGATATTAAATCAAAATTATCAAATACATCATTTTCGTCTATATACAATTCGATTTCATCAGTTGCTGTATTAATAATATCAGTAATTAACTTTTTATTTTCTACTTCAAACTTATGAATGCGTAACCCTAATCGATTGAATATATTATCACTGACCTTTACTATAGAGATAACAGCTATATAGAAAGTGTCTTCAGCTTCATTATAAAGGATATTATATAAATCACCAGGGTAGAATAGTTTAGCAGGGTTAGGTATTATCTCACCTTCTGGGGTTTCTACTGTATCGCTTTCATTATTATTGTTATATATCTCAATAAACTCTAATGCTTCATTTTGCTTATATATAATAATATTGTCAGCTTTTTCGATTATAAGAATATCACGAATTAAAGAGAATTTCTTTACATTATCTGCTATAACATTTTGAACAGATGCTTTGCAACCGGCAGATTTAAAGAATAATTTTCCTTCTTCATTTTTGATGTCATCAAATGTTTTATTAACTAATCTAACCTTTACTACTTCATTACCGTTTTCATCATGAGTGTTTAAGGAATAGTTAAAGTTTTGGAATACTAAATCTTTAAATGACTTATTAGATGTAGCTGTATCTAAATTGCGTGTTTTTTCTTGTGGTTTAGCACTATAATGGTCTACATAACTATTTCTAACTTTATCAGTAAAGTTTCCTGCATCTATATGTGTTGTTAATATATCAGGTGTTGTAATATAGTTTGTTTGAGGAATAACACCTGACCACATATAGTCATTTTTTATGCGCAAACGGACATCATAAGGAAAAGCTTTGTCGTCCTTCTCAAATCGAGGGTCTCTGAAATAACCGCCATTTAATAATGTAGCATCTGGTTGAATAGATGTAATATCACCAACATCAAGTGAACCTTCTTTAAAGTCTACACTTGGTAATGCAAATTTAGAAGGTACTTCAAAAACACCATCTTCATTAGTATAACCTTTAACTAATGCGTATTCATTACCAAACATATCAGTTTGATAATCAGATATAATACCAAGATTAGCAAGAGCAGTAAAGGAGTAGCTATAATCATGATTATCATTTAAAATATAATCATTATCTTGTTTGCTATAATATGTATTCCAAGTAGTAGTGGAAATATATGCAAGAGGGTCATCTTTAGCCCAACCTGAACTGATATTTTTGATGTATTCATTTAATTTATACTCATAAATTAATGGATAATCTTGAGATTTATTATTACCAATATCACCGTACTTGTTAGGGTCAGGGAAAATATAGAAAGTTTCATCAGATAACTTGCTCTTATCAATTTCCCATGAGAAATCATTAGCATTAATCTTTAAGATACCGGTTTTATCGGGTTTAAAGAAAAGACCAATATTAGATAATAACTCAACTTTATCAGATTCTACGGTAGCTGTATCTGCGGTACCACAATTTAATAAGTTACCTGAAGGATTATCTGCTCTAGTTAATACATCAATGTAGATGCTATCTTTGGTGTCGCAATAGATATAATATAAATCACATCCGAGATACTTTTCATAAAGTTTTCTACGTAAAGAAATTTGATCACCTAAACTAACCTGATTGATAGTCGCTTCATTTAAAAGAACATCACGCAATGTAGCTACATCACCTGCACACTTCTGGCTTAAATCTAAACCAACTTGCGCAATTAATGGAATTTCCTCAAGATAAAGCTCCCCATTGAAAAGACTGTCGGAAATAATTTTAGAAAGTTGAATATAATCTTTATAATCTACGTTATTGATATTAGCTTCTATAAGTTTCTGACGAGATTCATCAGTGCATTTCTTATGGCGCGGTATATCAAAATATTCCGAGTATAAATCAATATACTCTTCAATGGAAATAGTTAAGTTATGTTGAAGATGACTTATTTGCGGTTTAAGATTTTTATTTTCAAAATAGAAATCTAAAATTTTATCATATATGATTTGTTCTAAAGATATTCTGGAGCCTTTGAATGAATTTTTATTAACGATAAGATGAGCTTCTTGACGTTTATTCTTATAGAAATTACATATACTCTTAATTTTTTCCGCAAAAAATGGGACAATGGCTTTTTGATGAATCGGATTATTCCAATCGATATTAGCTAAAAAATCTTGTTCTTCATATGAAGAATATGTCAGTACAATAGATTTAAGTGTATCAGTAAGAGACCTTCTAATAAACTCTTTATCAGTTAAAGCATGATTATCATATGTAGCATTTGCCCACAAAGAAAGGTATGATTTATAATCGCTTAAGAATGAGCTGGGAGTGTTATCATACCCGAATTCTTTGATAAATTCTATAAATGTAAATGAACGCTCAGCATCTTTGGCATCAAGCTTACCATTTATTATAGAATAAAGATTTTTCAACAATACAGCCATTAGCTATATTTAATTAGAATCTCTAAGGTTGAGATTATAAGTTAATATCTTCATTAAACAATCATACACAAACCCATAGTCATCATTCCATTGTTCAACACTTATTTGATTATTGTCATTACCCTTAGGAATTGTTGTCTCTTCTACGAAATTATATTTTCGGGTCTTAGAGTGTATCGGGTTAAAAATATAAAAAGAGTAATAAGCATCGATGAAATCTGCTTTATTCGCTTTATTATCAATTTCGTTTGGTAAATTCATTACCCAGCCCCAAGACGGGTCATAATCATTGAAAGAGTAAGCATGAAGCTCTGTCCATTCATGATTTTCTTTCCAGCTTTCAGACTGATCTTCGAAAGTCTCAATAGAACTAGGTTCAATACCTACAAAATTGACTAATACGGTATCAAAAGTAAAATCATCCTTTAA
Organism: Lachnospiraceae bacterium; assembly: GCA_017412055.1. Lineage (GTDB taxonomy): Bacteria > Bacillota > Clostridia > Lachnospirales > Lachnospiraceae > SVEL01. The sequence continues at coordinate 25,633 of JAFQOW010000041.1, read as the reverse complement.
GATAAGGTAAGGAGTTTTTGTAGTAAGAGGAAGAATTTTGTTACCTCTTCTAATCGCAACAATATCGCCTGATTTGCCAGTATTAGGATTTATTTCGCAAAGAACAACATCATTCGGCTCTAATTGATCACTTACATTAAATCCCTTTGTTGAGTGAGTTATGCGTATATCATATTCATTAGTTAAAAGATTACCAAATAGCTCAGAGTAATTCATTGTTAAAATACGAACCATTTCTTTCAATTCATTAATTCTATCAAATGAACTAATATCAAAATGAGTAGCAGGCTCATCCATCATCTCTAATATTGATAAGAACTTATCGAGATAGCATGTTTTATAATTTACATTATCATTTAAGATGTTTAAGCCTTTAGCTGTTACATATGATAACATATCATTATTTTTGAAAATGTCTCTTAAAAACGTTTTCAAATTGTCTGCTTCATCATACATAGGATGTTGCATATATGTATTAAGAATATCTTCAGTATTCTGAATAGCTCGTTTTTCCTCAGGTAATACTAAATCTTCTAATGATACAATACTAGTACAAGCTAAAAGAAGATGTCTTTCATTATCTGAATCTTCATAATATAAATTAAACCCATTTGGTGACAAAGGTGTTAATCTATAGAATGATATGTAATCAGAATACATACCATAATTATATTCAAAGTTTTCTATATTACCAGTATCACGGAGTTTATATAAGCTATAAGTTTCGTCACTTTCCGGCTTTGATAACTCATAAAAATAAGGTCCGTTATTAGAATTAACTTTATGCTTATATAAGTTCCAACTTGAACTTCCATCTAAACTATCATTCATTATGAAAAATGAATTATACATTTCTATCTCATAGTTTAGATAAAGGTTATAGATTAAATGGGTTTCAATTACAATTGGTGAATTTTGACTAAAAATAAATCTAGTATTACTCTTATCAGCAATATATTCAGAGTTGAATAAACCGTTAGAGGTAAGAGCCTGCTTCAACTCAGAATTATCTAAAGTAGCCTCAACTGTATTAAAGGTTATACCTAAAGGAGGTATATTAAGATAACTTTCTGCTAATTGTGGGTCTGTTTTAAGTTTAAATGTTTCAGGTTTAAACTCGAAAACAAGATCGTTAGTAGAAATAAAATCATTTTTATACCATATATCTACAATGCCTATTTTACCAATTTCTGTTGCATTTGTCGGAATTCCTTTAAGAGATTTTACTGATGAAATATCAACAATTGTATTATAAGCCTGTTCGCTATTATATTTTGAATTAGGATTTTGAATTACAAATGAGTATCGATTTAAATCTTCTTGTGGATGAACCGCAAATGCTTTTAATTTGATTGTATTATTTTCATAAGTAAAATATCCATAAACCGTTATGTAATCAGGAATGAAAGTATCGGTTGGTTTTAATATAGCATTTATATAATCACTATCTATACTATTTTTACTTTTTATTATTTGTTTTTCAAGGAATGTATAATACCTATCACGGTGATAATATGAACGCGTATTAATATCAAAGTAAGAATCTTCTTTAGGTGTTTCTTTAGTCCATCGACGGATAGCAGAAACATGTGGCAAAGATTTTATATTATTGGAAATTGATACAAATAATTGACCAAGATTATTATTTTTGCAACAAGGTACATTAGATTTCCAAGAAGAAGGATTTACAAACTCTAATTTAGAAGGTAATGCTTCTCTTACAACAATATTATAACTAACACTATTTTCTACAGGTGTACCATCAATTTGATATAAGATACATGAAACTTTATATTTTCCTGGAAATTTATAATAATGCGTTGCAGATGGCGCATTAACAATTGTACCATCACCGAAGTCCCAACGTATATTATTTTTATAACGTTGCTTCCAGTTTTCATTATTGCTATTAGAACCTAAGCGTACATTAATTTTGTAGCTTTCATGAGCAAAAACCGGTTTAGTAACATCAAGTGTTGAATTTGTAACTAAATTAGTTATTAAAATATTGAAATCTTCGGTCACGAAATTATTTATTCCTCAATTACTTCGATAAGGTTTGCAAGATTACCGATGTCATAGAAGTATGGGAATTCAAATGACTGACATTTATAAGGTTGGGAAACTACATTGTTATCTTCGTTAGAATATAACGGATTCCATATATAAAGATTTACTTTATCATCTTTATTACCGTCAGCATCTTCAATATAGAAAGATTTAACACCAGGAACTGAGTTAATAAGCTGAGTTATGTCAGAAGTATTAATAGTGCTACCTAAGCCCAATGAGTTAAAATATGTAGTCAACGCATCTACACAATAATTTTTAATGAAATTATATGAGTATTTTGTAAACTTATTACGAACTAAAACAAGTTTATTTTTCTGTTGCTCAGCATTAAAATATTCATCATTTAAGCTATAAGAACCAAAGGTATAGGCCTTATAAATCGGGTCAATAATAACAAGATTATGACCGATACCCATTTGTGGTTTGCATTTATTAACAATTTGACTCTTAAGTGCTGTATTAAGATAATTAGGTACTTTACCATTAATAATAGTATTAATAGCAGGAACAAGAAAACAATAAACATTATTGAAGTTTACTGCTGTCATAAATTCAACCTGTGCTATATTCAAACGACTATCTTTTTGAGGAGAAGCCATACCTAACTCATAAAAGTAATTAAGGTATGAAGATGTATAATCATCATTTGTACAGAAATATACGTCCTTGCAATAAGATGAGAAATATTTGCTAATAAATGCTTCGTAATCAGTTAAGTTATAAAGTCGACCCTGAGATGCGAATGTCTTTGGCGCGTTCTTTCTAATAGAAGTTACTGATTCTGGATAGGCAATAGGAGTAGATGGACCAGTATTCTTAACACGTAACCAATGAAGCTTTAATTCATTTTCATTTGTACTGCTATATGCTTCAGATGCTTTAATTTCTTCAAACTTGCTAGTTGTAAAAGATGCAAATGATTTAGCAGCAGTAATAATATCGTTACCAACTAAGGCTGCTTCACCGTCAGAAATTAGGTAATAAATTACAATTTTTGCATTTTTCTTTAATTTCTTACCATACGTTCCATTACCAAATTTAAACTCATAGCCAAAGTCTTCAGTAAAACGTCGCTCATACTTTTGAGCTTCAGAATTTTCTAAGAATAAAGAAGCTGATTCTGTATATTCTGTCCATTTACCGTTATTATCTTCATCTACATATACTGTAAAGAAATTGTCACTAATAAATGAACCAGTGGAACCATTAATATAACGGTCCGGAAGATGAATTAATTCAAAATCGTCACCATTTGCGTTGTAAACCTGTGACTCATGAACTCGACCCTGATAAAGAATAGTATCAATAGTTACTTCGTTACTATTTTCTGAAAAATATACAGGCTCTTCATTTAATAAAGTAAATTGATAATTATAATTTACTGTTAAGAATTTAGGAATAGAAACCTTAGTAATATTCTGAGATTCTTCACTAATATCTTTTTTAATTGTGAAGCGTACTGGAAGAATAGAAGTTTGCTTACCTGTTGACTTATAGTTTAAAAGACTAACAATACGAGACATATTCTCATAAAGAAGTGCAGTAGAGAATGAAGTTTCTGCAGCATTAACTGAGTATGAGAAAAGTATCTGCTGAAGCATTACAGCAATAATATCGATAAATGCGTTAATGTTAGAACCTAAGTAATCTACATCTTTAAATGGACTATTCGGGTTCGCCTTTAACTGATCGATAATGAATTGTTTAATATCAGTAGCATTAAACAAAGCATAGCTACTGAGCATATTATTAGCAGATACATTCGTTGCCATCGGTTATATTTAGATTAGAATAAGTTGTTTGAAAGAATAGTATTTGAATAGTCCTGATAAACATTCTTAATACGAGTATCTAAATCAAAGTTTTTCTTACTATCCTCATTATTATCATGCTTATAAACCTTAGTATGTTCTACCTTAGTGGTGTAAATTCCGTCAACTAAACTAATTTCACGATTATCTTCTGATACAATATCATTACTTTCTTCATCAATAAGACCTTCTGTTTCTAAGAACATATGATAAACCGATTTAGTTTCAGAAACAACATGATTACCCTGTTCGCCGGCTACACCGATATAAGGGTTATCTTTACCATTCGGGTCTTGATTAGACATGCCTAATTCGTGAGAATAACGATAACGTTTAGCAGTTACTTTCCAAACGTAGTGACCCATTGCGATATTCATATCTTTCTCAGAGAATAATTCATCTTCTCTTGAGGTGATTTCAAAAATTTTATTGCCTCTATCAAACTCTCTGTCAGCTCCGAATGTTGTAAGTTGTATAAGGTCCTTAACTTTAGGTTCGATAGCTCTTACAACATCTTTTTCTTCAACATAATTAAGATTATAAATTTTGCTGTAATCATTATATTGAGGACATTCCGGGTCTTGAAGATATTCTTTTACTGTATCTTTCCAAAGTTTAATATGAATCCAAATAGTCGCAGTTTCATCAGTATCAATACCTTGTGCGGCAAACCAAGAAGGCTGGTCTTCAATGGTCATATAAGCATAGGTTTTAAAAGGTACACCATAACCAGCACCTGAGTGTTCACCGTAAAGATGTTCTGCTTTATCTACTTCAAAAAGATAAGGGTAATACAATACAGGGTATCCACGTTCAAGAATAAATGACTTAATATTATTATCCATTACTACTTGGTCTCCCTGGGTAGCAAGATTTTCTGCAATATTAGTATTTTTAGAACAAGTTACAGAGCCCGGAAAAGCTTCTGCATAATTTGTCATTGTATTCTTAGGAATATCTGTATTATATGTAAGAGACATTAATATTATTTAAAATAAAAGGTGCATTTTCATGCACCTTAAATCTTTAGACTTCAGAAAGCTTATTACCGATTTTTGGTTTTCGGTCAAATACACCTTTAATCTGGTCCCAAGAACCAACGACATCTCTATAGTTCTCTTTATATATTTTTTCTAATGCATTTTTAAATTGCTCTGACTTAAAAAGCTTACGTATTTCTTTTTTCATAATGAGCCCATCACGACCAGGAATTTTATATTTAAGAGCGCTTTTCATACCACCAAAATTAATATCAAGATTAATTTCTCCTGCTACTACCTGCTTTACAGCAGCTAATATTTCTGCCGGTTTAGGCATGCGCTTAAATGCCGGAGAATATTCTTCAATATTATTATATACTTTATCAGCTAAACCTAAAATTGCATTTTGATGGGGGTCATCCAACAATAATTGGGGTACTTTAGGGCGATTTTCCATTTTATGACCTCTAATAACACTATCTGACCATTCATTAAATGCGTCAATAAATGCCCTAGCAATATATTTCAAATGGTCCGGAGTATGCCAAGCATTTCTGCTCCTTTGATGCTTTAAATCGCCTGATGGTTTATCCCATGTACGATACCATCCAGGTGCGTGTTTGGATTTAACCTTACCTTCAGTAAGATAACCTTCTTTTGCATCGTTTAAAATTTGTTCTATTAAAATTTCTCTATTCATAAAATTATCCTATAAAAAATACTGGGGGTTCAGCTTCGCCAAAGCCTCGTTTTTCAATAAGTTGTTGTTCAAGTTCTTTCTTTTCAGTTTCACCGGCTTGAAGCAAAGTATTGCCGCTGATAACACCACCACCGAGAAGTTGCACATCACCCCACTTAGAGCGAACTGTGCCGATAATAATCTTACAAAGAGCAAGCGCATAACGCCATACCCATGGAGATTTAATTACATCTCGAAGAGGTTGCTCAACATAACAATGAAGCACACCGAAGAAACGTTCACGGTCTTTACGGGGTTGTGGAGATAATGTGAAATATTGTGTATGAGGGTCAAAATTCCATGAGTGTTTGGTTGCCAATAACTTATCACGGTCCTTTCTCCACATATTCATTGCTGTCCAAGAAGTAAGGTCGAAGCCACGCATTGAGAATTGATAGTTATAATATGTAGTGGCAGCCATTGCAGTTTCGAATGCAAAGAGAGATGACATAGCAGATGATGAACCTTCTTGGAAATCATATACAGAAATTACTTTACGATAATCCATTACGTCATAGTCATACATCTTAGCGTAATGAAGCTCATCTCGCTGCTTACCAAGTTCAGAATCTTCCCAATAGATATTAAGTCTCTCACCTCCCTCTGTTACAACTTTATCTTTAGACTTCTTAAATTGGCACTGTTTATATCCACGTCTGAGAATAAGATATTCATAAAGCATGCCCGTAATAATAGATAATTCTTCAATACCATCAGGATGACGACGGGAAATATCTTTAAGATGACAAAGTAATTCTTTATCTGCTTCTTTACAGTTGGCAGCAAGGAAGTCAAATTCCTTTTCAGAAATGTAATAATCTATTGCAGGAATTGGTACTTTAGTTACATAAACATCTCTATTAGATTTAAGATTGTGGTCAGGCCCGCGGTCTATTGCTCTCTGAATACCACCCTTATCATGGGTAGCTTCTATAGAAGCGATAGTATAAAGTTGGTCAATACGAATACCTTTATTTTCTTCATAAAGACGAGAGTCAAAAACAAGAAGCTCATCAGTATAACCACAATATTGCATATAAGTTTCTACTGCGATAGATATAGCTTCAAAAATCTGGTCTCTATGCAAATCAGTAACACCTACTGAAGGATAACCAAGCATATTAAGAATACGAGTAGCTATATCTTCATATGTCTTAATCTTATTATTAAGATTTGTTGACATATAAGCTTGGATAGGCGTAATTTCACAAACAGCCGGAGTAGTAGATTTTTCTCCGGTAGCTACTTTTATTTCATTTTCGGCATATACTGTTTTCTTATCTGCGTAATCTTTAATAATAGCACCAGTACGCTCATCTACCAATATATTATGTATCTCTGTGGTATTACATTCTGACATTATTTTTATTTAAGCCATATTATTAAATGATGAATTAGCAGGAGCTGCATCTCCACTAGGAACATTCTTATCTGTTATTACACCGATTAATATATCTTTTCCAGGTGTAGAAATACTAGTTTCTTTATTAGTAGTTGCAGATTTTGTTTTATTAGATACAACAGCAGGAGCAGCAGCTGTTCCGCCACCTGGTGCAAAGTATGTAACTTGATACGCATCAAACTCAAAATCAACACCTTTAGATTTAAATTCACCAGCACTGTCTGAAGAATAAGAATATTCTATTTGGTCTCTCGACTTAGGAAATGCTTTAGTTAAAATAATCTGTTTTCTAGCAAACCATGTCCCGTCATTTTTTCCGGGAATACCACACGCATACTCAGTAATAACAATATTACCTTTAATATTCGGAAGAGATTCATCTTCAATAAGACCTTGCTGACCAATAGCTGCAATCCATCTATCAATAAATAAATCATTTATATCCCAGTTAGATTTAAGGAATTTAATTTTAATAGCATGGTTGTGGTTTCTTCCTGTTTGTGTTTTACCGAAACTAAGGAAACCTGTAAACTGTTGGTTAAGGCCTGATTGACTATCAGTTATATTAACAGAGTTAGCATTGAAACTAATATCAGTGGCTAAAAATAAACCTATTTTAGAATCTTGTAATGAGCCAAAATATGTATTTTCTTCACCATTTACAGTAAGTTTCCATTTAGGGCTGAACATTGAATCAAACTTGCTGTTAACCTGACAAATATTATTGAATAACGCTCCAAAATTATTTGTACTATTTTTGTCTCCTCTTGGGTGTAATACTATAGAAACAGTCCATAAATGATCACTTGGAGGACAAAATTTCCAATCTTGAAATTTTGTTAAAAAGGTACCTAATGCATTTGTCGCCATCGTTTCTATTTATTAATATTAAATAGAGTCAATGGCTAGAAAGTCAAACAAAAGAATAGAAACAGTTTTCGGTCAAGATGTTATAGCAGAAGAGCAATATTATCTTGGAAATAAGGCATTACCAACCGCAGAATCTCGTTATGAAATGACACCTCAAATGGTTGCAGCGATGAAGCGTTCAATGTCTGATGTTCATTTCTTTGCTGAGACTTTCTTTACTATTATTAATGGTGACCGTAAACGTGAGCATATTCAATTACGTGAATATCAGAAGCGTATGCTTTCTACGATGAAAAACCATAACCGTGTTATTTTTAATACTTCTCGTCAGATCCGGTAAATCGACTTTGATGACCATATATGCTCTTTGGCTTGCTAACTTTAATCCTGACCAGCTTATTATTATTCTTGCTCATAAGGAAACAATGGCTAAGGAAATTTTCGGTCGTATTAAACTTGCATATACTGAATTACCTAACTGGATTAAAGAGCCGGTTGACGGTGAATGGAATGATATGAGTGCAAAGTTCAAAAATGGTTCTCGTATTGTTGCATCTCCTACTTCAGAAAATGCCATTCGTGGTCAGTCTGCATCATGTTTGATTCTTGACGAGTTTGCTTTCGTAGAAGAATCTATTGCTAAACCTTTCTGGGCTGCGGTTACTCCTACTCTTATTGCTGCCCCTAACGCTAAGTTATTTGTATCATCTACTCCTAATGGTACAGATAATGTATTTTATGACCTTGTGCAACGTGCGGAAGAAGGCAGAAACAATTTCCAAGTAGAAAAGGTTATTTGGTCTGATGTACCTGGTCGTGGAGCAGCATGGAAGAAAAATGTTATTGAAACTGAATTAAACGGTGACGTTGACCGCTTTGAACAGGAATATGAATGTCGTTTCTTAGGTTCTCATAACTCAGCTTTCCCGATTCGTGTCTTTGAACAGATGAAGGAAGATATTAAGGAACCTATTGAAACTATGTATGACGGTTGTTTGAATATATGGAGAATGCCTGAAACTAATCGCGTTTATACGATGGGTATCGATGTCGCAGAAGGTTTAGGTAAAGATGCTTCTGTTATACAAATATTTGATATTACCGAACTAGATGACATAGACCAGGTTGCTATGTATTATTCTAGTTTAATTGACCCTACTGATTTTGCAACGGTTATATTAGAAATAGCTAAGATGTATGGCAATCCTGTTATGTCAGTAGAACGTAATGGTATCGGCGTTGACCTTTGTAACAAATTATATTATGACCATAACTACCCGCATTTTGTAAATTATGGTGTTGCCAAATCATCATCTAAGAATTTCCGTCCTGGCGTTATTTCTACTAATAATACCAAAGCTCCAGCTGTTGTTAATATGAAAACATGGCTTTGCAATAACTGGGCAGTGAAAATACATGACCGCCGCTTTATTGAGGAACTTGGACATTTTCAAAAGAAAACGAATAACGTATGGTGTGCTGAACGCGGACATCATGATGATATTGTCATGGCTACTGTATGGGCCTTAAATGTTTTACACCGTAACTTAGTAGAAGAATATTTTATTGTAGAAGAATGGACAGCACAAAAGTTGCCCATAAAGGTTTATAATAAGTTTACTTACGAAATTGATAAGAACTTCAAATCTGAAAATATGCACAAAGATATTGAAGGATATAGAGTAGCACCTTTGTTATTTTCTAAGACCCGTTTTAATTTACATATGGGCGGACCATTTGATGAAGATTTATTAGAAGCATCTCGTGAAGAATTAGAGCTAATGGGATGGCAAGAACTAAGCTGGTAAAATTCTAAATATTTTATATGACAACTGATTTATTTAACCCGCCTAACTCAGTCTGGCCTAATGGCTTAAAAAGAGACGAAGAAGGCTATGTAACTTTTTACCTGTTAGGTACTAATAAAGTAAATGTTCCTACTAGTTCTTCTGAATGGCCCAAGGGTGACAAACTCGTTTCTCCTTTCGTATATCAAGATGATAAATTAGTAGGATTCATTGATACTAAAGCACTTACAATAGATTCCCAGACTACTATCTATCTCCCTTATACATATATTGAGGCAGAATTCTCAGCAATTGATAAAGGACAACTTCAAATTCATGCTCCTAATGCTACTACTAAAACGGCTAAGTGGTCTGATGGTAGTAAAGAGACAATTAATGAAGTAACATTTAAGTATAAAGGTTGTACAACTCTTGACGATATAAAAGCAGTGGATGCTAATTATCAAACTACTGATATTGTTGTTGGGGCCTGGTTTGAACCTTTGTGGGATTTGACAGCTGGTGATGCGATGTTCCATAGTTGCATTAGTCTTACCCATTTCACTTCTGATTTACCTAATTTGATACAGGCTCGTCTTATGTTCAAAGGATGTTCTAATCTCGAATCATTCTCTTCTGACTTGTCCAGATTGGCGCAGGGCGGTACTATGTTCAGTGGTTGTTCTAATCTCACTTCATTTACTTCTAATTTATCTTATTTGCAGATTGCTGTTAATATGTTCAATGGTTGTAAACTTGATGCTCAATCTGTTAAGAATATCATTGACACGATTAATACATATTCGGGTTCATTAGACCTTGGTATGGGTTGCGATAATACAACAGAAGATAAAGACCTCTTTGCACAAGAAGTTGGTTATGCCGATATGAATGCTCTTTTAGATGATCTTCAAGATAAAGGTTGGACTGTAGAAGTTCAATACAATGGCAGACCCATAACAACTCATTCATTGAGAAAGACTTCAACAGATACTCTTCCTGTATTTGTAAAACTTGAGGAAGTTGAGGAATATGCTGATTATACCTCAGAAGATGGTTCTAAAAAGTTCAGACTTAACTGGTTCCATGAAACAACCGGTTCTACAGAAGGTTATACACAATTTAATTCTCTTGAAGAAGTCATTGAAGCACTTAACATTAAACCTATAGAATATTAATAATTTATGAGTACAACTTTACAAAATTCAATTTGGCCTAACGAAGACGGGAACTTGGGCAACATAAAAGTGCAAATTCCCGATGGCGTTAACGTTCAGTGGCCGGAAGGGGACGCGCTCCTCGGTAACTGCGTTTATCAAAATGGTAAATTAGTAGGTTTCGTCGACACTAAAGCATTGACTGTCAATAGCTCAGGAAGTACAACCATCAACTATGATTACGTTAACATCGAGTTACCTTTCGCAGAAGACGCAATGACTATCAACCGCGGACCTCGTAACAAGTATCTCTTTATCAAGTTTAATGATAAGGAAGTGGAAGAAGAGGGGGGGGGAACTTATGATTATGTAATTATCGACTTTAATACCACTGACCAAGAAACCATTGATGCTGTTCGCACCGCTTATAAAGTAATTGATAAAACAATGTATGATGCTGATGGGAATGTAATTGGTACTTGGGATACGTCTAAACTTGAAGTTGGCAGTATTCGTACCGATGAGATACAAGATGCTTTGTATTCTGATTGGGATGGCACTATTAATAAAAGTAGGGGTCTTACTATTACCGAATTCAACTCAGATTTGAGTTCTCTTGTCTATGGCTATCGCTTCTTCTATACCTGCGAAAATTTCACCACATTTACCTCAGATTTAAGTTCTCTTGTTGATGGTTCTTATATGTTCAGAATGACTGCACTCTCTTCTTTTAGTGGTAATTTGCGTTCTCTTGTTGATGGTACTGCTATGTTCTACGGCGCTAAATTCACTTCCTTTGATAATGATTTAAGTTCTCTTGTCAATGGTAGAGAAATGTTTAGAGGCTCTGACATCACTTCCTTTAATTGTAAGTTGGGCAATCTTACTAATGGTTATTACATGTTCAACGGCGCTAAATTCACTTCCTTTAGTGAGGATTTAAGTTCTCTTGTTGATGGTACTGCTATGTTCTACACTACAACACTCACTTCCTTTAGTTCTAATTTGAGTTCCCTCTTGAGTGGGTATAACATGTTCCTCACCTGCAATCTTACAACAGAGTCTATCAAATGCATTGCAGATTCTATCAGAGACCTTGCAACTGAAGGATTAGTAACTTCCTCTGATGGAGGTAAAACTTGGACAGTTGTCGCTAATGAAATTTGGGATGTAATTAGTACAGCCTCTTACAGAGCTAAACTTCATCTCTACTCTGCTGATCGTAAAGTTACAAATGAAATAAAAACGCTTTGTAATAAAATCGCAGCAAAAGGTTGGACTGTTTATCTTAATGGTTCTAGTGTTTATGAGCCTACTAATATTGCTATTACTGATGAAATTGGCGAAACCCCAGAAGCTCCTATCTCCTATTGGTATAAACCCATTCCAGTTGAGGAAGAAATCGCTGAGTATACTAATGCCAATGGTGAGTTCTTTAACATCGTGGGTGGCCAGTTTGTCTTTGGCGACGATTTATCGACTTATGGTATGTTCACTTGTGAAGAAGATGCCGCTATTAATATGGGATTAACGAAAATTGAAAAACCTTAGTGTTTTTGCCTTAAAACCTTGAACAACTAAATTAAAAATTATATAACCTATAAAAGAAGGACGGTTTTTAACACCGTCCTTCTTTATTTTAAATTAAATTATCTAGTATTTCAATTAAATAGATTTATAATGCATAAAAGAGAAACATTTAAGAACGTTTTTGAACATTATATGAGCCGTTACTCAGCTGGCTGCTTCACAGTTGGTGATACAATTGAGTTTGATAAAAAAATTCTTAATGACCCCGTTTTCAAGGGCTTACAGCCAGATCTCCAGTTAAGGGTTAAGGATATGGTAGATGCACAGGTAGCAGGTGATGCTATCATCATGGTTGCAAATGTATCACTTGAACCACTTCATGACGAACAGGCTCATCCTTCTACAATTACAATTGGTTATTCAATGGGTGGTGGACGTTACTATGACCCTGTAACAGTACCTGGTCACCTCCTCGCACATATGAAACGTATCGAAAATGGTGCAAATCTTCCTGATTTAATCCCTGCAAAACATAAGATTAACTACGATGAAAAGTTCTCTAAGACAGCACAACCTGCTGATTTAGCAAAGGCTGAAAAGAATCGTACTCAGGGACATGTAACTTCAACTTTAATGTAATATTATGAGCAATACATATAATAAATCATATGCATCTTTACAAACAGTTAAACATGAAACTATTACATTAGATGCACAAAAGATATTAATCAAAACACCTGATGATTCCTTAACTGAACGAACTGATATTTTAGAATATTTTGATGCTACTCTTGATGAAAAGATGGAGCCTGTAAAGGAACTTAATAATTTCATTACATCATCTGAAGATGGTGCATATAGTACCAATATCTATAATGGAGGTACAGAAAATACAACTGTTAATGGTTTTCAGTATTCAAGAGAACATTTCATTTTTGATAAGCAAATTAATTCAATTTCTCTTCCTCACTTTGACCCGGGTCAGTGGCCATTACCATTTAATCCTCCGTCAGGCTACTTATCTGCTCGTATATTCACTGATGGAGAAGAACCATCAGCAGTAGTTTATTCAGATAACAGTGGTACTTTAAATGGTAGTCAAGACGCTGTTTTTACTTTTACTAACTTTATAGTACCTTATCATTACACTTATATTCAATTTGCAATTGTTCCTAATAAAACAACTATTCCTGTATTACCGGCAGGCACAGGCTGTTTAACATTTATTGCTAAAGTTATATCTGATAGCACTACTGGAGAATTCCATGCTGATGATTTATGTGTTGGATATAATAATGGTACATCACATAAGTGGATTATTAATTTGACAGTTAATTATACGGAATATTCAGGCGTAGCACATGATATTGATTTATTGCAAGAAACAAATGATAAAAACGTATTAAAAATAGAAAATCTTCATAATCAAGTTAAAGATTTAACAAATTTAACATATACAACTATATTAGAAGACGAAGCGACAGCAAGTGGGGAGTTTGATGCCGCGCATTTCAAATATCAAGATGTTCCTCATAACTTTCCTATTAAAAAGTTCATTCTTAAACCTCTTGAAAGTAAAAACACTCCATTATATATAGCAGTTTGGGCAGTTACACAATCAGGAGAAAAAACTTATATAGGTTTATCTGATGAAGCAATAATATGGGAAGCAGGAAAAGATGCAGTTTGGACTTTCTATAATACTGAAGTTATTATTCCTGAAACTTATGATGCTGAATTCTTCTTATGCACAGGGCCAGATGCAGTTGGCGAAACAACCGCAACTGCTCCGGGTGTTTACATAAAGACGAAGTATAATCCTAATGGCAGAGGTACTATTCGTCACGGAAATAGTTGGCACAACCGCTGCACTCAAGCAACATTCAGTAATAATGGTTATCTTTCTCATGTTGGAGATAATACACACTTAACTTCCGAACAGTATCAAAAGCTTAAAAATCTTAATTTAAGTGATATTCCATCTATTGATGACGTTGTATCTAAAGATAATTCAGATTGGCAAGAAATTAGACAACAGGTTATCAGTGGTAATTCTGAAGAAAGATATTATACGACTTATGATACACTTGACTTTGCATATGGTATTGAATTAGGACATTGTGATACCTCTTCGTTCAGATTGGGTTATAATCATACTCCTAGTGGCATAATTAAAAAGGTTTCTCTTTATGCAAGAAATACGAGTGGAGGCACTTTAGATTGTTATACAAATGGTTGTTATCTTTTAGTACAGAAGTATAATAAAGAAACAAGCGAACTTATTTCAAGTGTTCGTTCAACGAATAAAGTAGTTGTTCAAAGAAATGATACTTCTTCGCCATTATTGAATACCTGGGAATTTGAAGGATTTGAAAGTTGTAATGAGGGTGAGGTTTTGAAATTTATACCCACCTCAGGAGATACACAAATTGCAAGCTATTATATAGGCATTGCAGTAGACTCAAATCATACTCATACTGATTGTAATGTGGGTGGTGATACTTTTGTTGATGGTGTAAATACAACTCCTTTAGGAGAGGGTAATAAATGGGTAGCTTATGTTCAATTTGAGGGTGATTTTTATAGAGAAAGTGACATCAATGCACATCTTAATAATGACTCTAAACACTTGAAGTCTATAGAGAGACCTGTTATTGAAAGTCTTTATACAACAGCAACAGCAGAAATTTGGAATAATAATATTAATAACGAATCATTGGGTAATGCTTCATGTAAAGGATTCAAATTAGAGAGACCTTACATCTCAAATTGCGTATTCAATGAGATGAGATGGACTACAAGTGGAACAGAAGATTGTACTTGTTATTTGAAAGTTACTCTCAATGACACGAGAGGGAAAGAAATTTGTAGTTATTTCTCTAATAATACTGAAAGTTTTAATGCTACAGGATTAAAGTCTTTTAGATTCAACGAAGATATAGAAATTACTGATAAAATAGGCTCAATTACTTGTGAGATTTCATTGGATGGTATCAATGTTGTCACGACAGAAAATAAGAGAATCCGAGTAGCATCAGTAGGGACATCTGCTAATAATACATCAGATGGTTCGGAATTGACTAATTCCAATATTATTGTTCATATCATTTTCTATGGTAATAAACCTGTATCATTATTGACAAGTCACATAGGAGATGAAACACATTTAACAGAAGCAGATAGAGAATTATTAGATAATCTCGCAAATGGAAATGTCGAGGCAACTAGCGCATCTACATCTGCAACGGTAACCATAGATGATATAACTTTAGATGCTAGCGTCACTGCACAAAATAGAATGGCACGTGCTATTCTTGTAATGGAAGAAGAGGAGTCAGTACAATGGTTATCAAGTGACGGAACAGTTGTAACTTTAACAAAATCACAATTAAAACAAGCTTTAAAAACAGCAGTTGGTAACGAAATCAACAACTGGATAGGAGTATAATAGATATTACAAATTAACAAAAATAAGGCGGAGTAATTTCCGCCTTATTTTATAAGATTTAGTTCTTTAAGAATTGGAAGAATTTTATCTTCCATGTGTGGATAAAATTTATACAAAGTATCATAAGCATTAAGCGGCTTATCAGGTTTTGTAAATCTTGCACATTCCCAGTCAATAACCATTTGTACAAAATCGTCATGTGTTTTTGCTCTACATTGATGATGCTTTGACCACCATTGGTGACAAGTATGGACAAACTCTGTGGGTAAGAAATGATAGAGAATAATTTTATCTACATCATGAAAATAACCACGAATAGTATTCTTTCTCAAGAGCTTCTTTTCTAACTCAAGAAATGCTTTACGGTGTTTCAAAGAGTATTTGATTTTATACCGCTGATTTTTTGTGAACATATTAGTTTGCCCTTTCTATTACATTCTTTCGTTCACCAGTATCTCGATTTACAAGGTATCCTTCAAAACGGTATCCTTCAGGAACATTCTTTACTTCAACTTGAAATGAACTATTAATTTCAGGCTGAATATAAGTGTAATCATACCACCAACACCAACCTAATATATTACCGAAAATAACAAGCCCGATAATTCCTTTAATTAATTGGCTGATTTCGAAACGGTCCCAGCCATGTTTAAATCCTATATCAGCGGTCATAATAATCCATAGGATGGAAATAAATGACCCAACAACACCAAGAGCTATAAAAAAATTCATATTACTTTATACTTTTTCTAATTAATTCTCGAGCATCATTTGCTGGAATATCTTCCCAAGAATTTTCATAATGATAAGATAAAAATATTTCAAATCCCAGATCAGATGCTTCTTTCAAAAGAGGTTGAATATATAATTGCTTTTCATTATCACCAATCCCATTTGGAAAATAGAAATACCACTTATCCGTTTGTCTGGAATAAACTCCTTTAACCGGATTAAACTCAAATAACTGAATCAAACTTTTATAACTGGAAGGAATCCAGTTTCCAAGAGTTATCTCAACATATGCAGGTCCGTTCATGTAATATAATTTTCCATTGTACCTTCTACATGTCCATATCTTATTACACCATAATATGATATAGGATGTTCATCGTATTCCATTGAATCTGGGTCAATAGCATATTTTGGAATTTGAAAATGAATAGATGCTAAACTATCACCTAAATCATTTATCATGAAATGAAAGATAGAAGGATATTTGTGTACTTTTAAAATTTGAAAAGAAGCGTCTCTAATAGACTCAAGAATATCTTTATCTCCCTCCCCTGACTCATTAATATAAAGCTCAGTAAAATAGCATGGAACTATGTCGCATTCGCCCTGAAAATTACGAGTCAGAGTCGGAGGATATTGAGCGATAATCATTAATCAGTATATGTAAAGTATTTAGATACAGTTACTTCAGTACCATTATTAAAAGTAATATCAAAAGTCACGAGATAACTATCTTCAGTGCTGCAGGGTCGACGATGAACCTTGGCGATACCACCATGGCTGAAAATATAATCCCTAAGTTCATTCACGGACTTAAAGTGAGGATTATTAGCGAGAGAATAAAGGATGGGCTGAGAGTAATCAGCGACATTTCCCACTGCATCCTTCTTCAAGATAAGAGACAAAAGAACATCGTTACCAAGAGTGTCATAGAACTGCATGCCACCAAGGGAAAGAACCTGACGATATTTTGTAGGATTCTTCTTAGAACGAACAATTACACGCCAATCAAGACCAACATCAATCAAATCATAAGTACGAAGAATATTGGTAAGATAATCATAATCCATACCGCAGCGATCACTAATCTCGGCGATATCTACCCACTTATTTGCCTTAGTGCACTTCTGAATAATTACGTGCTTAGGACGGTTTGCAATTTCAATGAACATGATTTTATGTTTATATTAGTTCTGTTTATCTGAAATAGTTTTGTTTAATTAAAATGGAATGTCGTCGGTAATTAAATTATTTTCTTCAAGAAGCATATAATTTGTAGGAAAAAAGTCTTTATTACCAATATATTTTATAATATCAATATGCTTTCGTTTCTCATAAATTGCCCCATTACAATTACATGCATTCCATAATGGAAGAATATAACCATCATTCAACTTAGCATTTTTTGCATGACTATAGCAAATCTCATAGAACTTTTTAGCTTTGCCATAAGTCAAAATACGATAACCAAAAGATTTATATAGTGTATCTGGATTACCCTCACTAAAAATATAAATCATATAACCAGCCTTTATACCGCCACGACGACGCTTCTTACTGGGGTAACACTTATGTTTACGATAAGGCTGATTATAAAGTTTACAAGATGCAAGAATAACAGTAATGTTATTAACTACTCGTTTTTCAAGGATTGTTGTTCGATTGCTCATTTTAATAAAAATAATTTTAATAGACAATCAATTGAAATTGACTGCTTACAATTACTTTTATACTATAGTTCTGTTTAAACCAAATGCAAAATAGATACAAAGTTCCCTAATCTAATACACAAATGAGGCTCGCAATTATTATATTGAAGAAGCTCTAAATCAAATGCGGCGGGAGCATCAAAGGCTTGAACTATCTCGCAAATCATATCGTCGCGTCTTAAACATAAAATAACATTTTGCGAATCCATGTTAAGGAATAAATTGTCAAAACCATTTTCACTTTGAGCAACGAGACGCAAGCCTGGAATGTATATTTCACTCTCTTTAATTAAATCTAAAAGCCTTTTGAAGTGGTAATTGCTATTCATTTTCATAACTTATTTAGATACACGGGATTAAAAATGATACTAAAATTAAGCGTGTATAAAACTGCGCTATGACGATGTAATGAGTAATTTATATAATAGATTTATATTAAATGTTTTAGATAATAACATAGCTATGTCACAATAATCGCGTGTAGAAAAAAGAAAAGTAGCTGAGTACTAGCACAGAACTAAGATAAAGTAAAATCATGACAACCTACAAGTTTACTATACCTAATCGTGATTCTTCTATTTTCCGTTGTGATGTATATAATGATGGTTCTTTCATGTACCATCGAGAGGTACACATGTATGATAAGAATCTTACGGATGAAATTAATACTTTAGTTCTTGCTAAAAAGATGGGTAAGACATTGGATATTGATGAGCGTGACCTATATATGCCCGTTCGTATGGCTGTAATGATTGGTGAGTCAACTTGGTCTAATTCAAAGTATTAAGATGAAGTTTATTACTTTAATTTGTCTTGCATTTATTTTAGTATCTTGTGGGACACCTCGCTATAATCTTCCTCCTAATTCTTGGTATGCTTCTCAAAATTATGACCAACTAACATATTGGATTCAACACTGGGAGCGAGTCCTTCAGGATGAGAATAGAAAGTGTGCATATAACTTTCCTCATGACCATGAGTATCATCGTTATGTGTCAAGACATTTGAATGCTCTCTATCTTTATAGAGGACATATGGAAATGCGTCTTAAAACTTGCAATTATTAAATGAATAAGCGATTGAACTTTTATAAGAAACGTGAAAATAAACGTTTAATTTCTAAACTTGATTGGAGAGAAGAAACTAATTTTCCATATCAATTAGCTTGTCTTTCCGGCGAAGCAATTGGTACCAGATACAGATATTGGTTTTTCTTGTTACGAAAAGCAATTAAAAAACTGGCACATTAACAGAACTAAGGTAAACATAAATCATGGACAACCTTATTGATTCAATCGAAAAGTGTTTTACCAGAGGCGAACTCCGTAAGTTACTGGCGCAGACTATTCTTGATGCTCGTTATGCCGGTGCATATGTAGGAGAAGCATGGCAGACGGTGTATCCTAATCCAGTGGAGATGCACCATTATATGGAATTGGCGGAAGCTTCACGTAACCAAAACAGTCGCCATCTTCTGAAACAAACTCGTTGATCTGAAACAAACTTTTTTCTTTGAATTAATTAATTAATTTTAATTAAGCATATTGCATATAAACTTTCATCCGTGTGAAGGAAGGGCTTCCCGTTCAACTTTCCTCCTTTCTAGAACGGGAAGCCTGCGTTTTTTGAAAAGTAATGAAATATATATTGAATTATACGTTGGGCGAATCTCTTGAATATACAGAAGAAAATCTCGCAAAAGTAAAAGCCTTTGGATATAATTACGAAATTGTTGAAATAACACCAAAGGGTGCCGAGGTGCTAGAGATTGTAAAAAGGATTAACAAAAACGAATCTACTGAATGCCATTACAGAACTAAGTTAATATAAAAACATGAACACACTTAAGAATCAGAAGTTGATGGATGCTTGTGTAAAGCGCGCTAATGAGATTATCAATGAGCGGATGACTGCTTGGCAGGTAGACGAGTCGAATATGGGTACCGCTGAGATGAGGGAACTCGCTGATGCCGCTTGGAAGATTGCTTATAACGAGTGTAAGATTGGCCTGTTGAAATGAAGTTCGTTAAAACAAACGAGGTTTGGTCCTACGACGATGGCGGAGAGTTCGCCAAACGAGTTGACGCAATTTTCCGAGCGAAGTGGAAACGAGCAATGGAAGCGGGAAGTCTGGTGACGAACACAATGGCGGACCAAATCCGACGAGAAGCGATAAAGCAGGCAACGAGAGAGTTCAAAGCGGAGCACGGAGGTTGTGGCCCATTGTAAAACAGAACAAGCATATATTAAAGGTATGAACAGCGTATGTTATCAGGAAACTTTGCACTATCGGAAAGCGGATGCTCTAATCCGTCTCACCTCTCTGCACGATTGGCGCAAGTATAAAATAACTCCCGCTCCCCGAGACCCGCATTGTACTATTATTAGAGTTGGCGAAGGTGACCAGCTTATTATATACTTGCGAGAGGTGGGTCCAGGGTGGGATGTGGAGTTCCGTCATACGCTTAGTACTATTAGCGGGAATACTCAGTATACAACAGTACAGAAGGGTAGAACTCCGTATAAGCGAGATGCAGCAACGACTTTCCTTTGGTCGGTGCTTAGCAACCTTTCGTCTCGAAATATGAAAGAGTTTAATGTGCGAGAGCACAATATATATGAAAAAATAAATCGCTATTTCAGCCTCCATCGATACGAGTTGGCTCCGTTGATTAGTGACTGGAAAGCAAATGCCAAAGGTTAAACAGAACAAAAATATAATAAAAACATGAATAACGACCAAGATATTAGTTTGATTCTCGCTGCAGCTGTTAGATATAGTTTTTATCGATGCTCGTATATTGTCCCCGTTATCCAGGATTTTCTCCGTCGTCATATTGATAATGAGTTTATCAAGCGAGATATGCGTCTTTATATTAACGATATTAAGAACTATCTTAATGACTTAAAGGATGAGAATCGTATTCACGTTGAGGATTATGACGTGAAATCATGGGAGAATCTTCTCGCCGAATTGGAGAAAGCATATAATGCTTAATCCTGAACAGAACATAATTATAATAAAAGCATGAATACCATTACTAAGTCTTTCATTATTGGTCGCCGCTATTTCCTTAACAATGGCAAGGATACTTACTTCGCCATGAGCGACCGCTATACAGCCGCAGGTTATCGATATATTCGTTTCCGTTCAGATCTCTATGGTCATTCTTATGAATATAAGGTAAGAGTAAAGGACGGAGTTGAGTTCGTCGACCTCTTTGGTGGCGGCGTTAAGGGAGTTTCGCTTCAGGATGGTTCCGTTATTACTGCAAAGAACGAGACTGAATATATTGTCCTCAATGAAAAGGAGCAGCACTTCTTGAATGGCGAGGAGGTTTATGTTTCACTTGACGAGTTGAAGCGTTGGCTTGATAAGCTCCCGCTTAATTCCTCAATGGGTTTTAAGCTTCAGCGAGACCCGCATGAGGTTGGTGAGCCTGCAGTAAAGCGCCCTCTATAATAAACAGAACACAACTATAATATAAGCATGAACAGCATGAAAACACTTCGATGGAATACCGCTCTTAAGGCAATGAAGGAAATGACTCCGCCTGATGGTCGCAACATTTATATGTGGCCTCAGCCCAGACTGGGAACTTATAGCGGATTTGAATTCGTTAATCGAGATGGGTCAGGCGGAACTATTATAGTTGATATTTGCCCGCTGCTTGGCAAGGTTAATTGGATTGGCTATCGCCAGAAGGGTGGAGCGAGTTATATTTTTAATGGCGAGCAGCTTAAAACTCACCGCGCTGTATTTGATAAGATTCTTGAGCAGCTTTCACTCAGTTTCTGTGGGCAGGATGAGCCCCCATCGTGGAACCCTGAGAAATACCGTAAGTATTGGCATGACGGAAAAAAGGCTTTCGAGAAGCATTATTGGGGGCTTCTCACTTGGTGCAAGATTCATGGCGAAAAAGCCTAAAGTAAGACAGAACATTTATATAATATAGTCATGAGCAAAGTATACAACATTAGAGGAATTATTATTACTCGCGACTATGATTTGGATTGCGATCTCGTTTTTTATCGTATTGACGATGGCGAAGGCTGGACTGAGTACGAGACTGCAATTTGGAACGATGAAGTATCTGAATATTGGACTCCCGCCACGATGCATCGGACGAATCTTTTGTGGACTGTAGTAGGCGAAGACGCAGAAAAGTTTAACAAAATTATTTGTAAGATTTCAGGTGGCGCAAGCTGTGAGGTAGAACAGAACTAAGATATAATAAAAGCATGAACAAGCTACACTTCAAGACTACAACTAAGCGAATTAAGGACCTTATGCTCTCTCCCGATTTTAACAAGATGAAGGTGACGGAGTTTTACCCCGGGATTTTTACGCTGGTATTTCCTAATGACGTAAAGATTGTGGTCAATCTCGCATCTGGTCATCTCGGCTATGCTTCTCCCTATGAGTTATTTTATAGCGACAAAGATGGGCATGGTTGGACGAGCGAGAAGATGCAGATAACGTGGAAGTTCACTTTCGCTGTCTGGAATAAGCTCACTCTTGATAATCCCGTCCTTGGTGAGTATGATAATTCTGTAAGGAAGCGTCTTGATGCTTGGGCTCGTCTTATTCAGGGCGGATATGCAAAGTGCTTGTGGGATAATAAAAGAATACTTGGTGCTTAAACAGAACACAACTATAATATAATCATGAACAATACAAAATATATCGCTGAGCTTTACGACTACACTATTACGAAGGACAATTTTAATGAGGGTGAGGACCCTTCTACTACTCAATATAACGAGTGCGCTGTTCGACGGATTAAGTTCAATTCCGTTGAAGAGTTGAAGGAGGAAATTGCTTGCTTCGTCCTTTTTGATAGAGCTTATCGTCATAATATGTTTATTACTCATCTTGATGGAAATGAGTATGGTGTTGATTGGTCGTCAGAGGACGAGGATATCAATGTCCCCGTTAGTGAGGAAACAATGGAAAAGTTTAAGAATGGCGAGATTGATATTTATGCTGGCTATATGACGATTTATATCTATAAGGTTGAGCCGCTTGAGGAACCGGAGGGACTTGACTTTGACTAACACAGAACACAACTATAATATAATCATGAATAACGTACGAAAGATTTCAGGTGAGGACTTCATGAAGCTCTACAAGGATGCAAGCGCTGTCGATTATGCTGGCGCATATATGACTGTGCAGGACGATGACGAAAAGTTTGTCTTCCTTCCTAATGTGGATTATGAAGGTCCCATCGAGTTTGACCTCTCTATTGTAGAGCGAGGTGTATATGTCAACCGATTCGGTGATTGCTTCCGTTTTGATACAGACGAGTGCGAATGGTTTGGTTTGCTTTCTGTAATAAAGTTGGCCATTTAATTTAACAGAACTTTTATATAATATAGTCATGAACAACGACATTAAGATTGGTGATATTGTAAAGGTTAAATCTCTCTCCATCACTTCTGGCTTCGTCCAGGGTTATACCGAGGAGGACCGCTTTGAGGTTATGGGATTTGAGACTTACGGAACGTGGAACAAGCCGGTATATGTTCGTCTTATCGGCGATACTAATCCCGTCAACGACCAGCTTCCGCTCTATACTTTGGAGCTGGCTTAATACTGAACAGAACATGACTATAATATAAAAGTAACAAGCAAACAACACAAACAAAATTATGGCTATTCGACTTGAACTTGACACTTATCTCGCTGAGAAGATTCTTCGCTCTGATATTCTTCAGAACCTTTGCTTTGACGGTGTTTCCGCTGTTATCGACTTTTATGACGATGGGGGTGGGGATATTGACTTTGACCAGTCTCTTTTCTGGTGCTTCCACCGCTATGAGTCCGCTCTCGCTGCAGTAATGGACCATAACCCTGACGAGGTAGAGGCTATTGTGCGCGATATTAAAGAAGAGAATCCTGGCGAGGTAGTATCTCAGGATGACGTGGAGGCTGAGTGCAAGCATTGGCTTGCGGAAAATACCACTTGCATTCCTATGGACGACGGAAGCGTTATTATTAACACTGAGTTTTAAGACAGAACAAGCATATATTATAAGTATGAACAGCGTATATTTTCCCGAGATGCAGTATGTGAATGTGAAGGTTAAGGGCATTGAGTGGGACACCACTGACGATGATGGTGAGCCTATCTCCTGCCCTGAGCTTCCTACCGATATTGATTCCTATGAGGTTGAGCTCGACGAAGACGTAGACGTGCATGAGAGATGGCGCGAGGATGGTGGCATGACGGGATTTGATGAGCTTTGCGAAATGCTTGTCGACCAGCTCTCTAGTGAGTATGGCTTCTGCATCAATGGGATTGATGAGGTTGAGGTACTTGTAGACTAACAGAACAAGACTATAATATAATCATGTTACAGCTTCCATATCATATCAAGTGCGACAAAGGAAACCTCGCGTTTCATGATGGCATTCGTATTGATTCTTGCATTGACCCTAAGTGGGGCGATGAGGAGATGAAGACGTATATAACTCGTCTCTTTATTAAGAGCGGAGATAACGCAACTGACATGGAAATCTCCTGTACAGACGAGGGAATTATTGTGCGTTGGACTATGAACTACCATACATTGTCTCCTCGTTGTTGTGAGTGCACCCTTGAGCCTAAGCCTACTAAGTAATAGAATAGAACACAACTATAATATAAGCATGAATATGAACGACATTGAAAAGCCTTTTAACGAAGTAACCGCTGAAGATATTAAGGATGCTCTCGCTGTAGATAAGGAGCGTGATTCTCATTGGGGCCTTCCCGTTCTCATTATTGATGATGAGGAGTATGCAGTAGCAGAGGGTGAGGAAGAGGCTACTAAGGCCGCTCGTCAAGCAGTTGAGGATTCTATTTGCTACTTCAGACCTGATTTCCTCGCTGCTCATTCTGACGTACCTGAAAAGGTATTTGCGTTCCTCGCTGGGACAGGATGTTTCGACGATAACGAGGCATACAAGGCCATGATTTATGACGTGGAGGACTTTATCGACGATGCTATTGATGCAGATGGACGAGGACATTTCCTCAATACTTACGATAGCAAGGAACACGAGATTGGCGAGTACTTCTTATATCAAATCAATTAAACTAGCCTATATGGCCTTTGTATAGCAAAGCAAGCCAAATAGCTTATAAGCCTGTGCAAAGGCCATATAGACCAACCTGGAGCCAAATAAAACTATGTTTAAGCCATTCAAAAAGCCCCTAAGTCAGTCAGAAACTTTCGCTAAGCTGAATCATTATGTTTCAGTTGCGCCGGTTGAAGTTAAGCGAACACTTTTCGGAACGAAAGTTTATCTTTATGAAGACGGGACAAAGATTGCGTTGTTCGGTGATATACAATGCAATATCTGGGACCCAGCGGAGGAGAAGTGGGGATATACTTCTCGTGAAACGG
>JAFQOW010000040.1 GCA_017412055.1 Lachnospiraceae bacterium | reverse complement strand
AGTTTCTAATAGTGCTATAATATTCATGAGAGTGACTCCTTCTTGGTGTTTGTTTTTAGCGAAACCATTATATCACTAAGGATGTTCACTCTCATCTTTTATTTTCTTATTCAACCAACAAAATCTTTACTCCGTATTTTTATGATATAGGAAAGTTCTCTGAACTTCCTATATCATAAAAAACGCTCCGCGAGGATGAGCACTCGCACGAGAAGAATAGGTAGCTATATAAGCAAAGATTGTAAATATATAAAATATTCGACTTGACAAAATGGTCTATTGCATATAGACTAAATATAACAGGTTTATATGCAATAGACCAAAGGAGGTTAAAAATGGAAGATATAAGATTAGGTATAGTAGAGGAAGAATTTGCAAATATAATATGGGAAAATGAGCCTTTATCATCAGGAGATTTGGTAAAGTTATGCCAAGAAAAGTTAGAGTGGAAGAAGTCGACGACATATACAGTACTTAAGAAATTATGTGAGAGAGGCATATTTAAAAATGAGAACAGTATAGTGTCATCTATAATTCCAAAGGCTGAATATTATGCTATTAAGAGCGAGAGCTTTGTAGATGCAACATTTGAAGGTTCGTTACCTGCATTTATAGCTGCATTTACAAAGAGAAAGAAATTGTCGGAGGAAGAGATTATACAGATAAAAAGTATAATTGATAAATACGGGGAGGAATAATTATGGAGAGGATATTTATACAGTTAGTTAATATGAGCCTTGTGGCAGGATGGCTTATATTAGCAGTGTTACTAGTAAGAGGCATATTTAATAAATTGCCTAAGGTATTTAGGTGTGTTTTGTGGGGATTAGTGGCGTTACGTCTTGTATGCCCTTGGAGTATTGAGAGTGATATGAGCATAATTCTGAAGGCTGAAATAATCGCAGATGATGCTACTAAGATAAGTATTTTAAGTGATGATCAGGAATTAGAAAATAATAGTGCTGATGTGTTACATAATGAGGAGTTAGATAATAATATTATTGCAAATAATAGCTATGAAGGGAATGAGATTGACACAGTTGTTAAGGAAAATAACAGTGTAGTGAATGATAATAGTAATATTAATATTAACACTACTATTAACCATACTACTCAAAGCAATACGAAGGAATCATCTTTAGCTATATCTATAGGTGTATTATCAAAGGTATGGATTATGGGAATAGCTATTATGGCAGTTTACTATATGGTAAGCTATGTAATACTAAATAGAAAAGTTAGAGTAAGTATTAGATATGAGAAAAATATTCATCTTTGCGATAATATTTCATCTGCATTTATTTTAGGTTTAGTATGTCCCCAAATATATGTACCATCGCATTTATCTAAGGTAGAATTGGCAAATGTAATTAAGCATGAAAGAGCGCATCTAAATAGACATGATAACTGGTGGAAGCCGTTAGGATTTTTGTTATTATCAGTGTACTGGTTTAATCCTATAATTTGGATTGCTTATATTATATTTTGTAAGGATGTAGAATTGGCCTGTGATGAAAAAGTTGTAAAGACTATGGATGTGGCAGAGGTTAAGGAATATTCTAATACATTATTGGAGTGTAGCATTTCGCGTAAATTGATTGTGGCAGCGCCATTGGCATTTGGCGAGGTGGCAGTTAAGAGTAGAATTAAATCTGTGATCAATTATAAGAAGCCAACCTTTTGGGTTATTATTTTAAGTATTGCAATTAGTGTAGTTATTGCTATTGGATTTATGACGAATCCAGTCTCAAAGGATAAAAACAATTTAAGTAATGAGGTTGGAGAAAATAGTGAGACTGGGACAAGTGATGTCACTGATACTACTGATACTACTGATACTACTGATACTACTGACACCACTGACACCGCTGAACCGAATGATACTATAATTAAATTGGGATTAGAGGAGATTATTTCAGAAGCTATACGAAAAAATAATGAAGACTTATCTCATTTCGGTAAATGTGAGCTATTTGATAGTTACTATATCATAGATGTAGAAGAAAAAGATGGAAAAGAAATATACTATTTGAATTTTATGTGTATAGGATATGTATGCAAAGATGGATTCGTAAATATGTTTTCTGGTGTTGAAAATTCTGCAGTGGTAACTGTTGGAATTGATAAGGATGGTAGTTATGTTTTAGAAGAATACTGGGAGCCTAGATCTGGTTCCTTCCGTGGTAGCGATATTCGAGATAAGTGTCCAGATAATATAGAGGATGAAATGATTTATAGTCATTTATATACAAAAGAGTTAAATTTTGCTTGTGATAGGAAGGCAACAAAGTATTATCAGGATAATGGTTATGAACTAATTTCTAGTATGGATTTTATTTGTAAATCTGAGGACGGTTTGGATGAATATATACATTTAAATTTGTTAGATGGAACATGTATGTCTGGAGTTACTGTGGCAAGTCATGCTGCAAGTCAAGGAATATTTTTGTTAAATGAATGGACATTAACTATAATATATAAAGTGCCTGATTCAGAGGATAAGATTGTGCAGGCATTTACAAGGTTAGGAAATGCTATAATATATGATAAGAATCTTTCGTTAAGTCGTGGAAGTTCTAATGTGGATTTTGAAGATGGAAAAAAGTTTGTATTGATTGAAAATTCTAACGAATAGGGTTATTATAGGTATATTAAAATAAGTTAAAGAGGTAATTAATATGCCGAATAAAAATATGGAAAGTAATAATTCTACAATAGGAAAATACCCTAACAAATGGAAGCGTTTAATTGGTTACTATAAACCATATAAGAAGGTTTTCTTTGCCGATATGTTTTTTGCATTTTTAGGTGCGGTAACTACACTTATATTGCCACTTATAATTAGATATGTGACAGGAACACTTGTGTATGAGCCAAGAGATGTGATGCTAGAAGGTGTTGGTATATGTGCAGTGATAATGGTTGTATTAGTTCTTATCCAGTGCTATAGCAATTATTATATATCAAATTATGGTCATGTAATGGGAGCGAAGATTGAATACGATATGCGAAATGAGATATTTGGTCATTTTCAGAAGCTGTCGTTTTCATTTTATGACAATCAAAAGGTTGGACAGCTGATGAGTCGAATTACAAATGACTTGTTTGATATTACAGAGCTTCTTCACCATGGACCAGAGGAAATCGTTATCTCAACTATTAAGCTTATTGGTTCATTTGTAGTTCTTATGGTGATAAATGTTAAGCTAGCTCTAGCAGCATTTGCGATTATCCCTATAATGATAGTTTATGCGTATACTCTCAATAGGAAGATGAAGCGTGCGTTTAAGAATAATCGAGCAAAGGTAGCTGACATTAATGCTGGCATTGAAGATAATTTATCGGGTATAAGAGTAGTAAAATCATTTGCAAACGAGGATATAGAGCAGCAGAAATTTATAGCTGGAAATGATAGATTTTTAGCTAGCAAGAAAGATAGTTACTTATATATGGGCAGATATCATTCGGGGCTTGGTGCTTTTGTGACCATGATTACAGTTATTGTTATGGTTACAGGCGCGATTTTACTAAATGATGGTTCTTTAAAGACAACAGATTTACTTACATTTTTACTTTATATAAGTAATTTTACTGAGCCAGTTAAGACGCTTATTAACTTCGCAGAGCAGTTCCAGAATGGTATGACTGGATATGAGAGATTTCTTGATATTATGGCTATAGAGCCTGAAATTAAGGATAGTGAGAATGCTATCGATATAAAGAAGGTAGAGGGAAGAGTTTCTTTCGAAAATGTTAGTTTTAAGTATGAAGCGGATTTGGAAAATGTATTATCTAATGTTAATCTTAAGGTAGATAAGGGAGAGTATGTGGCGCTAGTTGGTTCTTCGGGAGCTGGTAAGACAACTCTTTGTAGCCTTATTCCAAGATTTTATGAGGTAAGTGAAGGAAGTATCAAGGTGGATGATACCGATATAAGAGATATTAAGCTTAAATGTTTAAGACAGAATATCGGTGTGGTTCAGCAGGATGTATATTTGTTTGTTGGAAGTGTGAAGGAGAATATCCGATATGGTAAGCCTGATGCCACTGATGAGGAGATTATAGAAGCTGCGAAAAGTGCCAATGCTCATGAATTTATTATGGGACTTCCAGATGGATATGATACTTATATCGGTCAAAGAGGTGTTAAGCTTTCTGGTGGACAGAAACAGAGATTGTCTATCGCTAGAGTATTTTTAAAGAATCCGCCAATTCTTATATTTGATGAGGCTACATCGGCTCTTGATAATGAAAGTGAGAAGGTAGTGCAGGAGTCATTAGAGAAGCTTGCAAAGAATAGAACAACCTTTGTTATAGCACATAGACTTTCCACTATAAGAAATGCTAAGCGTATACTTGTGCTTACTGAGAATGGAATAGAGGAGCAGGGTACACACGAGGAGCTTATAGAGATGAATGGAATATATAAGGCGCTTTATTCGTTGGCGAAGTAGAGAGGGATGTAATTGTAAGGAGACTGACTTTAAGGTTGGTCTCTTTTTGAATTACTAAATTAAGAAGGATGTTTCAGAGTAAAAGATAGAATAAGTTTATTGTGTATTAAAAAATTGTGTTATAATATTTAATATAAATTTTGTTTAGATATGAGGATATAGATTTATGGCAGATAAAAAGATTGACGATACTATTATGAATAGAATAGAGAATTTATCAAAGATTTCTCTTACAGATGAGGAGCGAGTTAAGGCGATGGATGAAATGGAAAAGCTTATTAATTATGTAGATAAAATTAGTGAGCTTAATACAGATGGTGTGGAGCCACTTGTTAATGTTTTACCTATAAGTAATGTGCTTAGAGAAGATGAAGTGGTTATAAATGATGATGCAGTGGACAGAACTATTGCAAATGGTCCAGCCATTAAAGACAATATGTTTGTTGTGCCAAAGACTGTTTAGGAGGTTAAGATGGATATTTTAAATATGAGTGCATTGGAGCTTTCTAAAAATATACAGTCAGGTGCTATAAGTGTAAAGGAAGCAGTGGATGCGTATATAAGTGTAATAGAAGAAAAAGATAAGGATATTAATACTTTTATTAATATTGATAAGGAAGCGTTATATAAGCGTGTGGATGAGGTACAGGCTGGTATTGATAGTGGTAAATATGCAGGTAAGCTTGTTGGAGTTCCTATTGCGATTAAGGATAATATATGTACTAAGGGAATTAGGACTACTTGTGGTTCTAAAATGCTAGAAAATTTTGTGCCTACATACAATGCATTTGTGGTAGAAAAGCTTGAAGAGGCGGGTCTTGTTATTATTGGAAAGACCAATATGGATGAGTTTGCCTTTGGGTGCACGACGGAGCACTCTGCTTTTGGTGCCACAAAAAATCCTGTGAATACTGAATGTGTGCCAGGTGGTTCTTCTGGAGGTTCAGCGGCGGCAGTGGCAGCAGGTATGGTGCCTTTGGCTTTAGGTTCTGATACAGGCGGGTCTGTTAGACAGCCAGCTTCACATTGTGGAGTGGTAGGGTTTAAGCCTAGCTATGGAAGTGTGTCTAGATATGGATTAGTGGCATTTGCGTCTTCTATGGATCAGATAGGACCGATTGGAAGAAATGTGGAGGATGTCACAGCTCTTTTTGACATTATTCAAGGGTATGATTGTAAGGATAGCACATGTGTTAAATTAGAACATCGTAAGAAGATAAATGTAGTTGGAAATGAAAAATGTTGTGATGAAAACATTCTAGACGAATTAAAAGAGGATATTTCAGTCGACTTATGTGGAAACAGCAAGGAAGATATTGATATAGATGTGGATAATACAACAAATGCTAGTGAAAAGATATTTACAGATAAGAAATCTATAGAAGCCGCAAGAGTAAATTTAAATGGAAAGAAAATTGGTATTCCAGAAGAATATTTTAAAGATGGTATAGATGAAGAAGTAAAAAATAAAGTACTTGCCGTAGCAGATGAACTTAAAAAAGCTGGTGCTGAAGTAGAGTATTTTTCACTAAAGCTTTGGGAGTATGTGGTTCCAACATATTACATTATAGCTTGTGGTGAGGCTAGTTCGAATCTTGAGCGTTTTGATGGCGTGAAATATGGTATAAGAAGTGAAAATTATTCTAATCTTGATGAAATGTACAAATTAAGTAGAACTAAAGGTTTTGGAGAAGAGGTAAAAAGAAGGATAATGCTTGGTACCTTTGTGCTTAGTGAGGGATATTATGATGATTATTATCTTAAGGCGCTTAAGGTTCGTAATCTTATTAAAAAAGAATTTGATGCGGCCTTTGAAAAATATGATATGATAATTTCTCCTGTGGCACCTACTACAGCGCCTAAGCTTAGAAGTTTAGAAGAGGATTTGAGCGAAGAGATAAAACAACCAGGATTTGATACATTAAAAATGTATATGTCAGATGTGTATACAGTAGCATCAAATTTATGTGGATATCCAGCTATAAGTGTGCCTTGTGGTAGTGAGTGTAATATGGCAAAGGTAAGTAAAGAAATGAATATGCCTGTAGGTGTGCAGTTTATTGGAAAAGCTTTTGATGACTATAAAATTATAAATATGGCAGCAGCCTATGAAATATTAAGAGGGGAGGGTGAGTGATGTTTGATGGTAATGTAAATGAAAAAGTTATAAAGACGGATATTGAAACCGAGAGTGTAGATTCTTGTTTAGATACTTATGAGACAGTTATAGGCTTGGAAGTACATATAGAATTAGCCACTAAAACAAAAATCTTTTGTAGCTGTGATACAAGCTTTGGTGGTGCAGTAAATTCTCATACTTGCCCTGTATGTACTGGTATGCCAGGTGCATTGCCTGTATTGAATAAAAAAGTTGTGGAATATGCTATTGCCTTAGGATGTGCTACAAATTGTGAAATTAATAAGCATTGTAGATTTGATAGAAAGAATTATTTTTATCCGGACAATCCACAGAACTATCAGATATCACAGCTTTATGCACCAATATGTGTAAATGGAAATTTGGTTATAGAGACAGAAGATGGTGAAAAGACTATTGGAATTCATGAGATGCATATGGAGGAGGATGCAGGAAAGCTTATTCATGATGAGCAGGAAAATATGTCTTATGTGGATTACAATAGAAGTGGTGTGCCTCTCATAGAGGTGGTGTCAGAGCCTGATATGAGAAATGCAAAGGAAGTTATAGCATATCTAGAGAAGCTTAAAATGATATGTCAGTATTTAGAAATTTCGGACTGTAAACTGCAGGAAGGCTCTATGCGAGTGGATGTAAATCTTTCTGTGAGAAAGTGTGGAAGTAAAAGATACGGCACTAGAACAGAGATGAAAAATCTTAATTCATTTAGGGCAATTACAAATGCTATAGAGAATGAAGCAAAGAGACAGATAAGGCTTCTTGAAAATGGTGAAGAGGTTATATTAGAAACTAGAAGATGGGATGATATTAAGATGGAATCCTACTCTATGCGTTCCAAGGAGGAGGCTAAGGATTATAGATATTTCCCAGAGCCAGACCTAGTGGAATTAGCACTTGAGGATAGTCTTATAGATAATATAAAAGAAGCACAGCCAGAGTTTGCGGATGAGAAAAGAGAAAGATATATTAAAGATTTTGAACTGCCAGAATATGACGCAAAGCTACTTACGGAGAGTAAAATAATCGCTGAGTATTTTGAGGAAGTGGCTGCTCTTTGCGGTAATCCTAAGAAGGCCTCAAACTGGTTTATAGGAGAGGTGTTTAGACTCCTAAAGGATGAGCAAATGGAGCCAGAGGATATAAAATTTACACCTAAGTATCTTGCGGATATTATAAATGTGGTGTCAGAGGGAAAGATAAATCTTGGAAATGCTAAGGCTGTGTTCGAAGAAGTGTTTAGGTCAAATGTAGAACCACTAGAATATATGAAGAAGCATGGACTTATGATGGTATCCGATACTGGTGCCATAGAGGCAGCAGTGAATGAAGTGCTAGCAGAATGTGCCAACGTAGTAGAAGATTATTACGGTGGCAAGGATAGAGCTTTTGGATATCTGGTGGGACAGGTTATGAAGAAAATGAGGGGCAAGGGTGATCCTGGAAAGGTCAATGAGATATTGAGGGAAAAGTTGGAGAGATAAGGTAAAAATTAGTAGTTGTAATTGATAAAATATATGTTATAATTAATAAAAGCAATCGCCACAGAGTGGTTGACAAGAATAGGAATGAAAAACCTTCCCTAACCGGTCAAAGTACAGGGGAGGTTTTTCTACGTTAATGACAAATCATATATATGAATGTCAGTAGTGCCAATAAAAACATTCCAAAGGACATTGCATCATAAAGGTATATATTGTACAAGTTATTTTAAAAGATTAAGAGGATAAAAAGTGTTAAAAGTAGTAATATGTGATGATGATAAAAGTATTATTAATAATGTAGCAAATATTGTAGGAAATAAGCTTACAGAAAGTCAGATAGCTTGTGACATACAAGCTATAAATGATGCAAGAATATTACTTGATGAACTTAAAAAAAATACTATAGATGTATTATTTTTAGATATTGATATGCCTTATTATAGTGGTATGGATATTGCTTCATATATAAGTGAAAATAATTTATCTACGATACTTATATTTGTAACTAGCCATGATGAGTTGGTTTTTAAAACATTTGCATATAAGCCGTTTGGATTTATAAGAAAAACGCATTTGGACGAGGAAATAGATGAGTTAGTAGATAGACTATCTAAGGAGCTTGAGTTTAGAAAGCAGGAGCTGGTGATAGCAAAGGCAGGGGAGATAGTTAAGATTCCTTTGAATGAAATTAGTTATATTGAGTCGGATGGAAATTATCTTAATATAAGAACTGGTGAAGAAATTATAAGACACAGAGAAACGATGACAAATATGGAAAATGAGCTTAAGGGTAAGGATTTTATAAGATGCCATAAGGGATATCTAGTTAATGTAAATCATATTGAGAGAATGAAAATGTCTGAGCTGGTAGTTAAGTGTGGAAATGATGATGTGATTTTGCCTGTTGGAAGGAGCTATGAGAAGGATGTTAAAAAGAAGATTATGGAGAGCATAAAAAGAGGGTAAAGACGTAAAATTTTGTACGGGATGAGGATAGATTATGGAGATATTAATAGTAGTCCTTAGTGTAATGGTAGTATTATTGGCTATGAATAATATAAGAATAATAAAAAAGCTAAAGGAAAGTAAAATTAAATACGAGGAAAACGATAAGTTGCTGACTAAATATGTATCAGATAATCTTGATATGGAAAAGGAACTTAATAATGTAAAATCTAGTTATGAAAAGCAGAAGGAGCTGGAAAAGGAAGTAAAGAAAATTCAGGAGCAAATGCGACTTCTTAAGCATGATATGAAAAATCATATTTTGGTTATAGCTGGCTTCTTAGAGCAGGGTAAGGAAGAGGAAGCTAAGCAGTATGTAAGTGACATACTTGATAAGCTTAATAAAATGTATACATATGTCAATGTGGGAAATGCATTATTAAATTATATTATCAATAGTAAGTTATCCAAGGCGAAGGAGCTTGGTATCGAGATAAAGGCACAGATAGAAAATCTGGAATTTGCTTATATGGATAGCATGGATTTTTCAGCATTGCTTAACAATGTATTGGATAATGCTATAGAGGCAGCAGTATTGGCGCCTAAGAAGTATATGGAAGTAAAGATTTTGTCAGTGAAAGGCTTTGAAACCATATGTGTTAAAAATACAGTGGCATCTTCTGTTTTAGAGAATAATCCAGAGTTAGAAACTACTAAAGAGGATGAAGGCCATGGATATGGTTTAAAGCAGATAAAAGGCATTGTAGAAAAGTATGATGGAATGATGGATATTGAAGAAGAAAATGATATGTTTGTAGTTAATATGATGTTTAGTAGAAATTAAATTGTCGTTTATCCCTAATTAAAATGTGTTTGTCCCACACGTATTGACGTGTGGGTTTTCTATTTGTATATTGTAACCATTGAGAGTAATAAGTTTATAAAAGTTTTTAATTAAAGTAAATCCAAGAGAGGTGAGAAGCTTGATAGTAATAAAAGATATTTGCAAAAATTATGGAGAAAAGAAGGTACTTAATAATGTATCCTTCCATATTTCAAAAGGTGAGCGAGTAGGAATTATCGGTTTAAACGGAGCAGGAAAGACTACATTGCTAAATATATTATCGGGAATCTTACAGCCTGATAGTGGGTTTAAAAGAGTTAGTAATACGGAAAATATATTGGAGAAGGATGATGTAAAAAGAGATATTGTCTATGTATCAGGAACTAAGTCGTCTCTTTGGGAGGATTTAAGAGTACGGGCTTCTTACGAAAACTGTATAAGTATGTATCATGTAGATAAAGATATAGCGAAGAAAAGGCTAGAGGAATTAACAGAAGCTTTTGAGATTGATCATCTTCTTAATAGTATTCCAAGAGATATTTCTTTAGGTGAGAGGATGAGATGTGAGTTAGTTTATGCATTTCTTATCTCACCCAAGCTATTACTTCTTGATGAGACTATGATAGGAATTGATGTGTCTATAAAGCATAAGATAATGAAGTGGCTGGAGAATTATAAAATAGAGGATACTACACTGATATATACAAGTCATAATTTACAGGAAGTAGAAAAAATATGTGACAGAATTATACTTCTAGATAAGGGTAATATCATCTTTGATGGAAGTGTGGAGGAGTTGCTTGAAAAGTATGAACCACTATATACATTAAGTGTAAATACTAAGGGTGTATATCCAGATATGGAAGACTTACCTATCGAAAAGATAAATATAGAAAATGGAATTATGGAGATTTTTTATCATAAGCAAAAGATTGAGACAAAGCAGATAGTGAGTCATATATTATCAAAATGTGAGATATATGATATGAGGCAGATAGAGCCTAACCTTACTGATACAATAAAAAAGATTTATAGGGAGGAACTGTAGAATGGAAAACATAATCGAAGTAAAAAATATAAAAAGATATTATAAGATAGCAAAAGAAGAAAAGGGCTTTTGGGCATCTTTGAAAAGTTTAGTCAATAAAAAATATGAGATAAAAAAAGCTGTAGACGATATAAGCTTTGAAATTAAAAAGGGTGAGATAACAGGCTTTATAGGAAAAAATGGTGCAGGTAAATCTACCACCATAAAGATGTTATCGGGAATACTTTATCCTGATTCTGGCACTGTAAAAATAGATGGATATATCCCATATAAGCAGAGAAAGCAGTATGTAAAAAATATAGGAGTAGTGTTTGGTCAGAAGTCGCAGCTTCATTGGGATTTACCACTGATAGAGAGCTTTGAATTGATGAAATACATATATAAAATTCCGAAGAAGGTTTATGAGGAAAACTTAAAGAAATTCGTGGAATTACTTGATATGGAGGACTTTATAAATCAGCCGGTAAGACAGCTATCCTTGGGTCAGAGGATGAGAGGAGATATAGTGGCAGCATTACTTCACTCTCCAAAGCTTGTATTTTTAGATGAGCCAACTATAGGGCTTGATGTGGTAGCAAAAGAGAAGATAAGAGAATTTATAAAATATATGAATAAAAATGAGCAGACAACTATCATATTTACCACACATGATATGCAGGATATTGAAAAGGTATGTGAAAGACTTATCATTATAGACCAGGGTAAAAAGGTGTATGACGGAACTATAGCGGAGATAAAAAATAAGTATAGTAACATAAAGAATATTGAAGTTATGTACGAGGATGGCTCTAAGGAAATGAAAACCTTTGATATAAATAAGATACCTATGAATCAGGTTATGGAGAAATTATTTACTGAGGAAAGTATAAAGGATATATCTATATGTGAGCCTGAAATCGATGGAATTATAAGGGATATTTATGAGGGAAAGATAGAGCTTAATGCTGATACAAAGGGGGAATAGCTTATGAGAACATATGTGGAATTTGCCATAAAAAAGTTTCAAAATAAAATGGCATATAGGCTAGAGTTTTTTATGGGTATAGTGAATACCATTATAACTATTGTAGTTTACCTTTGTATTTATAAGGCACTTTATGAAGGCAAAGCAGAGGTGGATGGAATATCCTATGCTATGACAGCTACAAGCTTTGTAATATCATTAGGTTTATCAAATGCGTTTCATTTTAATGAAATGTTTATACAGGATAAGATACACGATGGAAGTATTACAAATGAATTTTTAAAGCCTGTAAATTTTGTATTTAGATTACTTTGGGAAAATATAGGTGAAGGATTATTTAGAGTAGTATTTAACTTTCTGCCAGCAGTGGTTTTTGCATGTTTTTATACAAAATTATGTGCGCCGTATAGTATGGGGAACTTTATAATTATGCTTATAAGCGTTGCATTGGGATATTTGGTGTTGTGGCTTCTTAGCTTAATTATTCAGGTTCTAAGCTTCTGGTTATTTAGTGTATGGGGCATAATGACTATTAAAAATGTAATAGTAAATATTTTGTCAGGAGTATTTTTACCATTATGGTTTATGCCGGACATAATTAAAAAGATTATCGTATTTACACCATTCGAATCAATTTATTTTACACCTATAAGAATATATCTTGGTGAAGTAACAGGAATGGAAATGCTTAGTAAATTATCTCTTCAGCTTATGTGGATAGGTATACTTGGAGGTATGGCAGGTGTACTTTGGAGTAAGGGTGTAAAAAAGCTAGTAGTACAAGGAGGGTAAAGCCATGGGAGAGCTTCGTACGATGATGCAGATGTTAAAAATGAGCTTTCTTACGAGATTGGAATACAGAGTAGATACATTAGTGGCCACCACAGCTGTATTTGTAAGGGAGTCAATGAATATAATCGTTATATATTTGGCACTGCTTAAGTTTGATAAAATCAATGATTGGAATGTAGATGAAATGCTATTTTTGTTTAGTATTTTATTCGTGACATATGCCTTCGTGGTATCTATATTTGCTGACCTTAGACATTTTTCGGATATGATAAGGGGAGGCAGATTTGATAGACTTGTAATAAGACCGAGGGGATTGCTAATACAGCTTATTCTTAATAATGCAGATTTAATGGCTTCGGCTGGTCATGGAACATTGGGAATTATTTTGTTTATAGTGTCTGCTGGAAGAGTGGGTATAGTGTGGAATGCCACAACTATAATGTATTATGTAGGTGCTATTATCGGTGGAATATTGATACAGGGCGGAATGTTTATTTTCTTTTCATCACTTTGCTTTTATTTCGTAGAATTAGAAAGTGTACGAGAGATACTTTATTGGAATATGCGTAAATTTGCAGGATACCCTATCAGTATATATAGCAAGCTCATACAGGGACTTATGATATATGTGGTTCCATTTGCCTTTGTAAATTATTTTCCAGCGCAGTATTTATTAAGAAAACCAGATATGGCGAACTATAATGAACTGTATATGTATATAGCACCGTTAGTTGGTGTGGTAGTATATGCATTGGCATATGTGTTCTGGAGAATAAGTGTAAAGAGATATACAAGTACGGGAAATTAAGGAAAGTTTTATGGTAGATATTGAATAAATATATATTACACAAGAAAGGAATATGCATGAAAAATTCGATGATACGATATTTAGAAGAATTATCATTTAATGCCCATCCTTCTTTGAAGACACAGTACTACGATGGTTGGGTTTTACGATTCGCAAATGGATATTCTTCTAGAGCGAATTCGGTGAATATGATATATCCTTCAACTATTGAAATAAAAGAAAAGATAGAGGAATGTGAGAAACGTTATTTGGAAAATGGTTTACCTTGTATCTTTAAGGTTATTCATGAAGAGGATGAAGTGATAGATGATATATTGAATGATAGAGGCTATGAGATTGTAACGCCAACTGATGTAATGATTATGGATTTGACAGATAAGGAATTTGCATCAAGTGAGTGCATCATCATAGAACATGTGACAGATGAATGGTTAGATACATATTTTATTCTTGAGAAGTACACAAACCAAAGTACGCGAGATACAGTAACAAAGATACGTAATATGATTCAAAATGATACATTATATTGTATTATAAAAGAAGACGGAAAAAATGTAGCTTGTGCATCTGCGGTAATTGAAAATGGATATATTTATATTGCCAATGTGATAGTGGACGAGATGTATCGTGGTAAAGGTTATGGTCGTAGGTTGTGTGAAACACTATTGGCGAAGGCAAAGGAAATGGGTGGTTATACGGCATATTTGCAAGTGATACAGACTAATCAGATAGCCATAAATTTATATGAAAAATTAGGATTTGAAAAAACGTATTCATACTGGTATCGGAGGAAAATAAACTACACAAAGTATTCAGAAAAATAAATTAAAAAGTCAAGTATAAATTAGACATTTATACTTGACTTTTTCGAGTTACGGAGAGCATTAAGCCTACCTTACCTTACAGTCATGATTTAATTCAAAATTGCGATTTAATGCGTTAAGAAGGATATTCATTGTAAGGTTAGCTTTTTTCGATACATCGTTGTAGACAATTTTGGTTGTAGGTGAAAACATATTTTTGTTTTCCTCTGGGCTGATAACAACCATATTGTCGGCTTTTATATATGGTTGAATCATAAGAGCTAAATAGGTTCCGATGACAATAACTTTTTTGTCAGATATTAAGCGTAGTATATCTTCTGAAAAATCAGTAATGGTAATAATTTTATCATCAGGAACATTCTCTGTTATATAGTTACAAAATTTTTCATTGGCGTATTTGTCAAGTAATATATAGCTATCATTTCCTATAATATCCATAGCTTTAGAAATTAGTAATGGATAATCTGTGTAAATCTGAAAGAATAGTTTATCATTTATAATCATATCTACATTTATCACAGGTACATAATATTTTTCTGAAAGACGTTTAAACTGTTCGTGGGATAAATCAATAGCAATAACAGCATCTATATTTCTATTTGTTCTAATATTGTCTTCATCCTCTGTAATAGGCATAAACAAAATATCATATTTCATACGATTAAGACGTTC
This sequence comes from Lachnospiraceae bacterium, assembly GCA_017412055.1. Lineage (GTDB taxonomy): Bacteria > Bacillota > Clostridia > Lachnospirales > Lachnospiraceae > SVEL01. The sequence goes on along the minus strand of JAFQOW010000040.1, from coordinate 164,443 downwards.
GATAATTAAATTAACAAATGTATTTATTTCCATATTTCTTGATGGCGTATTTGGATCAAGGTAGTAGGCAACGCCAATGATGTTAGTCTTACCGGTAGCAAGACTGATAGCAGCGTGACTTGGTCTGTAGTTTAATAGATTAGCTATTTGTAAGACTTTTTTGCGCGTTTCGCTACTTATCTTTTGGTCTGTTCTATTGTTCATAATATATGATACAGTTGCAACGGAAACGCCAGCTTCTCTTGCAACGTCCTTTACGGTTACTTTTTTTTCCATAATGGGTACCAAACCTTTCTAAAAATATATGAAAAATGTTAACTTAATTTTTTGAATTTAATTATATAAGAAAGCTAGTAAAATTAAGAAAACTAGCAATTCAGCCAACTTAACTGTATAAGTAATATTACAAATCTTAAAAGAAATTGTCAAGAAAATAATTGACTTTTGAATTATATGGTGTTAACATACACTTAACCGTTTAAATTAAACGTTTAAGTAAAATGTGTGGAGGTATATAAAATGAAGAAAACGTTAAAAAAAGTATTTAGTGTAATTCTTGCAACATCTGTAATGATGTGTGTATGTGCGTGTGGCGGACAGAAAGATGCTGCAAAAGAAACAAAGAAGGAAGAAATAGTAGTTACATTTATGAATGGCGATAACAAGTTGGGTGAGGTTAATGGTATCGCAGGTGAGAAACTTACAGGTTACGAAAAGTATGAAAATATTCAGGATTTCGAGTTCTTAGGATGGTATGAGACACCAACACTTTTGGAGACTAGTAAGAAAGATTTAAGTAGTGCAACCTTTGATGCGTCTACAACTTTGTATGGAAGTTTTAAGTCAACAAAGGTAGCTGAAGATTCAAGAAAATGGTATATAGTTGGAACAGGAACTTGTCCGGAACTTGCAGCTAGTAATTGGGCATCAGATGTTGAAGATGATGTAAAGGCATCTTGTGAATTAAAGGCAACAGGTAAAGCAACAAACGAATTTTCTATTACAGTTAACCTTTATGAAGGAGATCAGTTCCAGGTTATTCATGATTGGGCATGGGATGGTCAAAAAGGATATGGTTGTTTTACATCTATTGACGATACACAGATGGCTAATGGTGGTGGTTTAGGAGGTTCAGATACAACATCTAATGTTAACGTTGTAATGGATGGAAATTATACAATCACATTAACAACAGATCCAGATAATGAACTTCAGGATACACTTTCAATTGTGCGTAATGGTGATGCAACTGCAACAGAAGAAGAGAAGACTACTGAGCCAGAAACTAAATATACAGTAAGTGAAGCGACAGGTATTACAGTGAAAGGTAGTTGGGTATCTGATTGGTCGGATATAAAAGAATTAACTCGTCAGACTGGAACAAATAAGTTTTCTATAACAATGGACCTTGAAGCTGGAATAGAGTTGTATTTTATGGTTTATGACAATGGTGAGGATACAGGTCTTGGAATGAATTCAACTGCAGTAGTAGATGATGCATCAAAGGCGCTTATAGAGGATGCATATAATATTAAAGTTATTAATGCTGGTACATATACATTTACAGTTGATGCAGACACAATGACGGTAGAGGTTAGCAAGTAATTTTATACAAGGAGAAATAAAATGAATAAATTTGCAATACAGCATATTGTAGATTCTTCATATTGTTTTCCGGTTTCATCCAATGAGATAGTTTTGAGATTGCGTACGGGCAAAGATGATATTGTCCGTGCGCAAGTAATATATGAAAATAAATATGTAATAGGCGAGTGTCAAAAAACTGTAGATATGAAGAAATCTTATGTGGGAGAAATTTTTGATTTCTATGAAGTTAAATTGCAATTGGAAGATACTCGTTTGGCATATGTTTTTTATATTAATGATGGAGAAAAAAACTATTACTTTTCAGAGGATGGAGTAACGGAAACATATGATTTTACTATAGGCTTTTATAATTTTTTTCAGTATCCTTATATTAATGATGTCGATATAGTTAAGTGTGTAGCATGGATGAAAAAAGCTGTGTTTTATCAGATATTTGTGGACAGATTTAATATGGGAAATAAGGAAAAAGATACATCTTATGTTAATTTGAAATGGGGAGATGTACCTAATCCTAAAAGTTTTGCTGGCGGAGATTTAAAAGGTATAATTGAAAAATTAGATTATATAAAAGAACTTGGGTGTAATGCCATTTATCTTACACCGGTATTTGAATCGATTTCAAACCACAAATATGATATAAGTGATTATTATGCAGTGGATAAACAGTTTGGAACAAATGAAGATTTGAAAGAGCTTATAGATAAAGCGCACGCAAGAGGAATGAGAATTCTTCTTGATGCAGTTTTCAATCATTGTAGTGAAAATATTGAACAGTTTAGGGATGTATTAGCTAATGGCAAAAACTCAAAGTATTTTAATTGGTTTGTTATAGATGGAGATAAAGTTAGCGAAAATAGAGACAATTACGAAACCTTTGCGGCGTGTGAATATATGCCTAAGTTAAATACTTCTAATAAAGAGGTTCAAGAATTTTTATTAGATATCGGAACATATTACGTTGAAAAATACAATATTGATGGCTGGAGATTAGATGTTTCAGATGAAATAAGTCATACTTTTTGGAGAAGATTTAGAGATAGAATCAAGTCGGTAAATCAAGATGCAGTTATTATAGGTGAGAATTGGCATGATGCTAATAATTATTTGCGTGGAGACCAGTATGACAGTATAATGAATTATGCATTTACTAAGCTATGTCTTGATTATTTTGCAACAGGAACAAAGAATGCAGAACAGGCATCGTGGAAGTTAAATGAAATATTAATGAGAAATACAGATGCTGTAAATAATATGATGTTGAATCTGTTAGATAGCCATGATACCCATCGTTTCTATAAGGAAGTTGGAGAAAATAGATTTAAGATGAAAGCAGCACTTGCGCTTTTATATATGTATAAGGGAGCGCCATGTATTTTTTATGGAACAGAGACGCTAACATATGGAGGATATGATCCAGATTGTAGAAGATGTATGGATTGGGATAATGCAAAAAAGGATGGTATATATAGTGATATATATGAGCTTTTACACGCTTTATCTTCAATAAGAAAAGAATATGATTTAACGGATGGAAGTATAAAAATATATGCAGAAGGTGAAGTGCTAATTGTAGAAAATGTAGTTAAAGATGCAGATATAAAATTATTAATTAATAATACTAAAGATATGCAGACAGTTGGTACAACACAAGTTAAACCAGAAAGCTTTTATATATTATTAAATGGAGGTGTACTAATTAATGGGTAAAAAAAGGTTAACATCATTAATTGTGTTAGTTGTAATTATTCTTGCATTCAGTGGTTGTGGTAATAAAAAAGAGAAAAATTCGACTACAGAAACAATAACTTTACGTATACTAGAAAATGATACAGCTAAGCAAAAAGGATATTTAGATAAGTTATTAAATGCGTTTAACGAAGCATATAAAGATAAGGGAATACAGGCTGTTGATGCAAATATGGAGGAATATTCGGATTTGGCAGCAAATGGTCCTTATGGATATGGACCAGATGTTATCTATCAGGCGAATGATAAGCTGATGACTTATGCAGAGGATAAGCATATACTTCCATTATCTATTGAGGACTTTGATTGTTATGAGTATACACCGACAGAAGCATGGGACGCATTCAATATAAATATAGACGGAAAAACTTATTGTTGCGGAATACCAGTAAATATTCAGGAACCTATGCTATTTTACAGAGAAGATATGATGCCTGAAAACTGGGAGACAGAATGGGATGATAATAAAAATGGAATTGCAGATTTCTTTGAAAATTGGAATGATTTATATGCGTATTCTAAGTTGTTAAGAGATACAGATGAAAGTGAGAATAAAGATAGTCAGTATGGTTTTATGTCATCATTTAATAATCTTTATCTAAACGGCGAGTTTTTATTTTCATATGGTGCGTATATATTCGGAGAAAATGAAGATGGAACTTTAAATGCAGAAGATATTGGATTGTCAGCAGGAGAATCAGCTACGGGCCTAATGGCTTTGCGTCAGATGGCATCGCTTATGAATGAAGGATGCGTTGATGATACAATAACAATGAATAGATATGAAAAGATTGCCGATGGAACATATTTCTGTGCTGTATCGACACCAGATACCTATGGATTATTTATAGAGAAATTATCATTAAAATATGAGGAAGATGGTTTGTCAGAAACAGAGGCTACAAAAAAAGCTTCTGAAAATTTAAAAATGGTTGAGTTACCAGCACTTCTTCCAGCGGATGGTGATTTATCTAAGGATAGTTCCACTATGAAAGAAAACGATTGGGTAGATACAATTGTTATGGGTGGTATAAATGGTTATGGAATTAGTTCTTATACGAAGCACAAGGAGGCTTGTATTGAATTTGTAAATTTTGCAACTAGTTATGAGATGATTAATAGTCGTATGGAGATGTTAGGAATTGCACCAACACGATCTGATGTAGCAGAAGCGTCTGATGGAATTACAGACACGATATTTAAAAGTCTTGAAGATGGCAGAATTTATTTAATGCCATCTATTAAAGCAGTAGATCAAATATGGGTTCCATCACATACCTTGCTTGGGGATGTGGCTAAGGATCCTTTCAGAGAAATGGCTGGAAAGGATATAAAGTATCCTACAAAAGAAAAGATGAAACAAGGTTTAGAAAAGGTTGATAAAGATATCTATGATGCTATATATACACTCAAATAAAATATAGTTATGAGATTTGGAAAGGAGAAGAGGAAGTGGAACAAGAAAATAAAATAATAAAGACCTCATTTCCAGTAAAAGCATCCATGTTCGTAACAGGTTTAGGACAATTATTGCAAAAGCAATGGATAAAAGGAAGCTTATATTTGTCTTGTTTTATAGTATATGTATTCTATTTGATAGCCGTAGGAGCTAGAGATATTAAAGGATTTTTTACTCTTGGTACAGTAAAGGGTGATGCGTGGCTGGGAATAGAAGGCGATGATTCTATAATGATGCTTTTAAAGGGGCTTCTTGCATTTGCAATAACAGCAATTTTTATTGCACTACATATATCAAATATAAATGATGCTAAAAGAGCTAATATTAGTCTTGAGAATGGAGAACATTTGCCAAAATTCACTAAGGCTTGTGCTACATTTATGGATAAAAAATTTTACATAATAGCATTGGCAATACCTGTAGTAGGGGTCTTGATATTTAACGTACTACCGATTATTTTTATGATTCTTATATCGTTTACAAATTATGGTGGAGATATTGTACCGCCAGAACTTGTTGATTGGATAGGTTTTGATAATTTTGGTAAAATTTTGACATTATCATCAATAAAGAATACATTCTTTAAAATATTAGGCTGGAATTTTGTTTGGGCAACGCTTTCAACATTTATAAATTATTTTGGTGGCTTAGGACTTGCGTTATTGTTAAACAAAAAATGTGTTAAAGGAAAAACTTTTTGGCGTTCATTTCCAATTTTAGCGTATGCAGTGCCGGGATTTATTACATTATTGGGATTTAAATTTATGTTTTCATATGGAGGACCGATTAACCATTATATAACTATGAATGGAGGTGCTGCTATTGGATTCCTAGATATAGATGCCGGAAATATGGCGCGAATAATAGGATTGATGGTAAATGCTTGGATATCTGTACCAACATCTATGCTATTAGCAACGGGAATTCTATCAAATATGAATAATGATTTATATGATGCAGCAAGTATTGACGGAGCAACCAAGTGGAAGCAGTTCATAAAGATTACGTTACCATTTGTAATTTTTTCTACAACGCCAGTACTTATAACTAGCTTTGTAGGTAATTTTAATAATTTCGGTATTTTCTACTTCTTAAGAGGTGGTTTGTATAATGAAGGTTATTTCTTAGCAAGTGATACAGATTTATTAATTAATTGGTTATATAACTTATCAATAGATAATAATTACTATGGTATAGGTGCAGCTATAAGCTTGATAATTTTTATTATTACATCTATTTTCTCACTGTTGACATATGTGAGAAGTAATGCGTATAAAAAGGAGGATACATATCGATGAAAAAGAAACGTTTTTTTAATGGAAATCGTATTGACTCTATAATTACGCACATTATATTAATTATTGTTTGTATAATATTTGCGTTTCCAGTTTTGTGGCTTATATTATCATCATTCTCAAAGAGTGGATCAATCTATGATATTGATGGTTTCTTTCCAAAGTCATATAGCTTTTCTAGTTATATAAAGCTTTTTAGTGATACTTCTATGTATGACTATCCAAACTGGTTGGCAAATACATTATATGTAGCTGTATTTTCTAGTCTTATAGGTACTATATTGGTGATTCTTACAGCGTATACTATTAGCAGATTTGAGTTTAAAAGTAGAAAAATATTAATGAAAACTACATTAATATTAAGTATGTTTCCAAGCTTTATGGGAATGACAGCTGTATATCTTATTATGGTTAATTTTGGACTAATTAATCAACTATGGAGTCTGATTTTGATTTATGCTGCTGGTGCGCCGATGGGTTATTTGGTGCAAAAGGGTTATTTTGATACTATTTCTAACACTATATATGAGGCTGCACGTGTGGACGGGGCTACAAATTTTACAATATTTACAAAGGTTACATTACCAATGGCAAAACCTATTATTGTGTATACTGCATTAACGCAGTTTGCATGGCCTTGGAGTGACTTTATTCTTCCTAATATGCTTTTGAAAAATAAAGATTTGTGGACTGTTGCAGTGGGACTTACGCACTTGGATGAAACACAATTTACGAGATTTGCAGCAGGGTCAGTATTTATAGCAGTACCTATAGTTATCTTGTATTTTGCATTATCGAGATTTCTTGTGGCAGGAGTTTCAGATGGTGCGGTTAAAGGATAGCAGTGTTTATAGGGTGTCGTTGACACCCTATTTTTACTATGTTAAAATAATAATGTTTATAAGATCGTAATCTTATTATCTAAAAAATTCTTAAAACTGAAAGGAGTATATGTATGAAAAGAAGAATTTTATCTCTTCTTCTTGTTATGTGCATGGCAATGGGGTTATGTGCCTGTGGTCAGGATGACAAGAAAAAGGAACAGGAACAGACAACAAATCAGGAAACTGAGGTAATGACAGGTGATGCATGTGGAGATGATGAAGAGGCTGTCGTAGGTATTAATCCAGAGTGGGCGGAGACCACAGTATTTTATGAAATTTTTGTAAGAAGCTTTGCTGATAGCAACGGTGATGGCATCGGTGACTTTAAGGGAATCGAGGAAAATCTTGATTATCTTAAGGACTTAGGAGTGGGTGCTATATGGCTTATGCCTATGATGGAGTCTACAACTTATCATGGATATGATGTGGTAGATTATTATGCGACAAATGAAGATTATGGAACTATGGAGGATTTTGATTCCTTAGTAAAGGCGTGTCATGATAAGGGCATTAAGGTAATAATTGATTTTGTAGTAAATCATACTTCTAGTTCAAATGCATGGTTTAGAGAAGCATTAGCTGATGAAAATAGTAAGTATAGAGAATTTTATACCATAGCGGATAAGATTCCTGTAGATGAGAAGGATTCTACATATTCAAGCTGGAGACAGGATGAGGAAACAGGATTATATTACTATGGACATTATGACAAGATAATGCCAGATTTAAATTATAATAAGCAGGCAGTTAGAGATGAGATTAAGAATGTAGCTAAATTCTGGCTAGAGCATGGAATCGATGGATTTAGATTAGATGGTTCTAAGGAAATCGATGCAGATATTAAGGTTACATTAAGCTGGTGGACAGAGTTTACTAACTATGTAGCAGATATTAATAATGAGGCATTTATAGTAGGTGAAAACTGGACGACAGAGTATGCTGAGGTGGGAAGATATTATGCAGCTATGCCATCTTCATTTAACTTTATAGCAGCAGATATGATTCTTAGTATGTCAAAGGGACAATATATTGATGCTGTAGTAGAAATGAACAAGATGCGTGAGCGATATATCAGTAAGGTTGAGTCTACAGATGTTAATGCCATTATGATTGATTCAGTGATGATTGGAAATCATGATATGGACAGAGTTGTTACAAGGCTTAACTCTGTAGAAAAAGCTAAGCTTGCAGCAACCATACAGTTTACACTAGCTGGTACACCATTTATATACTATGGTGAAGAGATAGGACAGCCAGGACAGAAGCCAGATGATAATCGTAGAGAGCCATTTGACTGGTACAAGAGTGCTACAGGAAAATATATGACTAAGATGACAGATATTTTCTTCAATCCAGAGCTTAAGTATGTGGTAGCAGGTGATGGAATATCTGTAGAGGAAGAAAAAGCAGATGAGAATAGTATGCTTAATCATTACAAGAAGCTTATAGCTATAAGAAATGAGCATAAGACCTTCTATAATGGTACATATGAGACATTAGGTATGGGTGGCGAAGGCTTATATGCATATAAGGTTTCAGATGACAATGGTAAGTATTTAGTTATTCATAACCAGAGAGCAAATGATAAGACGATTACCTTAAATGTAGGTGGTAAGGACTTATATAACGATAAGGATATAGAGGCTGGAAGCTGTGAGCTTAAGGCATATCAATCATTGATATTAAAGTATGAGTCAGATGTAAATCCTATAAATGAAAGTGAATTCGTAAAGGAAGAGGCAAAGGACTTTACTGTAACATTTAGAGTAACAGTTCCAGAAAATACACCAGATGAGCCAATATACATTATCGGTACATTTGATAATTGGACTGTAGCAGATGAAAAATATATTATGACTAAGGTAGATGATTATACATATGAATATACAATGACAGGTCCGGAGTTATCGGGAATTGAATATAAGTATAATCGTGGTAATTGGGATGCAAGAGAACAAAATGCAGACCATGTGGATTTGGTAGGACCGCTTCAAAAGGAAAATCGAGAGTATACATATTATGAAGATAATTATGTAGTGGAAGATGTGATTGAAAGCTGGTCAGATGTAGAATAGGTGATATGAAAACTGCTGTCGGTAGGATGCCGGCAGCAGTTTTATAGGGTTATTGCCTAGCTGGTATTATATTAATTTCAGGACATTCTTTTTGTAATTGTGTTATTTCGTTGCGGTCACTGTATATTCGAAATTCATTTTTATAGTCAAATACTATAGAAACGCATTTTGTATATTGGGGGTCAGCTATATTTTCATTTATTACAAAGCTGGCAAATGATTCATTGAGAAGTGTAAAGGTTGTCATTAATCCTATTCCGCTTCCACCGGTATCTAAATGAGTAGTTGTAGGATGTTTACCGGCATTTTCTATTACGTGAGGAGCAAAATGTAGACCACTGTCATATACTTCTATATGATAGATGTTATTTTCCATTTTTATATTTAATAACACGTGTTTTTCAGTGTTACCATTTCTAGTGGCAATAATTGCATTTTCTGTAATATCGGCAATCAAAGTTACCAATGCATCTTCGGATATAGAATTTTTGATAAGTTTTCCTAAATTAGCATCTAAAGAAAAATTAAAGGAAATATTTTCTGCCTTGCATTTTTCATACATATATTGAATAACTGAATCTAGACGAATTAAATTTGTACTAGAAAAATTCAGTGTAATAGGCGCGTTTGAACTTAATATACCAGCACGTTCTTTTGATAAATTTCTTAATTCTTTAAGAATATTAGTAGCATCTTTTGATAAAGTATCATTTTGAATTTCATTATCGCAAACTTTATTTAATAGATTATCTACAGACATTATCATTGCAGGAATTAATTTGTTATCCTTGTGAATTATGGTGGCCATTTGCTTATTATCTTGTTCTAGTGTTTTTATTTTTGCTTCAAGACATAAAATTTCATTTTTATGGGTTCTATTTATGTATGAGATGGTTAACTGTTTTCTCCACCATACAAATAAGATAAAACACATAAAAGTACAGAAAAAAACAAGAAGGGAGTATCGCCTATTATTTTGATCGAGTATTGTAAAAAGGGACGATATAAATAAAATAAAGCAGCTTATGAAAACACCTATTTTATTAGACATTCTTTCGCGTAAGAAAGGCATTCCGTTTCTCAATCTTTTTATGGTAAATAGAAGTATAGTAAGTAATGTTTGTATAAGACTAACAAGTGATATGTATATTAAATCTAAAACTTCAGCATCAAACGATGAATTTAGTGTAATTATAGAAATAGGGCTAGTAATTATAGTGGAAATCATAAGCATAAAGTAGCTTAATCCAAGAGAAAATAGAGATGTAACAATAGATATTTCAGGTAACACGTCGTATATAAGTGAAGTATAAATAAAAAGTAACATAAATAAAAATAGAACAATTAAGTGAGGTATAAAAAATCTTACTACACAAAGAAGAATACTTATAAGGAAGAAGGAAATAGCCTGCATAAAAAGGGCTATTTTTTTTGCGCGAAATGCAGTAAAAAAAAAGCTGTGTTGAAATTTTTGATTGAGTAATTTACTAAAAAAAATAAATGAGCATATAAACAAAAAGTTATATTTTATAAAAGTTGCAATCATATATCCTCCTAAACGACAAAAACTAACGAAAACCAATGAAAAATATACCACATAGACAAATTTAAAAAAGTCCTGATTTTTCTTAGCATATTAAGAAAAATTAGGAGGTGAAATTATGTGGAGTGCAATTTTGGATTTTATTAATAATATAATGCATATGTAATATTTAACGATAATCCTAATAGATATATAAATTATAGCTGTGCTTTTATTTTATTTGAATAATAAAATATAAATTCTGTAACAGTTGGACTACCTTTACTTGAACTTATTCTGCCTGTATATACCTTGGTAAGAGTTTCTAAGTCAGAGGTAGTCCAAGCTTTATTTATGGCGTTTTGCATTGCACGTTCTACACTGCTTTCACTTTTTTGATATTCAGTTGCTATGGATTTAAGTAAATTGTCAGTTTGACCATTAATAATTTTTTTAATGGCTGACGTAAGGTACTGGTAGCCTAAAGCTTTAGGGCTAATACCTACAGTGTCCAGTTCTCTGTTGATTTTTGTATTTAGTCTTTTTTCAGTATATTCTGGTGATTCTAAGGTGTTTATTATTTTGGAAGAATTATCTTTAATTATATTTTTCAGTGATAATAAAAATTCTATAACACTTTTTTCAGAGTAATCTTCTTGGTGTTTATACATAATAAAATCGGCACCTAGTTGTCTAACCTGTTCATATGTAATTTTACTTATATTGTTGGTAGTTACTAAAATATATGGATGATAATCATAGTTTTGTAAAGCTGTTAGCACATCTATTCCCGTACCGTTACCCATATGTAACTCCAGGTCTAAAATAATTGCATCAGGATGATAATAATCAATATATTCTATAGCCTGTTTAGCACTGTTAGTATAATTTACAAGAAATATGTCTTCTTTTGTGTCTATATATTCATAAAAGTTTTTACATGTCATAGTATCGTCTTCAACAAGTAATACAGATAGTTCAGTCATAACTTTTCTCCTTAACGCATTATTTATATTGATAGATTACAACAAAAACCAACGAAAAGCAACGAAAACCAACGAAAATTGATGTCAAAAAGTAATATATTTTTTTCGAATAATAAAATATATTACTTTTTGGTGATTTGTTGTTTGATATATGCAAAGACTTTAATGAGGTAATGTGTCAGGGCGGCAATGAGTTGTTTTGACTTGTGAAATGTGTAGCGAGAGGAGGAGACGATAAAACAAGGAGTCTTTATATAAATGAGTAGAAATCACAGAAAATTTATAAAAGAATTATGCAAAAGGAGAAAACTAAAATGAGAAAATTTAAAAAATTATTTGTAGGAGCTTTACTTGTTACAAGTATGGTAATGGGAACAACAGGAATTGCAATGGCACAAGCAAATTCGAGTAAATATAACTCGCCAAAAAATACTGCAGGAACATGGTGGTCTGGTTATGATGAAGATGAATTTGTGTCGATGACATCTGTAAATAATAAGATATATGGTGGAGATGGTGGATTAACTTTTTATACTTCAAGTGTAGGTTTGCCAGCGGGGTTTGAGCGTTCTTTAAATCGTTATGTAACGATAGAGTTGAAAGAAGAGGATAGTGGTGCAGGTAATGATAATGAAATAATGTGCAGATATAAGACAAAATTCTCAACTAATAATTATACGGGTGCATATCTTATGGTGCCTCCAACCAAACCAGAATATGTAAATGGTGAACTTGTAGAAACAAACAAGGTTGCAGAGATGTATATTAGATTCAGAATTGATAAGCTTACAAATGATAAAACAAAAAATGTACCGGAAGGAGTATTCATTTATCAGTATTGGTTAGATTAATATAAAGGTATATGATTTATGAAGAAAGTATTTTTATGTATTTTATTTATTTTAATTTTAAGTTTAGTTTCATGCAAAGATAAAGACGATAATCCTAAAGAAGAGTATAATTGGCCATATACTCAAAAAGTTGCTATTCTATCTCAAGATGATGGATGGTATTACACTTTTTCCCATAGTTATTATGAAGAAGAGGACAATGATAGCGGTTTAATTCCTTTTAATTTCTTTGCTATTAATCTCAGATATCGCTATAATGATGCATATATGACTACAGAAAAGGTCGTAGTAGATGATAAAGTTGTGGATAAGGTAGTTCCGCAGACAGTACAGATATTAGGGGCATCTAATTCGGAAGAAATAAAGAACGATATGTATGATGTGGCAGAATTATTAAAGTATGATGGGGGAGAGGTAACAAAAGAGGAACTGTTGGAGTTAACTGTAGATGATATTCAGTTTGAGGAATTAGATGAAGAACTTTTTATTGGATTAATGAAGACAGCCTTAAATAGTGAGCCACATAAAGAGGGAAAATATGCAGAGATTCCTAGTTATGCACTATTAACAGAGCCAGAGTATTTAAGTAATTACAAATTTCAAATAGGATTTTTAAATTACATGGGATGTATAGATGTTATATATATTGATGTGTTATATAAAACGGGTAGTGAATATGATGCATATATTCAGCTGTCAGATATGGTTGATTCTGGCGAGGCCAGTGAGGAACAGATTAAGTTATTTGAAAAAATACAAGATATATCTAAAGGAATTGTAGAAGAGAATGACTTTACATACAAGGAAGATGGAGAGAACGTCATTGCAGATGTAGATATTTCAAGACTCTATAATTTTCTTACAGATATAGAGAATAGTAATTATACTAAATATATTGTGATGCAATAAGATTGTATTGTATAATATCATCAGCATATATTGATTATATATGCTGGTGATAAACTTTTTGAGGTGAAATAGATGATAAAATGTGAGTACATAGATAAAATATATAAGGATGAAGTTGTAATAGAAAATTTTACATATGAATTTGAAAATACGGGTTTTTACTTGTTGTTTGGTGAAAGCGGGAGTGGAAAGACTACTTTTTTAAATATTTTAGCAGGGTTGTTATCGTATGAAAAAGGTCAGGTGGTTATAGAGGGAAATGAATATGAAAATATAGTCGATAAAGAATACATGTCGCAGAAGGCTGATTATATTACACAGGATACATTTTTTGTCGATTTTTTAGATATATTAGATAACTTAAAAATGATTAATAATGATGAAGAGGGAATTAAGCAAAGCTTGGATAGATTTGGATTATTGTCAAAGCTTAAGGAGTATCCTTCTAAGTTGTCAGGTGGTGAAAAACAGCGCTTAGCCATAGTTCGTTCACTTATGAATGGGAAGAAAATTTTATTGTTGGATGAGCCAACTGCTTCACTTGATAATGAAAATAAAATAAAAGTATTTGAATTGTTGTCTCAGATAAAGGATGAAGTACTTATTGTATGTTCGTCTCATGACCAAATGGCAATGGACTATGCTGATGAAGTAATTAAGTTTGAAAAGATGCATAGTAAGAAGACTTATAAAGAGGAAGTCAAGGAAGAAAGAATCAATGAAAAAAAGTGTGTTGTAAGTGAAGTGGTTTCAAAAAAGAATAAAGTTAAAATATCATATTTTCTTAAAAAATGGTTTTCGTCAAAACGAAAGAGTAAAGTGAGTAGTGTTTTATTTTTTGTATTTTTAACTGTAGCAATGTGTATGTGTATGTTAGCAGATACTCCACAAAATAGGCTTGATTCTAATATAGAGTATTTATATAAGGTAAATATGTGTATGCTTAGAACTTATGGCGAGGAGCCAGGGGAGTATCAGCGATTATGTGAAATAGATGGTGTAAAAGAGGTTATTTTAGATTATGGTTTATGTTTGCCGCTAGATAATGAAAGTAGTATGCCTATTACATATGAGTTTAATGTTCCTGTTTTGCCGTCTAGTAAAGAAGCGTTTAAGTTATCAGATAAAATTAAATATGGAAGTTATTTTACAGATAAGAATCAGATTATCCTATCTGCTGAAATGGCAGAAAGTCTCATGGGGAGTGAAGCTGAAAAGTTAATCGGACAGACTCTTGAAAAAGAGTTTTATGGTATAGGAAAAGTAGAATTAGAGATAGTGGGAATTTTTGATTACTTCAATGATTTTGAAAAAGAACATATGCGTGCAATGGGAGTTAATATTGCAAAGGGAAAGAGATATAACAAGGTGAATTATGAATCTTTGTGGTATATAAATGGTGATTTTATGAGCCAGTATGCTGATGATAAAGAGTTCTATGCAGGTAATCAAAGGGGATATACCCTATATTTTGATTCATATAGCTCTATGAAAAAATATTATGATGATAATTATGAGATGTATGATGAAAGAGGAGATTTTTTATTTAATGGATTACGGGTTGGCAATAAGCTGGGATTGTTTGATTTACTGTATAAAGTATTTATGCCATTATCGTATTTTGTGGCGCTATTTTCCATTATTTTTTATATCAATTTGACTAAGACAGAATTGACATATAACAATAAGTTTATTTCTGTAATGGATTATGCAGGATATAAAGTAAAAAAGGTTGTTAATACATTTATTTTATTAAATTGGCTTCATTTGGTTAAGACTTGTTTATTGGGGATGATATCTGCGTTGGCGCTTACTAAGCTTGTAAATGTGATTAATGAAAAATATATATTTGTAGAGTTTAGGATATTTACATATAATATCACGATGTTATTGATATTTATAGGAGTTTTATTAACAGCGTCTATAGCATTTACATATGCGTTTCTAATTAAATTTAAAAAGATAAATTGGTATGAAAATATTATTGAAAACAGAGATTTATTATAGAAAGAAGAGGGCTTAAAAAATGATGCTTTCTGTAGAACATATTAAAAAAAGTTATGATAGGGAAATCATTAAGGACATATCATATAATTTTGAAGCTGGGAAAATGTATGTTATTAAGGGAATTAGTGGTTGTGGAAAGAGTACATTTTTAAATATCATAGGGGGAGTAGAAAATAATTATGAGGGAAATGTATGCGTAGATGGTGAAGCTTGTAAAGCGGACAAAATGCTGAATCTGACAGGATATGTTTTTCAGTATAGTTTATTGTTATCAAATATAACTGTTTTAGATAACCTGAAGCTTATAGACAGTGACATAGTAAAGATAAAAAAGCTAAGTCAGAAATTTGGTGTAAGTGAATTATTAGACAAATATCCAAATCAAATTTCTGGTGGTGAAAGACAAAGGATATCTATTATTCGAGCGCTTTTACAAAATCCTAAAATATTGCTTATGGACGAGCCTACAGCTTCGTTGGACGAAACCAATTCACTTATGATTGCAAATGTAATATCAGAGTTAAAATCTTCGGAGAGAATAATTATAGTTGCAACTCATGAGGGTTATTTTGACAATTATGCAGATGAAATTTTATATTTGGATTATGGAAATATAAGTAAGACAGATAAAGTAGTTCAGAGGGATAATAATAATGAAAGCAAAGAGATTAAAGGGGCTGTAGATGACATATTGGAAGTGACAGAAAAAAAGAAAAGTAAGCTAAACATATGTAAGTATACATATAAAAGAAATAAAAAAATGTTTAGTTTTTTGAGTTTACTTCCATTTGTTGTTATGTTTTTATTGCTAGCATCTGTGTCCACACTACAAGAGAATTTTCAGGAAATATATATAAAGACAGTTAAAAGCAATTACCCTGTGGAAGCATTTAATATTAGTCAAAGTGAGTTAGATAGCTTCGACCATAAAGATAAGGTTAAGCTATATGAGTATTACTATATAGAGGACAATGATAATGTAGCATATTATTTGGCGTCTAAGGAAGAAAGTGTCTTGGGAATAGAAGGTATGATAGAGTTTGGACATTTTCCTCAAGATGAAAGAGAAGTAATTATCAGTAACGAATTGGCAAAAAGTTTGGATGAAAAAAATCCTGATAAATGTATAGGGAAAAATATTAGTTTTGCTGGAAAGGAGTTCATTATTAGTGGTGTTCTATTTTCTTTCAATGATAATGAACGAGGAAAAAATGCTAGTGAAAGTTTTCTTTCGTATCTTAATTCCGATATATATTATCAAAGGATAGAGGGGAAAATATTATTTATTCCATACGAAACTATAAAAACAATGTCTAGTCCAATGGAAGCAAAATCTTTTAGAGGAGTGTATAAAGGCTTATATAATGATTTAGATGTAGTTGAAAGTTTAAGAGAGAGTTTGATTTCAGGGGTAATTAATGTATTTGACGAAGAAATTATGTCTTCTGAGAGTACGTTAGAGGGAATAGCCGATTTACTAATTATAGTTGTATGTGTTTGTTTTGGTATATCTTGTATTTTTATGAGCTCACAAATACAAATTGAGTTATTTTATCGAAGAAAAGAAATAGGATATTTACAAATATTTGGGTTGACGAAAAAGAAAATAAAGCATTTAATTTTTATGGGTTATTTCTATAAAATAATGGCAGCAATACTGATAGCCTCTATAATGTACGCAATTGTGAGTATTATATGTTCAGTTTTATTGCAGGTTACTTTATTATTTAATGTACTTCATATGATAGCACTTATAGGTGCTATAATGGTATTTTATTTTGCATTTGTGTATGTTACAATATGTAAATTTGTAAGGAAGAATATTGTTAGTTTGATAACATAATTGTATAAAGTTATATTTTGATTTGGGAGTAATTTGTGAAGAAAAAGATAATTTACACCATTATACTTGTATGTTTGTAAGGGTGAAGCAACAATACTTGTATTTTAAAGGATATTTTGTGTAGATAACATAAAGGTTGAAAAAGAACTGTTTAAAGTATTGATTTATTTGCATAGTTTGATATTATTTACATTAAGAAGCTTGTAATGATAGAGTACGAAGGAAATAGGTATATGAATATAGCAATATGTGATGATAATCAAGTTTATGTGAGTCAAATAAGAGAATTATTAATTAAATACACAGAGCAAATACAAATAAATGTGGAATGCTTTTTTTCAGGAGAAGAATTTATCGGTGACCTGAAAAAAGGAAAAGAGTATGACATTATTTTTTTAGACATAGAAATGAATTATGTATCAGGACTGGATGTAGCAGAGCAGATAAGGAAAGAAAAAAAAGAAACAATAATTATCTTTATTACTAGTCATGTAAATTATGTGTCTGATACATTTAGATTAGGTGCGTTTCAGTTTTTAACTAAACCTATAAATGAAGAAGATTTTAAAATAGATTTTAATCGAGCTATAAAAGAATATAATGCGCGACATAAAAATTATATTATAAAGTGGCGTGACGAGACTAGATGTATTGAATATGGAGATATATACTACATAGAGGCATATAATAGGCATCTGTTTATACATACAAGGAAAGAGAAGTATGAGTGTGTTGGTAAGTTGGCACCAGAATATGAAAAGCTGAAGCAATATAATTTTTCACAGTGTCATAAAGGATTTATAGTAAATTTAGGTAAGGTAAATAGTATACAAAAGCAAAATATAGTATTAAAAAATAATAATGTAATCCCAATAAGTAGAAAATTTAAAGCAGAATTAATGGCGGATTTTAATTTATATTTAGCGGGGAGAATGATATAGTATGATTTTTGATATAGTTGATGTAGCTAGTTATGTAATAGAAGTGTTAATAGCAATTAGTTTTTTTAAAATAGTAGCAGTTAGAAAAGAAATATCACTAATATGGAAAGTACTAATTGGAATAGCATTAGTTTCTGTAAGAACGATGATTTTGCACGGAACGGATAATCAAATGGTTCTGTGTGTCGCTAGTTTTGGTGCAATTTTAGTAATATCGTTTTTGTATAAAATAGGCAATGTTAAAAGGTTGGTATTATCGGTAATGCTTGTAATATTATTAATATTATTTGAGGTAATTATCGGTTTGGTGTTAGCAGCCTTTATGGGTATCTCAGTAGAGGCCATTAGCCAGAATATATTTAACTATATGCAAGGTGCGCTGTTTTCAAAGCTTTCGCTGTTTGTTGTTATACGAGGCTTTGTGCATTTTGGTACTTCTTATGAGACAAAAGGTTCAAACTCATTCTTTGTTGGATTGATGATACATCCTATAGCAACATTTTTGGTAATATTCGTTATGTCAAAATATATGTATGTGGCATATGATCAAAAAATAATATTTTTTTCAACAGTAGCAGTACTAGTCCTTATTACATCAAATATTTTACTTTTTTATTTGTTTGAGCATTATCAAAGAATAAACTATGAAAAAGATAGAGAACAGTTATTAAAGCAAGAAATGGAGTATAAGGCTGAGTATTATAAGGAATTATCAAATAAGCAGAAAATTACAAATAAAACTATGCATGATTTAAAAAATCAATTGTTTGCCTTGAAGGAATCATTAAAGAAAGATACAGATGAAGGAATTAAAAAAATAAATTCCATATGTGACGACATTTTATTATCTAATCCTATTGCTTATACAGGTAATGAAACAATAGATGCATTGGTTTCGGTTAAGGCAGAACGGATGAAAAATGAGGATATAAAGTTTAAACATTCTATCTTTATGGCTTCAACTAGTAACATAGATATATATGATATGTGCATTATTCTTGGAAATCTATTAGATAATGCTATAGAGGCTAGTCGTTATGTACAGGATAAAAACAGAAATATCGAGCTAAATATAAGACAGCATGAAAAGCATATTAGTTTGAGTGTATGTAATACTGTAGATAGAAAGGTACAGATAGAGGATAATAAAATAAGGACTACAAAGAAGAATAAAGAGTTACATGGTTTTGGAATTATGAGTATTAAAGAGATTGCCGAGAAGTATAACGGAAATTGTACGTTTAAACAGGAAGGAGATAAGTTTCAGGCAGTTGTGATGTTGGAAAATGCATAAGTTATGTCAATATTGCAGAAAAAATGACCACTTATGTAGTTTAGATTGATAAAAAGAAATATAGTGATATCTTGTCTGTGGAGGTGTTGATATGATTAGGAGCTTCGCAGAAAAGATATCATTTTTTTATATAAAGAAGGGATATATAAAATCTGGTGATAAAGAGATATATGATTATTGTTTTGAGATACTAGTCTCAACAGTAATTAATTTTGTGACAGTAACAGTGATTGCTATATTGTGTAATATGTTTGTGGAAACGATTTTCTTTCTTGTAGGTTTTATGACTATAAGAGCAACAGCAGGTGGTTATCATGCAAGAAATCATTTTAATTGCTGGTTAATACTTATTTTAGCGTATATTGGTTATGTTGTGCTACTTAGTTTTGAAGTATTTGCTAATGTTAATCATTTTATTGTGATTGTTAATATAATTTCTTTTGTAATAGTTGAAGTTATATCGCCAGTAGAAGATGAAAATAAGCCATTTACAAAAGCGGAGTATGAAATATTAAAGAAAAAAAGTCGTTTTTCGGTTGGATTCATATTTTTATTATCTATTGTTTTAAATTATAAATTTAATAGGGCTAATTATGCAATATCGTTAGCTATCGGTATGTTTGTCGTATGTGTATCTTTAGTTGCTGGAAAAGTGAAAAATCGATTTATAGAAAAAAATAGATAGATTAGTGTTAAAAACGTAGAAAAAATGACCTCTTATGCATCTTGTATTGTAAAAAATAATAAAAATGATATGTTTTGGTGGGGACTATATGCAATAGATGTAGAAAATGGCTTCAAAAAATGCAAAGGAGGAAAAAACAGATGACTTATCTAAGAAAAGTGTGTACTAGTTTAGGAAGAATAATTCCTGCAGTAGCATTATTAGTTGGTTCTGCTACTGCATCACAGGCATGTACATGGTGGTTTCATCAGCCTAAGGTGCCAGAAGGATTAACTGGTATTAATAATTCTAGGTAATAGTAGGGAGTTGGTAGTTAAATAAGGGGTTTATTATATTAATAATAATATGTTAAAGGAGATAGAAATGATAAAGACAAAAATTATTGCGTTGGTTATGACAATTGTTTTATTGGTTGGAACAGGTGTTTTTAATGAAGGAGTAACTGTACAAGCTGCAACAGAAAGTGAACGAAAGGGTTTTGAGATTGATGAGAATTTATACAATGTAAATTGGGAAGAAACAAACAAAGTATATGTATATTATGAAGGCGATGATGACTATGATTTGGGATATGCAGTAGTAGCAACTGGTTATGCAACAACAAAGAAACCAGTAAGTGGTTGTTATTATCAGAGAATATTGGTTAAAGCTGAGATGGTGCCACAAACAATTAGTGGCGATTTAAAAGGAATGTCACAATACCTGACTGTAAAATTAACGAATGAAGATTTAATGCAGAATAAAAATATTCAACCGTCTAGTGATATTGGCGAGACAAAATATACTGCTTCAAATTCGGTAATGCTAAATTTGGGCTGAGATGTAACTTCTGAGAATGGTGTATACAAATTTAAGAAGGGTGGTTCACTGAATATTGGTGTGTCTTCTAGTTGTGAATATATCGAAGATTCACTAATTATTACTACGAATAAGGATGATAATGGATATGGCGTTTGGGAATATGATTATGTGTCATCAAAAAGTAATAAAACACAGAATGCGTACTTGTTCGGTAGTTCAGAACAATATGGTTTATATAGTTGGAATATGCCATATAATCATAATGGATTTTATGTATGATTAAAGATTAAAGTGGCAGCTACATTTGGTGCTGGATTTAAGCAAAAAAATCAGAGAGTGGAGTCTAGTAGTGGTTCATATAATTTAGGAAAGAATAGTTGTGAAAAGAGGATAATATGGAATTAATAAAACATAATAAAAATAAAATAATTATTCTCACTATATGTTTATTAGCTACCATAGTAGTCATCTTGAGGATATGTATTCCAGAAAAAGAATCAAATCAATTAGTATTAACAGGAAAGTCAGGATATGAACAAGCAGCAGAGGCTTTGGATATAGATTTTAATGCTGATATTATTGTTTACAAAGAGGACCCAGGTTTTATCGAAGATGTAAAATATAGAGTCGTAGATAAAATTACAGATGAGAGCTTAAACTATGATGAATCCCATGGATACAGAGCAATTGTATTATATGATAAAGAAGACAATTTATTAATTTCAGATGAAGAGCTACTTCTCATAAAGAAATATGTAGAAGAAAAAGGCTATGATATGTTTTATATAGGAAAACAGTATCTAGATGATTTTCAACGACTTAAGTTTACTAAAGGTTGTGATCCGGATGAGGCATCATTAGAGTATATTGGTAGCTATAAGCTAGGGGAGGATGTACAGCAAAATGAATGTGGAAACTTATATGCGGAACATGGATTATGGACTGATAGTGACGAAAAGGATTTTCAAAATGATGAAGATAAGGTTCAAAGCCGAATGATAATGCTAATGTGGGATTATGCTAGAAAAGCTACTGGAATTGATTTTTGATATTATGTGGATGTATGCTAAACGGTTCAATGGCTATGTCCCAGTGGGTGAAATTAATAGTGTAGAATAAGGATTAAAAGAAAGTATGTATAAATTAGGGAATGTTAATAAAATATATTCTCAGGGAGAGCAGTCAGTGACTGCTCTTTCTGATATAAATTTGAGTTTTGGATATAATGGTATAGTTGGTGTAGTAGGTGAAAGTGGTAGTGGAAAGACGACCCTTTTAAATTTATTGTCTGGATTAGATAAGGTATCAGAAGGAGAAATATTATTTTGTGATAAAAAGATTTCGTCTTTTAATGATATAGAATGGGATGAGTATCATAGTAAGGATGTAGGTTTTATATTTCAAGACTACAATGTTATAGACGAATTGACTATAGAAGAAAATATAAATCTTGCCTTAGAGGTATTGGATATAGACGAGTTTAAGAAAAAGCAAATGATAGATGATGCATTGGCTAAGGTTGGATTAAAAGAGATTCGTTCAAAGCTAGTTGGAAAATTGTCAGGTGGTCAGAAGCAGAGAGTGGCTATAGCAAGGGCATATGTAAAGAAACCTAAGGTAATACTAGCAGATGAGCCTACTGGAAATTTAGATTATGAAAATAGTGTAAAAATATTTAGTATGCTTAAGGAAATATCAAATGATACATTGGTAATTATTATTACACATAGTAAAAGTTTCGCTATGGAATATGCTGATAGAATGATTACATTGTCAGATGGTAAAGTAGTATCAGATGATATTAAAGAAAAAGAAGTGTTGGACATAGAGATAAGCTCTGGCGATAATAAGGAGATTATCAAAGGTTTTGAAGAATTGACAACCTTTATTAAAGATAATTCTGTAGAGAGTAATCGATATGAGATTGTGGTACATAAAAAAAAGATTAATATAAAAGATGAAAAAAAACAACTTGCAAAAAAAGAAGAGCATGGTTACAAGACATTAAAAAGAAGTATTAAATTTATGATTGCAAAAAAGATTCTTGAAAAGAGAAGGGTTAGGCAATATTTGTCTATCGGTATATTTGCCATAACTGTTTTTTTAATGTATATGGTGACTAATTTTATGCTATACAATGAACATAGAGTTATTTCAGAGTATTTGACAAGATATGATATATCAGATGTAAGAATAACGCGAGAGCTTGAAAGTATGTATAAGAGCAATAAAAGGGGTACTGTGGCATATAGAACTAAAGAAATGAAGGAAGATTTATTAGACATAGTTAAAGATAATATTTATTATGAATTTTTAGGATGCATGTTTAGTAATGATGATATGATGTATATGGAGGGTGAGGAAATAAAAGAGAATGTCTTTTATGAGCCAACTGGTTTAAGAGTGCTTACGGATAAGGTATTAAGTCAAGTATATAATATAGATGAGTTAAAGATTAATGAATTTATTATTTCGGAAGGTTTGGCAAAAAAGACTGGTATAACAAAGGAAAATATAGGTGAGACTTATTATATAGATGATGAGAAACATACTTTACTAGAAATTGTTTCAGGTAATGAGTCTAAGGTATACGTTTCAGAGAAATATGTTGAAAGAATAAAAAAAGAAAATAAAGAAACTAGTGGAAGAAACGTTTCAGTAAGCGGAAATTTTATTCGTAATAAGTCATTATATGAATATCGCAATCACTATATTGCGTTACATAATGCAGAGTTAATGGAATACACAGATTTAATTGGTCGTATGCCTAGTGAAAAACATGAGGTAGTGATATCGAATACGTTCTTTTATGATAATAAAGGTGAACTTGCAGATGTAAAAGAGCCACAAGAACTCATAGAAAAAAGCTTTGAATTGATAGACTTATATGATGAAAAGTACAAAACAGCATTGACGGAGAATATGAATCTATATGATTATTTGGGCGAGAGAGTAACTATAGTAGGAGTCGCGCAGTTCGATGGTGATGTTTTAGTATGCGCTGATGTATATAAAAAACTTAACGAAGATTATTATAGCATATATTGTTTTGAAACTATGGGATGTTATAGTACAAGTTGGAAAGATTTAACAAAGCATCTTCATGAAACAGACTTTAGAATAGAGGATGAAAATATCAAGGATGTCTATAAAATAGTTGATATGCGACCTATATTAATGAAATATATAGTAGGCGTGATAATAATTATGGTAGTACTTACGATGTTTCTTATGATAAGTCTTATAAGTTATAGTGTCAAAGATAACGGAAAAACCATAGGTATACTAAAATCACAGGGTATATGTAAAAAAGATTTGAAGCATATATTTGCAATTAGCCCTGCAAAAAATATATTTGTATCGCTAATATTTGCTTTGATTGTACTGTTATGGGTGGTAAGCTATATTAATAAAGAATACAATATGTATACTAGTAAAAGGATAGTAGAAATATTACCGACTAGTGTTCCATCTATAATTATTACACTAGTATTAACGGTAATACTGGCAGTGGTTTCACTTATATGGCCATTAAAAATGATGGATAGGAAAACTATTATAGATAATATTAAGAATTAATAGTCGTATAACGAAAATGTAGCAATCTAAGAATAATTAGTTGACATATGTAAATCACTTATTTAATATAGTAAAATAATTAAATGTACTGATGAAGAGGAGTGAGTATTTTTTATGAAGAAAAGTTTAGTAAAAAAATTAACATACATAATATCTGCATCAATTTTAGTTGCAGTAATTGTTGTTACAAATAATAAATTTAAGGTTAGTTATAAATAAGAACTAATACTAGTAAAGGAAAATATATTAGTAGAAAGGAAATAGGTTTTATATGAACAAATATTTAGTGATAGCAGTTGTATTGACTATAGTTGCGATTATTTTTGTGAGCTATGCATTAACACATCCTACATTAGCATTTAATATTGATATACATATGCTTTATGTTATTTATGCATTTTATATTGTAGTAACAATTGTAATGTATATTATTGGTGTATTTAAATTAAAAAATAGATAAAGCCAATATATAAAAGTATAACGATATCCCCTAAGGAATATATTATGTTTCTTGGGGGGATTGTTAAACAAATGCATCTATGAATATAGATAATACGATTTCCTTGAAGGCAAGAGAAGAGATAAAGTTAATCAATATACAGGAATACGATGTATATTATATACAATTGCCAGATGGAAGGATGGGTTTTATATCCACTCAGTTAGCAGGTTAGAATAATGTTGGAGATATTTGATTTATGAAGAAAAAAGTAAAAATATTAATCGTATGTATACTAATGATTATATTTCTACCATATTTGAATGTCGAATTATTAACATTTAGATATGGCAAAGATTTCGAACTTAAAGAGTATAATATGGTTACAGGTATTTCATATTGTAAGGTTATGAAATATAGAAAAAATTATGCGGAAGTGTTGTATGTTTGTAAGGGTGAAGCCACGATACTTGTGAAATATGAGCGCGACGATAGTGGAGAATGGGTAGATAATTATTGGGAATGTATTTGGTCAGCTTCTGGAAGTGCAGATGAGTTTATTTGGCCATATTATCGTTAGAGTACTAACCGTACAAATTTTCTTTTGGTGCTATCTATAACTATGCTACCGATAACTGTAGTTAGTAAAGAAGAATTAGAAGTAATGCGCTCTCATTTTGGGAAATATTATCAAGTGTAAATAAACTTAGTGAAATAAAAATGTAAAAATTTGGTAGAAAGAAATATATAAGTAGGATAAAATAAAGAATAGAATATTATTTATTGCTTTGCAGAAAAAGATTGAGGTGTAAAATTATGAAAAAAATAATTGTTAATGTAACATGTATGATTGTTGTTTTTAGTTGTGTTTTTTTTATTAGTTGTAGTAAGAAGGAAGAAACTCATCAACCAACGAAACAAAATACAGTAAAGTATGTAGAAACTCAGCAATCAACGAAGCAGAATATAGAAAACCACGAAGAAATGGAGACTACTGTATTAACAAAAAATTTTTATCAAATGTATATGGAATCAATAGCTGATATTGATATAGAAGTGGTGAAAGAGGCAGCGTATGATTATTATAATGATTTGACGTTTATTGAAGAAATTGTTGATATTAGAATATGTACAATAGAGGCGGAAATAAAAGCATTTACTGAAGAAGATGATGTTTTGGGTGAAGTTGTAGTATTAGAGGTTGATACAATTACATATGGAATGGAAGAGACAGACAAGAGATTTATGACATTAAAGAAGGATAATACTGGAAAATGGAAGGTAGATAATGAAGGAAGATAAATAGAGTTTAAATAAATTAGTTTTGATTTTCGGTGCATAGCAACTGCGATTTAGTTCTTGTGATTTTAAATCTACCATAGTATAATGTTGATAATAGAGTTTGGATGTGTTTAACACAAATTGATTATATATGGCGGACTAAGGAGGCAGACATGAAAAAAATACTTGTAGTAGATGATACAAAAGCGATTCTTAAGATGGCGAAATTTGTTCTTAACGATAAGTATGATGTGTATTTATCTAATAGTGGTGAATTGGCCTTAGAGATTTTGAATAGAAAGCCTATAGACATTGTACTTATGGATGTGGACATGCCTGATATGGATGGTGTGGAGACTGTAGAAAAGATTAGACAGATGGAGAATATTAAGGATATTCCTGTTATGTTTTTTACGGCTTTAGCATCTAAGGAAACTGTACAAAGATGTATGGATGTAGGTATGGTAGGATATATAGTGAAACCGTATAAGCCAGAAGAGTTATTGGAGCGACTTGAAAAGTTCTTTGAAACTACTACATATGTAGCGCCAGAGAATGGAAATGGTGCTAGCGAGGATCAGGATGAATAATAGTAAGGACGGCCTTTACGAAAAATTAAATACATATAGTGATGGAGATATGTATCCATTTCATATGCCGGGGCATAAGAGGAATATGCCCCGTATTAAGAGTGCCTATGATTATGATATAACAGAGATTGATGGTTTTGATAATCTTCATCATGCTAGAGGAATTTTGAGAGAGTCTATGGATATGGCTGCTGGATTTTATGGGACTAAGAAGACATATTATCTGGTGAATGGTAGTACCTGTGGACTCTTGTCAGCTATATCGGCAGTCACTGAATATGGTGATAAGATTATTATGGCGAGGAATTGCCATAAGGCAGTTTATAATGCAGTATATTTAAATAATCTTAAAGCGGCTTACGTTTATCCGAGACCTGTGGAGGATACTAGTATTTTAGGAGGTATTCATCCAAAGGATGTGGAAAAGGCTATAGAAGAAAATCCTGATGCTAAGGCAGTTGTTATTACTTCACCTACTTATGAAGGTGTGGTGTCATATGTGCAGGCTATCGCCAGGGTAGTACATGAAAAAGGTATGCTGCTTATAGTGGATGAGGCACATGGAGCCCATTTTAGCATGAGTGGATATTTTCCGAAGTCGGCGTTAGAGTGTGGAGCAGATATTGTTATACAAAGTGTTCATAAGACATTGCCATCTCTTACACAGACAGCACTTCTTCATATATGTGGAGAGTTGATTGATGAAGCTAAGGTTGAGAGGTATCTTTCCATATATCAGTCTAGCAGTCCGTCATATGTACTTATGTCAAGCATAGATAATTGTGTAAGGGAGATTATTCGTAAAGGGCCATTAGGTTTTATTGATTACGAAGGTATGCTGACAGAATTTAGAGAGAAAATGAATAATCTTACGCAGCTAAAGCTTTTAGATAAAAAGATTCTTGGAAAAGCAGGCTGTTATGATTTGGATATGGGCAAGCTTGTCATTCAGGTAAAAAGCATTACTTATACAGGTCAGGATTTATATAATGAGCTTTTAAGTAAATATCACATTCAACTAGAAATGGCGGCGAGAGATTATGTCATAGCTATGACATCTTTAAATGATACAAAAGATGGTTTTGACAGGCTATATGAGGCATTATTTAATATTGATAGAGATATCCGTATAAAGGAAGGCTATGGTCAGGCTGAGGGGCTTATGCATATTAAGCCATTAGACGAGGGTGCAGTGAGTATATTGGAAAAGCCGGCTGTGACTTGTATGGATATAAGAGAGGCTATTAATTCTAAGAAGGAAGAGGTTGAATTTTCAAGCAGTAGTGGTAGAATAGCTGCAGAGTATGTTTACCTTTATCCGCCAGGAGTGCCAGTTATAGTTCCTGGGCAGATGATAGAAAAAGTGGTCATCGATTATCTTCTTGACTGTAAAGCTAAGGGCTTGCAGGTTCAAGGTCAAGAGGATGATGAGTTAATGAATATAGTTGTTATTAAAGAGAATTGGAAGGAATTTAGCTATGGGAAAAATATTTTACCTGATGGGGAAAAGCTCATCGGGGAAGGATACCATGTTTAAAAAGCTTATAGAGGATAAGGCGCTGGGACTTAAAACTATCGTGGGTTATACTACAAGACCCATGCGAGAGGGTGAGCGAGACGGTGTAGAATATTTTTTTGTGGATGAAGAAAAGATGTTATCTCTTGAGGCTGAAGGTAAGGTTATAGAGAGACGAAGCTATAATACTGTTCATGGAATATGGAGCTATTTTACAGTAGATGATGGACAAGTTAATTTAGATTCGGATGATAAGTATCTTCTTATCGGAACTCTTGAGTCTTATGAGAAGGTGAGAAATTATTATGGAAAGGAATATCTTATTCCTTTGTATATAAGTGTGGATGATGGTCTTAGACTTCAAAGGGCACTTGATAGAGAGAGGCAGCAGGATAATCCAAAGTACGCTGAGATGTGTAGAAGATTTTTGGCAGATGAGGCAGATTTCTCAAAGGAGAATATAGATAGATGTGAGATAACAGTTAGCTATGAAAATGTGGATTTGGAGAGCTGTTATAAACTTATCTGTGACAGAATATGTGAGTAATATATACTAGTTAAATGTTGTTTTACATTTTAAGAATACTAATGGATAGATGACGATATAAGGATAAATAGTTTGTATAATTGTAAGATGAAGATTTAGATGAAATAAGGATGGAGGTGAGCTTATGGATAACATGGATATGCGTATATCGGAACTGCTTAATGCCAGCAGAGTACAGGCGCCAAAGCAGACAAAGGAAAGTGATGGCAGTTTTAAATTTACTCTTATTAGTAATATTCAGGAGGCGGATATTCAGGCTAAGGTAAGCGCACTGGTCAATGAGATATCTGAGCAGGGAAAGAAGATTTCCAAGCGAACTGATATAAGAGATATGAAAAGGTATAGGGAGCTTGTTAAATCTTTCTTAAATGAGGTAGTTTATAGAAGCCATAAATTTTCCAGAGAAAACTTTCTTGATAGAAGAGGAAGACACAGAGTTTATGGTATTATCAGACTTATAGATGAAAATCTTGATGATTTGGCAGAGGAGCTTATCAAGGAAGAGAAGGATAATCTAGCGATTTTAATGAAGATTGGAGAGATAGAAGGTTTACTTCTTGATATATTGACTTAGGAAGGATGCTAATATATGGCTGGTTTTAGAGATATTCTTGGACAGAAGAGTGTTATAGCGCATATGAAAAAGGCAGTGAGTATGGGAAAAACATCTCATGCTTATATATTGAACGGTGAAAAGGGTATGGGTAAAAAACTATTAGCTCATGCCTTTTCTATGACTCTTCAGTGCGAACAGGGTGGCGAAGAGCCTTGCATGGAGTGTCGAAGCTGTAAGCAGACAGAGGGTAGAAATCATCCGGACATAAAGTGGATAACACACGAAAAACCTAATACAATTTCCGTAGAAGAAGTGCGCGACCAGCTAGTAAATGATATGGTAATTAAACCATATTCTGGTAAATATAAAATATACATTATAGATGAAGGGGAAAAGATGACATCAGCAGCTCAGAACACCCTTCTTAAAACCATAGAGGAGCCGCCAGCATATGGTATAGTCATTATCTTAACTAGCAATAAAGAGATGCTTCTTCAGACTATTTTATCTAGATGTGTAAGTCTAAACTTGCGTCCCCTTAGGGATGAAGAGATGAAAAGGTATCTTATAAGCCATGAGAATGTGCCAGATTATCAGGCGGCTATGGCAGTAAGGTTTGCAGGTGGAAATCTAGGACGTGCCATAGACATTATTTCATCAGATGATTTTATAGCCATGAAGGATGATGTGGTTAGAGCTCTTAAAAATGCTTATAAGATGACAGCGTCAGATATCAATCAGTTAGTAAAAGAGCACACTGCATATAAGAATGATATGGATGCATATCTTAATCTTATAATAATGTGGTTTAGAGATTTGCTATTATATAAGGCTTCTGGACATAGGAATTGTCTTATGTTTGAGAGCGAAGCAGAGGTTATAGACAGACAGGCGAGGGAGATTTCCTACGATGGAGTCCAAGAGATTTTAGTTGAGATAGATAATTTAAAGAGTCGCTTAAAATCAAACGTAAATTTTGAAATAACACTAGAGTTATTATTCATCAAAATTAGGGAAGTGTTTAATAAAATAATAGTGGAAAAGTAAGCGATACTTGTGTTATTATGTAAAAGGTGTAAAAGCGTTTAAATTTATTTATATATAAGGAGCTATTATGGTAAAGGTTATTGGTGTACGTTTTAGACGTACTGGAAAGATATATTATTTTGACCCAGCTGGACTTAATATAGAGGCTGGAGAGCATGTTATCGTAGAAACAGCCAGAGGCGTGGAATACGGTAATGTGGTATTAGGTGTTAGAGATGTTGAGGAGACTCACGTGGTACAACCTCTTAAGTCGGTTATCCGTGTGGCTACACCAGAGGATGATAAGGTGGATGCTGACAATAGATTAAAGGAAAAGAAAGCATTTGAGATATGCTTGGAGAAGATTAAAAAGCATGGTCTTGATATGAAGCTAATCGATACAGAATATACATTTGATAATAATAAGGTATTATTTTATTTTACAGCAGATGGAAGAATTGACTTTAGAGAGCTCGTAAAAGACTTGGCAGCTGTTTTTAAGATTCGTATAGAGCTTAGACAGATTGGTGTAAGAGATGAGACTAAGGTTATCGGTGGTATCAGTATTTGTGGCAGACCTCTTTGCTGTAGCACATATTTATCTGAATTTGCACCTGTGTCTATAAAGATGGCAAAGGATCAGAACCTTTCACTTAATCCAATAAAGATATCAGGTGTATGTGGCAGACTTATGTGCTGTCTTAAGAATGAAGAGGAAACTTATGAGTATCTTAATTCAAGACTTCCAGATGTAGGTGATTTTGTAAATACTATTGATGGCTGTAGAGGTGAGGTTCAGAGTGTAAGTGTTCTTCGTCAGAGAGTAAAGCTTATAGTAGAGGTTGGCGATGAGAGGGAAATCAGAGAGTACAAGGTGGAAGAGCTTAAGTTTAAGCCAAAGAAGAAGCGCGAGAAGTTTAATGTAAATGATGAAGAGCTTAAAGCATTAGAGGCGTTGGAGAGACATGAAGGAAAGTCAAAGTTTGATGACTAATTTATTACCTTCCGAGCGAATAGATGATTTGCAGAGAAAGGGATATAAAATAATTCAAAATCCAGAGAAGTTTTGCTTTGGTATGGATGCTGTTCTTTTAAGTAGTTTTGCTACTGTGAGGGAAGGGGAAAATGTTCTCGATATGGGTACGGGAACAGGTATTATCCCTATTCTTCTTGAAGCTAAGACAGAAGGAAAGCATTTTACTGGTCTAGAGATTCAGTCGGAGAGTGCAAAAATGGCTGGAAGAAGTGTAGCGCTTAATAATCTTTGCGAAAAGATTGATATCGTGGAGGGTGATATTAAGGAAGCTACAAGTATATTTGGAAAAAATATTTTTAATGTGGTTACAGTAAATCCACCTTATATGAATGACCTTCATGGAATCAAGAATCCAGATATGCCAAAGGCTATCGCCAGACATGAGGTTTTATGTACCTTGGATGATGTGGTAAGAGAGGCTTCCGGTGTACTTAAGCAAAATGGACGATTGTATATGGTTCATAGACCGCATAGACTTGTGGAGATTATACAGGCTATGAAGAATTATAAATTAGAGCCTAAAAGAATTAGATTTGTTCATCCTTATGAGGATAAGGAAGCTAATATGGTTCTTATCGAAGCATTAAAGGGTGGAAAATCTATGGTTAAGATAGAGAAGCCACTTATAGTATATAAGGATGTAAATGTATATACAGAAGAATTATTAGAAATGTATGGAAATGAGTAACTTAATGGGCTGCTTGGCGGCTCATTTTGTATAGTTATAAGGAGAAAAAGATGGCTGGAAAGTTATATTTATGTGCGACTCCTATCGGTAATCTTGAGGACATTACCTTTAGAGTTTTAAGAATTTTAAAAGAGGTGGATTTAATAGGAGCTGAGGATACTAGACATAGTATCAAGCTTCTCAATCATTTTGAGATAAAGACACCTATGACCAGCTATCATGAATATAATAAGGTGGATAAGGCAAAATATCTTGTAAATGAAATGCTAAACGGTAAGAATATTGCACTTATTACAGATGCAGGAACACCGGGTATTTCTGACCCTGGTGAGGAGCTTGTGCGTCAGTGCATAGATGCAGGCATAGAGGTTTCATCTGTTCCAGGACCAGCGGCTTGTATAACAGCACTTACTATGTCAGGACAGGCTACAAGAAGATTTGTATTTGAAGCATTTCTGCCTTCAGATAAGAAGGAGAGAGCATTAGTTCTTGAGGAGCTTAAGGAAGAGACAAGAACGATGATAATATACGAGGCACCACACCATTTATTAAAGACCTTGAAGGAATTATATGAGGTGCTTGGCGATAGAAGTATTACTTTATGTAAGGAGCTTACAAAGCTTCATGAAAAAGCTTATAAATCAACTATATCTGAGCTTATTGCAGAGTATGAGGAGACAGAACCAAAGGGAGAGCATGTACTTGTAATTGCAGGAAAAACCTTCAAAGAAAAGAAGGATGCAAGTATTCAGTCATTTTTAGAAATGACTATAGAGGACCATATGGAACTGTATTTATCTAAGGGAATGGATAAGAAGGAGGCTATGAAGGCGGTAGCAAAGGATAGAGGAGTGTCAAAGAGAGACATATATGATGCATTGCTGGATAAGTAAAGGTCTTTGTGGTAATGTATATGTGAAAATTTTGTTATAAAGCAAATTATAGTGGAAGAATTTAAAAAAAGATGATAGAATGAAAATAGATACTACGTAGGCCAATAGGAGGCATAGATGAATTCGGAAGATAGAGTGTACGATACTTTTAATGAAGTGTTGGTAAAGCTGTTTAATGACATTATGCATATTGAAGAAAAAGCTATTATCACTGAAGAATTTAAGGATATTAGCAACAATGATATGCACATTATAGAGGCTATAGGTATAACTGAACCAAAGAATATGTCCCAGGTGGCTAAAGCATTATCCGTTACAGTGGGAACACTTACTATTGCTATTAACAATCTTGTAAAAAAAGGATATGTAGACAGAGAGAGAAGTGAAAAGGACAGAAGGGTTGTATATATTTCTCTTAGTGATAAGGGACGTAAGGCATATGAACATCATGCAAAGTTTCACAGAGAGATGATACATGCAACTATTAACGGATTAAGTACAGAAGAAGCAAATGTTTTGGTTAAAGCTTTAGAGAATTTAGTTGGATTCTTTAGAGATTGGAATCATTAAATATAAAGGAGGTACGAGATGGATAGAAATTTAATTAACTTAGATGATTTACAGAATGCCCTTTCAGAGTTGGGTGAGATTAAATTCACAGACGATATGATGACAGAAGAGATGAAGGCATCTCAAAGAAGATGTGAAGATTATATTGAGAAGCATATAGATAAGGACTAGGCAGTTGCCTAGTCCTTTTTATCATATAGAAAAGTTCTTTGTAAGAACGTTTTCTATATGATAAAAAAAACGCTCCGCCGCAGGCGGAGAGAATCTCCCATGGGAGATTCTCTCTTCTAATCAATCCACATATACATACGTTCTTGTATCAATTCAAAATAAGTTGGTCCAACTGATAAGAAAAATTCATGAAAATCTTTTTCATTAAAATCATCATCTAGTAAATCTTGGGCTTCTTCGTAAAGCTCGTTTAATTCAAGCTCTCCCACATAATACTGAAGATATATGCCAGGGTCATTTATAGATATTTCGTATAATTCTTCGGCGATAGATGTATCGCCCACATAATTTGCAAGAAATTTTTCGATGTCTTCAACATCCCAACCTTCATAATTTACACCTAAGTCTACTCGGCTGTGTATTGCAAAACCAAACTGGTCGTTAACTGCCAGCATATCAGCTACAGATGAATCAAGACCAGACCATTCATAAGAATAGTGTTCTACATATTTAGCCCAGCCCTCTGAGTAACCATTGAAGCTTAACAATGTACGAATTGGGTGAGGATTAAGGCTTAAGAAATATGTGTGCTGGTATAAATGTCCAGGAAATCCTTCGTGGGCAAGTAAAGGCAATAAGTCCATATCCTTATATTCCTCGCTTGGATTTACGTATATGATATTTCTATCAGAATTATCATATGGAGGAATCAGGTAAAATGCAGGGTTTGATGAGCTTTCCATGGATTTTGCTACATATTTTAAGTCGTAGTCTGTAGTAGCAGGAGTTGGAAAATTCTTTTTTAATTTATCTGTAAGGTGTGCAAGTATTTTATCAGGTTCTGTTTCTACATAATTAAGAGGACCTTCAAGCTTAGTGTATAGTTCACTGTCTTTAGAATAGATGAGGCTGATTCTTAATATGTGTTCATATAGAGCCTCATCTATGGCAGTTATAAGTTCTCTTGGGTTTTTTGGAGAGCCTACATACTGACGAAGAAGGGCAGTGTAGTATTTATCGCCATCTTCATAATTGCACAATCCACCTTCTACAGAACGCAAGCCCTTTAACGTGGCAAGCTCTGTTTTTAGATTATTGTATGCTGGTATAAAGTTGTCTATAGCAAGCTGTTTGATGGTAGCCTTATAATTTGCCTTGGCAGCATCGTCGATAAAGCTACATTTATCAATGCTTTCAGAAATAACTGTAACGAAAGCAGGCTCAGTGGCTGCTAAAATATCTTCGCATTGTCCTATGACATCATCTATGGCTTTATCTGTCATAGCGTAGCCTTTGGCTCCACGCCATTTTTCATATTCAATAAGTGAATTCATGTATTCGTCGCAGGATTCTAGCACAGTCAAATAATCCTTAATATCGTCCTCGTCATAGAGTGCATACTCTGATAAAATAAGTGGCAATTCAAACTGGGCGCCTGAGCTTGGAGAGAATACCTCGCCGTAGTAATAATATTTTGTCAGGTCAGTGGAATTTTCTAAGTACGCCATTAATGTGTCATATGTCAGCTGCTGCTCATATGTTAAGGATGAGTATTTAAACTCTTTTAATGTTTTGATGGCTTCCTTATTCATAGCCTCTTCTTCAGAGATGTCTTCGCCGTAATTGACATCCCCCCATATGGAAGCATATTCTGTTATACCGAAAGCTTCTGGATTCATTAATTCAAAATGAGTAGAAACTAAGCTTTGGCTTAAGGAATCCCTATAT
The DNA here is from genome assembly GCA_017412055.1 of Lachnospiraceae bacterium. GTDB lineage: Bacteria > Bacillota > Clostridia > Lachnospirales > Lachnospiraceae > SVEL01. The sequence goes on along the minus strand of JAFQOW010000040.1, from coordinate 128,917 downwards.
TCGGCGTCAAGATATTCGTCAAAGGCTTTCTGTACCGCTTTTTCTTGTTCAGTAAATTTTTTATCTTTTGGATTTAAGCTGGAATTAGACTGAGCGGGCTTTTTGTCATTATCCTTTGTCTCAGTTTCCTTTTCAGTAGATTTATTGTCAGTAGATTCTTCTATAGAAGAAGTTGTTTCTTTGCCAACCTTATCAAATCGGCTGTTATGACAGGCACTAAAGGCAACAATAACTGATAATGATAAAGCTGCAAGCTTTGTTAAATAGATTTTCTTTTTCATCCCCTATATCCTTTCGATTTTTATAGTAGTTATATAACTATTCAGTACCATATTCGCCATATAAATTTACAAGGCTCTGAATAGATATATACATTATACCAAAATTTATGTAGTTTACAATCATCTTATTATATGGTATGATGTTAGAGAATTAATGTGAGTGAATGGTTGCTTTTTTCTGGGAGAGAGAAAGGAGCAATATGAAATCAAAAATTTTTAAGTTAAGTGGTATTCTTGTGGGTACTATTTTTTTTCTTGCCATATTCGGCTTAAGTCCCATTATAGCAAAAGCAAATGAGGAACTGTATTTTGATAACGATGGAAACCTGTATTATATTACAAGGGAGAAAAAAGCGACGGGTAGCGTGAAATATTATACTATCGGTTGGATTATTAAGCGCTATGATATGCCCATAGATGCAGCAGGACAGCAGTATGTAGTCGTGACAAAAAGCAATTATAAACCTGATGAGGTTGACCCAAATAATAGTAAATATGTGTATTGTTATTATAGGTCAGACAAAGAGGAAATCTTAAATGCTATAAAAACCGTTTCTATGGAATGGTACAATGTGCTTAATAAATATGGTGATACGGTATATATTGATAGCGTGATGACTGTTATTGAGAAGGGTGTGCAGAAAGGTTTTTTGTATTCAGGTGGAGCTTATACGGGGGAGGTGTATTTTGATTATAAGGGTATAGCAGGGGCAAGAGAATGGGCATCGCCACAAAGTCTTCTTGTTAATTTTGGTATGTCGGTGGAGTTTCCAGTTTTGTATAAGCCCCTGGCCACAAGTATGAATATTATCAACACAGAACAGATGGGTATTTCTAATTCTATATTATCTTCGTCTTCAAATGGTGCATATGAGTATGATATTGAAAAAGGTATTCCTGGAGGAGAGGAATTATATGTTAACGGAAGCGCAAGTAGTGGATTATATAAATTCTATGTGGATAAAGTAACAGGAAAAATGTCTATATGTGTAATGGTCCCTGTTACATATAAATTAAAGTGGACTGATTATTATGGAGTGAAGCAGGAAGAAACAAAGGTGATAAAAAAGTATTATTTAGTCGATAGATATTTTACTTATTATCAATACAAGAAATTTGAAGAAAAAAAACTGGTGGCTATGGAGCTGCAAAGTGATTTATTCAGTAAGAAATATACTGTCACTAACGGCAATAACAGTTTGACTAGTATAGATGCGGGGACAGTTAAGTATGATGGATTATATGGTCATATGCTTGGATACGACAATATATCTGTGAATATACCTGCAGTGGAATTGAACAGTAATAGTTATTTAAAGCCAACTATACCAGATGAGGATTATAGTTATTATGCAGATAAAATGGTAAGTCAGCTAAAGGTTAGAAATGATAAATTAGTAGTTAATGGAAGTATGGTAATGTCTGATGACATAAAGAGAAAAGAAACTTCTAAGCCGGCTAGTAGCTTTAGTGTGGATAATATTTCTTTAAAGGCAGAAGGACTTGTTATAGACAAAAAAACCTTGAATGGAGAAGGTTATGTAATAGATGGAAATTATGTTTATAGGGATGCAGTAGGTAATAGTATTAGCTACAATATGTCAGGACTAAATCCGGTGAAGGTTCATACACCTGTAGTGTGTAAGGAAAATCTTCAAGGGGAAAAGGAGCTTAATCAGGCTGTAAATCCAACTATGTCAGATGTAGTATTGGGAACATATATGACAGTTAGCTTTAATGATTTTGGTATCCATAAAAGCATAAAAGGGTATGGAGTAAGAAGCTATGGAAAATATGTGGGGAAAAGGCATATAATTTGTGATTTTGACGTGGAGTATATGGGTAGCAGATATGAAGCAGGAAGTATTATAGAGGTGATAGGGTATTATGCAAAGCTATATGTTTGCCAGGATAATAAAGAGGGCATATATAACGTGTCCACAAGGACATTGGCATATAATATGCCACAAGGGGTATTAGACAATCTTCTTGAAAATGATGCAAATTTATCTATGGAAAAATATGGTGCAAAGTCTAGTGCAAAAGTACGCCTTATAGGTAAAATAAAAGATTTTAATTTGGCTTGTGATAGCACTTTGTATGTACCAAAGGAAATGCCTGTTAATATGTCAGGGTATAGTGAAGATGGACATGGGGCTAATTATGTAATGGAAATTAAAACATTGGGAGATGTGGGAGAAGAGGATTACATCAAGGTCATTTATGATTATTATATTATAAAGGGAGAAGAGACTGTTCCAGTATGGATATATGAGGTGGAAGATAGAAATGTTTTATCCGGAGAGAGTCTGCGTCTAGTAGAGAATGAGGAAATATGGAATATTGATAATTGTACATTGGATGGAAATAAAGGGACTTGGAAAAAGGAAAAGCAAATGGCCTCTGAGTATATTATCGTAAGTGCAAAAACTACTGTGGAAGATATAAAGAATGCTATACATGAAAACCGAATAGAGGATATAGTTATAAGGTCAGATAGCTTGTATGTGGCAGCAGAATTTATAAGATATAAGGATGGAGAGGGATATATTTGCTATATCAATGAGGAAAATGCGAAGAATGGATATTGTAATATGTGGCTAAAGGAAGAAGGCGGAAAAGAGCTTCCTTTGGGGACATTTATTAAAATTGGTTTGGCAGAGGATGGGTATTATGATTATGAAGTGTCGGGGACACATTAAGGGGGTAAAAGAGAATATGGATAATAGGTTGTTACAATGGCATCCGGCATTTTATGCTGGAATACAAATTGAATTTTATAGAGAATCTGATAAACTGATTTTTGAGAGTGAGCATAATCTTAGTAAGAAACCAATGCAGATAGATGTTCTTGTGATTAAAAAAATTGCAGAGGATGTAATACATAAAAATATAGGTAGAATATTTAAGAAATATAACATTGTTGAGTATAAGAGTCCTACAGATTATTTGTCCATAGATGATTTTTATAAGGTATATGGATATACTTGTTTTTATAAATCTGAGGCTAAAACGGTAGATAGTATAAAAATTACTGATTTAACGATAACGTTTGTCTGTAGAAAATATCCAAAGGACTTAGTTGACCATTTAAGGAAAATAAGGGGCTTGGGTCTTGAAAAAACAGATGAAGGGATATATTATATAACTAAAGATATAGTACCTATGCAATTATTGGTTACATCTGAATTACTGGAAAAAGAGAATTTATGGTTGAAGTGTTTGACAAATGATTTAGAAGATATAGTAACTATAGATAGATTATCAGAAGAATATGGGGCACATGAGCATGAGGAGTTATATAAATCAATAATGAATGTAATTGTGCGAGCAAATAAAGAGAGGTTTAAGGAGGCAACAAATATGTGCGAGGCATTGAGAGAATTATGGGCTGATGATTTAAAAGAAGCAAGGAACGAGGGAATAAAGTGTATGATAGAATCAAGTAAAGAGTGTGGTGGTTCTTGGGATAAGGTTTTTCAATTAGTAAAGGATAAATTTAATGTAGATAGTGAAACTGCAGAAAAATGCATGCAGTTATATTGGTAGAATAAATAATGGTACTTAGGAGGAACATATGACAAAGTTAGAGGAATTAATCAAAATTATAGGTGATGAAAGTGTGTATATTCAGACACATAACTATCCAGATCAGGATGCGTTGGCATCAGCATATGGCTTGAAATATCTTTTGGAGGCAAAAGGGATAGAGTCTACAATATGCTATAAGGGACAGGTAGATAAGTTAAATACTATCGCTATGATGGAGGACTTGAATATCACTACAGTTCGTATCGATGAAGAAGATAGAATGGATGAGACATCAAAAATAATTATAGTTGATGGTCAAAAGGGCAATGCTAATGTGGAAGATTTCATAGGTGACGAGGTAGCTTGTATAGATCATCATAAGCTTCAAGAGACAGATATGTATCAATTTTTCGACATAAGAAGCGATGTGGGTGCATGTTCTTCTATTATCGCAAGCTATTTTGTGGAGAATAATATAGAGATGCCTGTCAGCGTGGCAACAGCACTTTTATATGGTATAAAGATGGATACAAATAATCTGTCTAGAGGAGTAAGTGATTTGGACATTGATATGTTCTATATGCTATTTAAGAAAGCAGATAGAGATTGTATCAGAAAATTTGATTGCTGTTCATTGCAAATGGATGATTTGAAAGCATATTCAGCAGCTATAGATAATTTAAGAGTTTTTGGCAATGTAGGTATAGTGAATATTGGCAAGGATTGTGGAGAAGCTATACTTGGAACTATGTCTGATTTTATTATGTCTTTAGACGAAGTTACATTTTCTGTTGTGTATTCTTATAGAGCAGGTGGTATTAAGTTCTCTGTAAGGAATGAAGAGATAAGACTTGACGGAGCCAACGTTATTAGAGAATGTCTTAAAGGATATGGTGGCGGTGGTGGTCATGCGACTATGGCAGCGGGATTTATACCTAATGTGGCTGAGGAGGAAGCGAATAATATAAGTAGAATAATTGAGGAAAGAATTATTGAAATGGCGATGATAAGGTAGAAACTGTATAATTTAAAAATATGAAGAAAAGGTTGTTGTAGGTTTGGTTCCTATAACAATCTTTTTTTGTGAAAAATTAAGAAAAAATTAAGAAAAATCACAAGTTTTTCTTAAGAAATGTATTGTATATATTTTATATAGATGACTTTATTATATAAGAATCGAGAAATTAATTTGTAAAACATAAGGGAGGATAATAATATGAAGAAAATAATATGTTGCTTAATAATCATATTAACGTTTTTGTGTGGATGCGACAAGAAACCGGAGAAAGTTGAAGATAATACTGAAGTGTTAACAGAGAGCACCAGTGAGGTGAGCGGAGGTCATTATGTTGATCCAAATGCAGGTATGGGAATATTTTTGAATATTAATAAAGTAAATATAGACGAGATTACTGGAGAGGTAAGATATAGCTCATTTTTAGATGATGTAATCAATTATGATGGTAGCAAAATAGAACTTGGCATAGATATGTCCATAGAAAGTGGCAGTAACAAAAATGAAGTTATAAAAGCAATGGTTATGATGGTTGTTGATAAAGAATTAATACCATTTACAATAGATGGCTCAGAAGAAAAAATTGTACATAATTTAGTTTTTGAAAATTCAGTGATTACTAGAAAATTAGTTGGTTTTTCTGCATATAATCTTGAAAAAGGAGAGGAAAAAGAATGGACTTTTTTATTAGTGCCTGTTTTAGATGAATATAGACAAGTTGTAGATGAAATAATTGTTGGAGAATGTAAAAAAAAGATAATATCAACTGTGGAGAAAACAGATATAAAGGATGAAGATTTTTGTGATAAAGGTTATTGCTACGATACAGCAAAAAATATATATGGAAAAGAAATTGATGAAATATGCGAGTACAATGGTATTGTAACGGATTATATATTACAAGACAATGATAATAAGTGGTATTTTATGTCAGATAGTCATTATGGTGGAAAGATAGTTGTTATGTTATTTAACGATGGGGAATTATATGAAGGGTTTGATGGTAAAGCTAGTTTACGTATAGAAAAAACGATCGAAAGACAACAGGTACATATGGAGATTGATACATCTAAATTAGGTGAAGGTGAACATCATATGTCAGCAATAGTATTAGCATACGGTGAGAATGGTAAACTAGAGAGAGTGAATAAGGCGTTAGTTTTAGAGCATATCAATAAAAAGTTGAAATAGATAGGGGCAGACGGGGCAAGGAGAAAAGTTGTGGCGGGCTTGATTGCTCGAAACAACTTTTTTATTGTAAATTATTAAGAAATTCTTAAGAAAAATCACAAGTTTTTTTTAAGAATTGTAGTGTATATATAAGATATACAAATGAGATATGTGTATGAAATTATAAAAACATTTATTTTAAGGAGGAATTAGCATATGAAAAGAGTAATTTCTGTAGTATTAGCATCATCATTGCTGTTATGCGCTTGTTCTGACAAAGATGGAAAAGAACGCAATTATCTAGGTGGTACAGGTGAAATGTTTCATACAGAAGGTGCGGCATCGAAAGGTGTAGTATATGATGATGAAAATATATATTTTAATTATACAGAAGTATATAGGTTAGATAAAGACGGCGAGTTAATGATAAACTGCGATATAGCTACTTGTAAGCATGACAATGAAGAGTGCAAGGCGGCATCTAGAGAGGGTGAGTACTTTGTGTTCGGTGGTAAATTATATCAATGTTATAGAGAAACGGATTTAGATGAGGGAGAGATTGTTGGTTATGGATATATAAAAGATTGTGATACAGGTAAAGTAGTGTTTGATAATCCTGTCCCTGAGGATTTGGAAGAGAGTAAAAAGTTAGATTCATCAACAGAGATATATAGTATTTCTGTTATAAATGATGATTATATGAAGGTAGAGGGACATAGGCATGCATATATTTTGGATAAGGACTTTAATATAGTGTGCTGGTATGGAGATGTAGGAAAGTTTCAGTGGGGAAATTTATATGAGAATAAGTATTATTATATAAATGATTTGTATCAGATAGCGTATATAGATGTTAAATCCGGTGAAAAGGGAGTATTAGAATGGGAAAATAAGGTTCTATTTGCTGGAGCAGATAAAGATAATTTATTTTATGCAGATGAGTATAACGACTTTTATAAATATTCCTTGAAAGATGATTCTAGTACGAAGATAGGGGAAAATATTTGGTTTTTCTCTGTATATGATGGATATATATATTGTGATCAAATTATAGATGAACAAAAAGAAAAGATTATTTTAGATTATGAAGGAAATATAAAATATACATATACAGCAAATAAATATATGGGAACTGATAATTTGGTAAAAGTGGGAGATAAACTATACAATATGTTTTTAGAAGAGGGGAAAAAGGGTGTTGCGATGATGAATATAGATGGAACTGGTTATAAGGAAGTGTATATTCAGTAGGCAGGTGAAAACAAATGGGATATGAGATAAGAAAGCTTTGGGGAAATAAGATAATGCTGCTGGGCTTGCTAGTGCTAATATTTGTATCCCTGTATTATGGATATGAAAACATTAATTCTAATTTACCAGAGTATGTAAATATGGTAGACGAGGCATACAAGGGAAAATATACAGAGGAAAAGCTTGAGAGACTTAGGGAGAAATTTGCAAATGCTAATCAAGGTGAAGATGAATTTTTTATGTATCTCTCAGTTTGTGGGGAAGCAGAAAAATGCAATAATATCTTAGAGTATAGAGATAGTATCGTAAAGGCAGCTAAGCGTCTCAAAAAAAGTTCAGACACATATATATCTAGAGTTAATAGTAGGATTGAGAAGATATATGAAGATACACCACAGCTTGAAATTGTTGAACCAAGCAAATTTGATAGAATAGTTGGAATGGTACGCTGGCAGTTTGTGGAGGATATTATAAGCATTATGCTTGTAATATTTGTGGCATCTTATATTTTTACATTAGAGCATGGGGTAAATACGCATAAATTGGTGTTTTCTTCATCAGCAGGTCGTCTTAAAACATATGTTAGGAAAATTGCTTGCATAGTAGGAGTGGCGATTGGAATATCTATTATAACTCATGTATGCATATGTGCCTATTGTGTGGTTAGTGGTGACAGTTATATATGGAAGCTACCAATTCAATATTATGGAGAGTATATAGAGGCACCTTACATTATCTCATTGCTAGAATATGTGATTGTGACTGTTGTATTAAAAGCTATTGGATTAATTGTCATAGGAATATGTAGTGCGGTGGTTTCTCTTTGGTTTAAGAAAAGCATTATTCCTGTAATAATTAGCTCTGTAATTATGGTTGGCGGATATTTGTTGTGTTCTTATAATGCAAATTATAGTCCTTTAGGGGAGAGTGTTATTCAGTCTAGATATGAGAGATATATTATGTTTAAGAAGTACACTTGTATGGGATTAATAAATAATAGTGGATATTATACAGAGCGATATATGCCTGTAAATGTGTTTGATTATCCAGTAGATATGGTGTATGTAAATATATTTATAAACATAATATTTGTCGTGGCAGTAGCATATGCAGGCTATATAGTGTACAGGAAGAGGGATAGATAATGTTAGAATTAGTAAATGTATGTAAATCATATAAAGAAAAAGAAGTACTACATAATTTTTCTATGAAGTTTGAAAAAGGAATTTATGGCCTGTTGGGACCTAATGGGGCTGGCAAATCGACGATGATGAATATAATCGCAGATGTACTTAAGCCTTCTAAAGGTGATGTTTTATATGATGGCGTAAGCATATACAAGCTTAAGGAAAAATACAGAAGTCATATAGGATATTTGCCACAGCATGTAGGTTATTATGATAATTTTACAGCAGATATGACTTTGGAGTATTTTGCAAATTTGCGCGGGGTTCCAAAGAAAGAGTACAAAGAGAGAATAGAGAATGTTTTAAAAGCTGTAAATCTCAGTGAAAATGCTAAGCAAAAGGTAAAGACATTTTCAGGTGGAATGAAGCAGAGACTTGGCATAGCTGTAGCGCTTATAGCAAATCCAGATGTACTTATATTAGATGAACCAACTGTGGGGTTAGATCCTAAGGAACGTATTAATTTTAGAGAGTTATTAAGAGGTCTGGCTAGTGAAAAAACAATTATTCTTTCTACGCATATTGTTTCTGATGTGGAAGATATTGCAGATTATCTTATATTTTTAAAGAATGGAAATATAGTGCTTTCTGATTCAACGGATAATATATTGGAAAAGACATCTGTGGAAGAGCAGTATATGAAATTCTTTGGAGAGGATATAGTATGAGATATGAGTTATTGAAGGTATTTGGTAATATCAAAATCATGGCAGTAATCCTAGGTATGTTTATATTAAGTAGCATAATGGCTATGAAGATAGATACGATTATGTTTGAGGGATTTAGTACAGACGTATATAAATATTATATGGATTATCTCGAAGGTGAGTATACACAGGAAAAACGTAGTTATGTGTTTGAAGAATATAGTCGTCTGAAGGAGCATATTTCAAACAGCAGTTTATATGACAAGCAGTATAAGGACAAGCTTATTTCTGCTAAGGAATATAGAGAATTATCTTCGGAAGCATCTTTGGCGAAAGGTAGAATTAAAACATTTGAATATATAGTTGAAAAAACTGAGTATTACGCTGGGTGTGAAAATACGCCATCATATTTTTATGACATTGATGTGGATGACTACATCGTAAATATGAGTGTAAATATACCGTTGCTGCTTTCGTTAATACTAGTTATTGCCGTATTGTTTAACGAGGATTATTCTGCTAATACTGTATATATGATTCGTTCTTCAAAAGATGGCAAGGACCGTCTACTGTGCAGGCGATTGAGGATTGTTGTGATTATAGCAATTGTACTTGGTGCTGTATTTTATGTAGCTGAGTTCCTGATAAAATATTTTTATCTGGACTTAGGAGATATGCATAGTCATATTAGTAGTCTTAAAAGTATGGAAAATGCAAAATTCTCTGGAAGCATATGGGGATATTTGTTAACAAGCATTGGTATTAGGATGATGTATACTGTTTTGGTGGCTTTACTGATAAGTGTAATAGCTATATTGACGCATAAGTATATGATGACTATTGGAGTTGCTCTTGGCGTGGTCTATTTGCCTAGTGTGATTACAGATTCAGAATGGACACTTACAGCGGGACTTAAAGCTTATCCTTTAATTAATACAAGTTTAGTGTTTATTATTGTAATGGTATATATATTGATTTTTATGGGGATTATAGGAATATTAATAAAAAGGGAAAAAAATCATTGACAAAAATTAATAATATAACTAAACTACCATTATAAATATGATAAAGGCAATGAAGAGAAGAGTAGTTTCAAAGTATATGTAAAGAGAGCTCCGTTAGCTGAGAAGGAGTCATAGAGGTTGAGATGAAGATGGTCTTGGAGCTGCGCACTGAGCCGATGGGTTAGGCTGCGACGGTTTACTACCGTTAATAAGTAAGACTGTGATGGCAGTCGCTAAGGTAGATGATGTGAGTCATCTATGAAAGTAAAGTGGTACCACGTGAGATTATCTCCCGTCTTTATATTAATTATAAAGACGGGAGTTTTTGTCTTATAAGAGAATGGAGGAATTAATATGAATAAGAAACCTTATTACATTACAACAGCTATCGCTTACACATCAGGTAAGCCACACATTGGAAACACATATGAAATCGTACTTGCAGATAGTATCGCTAGATTCAAAAGACAGCAGGGATATGATGTGTTCTTCCAGACAGGAACAGATGAGCATGGACAGAAGATTGAGCTTAAGGCAGCAGATGCGGGCATTACTCCAAAGGAGTTTGTAGACAATGTATCTGGTGAGATTAAGAGAATTTGGGATTTAATGAATACTTCATATGATAAGTTTATCAGAACAACTGATGAATATCATGAGAAGCAGGTGCAGAAGATTTTTAAGAAATTATATGATAAGGGCGATATCTATAAGGGACATTATGAAGGAATGTATTGTACTCCTTGTGAGTCATTTTTTACACCTTCGCAGCTTGTAGATGGCAAGTGTCCTGACTGTGGCAGAGAGTGTCAGCCAGCTAAGGAGGAGGCATATTTCTTCAAGCTTGGCAAATATACAGATAGACTTATCAAGCACATCGAGGAAAATCCAGAGTTTATTCAGCCTGAGTCAAGAAAGAATGAGATGATGAATAATTTTATCAAGGCCGGATTACAGGACCTTTGTGTATCACGTTCTTCATTTAAGTGGGGCGTTCCTGTAGATTTCGATGATAAGCATGTAATCTATGTATGGATTGATGCATTATCAAACTATATTACAGGTCTTGGATATGATGTAGATGGAAATCATGATGAGAACTTTAAGAAGTATTGGAGAGCAGACCTTCACCTTATTGGTAAGGATATCTTAAGATTCCATACTATTTATTGGCCAATTATGCTTATGGCTTTAGATATTCCACTTCCTAAGCAGGTATTTGGTCATCCATGGCTTCTTCAGGGCGATGGAAAGATGAGTAAGTCAAAGGGAAATGTTTTATATGCTGATGATTTAGCAGATTTCTTCGGAGTAGACGCGGTTCGTTATTTTGTACTTCATGAGATGCCATTTGAAAATGATGGTGTAATCACATGGGAGCTTTTAGTTGAAAGACTTAATTCAGAGCTTGCTAATACACTTGGAAACCTTGTAAATAGAACAGTTTCAATGATTAATAAATATCACGGCGGTGAGGTTACAAATACTGAGGTTCATGATACAGAAGGCTTTGATGAGGATTTAAAGAAGTGTGCATTAGAGGCAGCAGGTAAGGTTGAGGCGAAGATGGATAAGCTTCGTGTGGCTGATGCTATCACAGAGGTATTTACATTATTTAAAAGATGTAATAAATATATCGATGAGACAATGCCTTGGGCTCTTGCTAAAGATGAGGCGTCTAATGATAGACTTAAGACAGTTCTTTACAACCTTGTGGAGAGTATCTGCATTGGAACTACACTTTTAGAATCATTTATGCCAGAGACAGCAGAGAAAATCTTAAATCAGTTAAATGCTTCTAAGAGAGGCTTAGAGGACCTTGATACATTTGGAAAATATCCATCAGGAAATAAGGTTACAGAAAAGCCAGAAATCTTATTTGCAAGATTAGATATAAATGAAGTTTTAGAGAAGGTAGAGGCTATGAGAGCAGCCAACGCAGAGCCAGAGGTTAGTTACCCAGAGGTAGAGCCAAAGGCAGAAATCTCTATTGATGATTTTGCAAAGGTTCAGTTAAGAGTTGGTGAGGTTCTTAAATGTGAGCCAGTTCCAAAGGCTAAGAAGCTTCTCTGCTCACAGATTAGAGTAGGTAGTGAGGTACGTCAGATTGTATCTGGTATCGCAGCTCATTATAAGCCAGAAGATATGGTAGGTAAGAAGGTTGCAGTTATCACAAACCTCAAGCCAGTAAAGATTTGTGGTGTATTATCAGAGGGTATGATACTTGCTGCTTCTGACAATGATGGAAACCTATCGGTACTTACAGTGGATAAGGATATTCTTCCAGGAAGCGAGATTTGCTAATGATTATCGATACACATGCACATTACGATGATGATCGTTTTGATGAGGATAGAGACGAGTTACTTTTATCAATGAGGGAAAAAGGTGTGGAGGCTATAGTAAATGCCTCTGCATCCCTTAAAGGTTGCTACGATTCGCTTGCATTGGCAGAAAAATATGATTTTATGTATTTTCTTGCAGGAATACATCCTAGTGATGCTCTTGATTTGGAGATAGATGGTAATTTTGATAAGATTAAGGGAATGGCTATGCATAATAAGTGTGTGGCAGTAGGTGAAATCGGACTTGATTATTATTGGGATGAACCAGAAAGAAGCATACAGAAAAAATGGTTTGAGGCTCAGTTAAATCTTGCTAATGAGATAAATAAGCCTATAAATGTACATTCAAGAGATGCCTATGCAGATACTATGGACATAATTAAGAGTACAAAAGCTTATGAAAATGGTGGAATAATTCATTGCTTTTCCTATGGCGTGGAATGTGCTAGAGAATTTTTGGATATGGGCTTTATGCTTGGCATCGGAGGTGTTCTTACTTTTAAGAATGGAAAGAAGCTTAAGGAAGTGGTGGAGTATGCACCATTAGACCAGCTTGTATTGGAGACGGATTGTCCTTACCTTTCGCCAGAGCCATTTAGAGGCAAAAGAAACCACTCAGGAAATATAAAGTATGTAGCAGAAAAACTAGCAGAGATTAAAAATATTTCTGTGGAAGAGGTTATAAGGGCAACTAGAGAAAATGCATTTAGAGTTTATAAGATAGCAAGATAAGGAGGTTTTATGGCTACATTAGGAATACCACAAAATACAATTGCCATATTACAAAAATATAATTTTATGTTTCAGAAAAGATATGGTCAGAACTTCCTTATAGATACAAGGGTTCTTGATAAAATAATTTCTGCTTCAGGTATTACAAAGGATGATATGATTCTCGAGGTAGGTCCTGGAATTGGAACGATGACACAGTATCTTTGTGAATCGGCAAGGAAGGTTATCGCGGTAGAGATTGATAAGAATCTTATACCTATCTTAGAGAATGATACATTAAAGGAATATGATAATGTAAGAGTTATAAATGAAGATATCTTAAAGCTTGATATTAATAAGCTTGTGGAGGAGGAAAATGATGGAAAGCCTATAAAGGTGGTTGCCAATCTTCCATATTACATTACAACACCTATTATCATGGGACTTTTTGAAAGCCATGTTCCAATTGAAAGCATAACTATTATGGTCCAAAAGGAAGTGGCGGACCGTATGCAGGTAGGTCCTGGAACAAAGGATTATGGTGCGCTGTCTTTAGCTGTTCAATATTACGCTAAGCCAGAGATTATAGCTAATGTACCACCAAACTGCTTTATGCCAAGACCAAATGTAGGTTCAGCGGTAATTAAGCTCACAAGACATGAGCAGGTACCTGTAGAGGTTAAGGATGAGAAGCTTATGTTTAAGCTTATAAGAGCAGCATTTAACCAGAGAAGAAAAACTCTTCAAAATAGCATAAATAATTCACCTGAATTAAGCCTTAGCAAAGACCAGGTGGTAGAAGCACTTGATAAAATGGGCTTAAGTCAGACTATAAGAGGAGAGGCATTAAGCCTTGAGCAGTTTGCAGAATTAGCTAATTATTTATCATAATTATTTCATAAACAAATAAACCTTCACATACACTAGTGTATAGTATATGAGGAGGTTTTTATTTTGCAAAGAATTATAGCATACATATATAGATACAAAAGTGAAGGTGATATTTTAACAAAGTGTGGGAATGTGGGATTTTGCAGAGTAGAAGAGGTTAACGGCAGTAGAATTATAAATATGTGTTTTAAGGAAACTAGGAATATAGATAGGGAATGTAAGATAAAAAGTTTAAGTATAAATAAGGAGAAGTCTAAGGATGTATGCGGTTGCTCTTCAGGAAGTGAAATTGGAAAATATGAGATAAAAGGAGGGCAAATGCGATTAAAGCTTAAGGGTGATAAAGAGGATGGGTTAATCCTTGAAACGTCTGATGATAAATATGTGGTCATATGGAGTGGGGATAAGGAAACTTTGCATATTAAAAATGTGGAAGAGCAAAAGAGTTTTGTGGAATTGGATAAAGTTAAGGACGAAGATGTACTTGAAAACAAATATGAAAAGGAAAAAAATGAGAAATATTTGGATAAGAAAATAAAAGAAGAAAGAAAGGGATCGAAAGAAAATATAAATATGAACCTTTATAATATGCTGGAGAGAGCATATAATCGAATGGCAAAGGTTCCAATGATTATTGATGGTCATATGCAGCAGGCAGTTAAATTACAACCACAGCAGATGATAATGCTTCCAAGAAAATACTGGCGTTTGACAAATAACGGATTCTTGATGGAATGCTTTTACATACATAAACATATTTTGTTTTTTAAATATAAGGGTGGTTTTGTCATAGGAGCTCCAGCTAGAGAAACTGTGGATGAAGAAATGTATGCAGAAAGATATGGATTTCAAGGAAAAATTACTATTAAAGAATATGGTAAAGGTGGTTGCGACCGAGGCTATTGGATAATATACTTAAATTGAAATAAAAACTTTGCTTTTATTTGACTACATAATGTGTTACTATAGTAATATATGTAGTTTACGTGAAGGAGTGAAGTATATGCGATTTGTAAGAGTGGATGAGCTAACTAAGGGTATGCGACTTGCCAAGCCTATATATAATAAGAACGGTGTTTTGCTATACGACCGTGATACCAAATTAACTAAGCAGGGTATTAACAGTATAAAAAACTTCAAGCTTATAGGAATATACATATTGGAGCCAGCGGAGCCATTGCCACCTATGACACAGGATGATATAGAATTTGAACGTTTCCAAACTATGAGTGTATTTGGTCTGAAGGAGGATTTAGATAATCTTATAGCAGGAAAGAAGCCGGTTAATATAATGGGGCTAATTAAAAGCCTTGTTAAAAGATATGCAAAGCGTTCAAATAAGGTGAATTTCTTTCAGAATCTAAGAAGCTGCGATGACTATGTGTATAAGCATAGTATAAATGTGGCAATTTTGGCGGCTCTTATGGGGGCGAGACTTAGAATAAGTGTGGAAGATATGAAGGATATGGTGTATGCAGCACTTATTCATGATATTGGAAAGCTTTATATTCCACAGGAAATTATAGAAAAAACAGTGTTGACAGATGAGGATATGAAGACAATTGCTTTATGTGAGGCAAGAGGCGATAGGTATCTTCAGGAGGTGGATTTCTTTAATGATAATGTTAAAGAAATATTGAAGCAAAAAGTAACCCTTCAAAATGAGAAAAATATCAAAGCTAGTGATAGCAGATTTAAGGATTGTGCATGGGTGTTACATATTGCGGAGCTGTATGATGATATGACATCTATGAAGATTGGTAAGGAGCCTTGCTCAGAGGTGGTTGCCATAAGAAAGTTTCTTGGGGAGCCGGAGAGCTATGGCGAAAAAATAGTTGCGGCTCTTATAGATAGTATGAAGATTTTGTATCCTGGAATATGTTTAGAGTTTAGCAATTCATATACAGGCCTTGTTATTAGAGGTAATGAAGAAAATGTTTTACGTCCATTAGTGCTATGTTTTAATGATAATCAGATATACGATTTTGACAATGAAAGAGTTAGAAGTGGTGTTCAGATTAAGGATATTATGAAAACTATGGATAAGAGAATAAAGATTGATCCAGAGACTATTAATGAATATTTAAGGAAGTATAATAGCTAAGATATGAAAGTATGTGTAGAAACAGATAGATTAATATTAAGGGTTTTAGATGAGAGCAGCTGTGATATGGTGCTCTCATTTCTTAGCAAGGGTAAAGATATCTTTGAAGAATATGAGATGCAGCGACCACCTCTTTACTATACGCCTTTGTATCAGAAAAGTATTTTAAATCAGGAGCATACAGCCACGTTGGGTAATCGATATGTAAGATATTATGTATTTTTAAAAGAGGACCCCACAGTAGTTATAGGAACGGTATCTTGTGGAAATATTATGGGAGAGCCATATTGCTGTGGTACACTTGGATATAAGTTTGATAAAAGTTACTGGCATAAGGGATATGCAAGGGAAGCTCTAAGAGCAGTTATAGAAGAGGTGTTTGAGGAGATAAAATTACACCGGGTGATAGCTTACGTAATGGAAGGTAATGAACCGTCTATCAAGCTTCTTGAGGCGGTAGGATTTTCCCTTGAGGGCTTGTGTGAAAAGAATCTTAAGGTTAAGGGTGAGTGGAAGACACACAGATTATATGCACTATTAAATCCTTATGAGGAATTAGGATAAAAAATATATTGATATGAATTATAATTACCAGATTGATTGGAGGTCGCTTAACAGTGGCAGGGAGATTATCAAGAGAAGAAAAGTTTATGAAGGAAGCTATAAAGCAGGCAAAGAAGGCATATGAATTAAACGAAGTGCCTATAGGCTGTGTTATAGTTTTTGAAGATAAAATAATAGGTAGAGGATATAACAGAAGAGTGACAGATAAGAACACCTTGTCCCATGCAGAGCTTAATGCTATAAAAAAAGCATCGAAAAAAATGGGAGACTGGCGACTTGATGATTGTGAAATGTACATAACTTTGGAGCCTTGTCAGATGTGTGCAGGGGCCATTGTCCAATCGCGAATCAAAAAGGTATATGCAGGATGTATGAATCCTAAGGCAGGATGTGCAGGTTCTATATTAAATCTTTTGAATGTGCCACAATTCAATCATCAGGTTGAATTTATGCAAGATATCTTGCATGATGAGTGCTCGGGCCTACTTACAAGCTATTTTAAAGAAATGCGTGAAAAAAAGAAAAGGCTTAAGGTATAAGAGTTTTTGTTGACATTGATTGATTATTCGTATATAATTAAGACTCCACGCAGCTGGGGAGTCAGCGGTGCCCTGTATCTGCAATCCGCTTTAGCAGAGGTGATATCTGCCTTCGGGTATTTGCTTGTGGAGCTGCCTTTTGTAAGTGGCGTTGACGTTTTGGTCTTGCGCAATGGAAACTTTCGAACCGTGTCAGGTCAGGAATGGAGCAGCACTAAGAGAGACCTTTCATGTGCCGTAAGGTTACCGGGACTGAGTTAACTGCAGAAGTAACGTCTGTGAACAGTACACAACGGCAGATGCGTGGTAAAGAGAAAATTATAGGCAAGGCTTAGGCCTTGCCTTTTTTGATATATGAAAGTTCTCTGAACTTCCTATATCAAAAAAACGCTCCGCTAAGGATCGCACTGCGGCGGAGAAGAAAATACAATTTCAAAATCATAATAAAATCATTGATATTTTCCTTGGAAAATGATACTATAGACTTAATTATGGAAGCGTGATATGCGAATGAAATAGATTTTGGAGGAAATATGGACAAGGGTATACATAAGGAGTATCTTACAAATTTAATAGATTCTATGCTTCATAGTATGGATACTAGAAGTGGAAATATGATGATGATAAAGCATTATAACACTTTGGATTTGTCTTATGAAGATGTGATGGATATAGCTGAGGATAAAAAAGCTAAATTTTTATATCATTCCTATGAAACAGGTGACATGGTTACGGCATTTGAACCATTTCTTGATTGGATAAAAGAATTATTTTATGAGTTATCTGATGAGGATTTAGATAGCTTTTTAGAGAATTCAAAGGTTTATATACTTCATAGACCGATTTTCAAGTCGTACTTTGAAACGGGTATTTGTGTTCGCAAAGAAGATGTACTTATCAATGAAATTGAATTTGAAGCAGCGAAGTTTAATAAGGAAATATGTTCTATGTTAGCGAGGCTATCAGAAAAGAAGCCTCTCGTTTTGGTGCTCAATAAGCTTCATTTTTCAAGTAGCTCTACCATAGCGCTTATTAACGAGCTTCTCGTTGAAGATAATAAAAATATAGCCATATTTGCTACATATAATGAGATATTTGGTGAGATTAGCTATTGTCAGGAAGAGTGGAATCGTATGATATCGGTGCTTGATTCGTCTGATAGTATTATTGAGTGGACATTTAATACAACTACAAATAAACGTGAAACAAAGGGCTCATTGGATTTTGTTCACGATAAGATGGACCAATATATTAGCAAGCTTAGAAATATGGTTGAACTTCTTGCATTAGACCAAGCTGACTATTATCTTAATATAATTTATCATAAAATAGAGGTTGAAAAGATAAACATAAGTATAGATTATAAGTTTAGATTCCTTAAAATTTATACATATGTGGCTATGAGTTTAGATAAATTGTCAGATGCACTGATGTATTGTGACAGCATGCGATTTATGTTGGATGAATATGATGATGATCATATGAATTATGATTACAATTATTTAAAGGCGCAGATTTGTATGAATAGTACACAGAAGGATAATGCGTCAGTTTATGTATCAAGGTGTATAGAACTTAGTAAAAAGCTTGGGGATTCATTTCTTGTATTTAAAGCTAAGCTTCTTGAACTTATGAATGAGTTTAGTGGATGGAGAAATCTTTGGCTTTTGATGGAAGATAAATATGTAGAGCCTAAGATTATAGAGCATTGTATAGCACATGAATATTATAATCATCTTGCTCATATTTATGTGTACGCATTTGACAATGCACCTGAAAAATACAAGGATATTGAAACTGTTGAAAAGAATATAGACAATTATAGCAAGGGAATTGAAATCGCTACACGCATAGGTAATGACAGATTCCTTATAGATGCATATAAAAAGAGTGTAATGACAGCATCAACCAATGGTTTCTTTGATGTATCTAATTATTTTTATGCTAAATGTTATGAAGTAGTTTCGAGAATTGGAAATGAATTCGAAGAGGCTAATATTTATAATGGTATGGGCTATAACAGCTGTACTATGGAAAAGTATTCTAAGGCAGGAGAATATTTTAACAAGGCGTTGGATATTTTTATCAGACTTAAGGATGTAAATTATATAAGTGAAACCTTATATAATATGGCTATTAATGCGATTCTTGCAGAGGAATATGCATATGCAGACCAGTATTTGGTTATATGTCTTAAGATGTGTAGAATGATTAAATCAGACGGAATAAGAGTGTGTAATCTTTCAAAGTTATATGGTCTTAGAGCATTATGTAACTATGAGATGAACATTATATATAGCTGCAAGATTAATTATCAGTATTTGGAAAGATATCTGGGACATATGGTAGAGCTGGAGGATAAGACAGAAGAGGGTTCTCGTTTGTGGGAAGACGATTTGATTCTTTATCATTTAATTGGTGCAGTTTTACTTGAAAAAGAAAGAGATTATGAGAAGGCATATATACATTTGCGTAAGGCAGATAAATATATGAAGAGAGCATCTGGAAGTGGATTCTTGTTCATAGTTCCATATTCTATTGCATATTATAATGTATGCAAGGTACTGGGAAAAAATGATGAAGCGATGCTTGTGCTTAAGAAAGCTATTGAATTTTGTAAGGAAAAAGGCTATATCAACAAGAAGAATAAAATTACAGCATATATGAATGGATATGACCATGTGCCAAGGAAGTATGATGTAGCTATAAAGGGTGTTTCAGTTGACGATATTATCGAATTGGTGACATCTAGTATCATTAAAGATGATTACGTTATACAGAAGCGTAAGGTAGAGTTTATCAGCATATGGCAGAAGCTTTTAAGTAATAGTGAGGATTCCGTAGAGAAGGTTATTCGTAATTCTATTACAACTATGAAGAATAACTTTAGTATTGATGATTTTATTTTCATCCGTCAGGAGGAAGGAAAGCCGGTTATCAGGTACAATGATTCTTCTTATGAAATGGATGAAGAAAAGATTAATTATCTCATAGAATATTTTAATACTCATAGAAATGCGTTCTATACAACTCGTCTTGACAAGGAATATGTAGAGCATAAAGAGTTGATAGATAAAATATTTGGTGTAAATACTATAAACACATGGATGTTTGCACCGATATTTGTTGATGAGCAGATGCAGGGCTTATTCATTGCTTGTATGGCCATGTGTTCTGACTGGAATCATAGAATTAAGAGAAATGCATTCGTAGATAGTGATATAGGTATTATGCTTCTTATGTTTAGACAGCTTATGGATGCTATCGAAAGAATGGAGAATAAGCAAAGACTTGATAAGATTAACAAGGAATTAAAGCGAGTTAATGAGAGACTTAAAAATCTGGCTGTCAGGGATATGCTTACAGGGCTTTGCAATCGACAGGGCTTTGCAGAAGAAATAGAAAATCTTATATATAAGATTGAAAATGAAAATGAGACAGTTCAGTTTTCTATTCTTTACTCTGACTTGGATAATTTCAAGCCTTATAATGATGAGTTTGGTCATGACATAGGAGACTTTATTCTTATTCAGTATGCAGAACTGCTTAATAAAATATGTGGACCAGATGGATATGCTGTAAGATACGGTGGTGATGAATTCTTAGTTATCCTTCCTACTGTGGACAGAGAAAAAGTAGAAGGCGCCGTTAAAAAGATATATGAGATTCTTAAGGAAGAGAAGGGCTTTGCAGATAAGGTTTCAAAGAAATTGGGCAAAGAGATTGTTATTCCAGAAGATAAATATGTATCATGCTCTATAGGTATATCAGGGGCGGTTATTACACCTAAGGATCCTGCAAGGAAGATGGTAGAAGATGCTATGAAGCGAGCTGATGAGATGATGTACTACATAAAGAAAACAGTTAAGCATAGATACGTTTTCTTCGAGGATGTACAGGATAAGATGGATGAATAATTATGTAGTTTTACTTACAAAAAAGGACTTATACATTTGGGTATAAGTCCTTTTGCTTTATAGAGCTATTAAATTATAAATCGTAAATTAGTCGCCAAAACTTATGCCAAGTGCTTTTGCTTCCTTGATAATAGAACTATCCGGATCAACCATTTTTAATTTGCCAGCTACATCTTCAAGTGGGATTCTAACTAATTCGTCATGCTTAATTCCAACTAACTTGCCATAATCTTTTTCAATAATCATCATAGCTGCTTCAGCACCTAGTCTAGATGAAAGTACTCTATCATATGGACATGGGCTTCCGCCTCTCTGTGTGTGTCCAGGGATGGTAACTCTGATTTCTTGTCCAGTTTTTTCTTCGATACGCTTTCCAATTTCGTATGAAACAGATGGGTAAGGTGAAGCGGCAAGCTTTGCCTTGTATTCTTTTTTGCTAAGCTTAGCATCTTCCTTAGATATAGCACCCTCGGCAACTGCTAATATAGAGAAGCGCTTTCCAGCCTTTGTTCTCTTCTTAATAGCATCTACAACCTTGTCGATATCATATGGAATCTCTGGAATAAGGATGATGTCAGCGCCAGATGCGATACCTGCATGTAATGTAAGCCAACCAACCTTATGCCCCATAACCTCCACGATAAATACTCGTCCGTGACTTGCAGCTGTAGTATGAATACAATCGATAGCATCAGATGCGATATTTACTGCACTCTGGAAACCAAATGTCATACTAGTGCCCCATAAATCATTATCAATTGTCTTAGGTAATGATACAATATTTAAACCTTCTTCTCTAAGTAGATTTGCAGTTTTCTGTGAACCATTACCACCTAATACAACGAGACAATCAAGCTTTAACTTTTTGTATGTTTTCTTCATCAATTCAACCTTATCGTTACCGTCTTTATCAGGTGTTCTCATAAGCTTGAAAGGTTGTCTGGAGGTTCCGATAATAGTTCCACCCTCAGTTAAAATTCCTGAAAAATCAGATGGAGTCATCACCTTATAATCTCCGTACATAAGACCTTTATAGCCTTCTATAAAACCTATAATCTCTACATTCTTAACCTTGTTGTAAAGAGTTTTTGCAACACCGCGCATAGTTGCATTTAAGCTCTGGCAATCGCCACCGCTTGTAAGAATTCCTACTTTCATAGCATTTACCTCGTTTCCTATATTATAGTGCACCAAAAAAGCTAATAATATTATAGCAAATCAAATCCAAAAAAGCTACATAATTCTCATTATCAGAACATCATAAACGTTATGAGACGATTTTCTGCCACTAACTTATATGACTGCGTACGAAGTATCCATCTATTTTTCACCGCATCTCGAGGGTTCCGATGATTTGCTTATATGCCCCTCTTGATACTAAGGCTGTGTGTATTTTCACTAAAACACAACAAGCTAGTGATGTTCACAGGACATGGACAACGTTTCGATTTTCTATTTTCAGCATCCCGCGCCAAAGAATGCTTATTATCCACCTGCCTACATAACTCATCAGCTTGGCCTATTAACTCTCGCGCAGCGAGAGTAGCCAAGCCTCTTCCAACAGTATTTCGGCAGGTGGGCATTATCTTTGACGCGGGATGTTGAAAACTTAACGAAAAGATGCATCTAATCGTAGTTGCGTAGCAACTGCGATTAAAATTGTTGTCCATTGCCCTGCGAACATCATCTAGCTATGGTTGTGTTTTGTTGAAAATATCACACAGTAATAAACTTGTATCAAGAGGGCATTTAGCAAATCACGGGTTCATCGAAACAGCGGTGAAAGGTAGATGGATATTCGTAGCAGTAATCAAAACTATAGGCAGAAAATCGTCTAACATAACCGTTATGTTCTGATAATGAGAATTATGCACTTTATGTTTTGCAGGAATAATAAAACTTTACTTGTGAATAAGTGTGTCTTGGTGTATACTATAGTGTGAATAAATGTCAATGCAAATGGAGAATAAAGATGTCGTACACTGCACTTTATAGAAAATTTAGACCAGGCGAATTTGGTGAGGTTAAGGGACAGGAGCATATAGTAACTACCTTAAAGAATCAGATTAAGGCAGACCGTATAGGTCATGCCTATTTGTTTTGCGGAACTAGAGGAACTGGTAAGACTACAATTGCAAAGATTTTGGCTAAGGCAGTTAATTGTGAGCATCCAGTGGATGGAGGGCCATGTAATGAGTGTGCGATGTGTAAGTCTATAGCCAATGGAACATCTATGAATGTGGTGGAGATAGACGCTGCATCTAATAATGGTGTTGATAACATCAGAGAGATTAGAGATGAAGTCCAGTATTCTCCTACAGAGGGCAAATATAGAGTGTATATAATCGACGAGGTTCATATGCTTTCTATAGGAGCTTTTAATGCATTGTTAAAGACATTGGAGGAGCCACCTTCATATGTAATATTTATATTGGCCACAACTGAGGCTCATAAGATACCGGTAACTATACTTTCAAGGTGCCAAAGATATGATTTTAAGCGAATTACGGTGGCTACTATAACTGATAGACTTCGAGAGCTTGCTAAGAGAGAAGGTGTAGATGTAGAGGATAAGGCTCTTACATACATTGCTAAAGTGGCAGATGGTGGTATGAGAGATGCCCTAAGTCTTCTTGACCAGTGTATTTCGTTTTACATGGGACAGAAGCTTACTTACGAAAATGTGCTGGAGGTATTAGGTGCAGTCGATGTAGAGATTTTCAGTCAGATGCTAAGGCTCATAGTGGCTGGAGATACATTGGGATGTATAAGTAAGCTTGAAGAGATTATCATAATGGGGCGTGACTTAAGTCAGTTTGTATCAGATTTTACATGGTATCTTAGGAATCTTATGCTGGTTAAGTCTTCGGATACAGCAGAAGATATGCTTGATATGTCTGCAGAGAGGATGAATGCTCTTAAGGAAGAAGCACAGATGGTAGAGCTTGAGACTCTTATGCGCTATATAAGGATACTTTCAGAGCTTACTAATCAGATAAAGTTTGCTACAGGAAAGAGAGTGCTTGTGGAGGTTGCATTAATCAAGATGACTAAGCCTGCTATGGAAAAAGATTTAGGCTCTCTTATAGGCAGATTGTCAGAGTTAGAAAAGAAGCTGGAGAATGGTGTACCAGTGCAGCAGATATATGTGTCGGATTCTCAGAATAATATGGTATCAGAACAGCCTGCGCCAAAGAAGATACTTGAGCCAGCGGTGACAGAGGAGATACAGGAAGCTGTTAATAATTGGGACAAGATTATATCGAAGCTTAATCCTTTTGTAAAACATAGTATCAGAGAGGGTAAGCTTACAGTTACCGATAATAAATTGTCTATAGTGTTTACCGAACCGATTAATTACGATGCAGTAAATAGACCGGATGCGGTGATTGATATAGAAAATGCTATTTCAGAGGTTATTGGAAAGGCAGTTAAGACAGATATAAGACTTCTTAATCAGGGAGAGAATTTCCAGGACCACTTTGTTGAAATAAGAAAAAAAATAATGATTGAAGAGATTGAAGAGGAGGACTTTTAACATGGCAAAAAGAGGAGGATTTCCAGGCGGCATGGGTATGCCAGGAAACATGAACAATTTAATGAAGCAGGCTCAGAAGATGCAGAAGCAGATGGAAGAGACTACAAAGGAGCTTGAGGAGCAGGAAGTAACAGCTACTTCAGGTGGTGGTGCTGTATCAGTAACTGTTTCAGGTAAGAAGGAAGTAGTGGCTGTAAAGCTTGATAAGGAAGCAGTAGATCCAGATGATGTAGAGATGCTTGAGGATTTAATTATGGCAGCTACTAATGAGGCACTTCGTAAGATGGAAGAAATTTCACAGGCGAAGATGGCTAAAATCACAGGAGGCTTAGGAGGCCTTGGTGGAGGATTTCCGTTCTAATGGATTACTATAGCAGTCATATATCAAAGTTAATAGAAGAGTTTGCAAAGCTTCCCGGCATTGGCGCAAAGTCAGCGGGAAGGCTTGCATTTCACGTTATCAATATGCCCCTTGAACAGGCGAAGAGCTTAGCAGATGCTATCGTGGATGCTAAGAGTAATGTAAGATACTGCAAAAATTGTCAGACACTTACTGATAGAGATTATTGCCCTATCTGTGAGAGTACCAAGAGAAATCATAAGGTTATAATGGTAGTAGAACAGACAAGGGATATGGCAGCCTACGAGCGAACAGGCAAGTTTGATGGTGTATATCATGTATTACATGGAGCTATATCGCCTATGCTTGGTATCGGACCTAATGATATTAGGTTAAAAGAGCTTATAGAGAGGCTTCGTGGTGATGTGGAAGAGGTTATAGTAGCGACCAATTCCTCTGTAGAGGGTGAAGCTACAGCCGTATATATTTCTAAGCTTATTAAACCCACAGGAATCAAGGTTAGTCGTATAGCAAGTGGTGTTCCTGTAGGTGGAGATTTGGAATACATAGATGAGATAACATTGCTTCGTGCCTTGGAGGGCAGAACGGAGTTATAACAAGCACATACAGTAAAGGGGCCAATTGAAAATGGCAGAAGAATTTATTCTGACAAGAGATATTATACAAGATCATAGTGAGCGTATGCTGAACATTAAGAAATATTACCCATATTTCAAGCTTACAGAAAATGCATTTACCCAATTTGCAGGTGGACGTTTTGAAGAGCTTGACATGGGTTATATTTTGATGGCAGTATTACGCTTTTTTATTGAGGAAAATAACTTCCGAGAGAATGATGTAACCTATGAGGAATATAAGGCCTTTATGCATGGCATCTACAGAAGAGATTTTGCCATAGCCCTTGACAGTGATGAAGAAGCGGAAGTGACTTCCTATATTTTTGATAAAATAAAAAATGATGGTAAGCCATTTGCTTATACATATTTTGACCCGGCAGATAAAAAGAGAAAGACGGTTAGAATGAAGCTTATCGATAGCAGAATAAAGGAAGATGTAATATGCTATTATATCACTTCGGATGCTATTGAATTTTATTTGGATACAAAGGAAATAAAGGATGAAAGCTCTATAAGTGTGGCGCAGGTGCTTCTTGGAAAGATGATAGCAGCTAGTAATTTTAGAGGTGGAATCGAGGTAATAAAAAGAATAAATAGTGAAGTATCAAGACTTAAGGCTAGAAAAAATGAAGTGTTGAATATATTAAGTTATGATGTCTTTGAGGGAGCCAAGGCATACGAGGATTTTGTAAATACAGGAATGCGTTGGTTTGAGGATGAGCAGAAGTTGTTTGCAAAAAATATGGAGCTTGTAAAGGAAGCTGTTAAGCGAATTGAAAGCTATGAGGGTGACGATTTAGGTAAAAAAGATACAGCAAGGGAGATTTTCTATCTTGAAGCTGAGCTTAAAAAAGCAGTAAATAAGCACTCGGAGCTATTGGCGGCATGTACAGATTTACAGATAAAGGCCGACGAGATAATAGAGGGTGCAAAGTATTCTAAGCTAAGAAGAAGCTTTAATTTTAAAGATGCCTTAAGAACTATGATGGATGATGGGGACAGCACGGCACTTCAGTATATGATTACGCCGATTCTCAGTCTTAACACAAAAAAGCAGTTTTCATTATGCCTTATAGATGAGTTACTTATGGCAAAACCGGCAGCAGAAGAAAAAGGTGAAAAGATAAAAGAGGATAAAGAAACTGTAGAATATATTTATGAGGATGAAGTGGAAGAACGAAGAATAAGCCATAATTACGTGGAGATTATAAGAGTTCTTTTGGAAAAATTGTCAAGATGTCAGATTGGTGAAGGGTTTGATTTAAAAAGCTTTAATTTTGATTTGGCAGGTATATTTGACGGCATATATAGTAATGGAGATTATTACTCGATGCTGGTACATATGTGTCAGAAGAAGAGATATGATATAGATGAGGTAGCTGTAGACACGGATACGTTTTTTGAAGCAGATTTGAAGGAAGCAAGTAAGGGAATGAGCGATTTAGCTTTTGAATTATCCTTTGATAATGAGGAAAAGGTTGTAATAAAAGATATTTTTGAAATATCAAATATATATTTCAAGAGAGTTTAAGAGGTGCGATATGACGAACAGAAATCTTGAGAAGGCTTTGGATATAGTGTCTGAGCTTATAATGGGACGAGCTGTGGAAAAGAAGGGTGACAACGCCAGCTTGTATCAGGAATACCAGAATAACAGCGAAGTCTATGATATGGTGGGACTTATATTAAAGAAAATGAATATTAATATATTTGAATATAATTATGGATTGTATATTAGCCCTGGTGAAAATAATAAGACCTTTGGATACACAAATGAGGAATTAAAGAAGGCTATAGGTGTGAAGCTAAACAGAGAGTTGTATCTATGCTACTTTATTATCTACAATATAATCACAAGATTTTACAATGATTCGGCTAATTACACATATGTAGAATATGTTAAGCAGGAGGATATTATAGGAAGTGTTGATTCTACATTGGCAGGAATTATCAGCAATTTGTCAGTTCTTGCAGTAGACGAGGTGGAAGCAGGAAGCTTTAAGGAGCTGGCACTTGTATGGGAGGATATGCCAGTTGTATCAGGTGAGGATGTAAGTGTGAGAGCTTCAAGGGGCTCAAAAGCAGGTTTTGTAAAGCTTGTATTTAATTTTCTTACATCAGAGGGCTTGATGCTTGAATCTGAAGGAAGATATTATCCTAAAGAAAAATTTAAGGCACTGGTTGAAAATTATTTTGAAACCTACAAAGGAAGATTGTACGAGATTTTAAGAGGAGATAAGGAAGATGCCACACATTAACAGAGTACGTGTAAATAACGTAAAATACAATTTTGGTACCCAGTATTATGATGATTTCTTAATGCGTTTTTCATGTAAAAATACAATATATGATTTGGCAAACGGCGGTGGTAAAAGTGTGCTTATGCTTCTTTTATTGCAGAACCTTATTCCCAATTGTACATTAGATGAAAAACAGCCTATTGAGAAGCTTTTTAGAACTTCAGATGGAAGCAAAACTATACATTCTCTTATAGAGTGGAGACTTAGTGAACCTCATGTAAAGAATAATTATAAATATATGCTTACAGGTTTTTGCGCTAGAAAGGCAAAGGATGAGACCGGTCTTAAAGATGGTGCAGAGGAGCCGGAGGTGACTACAAATGTCAAGGAAAATGCAGCTATAGAATATTTTAATTATGTAATATTCTACAGAGAGTTTAACGATAATGATATTAAAAACCTACCTCTTTCCAATGGAAAGGAGCGAATTACCTATAATGGATTAAAGGCATATTTGCGTGATTTGGAAAAGAAGGATTTAAGCTTGGAGATAAAGATATTTGAAAGAAAAGGCGATTATCAGAGATTTATCGCAGGCTATGGTCTTTATGAGAGCGAATGGGAAATTATCAGAGGAATAAATAAGACGGAAGGTCATGTAAGAACTTACTTTGAGACGAATTATAAGACTACAAGAAAGGTAGTGGAGGACTTGCTCATTGAAGAGATTATCCAGAAATCCTTCAATAGCCAGACTGAAAATGAAGGCGAAAATGAGCATATGACCACAACCCTTTTAGGAATCAAGGATAAGCTTCTTGAGCTTTCTAAGAAGAAGGAAGATATAAATAGCTATGACAGACAGATTCAGGTTATAGATAGCTTTGCATCTAGAGTAATGTCTATTAAGCAACTATATTTTGGAAGAGAGGATATCCATAAGGATATTTTAAAGTGCTATTATAATCTTAATAATCTTATGACTAAGGATGAGGATAATAAGCTTTTATATGCAGAGAGGGAACAGGCTTTACTAGAGGAGAAAAACCTTATGGAAAGCCTTATTGAGAGTGCCAAAATCAGCGGCAAGGAAAAAGAGGTAGCAGGTCTTTTAGAGGAGATAGAAAAGCTTATAAATGAGCAGGGACTTGCATCTATTGATTTGAAAAATGCTAATGAAGAGCTTACATTGAAGGAAAGTATAAATGATTATAATGATTATGTATATTATAAGACAGAGCATGATCAGTTGAAATCCCTTATAGATGCCAGCATGAAGGATAAGGGACAGCTTCTTAGTGAGGTAAATGAGTGTGCTACAATTGTCTGTGACGAAATGGATAAGCGTCAGAATAATATAAAGGCTGAGATAGAAAAACAGGAAAAGCTTCTTTTTGCAGACAGAGAGAGCAATAAGCAGGTGAATGAGGAGATAGAAAAGTGTGCTGATAATATAGCAGTTTTTTCTTATATTGCCAAGGAGACTGAGAGGGAAGAGGCAGAGCTTAATAGTATAATCAGCGAAAAGAAAAATGAACTTGGTTTATACATGGTAAAGGATATAAAGGCAGAGCTTAATAAGAATGCTTCTATGATAAAGGAGACATCACAGCTTATAGAAAAAAATGCTTTAGATATGGAAGCTGACAATGAGAAAATAAGTAGATTGACTTATGAAATTCAAAGTATCAGCGCCACAAAAACAGAAATTTCTCATAACTTAAGCGAAAATATTGATAGAAAGACTAAGCTAAATGAGATAGAAGAAAAGGCAGAAAAGCTTCTTGAAATCTATGGTAATCGTTCAAAGGAGGAGCTTCTTGAGGATATTAGAATAAGAAGTAAGGAAGCACTTTTGGAGGAAGAGGCTCTCAGTGAAAAGCTTTTGCATAAAAATAAGTTCTTAGAGCAGTTAAAAACTGGCAGTCCTGTGGGAATGTCGGAAGCTATGACTGTAGTTATGGAATATATGGAAAGATATCATACCGGAAAGGTTGTTTCGGGTTGTGATTATCTTAAGGGAATGGAAGTAAGTGCAAGGAAGAAGGTATTGGAACAGGTCCCAGTTTTGCCATACAGTATTTTAGTAAAGAAGGATTATCAGTCCATAATGGCAGATGGCAGGTTGAAGGAGCTTGACCTTGGAGATTATGCAGTGCCAATTATTGCTATGGAAGCCCTTAATGAAAATGGCTTTGTTATGGATAATAGAGCGATTATGTTTGTAATGGGAGATGGCAATTTATTTACAGACGAAAAGCTTATGGCAAAAGCTATAGAGAATACGAGAGCAGATATAGATAATATCTCCTTCAGGCTGGAGAGAATGAGTAAAAAGTCACAGGTTTTGCAGCAGGATTATGACTTTGCCAAGGAGTATGAGACTATATATCGTGGACAGATTGAGGAAGTGGCAGAGGAATTTGAAAGATTAAGATTTGCATTGAGACAGACAGAAGCCCAGCTGGAAGAAAAACAGAAGGAGTTAGTGGAAACAGAAAAGCATCTTGTGGATTTAAAGGAAGAAAAAGAGCTTTTATGTGGAAAATTAAATGAATTCCAGGAGGAGAAAAATAATTTAAATGAGTTAGCAACATTACTTAAGAATTCTGATGAGGTATTGGGAAAGCATAGCGAGGCAGTTATCAATCTTAAGAAATATACAAAGGATAGAG
This sequence comes from Lachnospiraceae bacterium, assembly GCA_017412055.1. GTDB lineage: Bacteria > Bacillota > Clostridia > Lachnospirales > Lachnospiraceae > SVEL01. Next base: position 98,329 of record JAFQOW010000040.1, on the reverse strand, counting down.
AGGATATAAATTCACGCTTTGAAGCCAGAGAGAATCAGATAGGTGAGAGAGTAAGGCAGATAGCTGCATTGAGAAAACAGCTTGAAGATAATCAGAATAAGCTTATTAATTATAGAAAGTATTATAAAGAAGATGTATATCCTGAAAGCAGAATGACCTTTGAGGAGTTAGAAGCCAGACTTAATGGACTTATAGGTGCCATGGAGAGAGATAACTCTGATTTAAAGGATAAGCAAAAGCTTATGGAAAATTATTATATTGCTATGGAGAAATCATTACAGGCTATAGACTATAAGGGCTTATTTGTTGATGATGTAAAAGAGCAGTATGAAGCCATGGCCAGAAGAGAGATATCAAAGGAAGAGTTAAGCGAGCTTAAGGATAAGATAAAGAGCTATAAGACGAAAGTGGATACATTGGCCATAAATATATCTAAGCTAAAGAGCTCTAAGGACAGATTAGAGGGTGCCATAATTCATGGAAAGGCAGCTATGGAAGAGAAATTTGGCGGATATGAGCCGGTTGTCATAGATAATGGAAATTATGAAGCCTTTATAGAGGAGAAGAAGACATTATCTGTAGCTATTGAGGCAGAGCTTGGTAAGGTTAGAGAAAGCCTTTTGACACTACAGAAGAACGAGGGAAGATATGATGTTCTTAAGAAGGATATTTTAAAGATAATGGATAAGGCAGGCATCGTTCCTTCACAGAATAATCCTGGTGTAGAGATTTTATTATCCCAGGAAGAATTTGAGGAAATCACAGGCAAGGTTGTGGAGAAGTTTGACAAGTTCACTAAAGATATTGCAGATAAGAAGTCTGAATTTGAGTATGAGAGAGGTCTTCTTGCAGATACCTTAAGAAAGCTTGGGCAGGAACCACTTGCAGATGAGATTAAGAAAAGTGCAAATATGCCTGGTAATGTTAGTCAGACAGATGAGCTTATAGAATCTCTTAGAGATATATGTAAATGCTTGGAGCTTGAAAAGGAACGAGTGGGCAAGAGCATTGACGATATGGAAAAGATTAAGGATAACTTTGAAAATCAGTGTATTCAGACTTGCGTTAATATAAAAAATGAGCTGGATAGACTTCCAAAGCAGTCAAAAATCACAATGGATGATGAGACGATTTCGATTATTAATCTTTCTATTCCTTACATTAAGGAGGAGCAGTATAAGCTCAAGATGTCTCAGTATATTGATGAAACTACACATACTGCAGACGAGATGAAGACTGAGGCGGAGAGGGTTAAGTATATAAGAAGCCGCTTGTCATGGAAGAAGCTATTCTCTGTAATAGTAACTGATATGAATGGTATTAAGCTTAATCTTTATAAGAGAGAAAGAATCAAAGAGCAGAGTAGATATCTTAAGTATGAGGAGGCGGTCGGTAGTACGGGACAGTCTCAGGGTATATATATTCAGTTCCTTATCGCTATTATTAATTATATTGCATCTATCAATTCTAGAGATAAGGATACGGGACTTCGAAAGGTAATATTTATAGATAATCCTTTTGGTGCAGCAAAGGATATTTATATATGGGAGCCTATCTTCAAGCTTCTTAAGACTAATAATGTACAGCTCATCGTTCCTGCAAGAGGTGTTACACCGGCGATTACAGGTAGGTTTGACGTAAACTACATTTTAGGACAGAAGCTTGTGGATGGAAGACAGCAGACAGTGGTTGTAGATTATAGTAGTCACGTGGATAATGAACAGATGGATTATTCTAAGCTGGAATTTAAACAGGCTACATTGTTTTAATTTAAAATATATTTACTGTATAGAAATATGTGACAAAAGTGCTTTACTATGCTATAGTAAATACAGCTACATAAGAAGGTTTTGGTTGTTCAATACAATGAGAGGTTACACAAATGGATAGATACGAATTCGATATAAAAATGGAACAGATAAAAAAGCTAATGAAGAAGAAGGATTTTGCAACAGCTGTAAAGATTGCTGATGGAATAGACTGGAAGAAAGTAAAGGAAAACCCTTTGCTTATTATGGCTGCAGATGTATACGAGATTTCAGGCAAATATGATGAGGCAAGAGAGGTTTTGCTCCTTGCTTATGAGAAGACTGGTCTCGGAAGACAGCTTGCATATCGTTTGTGTAGATTATCTGTTAAACGTGGAGATTTTAAAGAGGCAGAGGAATTTTATGAGGAATTTACGCATAATTCTCCTTATGATGCAGGAAAATATATATTGCAATATGAGATGTCAAAGGGCAAGGGCGAGCCAATTGATACACAGATAGGAATTCTTGAAACATTTATCGGAGAGGATATGGATGATAGATGGGCTTTTGAGTTGGCTAAGCTATATCATAAGGCGCATTTGGCAGATAAGTGTGTGGAGCTTTGTGATACTATTATCTTATGGTTTGCAGATGGCAAGTATGTGGAGAAGGCATTGGAATTAAAGCAGCTTTACGTTCCGTTGTCAGAAAATCAGAAATTAAAATATGAAGCCCAGAAAAGTAATAAGGAAAGATTTGCAGAACCTGTAGTGCAGGAGGATGTAAAGCAGTCAGAGGAAGTGGCTAAAGAGGAAGCATCTGATAGTACAGATGCATTATCAGATGATGCAAATGATGAACAGGCGAATATATCAGAAGAAGGTGTGGCAGCAGTAGAAACCAGTGAAGTGGCTTCTACAGAGGATACATTAGTAAGTGGAGAAAATGAAATTTTAGATCAGGTTCATGAGATGGATATAGATGTAAATGATATTCATGTAAAGGACTTCTCTATTAATAGTACTTATGACACTATGAATATTCAGAAGGAATTAGCGAAAAGTATGAGTACACTTTTTGATAATACCATCGAAGTGTTTAAGCCTGTTAAGCCTACACCTGTAGAGGAAACTCCAGAGGATGACCAGATAGAAGGTCAGATGAGTCTGGAGGAGGTTCTTGCTATGTTTGAATCAGGAGAAATTCAGACTCGTGATGAGAATGTGGAAGAAACATCAGAAGAGGTTTTAGAAGAACCAGGTGAAATAGAAGAGCTTAGTAGTATTATAGCCGAGCAGGTTAAGCAGGATATTCAAGAAGAGATAGAAGAAGAAATCAATAATAGTCTCGCAGAGGAGCAGGAATTATTTATGTATAATCTTAAGGAGGATTCAGAAGAGGAAAATCTAGAGGATATGGATACAGAAGATGATGTACAGCTTGAAGAGGATATTGAGGAAGAATTAGAAGAGATTTTTGAAACTGAGGAAGTGGAGGAAATCCAAGAGGAATCTGAGGTTGAGGAAGTAGAGGAAGTCCAAGAGGAATCTGAGGTTGATGAAGTGGAGGAAGTCCAAGAGGAATCTGAGGTTGAGGAAGTAGAGGAAGTCCAAGAGGAATCTGAAACTGAGGAAGCAGAGGAAGTCCAAGAGACATCTGAAATCGAGGAAGATGGCGAAGCTACACAGGAAGTAAAAGAAGCATCAAAGACAGAGGAAGCACCAGCTATGAATTCTGTAAAGCAGTCAGAAATTGCGAAACATGAGCTTAAAAAGTTTATCTCTAAGTTCACAGGCATTAAGGGCTTGGACAAGCAGATATTAAAGGTATTGCAGAATGTATTAAAGGTAGATACACAACCGGTTAAGTTTGTATTTGTTAAGGGCGAAGTAAGAAGTGGCAAGACTACATTAGCTATCGAAGTAATAAAGGTAATTAATAGAATTATCCAGAGAAAGAATCAAAAGATTGCCAAGATTAAGGGAATAAATCTTAATGATAAGTCTATTGATTCATTATTAGAAACTTTAAAAGGCAGTGATGTACTTATAGAGAGAGTTTCTGATATGGATATTGAAGTGTTTATTGAATTTGTGCAGAAGCTTAGGGAAGAAGGAAATCCGAGAGTAGTAATATTTGAGGACGAAAAGACATTGGCAGAGGCATATTTGGAGGAGCTTCCAGAAGAGTATAGTAGCTTCACAAATGTAATAGATATAAAGCTTAAGGAGATAAGAGACTGGGCGTCTATTGCAGAAAATTATGCTAAGGAGAGAGGATATACAATTGATGCAATGGGAACACTTGCATTAAGCGCTAAGATTGATCAGCTTAAGGCGGTTACTACTGTTATCAATAATAGCCATATCGAACAGCTTATAGACGAAGCTATTACAGATGCCGAGAAGTTCTCTGTTAAGAGAATGTTTGCCAAGCTTTTTGGAAAGACAGACGAGCTTACGATGCTTACAGAGAAAAACTTTACAAAATAAAAAGCAACAGGTGCATTATGAATACAATCATAAGAACAACAGATTCAGAAAATGTAAATATGGAAGTGGTAAATGAGGCTGGCGCGGTAATTAAACGCGGTGGCCTTGTGGCTTTTCCCACAGAAACTGTATATGGCTTAGGAGCTGATGGAATGAGTGGAGAAGCATCTGATAAGATATATGAAGCGAAGGGCAGACCGTCGGATAACCCGCTTATATTGCATATTTCAGATTTGGAAATGTTAGATAAAATAGTGTGTGAGGTGCCACCTAAGGCAAAAATTCTTATGGATAATTTTTGGCCAGGTCCAATGACACTTATTTTTAATAAAAAAGCTGAAGTGCCATATAAGACAACTGGAGGATTAGATACTGTAGCGGTAAGATTTCCTTCACATAAGGTTGCCATAGAGATTATAAAAGCAGCAGGAACACCTATAGCAGCACCTAGTGCTAATACCTCAGGAAGACCAAGTCCGACCAAGGCAGCTCATGTTATCGAAGATATGGATGGTCGAGTAGACATGATAGTAGACGGTGGTGATGTGGGGATAGGAATAGAATCTACGATTATAGATGTAACTGGAGATATTCCTATGATTCTGCGCCCGGGATATATTACAAAGGCCATGGTGGAGGACCTTGTGGGAGAGGTTTTGGTAGATAGGGTTGTAGTGGCTAAAACTATAGAGGAAATTGGCGGTGAATATAAGCCTAAGGCGCCGGGAATGAAATATCGACATTATGCGCCAAAGGCGGAGCTTACCATGTATGAGGGACCTATAGAAAATGTAATAGGTGTAATCAATAAATTGGCGGTGGAGACTATAAGCCAAGGGAAGAAAGTGGGAATAATAGCCACAGATGAAACAAAGGATAGATACGAAAGCGGTCAAGTAGTTTCTATAGGCACAAGAAGGGATGAAGCATCTATCGCCAGAGGATTATATGGAATATTGAGAGACTTTGATACAATGGATGTAGATGTCATTTATAGTGAAACCTTTTATGATGATGATTTAGGTCAAGCTATAATGAACAGGCTGATAAAAGCAGCTGGATATAGAATAGAAAGTGTGTAAGGAGGAAAAAAGATGATAGCATTGGGATGTGACCAGGGAGGATTTGCATTAAAGCAGGAGATTATGGCTCACCTTAAAGGTAGAGGACTGGAGTTTAAGGACTACGGTAGCTACGATGAGCAGTCAGTTGATTATCCTATCTATGCTAAGAAGGTAGCAGAGGCTATTCTTTCAGGAGAATGTGATAAGGGAATTCTTATCTGTGGTACAGGTATAGGAATATCTATAGCTGCCAACAAATATGAAGGAATTCGTGCAGCTCTTTGCACAGATTGTTTTATGGCAGAGGCTACAAGACTTCATAATGATGCAAATATTCTTGCTATGGGAGGAAGAGTTGTAGGAGCAGGTCTTGCACTTAAGATGGTAGATACATTTTTAGATACACCATTTTCAAATGAGGAGCGTCATATTCGTCGTATCAATATGATCGAGAAATAGGAGGTCAATATGACTTGTAAGAGAGAAGATTATATAAGCTGGGATGAATATTTTATGGGAGTGGCAGCTTTATCTGCTATGCGTTCAAAGGATCCGGGAACACAGGTGGGGGCATGTATTGTCAGTCCTACGAATAAAATTCTCTCAATGGGATATAATGGTTTTCCTATTGGCTGTTCCGATGATGATTTTCCATGGAATAGAGAGGGAGCGCCGTTAGATAATAAATATTTTTATTCTACTCACAGTGAGCTAAATGCCATATTAAACTATAGAGGCGGAAGTCTTGAAAATTGTAAGATATATGTCACATTATTTCCGTGCAATGAGTGCGCTAAGGCTATTATTCAGTGTGGAATTAAGGAGATAGTATATGCCTGTGATAAGTACAAGGATACAGACAGTGTCATAGCATCGAAGAGAATGCTTGAGGCAGCAGGTGTTAAGTATACTTATTATAATCCATCTGGAAGAAAAATAGAATTAAATGTATAGGGGTATTGTGTAGACAATTCAGAAAACTAGTGGTATAATATTTTTAATATCTGTCTGAAAGATAGGCGCGAAAGGAATGATTTAAAAGCTATGAGCCAAAGGAAAGAAGTAATTAGAAGCTTTATGCTTATAAGTCATTTAGGCGTAACAGTTATGGTTCCTATATTTTTGTGTGTGATAGTTGGTATTGTCATAGATAAACATTTTGGAACATCTACACTTATTTGGCTACTTTTTTTAGGTATAGCTGCAGGTTTGCGGAATGCATATATATTGCTAAAAGGCGTCTTAGATGAGAATGTCAAAGAAAGGGAAAATGCTGAAAGGCTAAAAAGGGAAAGAAGATTAAATGCGAATAAGAAACAGGAAGATTAATCCGACTATGGTTGAGCTTATATATGGTATACTAGCTTATGGAATAGTTGTCTTGATATTAATGACTGTTTTAGAGCCTAGCTTTGGTATTATAGAAAAAGTATTTAATGACAGATTTTTGCTTATTTTAATAGGCTTTTTGATAGGAATAGGTATATCGATTATCCTAGTGATGTTGATGACAAGGACTATAGAAAACATAGTGTCAGGTGGCGGGTATGGTGCCACTAAGCAGAGTGTAATAGGTTCGCTTACAAGAAGTGGTATAGTTATACTAGCGATAGTTATTTTGCTTGTAACACATATTGCAAATGTGTTTTCTATGTTATTTGGTCTGTTTGGTTTAAAGTTATCGGCTTATTTTCAACCGATTACTCATAAATTAATATTAAAAATAAAAAAAGGACGGTGATTATGTGCAAACTGATTTAGTCAGATTAGGTCTTTTAGATAGCGGAGCAGATTTTTCTATAAAATATCTGCATGAGGTTAATCTATTTGGACAAACCGTTTATCTGACGACAACGCATGTTGGATTACTTGTTGTGACCCTTGTGTTGGTTATATTGGCAATAATAGTCAATAAGAAAATCGCTAAGTCTAAACCAGAAGATACGCCAGGAATGTTAGTAAATGTGATTGAGATGGCTATAGAGATGCTTGACAATATGGTTAAGGGAACTATGGGCATTAATGCGAGAAGATTTAGAAACTGGATATCTACGATATTTATGTTTGTATTGCTATGTAATATTTCGGGTCTATTTGGTTTAAGACCGCCTACGGCAGATTATGGTATAACCTTTGCCCTAGGTGTAATAACCTTCTGTATTATTCATTATAATGGAATTAAGGCTAATAGAACGGGGCATTTTACATCCTTGTTTAAGCCAGTACTTCTTAGTCCAATAAACATAATTGGTGAATTTGCGGTTCCGCTTTCACTTTCACTACGTTTATTCGGAAATGTAATGTCAGGAACGGTTATGATGGGACTTATATATGGGCTTTTGCCACCACCAATTACAACAGGTATTCCATCAGTGTTGCATGTATACTTTGACCTCTTCTCAGGATGTATACAGGCGTATGTATTCTGTATGTTGAGTATGGTATATATATCAGATAAAATTGGTACAGAGTAAATTAAAAAGTAGAGCACAATTTATAGTGCATAAGGAGGAAAAAAATGAGTGGACAAGATTTTATTTACGGAATGTCAGCAGTAGGTGCAGGTTTAGCAATGATTGCAGGTTTAGGACCTGGTATTGGACAGGGTATAGCAGCAGGTCATGCAGCAGCAGCAGTAGGAAGAAATCCTGGAGCAAAGTCAGATGTTACATCTACAATGCTTTTAGGACAGGCGGTAGCGGAGACAACAGGTCTTTACGGATTTGCCGTAGCTATTATTCTTATGTTTGTTAAGCCATTCAACTAAGATTTCTTACAAAGAAACCTGAAAGGAGGGCTAGAATTTGGAAACATTATTTACAAGCTTTATCCTTGATGCGGCAGCTAAGGAACAGGAGACGGGATTTATATTTAGATTAGATGCACAGCTGTTATTTGATGCAGCCATACTTGCAATAAATATATTCCTTTTGTTTATACTTCTTTCATACATTCTCTATAATCCGGCGCGAAATATGTTAAAGAAGCGTCAGGAGCAGATTACAGCTACTAGAGAAGAGACAGCAGCAGCTAATGAGGAAGCAAAAGCTTTAAAAGAAGAATATGATGCCAAGCTTAAGGATGCTGAAAAGGACGCGGAGGCTATTTTAGCGGAAGCAAGAAAGAAAGCTATTAAAAATGAAGAAAAAATTATAAGCGAGGCAAAGCTTGAGGCAGCAGCTATTGTTGAACAGGCGAGAAAAGAAGCTCAGCTTGAAAAAGAGAAGGCTTCAGATGATGTGAAGAAGGAGATTATCAAGGTTGCTACACTTATGGCAAGCAAGATGGTATCAGCTTCTATCAGTGAGACAGAGCAAAATCAGCTTATTGATGAGACATTAAGAGAGATGGGTGATGACACATGGCTAAGTTAATAGAAAAAACATACGGCGATGCGCTGTTTGAGTTAGCCATGGAGAAAGGAAGTCTAGATTCCTATTTTTCACAATGTAAAGATATCCTTCAAGCTATCTTAGACAACGAAGAGTTATTAAAGCTTCTCTCTCATCCTAAGATAACTAAGGAAGAAAAGGTCAAGGTTATAGAGGACGTTTTCGCAGGTCGCGTGGACGACGATATCACAGGATTTTTTGTTCTTATTGTTAAAAAGGATAGACAGACAGAGCTTTTACAGATACTTGAGTATTTTATTGACAAGGTAAAAGATTATAAGAAGATAGGTGTAGCTTATGTCACTACAGCCGTGGAAATCGGTGAGTCGACTAAGAAGTCTATCGAGGATAAATTAAAAGCAACAACAGATTACGTTGCCTTTGAGATGAATTATTCAGTGGATAAATCAATTATCGGTGGAATGATTATCAGAATAGGTGACAGGGTAGTGGATAGTAGTATCAAATCAAAGCTGGAAAGTATGGCAGATGGTTTGTACAAGGTTCACTTGACAACAATGTAAAGAAGGTGAGAAATTTCTATGAATTTAAGACCTGAAGAGATAAGTTCGGTAATAAAAGAACAGATAAAGAAGTATTCAACAAAGCTTGAGGTATCTGATGTAGGTACGGTAATTCAGGTTGCCGATGGTATTGCCAGAGTTCACGGACTTGAGAATGCGATGCAGGGCGAGCTTCTTGAATTCCCAGGCGGAGTTTTTGGTATGGTGCTTAACTTGGAAGAGGACAATGTAGGTGCCGTATTATTAGGAGATCATAAGAATATCAATGAAGGCGATATGGTTAAGACTACAGGCCGAGTAGTAGAGGTTCCTGTAGGAGATGCCATGATTGGTAGAGTAGTAAATGCTCTTGGACAGCCTATAGATGGCAAGGGACCAATCGTTACAGATAAGTATCGTCAGATTGAGAGAGTTGCGTCAGGTGTTATCGCTAGAAAGTCAGTAGATACACCGTTGCAGACAGGTATTAAGGCTATTGATGCCATGGTTCCAATCGGAAGAGGTCAGAGAGAGTTAATTATCGGTGACCGTCAGACTGGTAAGACTGCTATAGCTATTGATACAATTATTAACCAGAAGGGACAGAATGTTCTCTGTATCTATGTTGCAATAGGTCAGAAGGCATCGACAGTTGCTTCTATTGTAAAGACATTAGAGGAAAATGGCGCTATGAGCTATACTACAGTAGTTTCGTCTACAGCTAGTGAGCTTGCACCATTACAGTACATTGCACCATATGCAGGATGTGCAATTGGTGAAGAGTGGATGGAGCAGGGCAAGGACGTACTTGTAATCTATGATGATTTAAGTAAACATGCTACAGCTTACCGTACACTTTCATTACTTCTTCGTCGTCCACCAGGACGTGAGGCGTATCCGGGAGATGTATTCTATCTTCATTCAAGACTTCTTGAGAGAGCAGCTAGACTTTCAGATGAGCTTGGTGGAGGTTCACTTACAGCTCTTCCAATCATTGAGACACAGGCAGGCGATGTATCAGCATATATCCCTACAAATGTTATCTCAATTACAGATGGTCAGATTTATCTTGAGACAGAAATGTTTAATGCGGGCTTCCGTCCTGCTGTAAATGCTGGTCTTTCAGTATCCCGAGTTGGTGGTTCTGCGCAGATTAAGGCTATAAAGAAGCTTGCTGCACCTATTAGAACAGAGCTTGCTCAGTATAGAGAGCTTGCAGCATTTGCACAGTTTGGTTCAGAGCTTGATGCAGATACAAAGGAAAAGCTTGACCAGGGTGTTCGTATCAAGGAAGTGTTAAAGCAGCCACAGTATAACCCAATGCCAGTTGAGTATCAGGTTATGATTATATATGCAGTTACAAAGAAATATCTTCTTGATATTCCAGTATCAGAGGTACTTCCATTCCAGGATAAGTTATTTGAATATATAGATACAAAATATCCAGAGATTCCAGAAAGTATTCGTACAACTAAGGAATTATCTGAAGAGATAGAAGAGAAGTTAGTGCAGGCAATCAAAGAGGTAAAGGGGGCTTAATATATGGCTTCGATGAGAGACATAAAAAGGCGCCAGGCAAGTGTACAGAGTACAGGCCAGATTACCAAAGCTATGAAGCTTGTATCTACAGTTAAGCTTCAAAAGGCAAGAACGAGAGCAGAGAATACAAAACCATATTTTGATGGTATGTATGGTACAGTTGCATCGATTCTTGCACGTTCCACAAATATTCGCCATAGATACCTTAAGGCGAATGAGGGAAAAAAGAAGGCAGTGGTAGTCATTACTTCTAATCGTGGTCTTGCAGGCGGATACAATTCAAATATTGTAAAACTTATTGCAAATAATCCTGAATTTTCTCCTGAGAATACAGTGATATATGCTGTTGGACGAAAGGGTATAGAAGGCCTTACAAGAAAAGGTTATAAGATAGAGAAGGATTATTCAACCTGTATAGATGAGCCGATTTATTCAGATGCGATGGAGATTTCAAAGGATTTGCTTGCTGCTTATGCAGATGGTGAAATTGGAGAGATTTATCTTGCATATACATTTTTTAAGAATACTGTAAGTCATATTCCTACATTAAAGAAGCTTCTTCCAGTAGATGCAGGAGAGTATACTATCTCAGAGGAGGAAAAGAAGATTCCTATGAATTTTGAGCCTTCCGAGGAGGAGGTTCTTGAGATGGTTATTCCAAAGTATGTAAGTAGCTTAATATTTGGTGGCTTAGTGGAAGCGGTTGCCAGTGAAAATGGAGCGAGAATGACTGCTATGGATTCAGCTACAAGTAATGCAGAGGAATTGATATCTGACTTGTCCCTTAAATATAACAGAGCAAGACAGTCGGCTATTACACAGGAATTAACAGAGATTATTGCAGGTGCCGACGCTATATAATAGGCACGTGCAGCATATAAAGGAGTGAAAGTATGGCACAAAATAATATTGGTAAAATCACTCAGATTATTAGTGCGGTTCTCGATATAAAGTTTTCAGAGGGAAATCTTCCAGAGATTAATGAAGCTATCACTATTCAAAAAGAGGATGGCTCATTGACAGTGGAAGTAGCACAGCATTTAGGTGATGATACTGTAAGATGTATTGCCATGGGTCCAACAGATGGATTGAAGAGAGGAATGGAAGCAGTAGCTACCGGCGCTCCTATCACAGTTCCAGTTGGAGAGAATACACTTGGACGTTTGTTCAATGTATTAGGTGATACTATTGATAATAAACCAGCACCAGAAGGAGTGGAATATCTCCCTATTCATAGAAAGGCACCAAGCTTTGAAGAGCAGTCTACATCTACAGAGATGTTAGAGACAGGTATAAAGGTAGTTGACTTACTTTGCCCATATCAAAAGGGTGGTAAGATTGGACTCTTTGGTGGTGCCGGAGTAGGTAAGACAGTACTTATTCAGGAGCTTATCAGAAATATCGCTACAGAGCATGGTGGATATTCAGTATTTACAGGTGTAGGTGAGCGTACAAGAGAAGGTAATGACCTTTACAATGAAATGAAGGAATCAGGTGTTATCAATAAGACAACAATGGTATTTGGTCAGATGAATGAGCCACCAGGAGCAAGAATGAGAGTAGGTCTTACAGGACTTACAATGGCAGAATATTTTAGAGATAAGGGTGGTAAGGACGTACTTTTATTCATCGATAATATTTTCCGTTTTACACAGGCTGGTTCAGAGGTTTCAGCGCTTCTTGGCCGTATGCCTTCAGCCGTTGGTTATCAGCCAACACTTCAGACAGAGATGGGTGCTCTTCAGGAGAGAATCACATCTACAAAGAACGGTTCTATCACATCTGTTCAGGCTGTATATGTACCTGCGGATGACCTTACAGACCCAGCTCCAGCGACAACATTTGCCCATCTTGATGCAACAACAGTTCTTTCAAGAAGTATCGTAGAGCTTGGTATCTATCCAGCGGTAGATCCACTTGAGTCAACATCAAGAATTCTTGATCCAAGAATCGTGGGTGAAGAGCATTACAATGTAGCCAGAGGTGTACAGGAAATCTTACAGAAATATAAAGAATTACAGGATATTATCGCTATCCTTGGTATGGATGAATTATCAGAGGATGATAAGCTTGTAGTATCTAGAGCAAGAAAGGTTCAGAGATTCTTATCTCAGCCATTCTTCGTAGCGGGACAGTTTACAGGTCTTGAAGGAAAGTATGTTCCAATCAGTGAGACAATACAGGGCTTCAAGGAGATTCTTGAAGGTAAGTATGACGATATACCAGAGAGCTATTTCTTAAATTGTGGTGGAATCGATGACGTATTAGCAAAGGTTAAATAGGTGAATGAATATGGCAGATGAGAAATATTTTGACCTGGAAATCATCTCGCCTGAAAGAACCTTTTATAAGGGTCAGGTACATTTCTTAGAGCTTACAACAAGTGAAGGCGAGATAGGTATCTATAAGAACCACATCCCTATGACTAATGTTGTAGTTCCTGGAATTGTAACAATCCACGAGGCAGATGGTGTAAAGGAAGCTGCACTACATTCAGGATTTATGGTTATCTTGCAGGATTCTGTAAAGATAATGGCAGAGGTAGCAGAGTGGCCAGATGAAATCGATGAGAACAGAGCCAACGAAGCTAAAATAAGAGCAGAGCGCCGACTTAGAGAAGGTGGCGACGGCATAGATTATGTACGTGCAGAGGCAGCACTAAAAAGGTCTATAGCGAGATTGAATCTCTTAGGCAAATAATAGCGTAGTTAAAATTAACTGCGATAAAAATAGGAAAAACCACAGCGATTATGATTATATGATATACGCTGTGGTTTTTTATCGTAAAAGATAAGGTAGGCATTTTTTTATATTTTTTGTTTAAGAGAATATTGACAAAAACGATACCTCGTGTTACGATGTATTACACGATAGGAGGTATTATATGGATATTCAATTGAAACGAGGTATCTTAGATGTATGCGTATTAGCAGCAATTAAGAAAGAAGATTCCTACGGTTATAAAATTATTAAAGATATGAAGCCGTACATAGAACTTTCTGAATCGACGTTATATACCATTTTAAAACGCTTAGAAGTAGCAAATATGCTTATTGTTCGAAATGTTGAGCATGGTGGAAGACTTAGAAAATATTATCATATAACTGGTGAAGGCTTAAAGCGTATAGAAGATTTCAAGGAAGAGTGGAAAGAGATGATGTCGATATATCAATATGTAACAAGGGAGGATGATGCCAATGAATAAACAAGAATTTTTGAATCAGTTGCGCAGTGGATTAAATGGTTTACCGCATGAAGAAATTGAAGAACGCGTGATGTTTTATAGTGAAATGATAGATGACAGAGTGGAAGAAGGGCTTTCGGAGGAGGATGCAATTAGACAAATAGGACCAATAGATTCAATTGTATCTCAGACTGTATTAGATGTACCACTTACAAAATATGTAAAAGAAAAACTTACTCCAAAGAGAAAAATAAGTGCGTGGGAAATAGTACTTTTAGTGCTTGGTTCACCTATATGGCTTTCGTTGTTAATAGCATTTTTTGTAGTGATTTTTTCTGCTTATATTGTATTGTGGTCATTGGTGATATCTTTGTGGGCAGTATTTGTTTCACTTGTGGTTTGTGCATTTTGCGGCGTGCTATCAGGTATAGCGTATGCTGTGTGCGGACATGGATTTACAGGTTTTGCGGTTATAGGTGCCGCTTTAATATGTGGAGGAATATCCATCTTTTTATTCTATGGTTGTAAGGGTGCAACAAAAGGTTCCTATATACTTTTAAACAAATTTTTATTGTGGATTAAAAGACATTTTATAAAAAAGGAGGAAATGTAATGAGCAAAGGTAAAAAAGTGTGGCTTATTATAGCTACTTCTCTTATTATTCTTGGATTAACAATTTTTGTAATAGTAATGTCTGTTAATGGATGGGATTTCAAAAAGTTAAGTACAGCAGAATTTGAAACTAATACTTATGACATTAGTGAAGAATTTAGAAATATATTCATAAAGACCAATACTGCTGATATCAAATTTGTTGTTTCTGATGATGGCAAATGTAAAGTGATTTGTTACGAACAAGAAAATTTTTATCATTCGGTGAATGTTAAAAATGATACACTTACTATTAATGTGGTTGATGATAGAGAATGGTATGAATATATTGGAATATCTATAGGTTCACCAAAGATAACGGTATATTTACCTGAAAAGGATTATGTATCTGAAATGAAAGTGAAGGCAAGCACAGGGGATATTCGTTTTGAAGATATGTCTGCAAAGGACATTGATTTTACTACTTCTACAGGAGATATTATTATTTCTAATGTAGATTGTAAAAATAATATAAAAGCAACAGTTTCTACAGGTAAGACTAAAATTACAAGCACTAAGTGTGAAAAGCTTATGTCTGATGGAGATACAGGTGATATAATTTTGAAAAATGTCATTGTGGCTGAAGGTATTTCTATCGAAAGAGATACGGGAGATGTGAAATTTGATCGTTGCGACGCTGATGAAATATCAGTTGAAACAGATACAGGAGATATCACAGGCACGTTATTATCAGATAAAATATTTTTTGTAGAAACAGATACAGGCAAAGTAAATGTTCCAAGAACAATCGCAGGTGGCAGATGCGAATTAGAGACAGATACAGGAGATATAGTAATTAGTATATCTAAATAGCAACTTAATATGTTATTTTATATAGGGTCTCATAGCCATAGAAAGCTATGAGGCCCTATTGTTGTATAGCAAAGTTTTATGAACTTTATTATAAATAAGTGTATATAAATATTTTTCTGGTAAATAATAGAAACATATCTATAAAAAGGGGAGTATTATATGAATAGAAAAAAGGCAATAATCACATTATCTTCCGTATGGCTTGTGGCATTTATATGTCTTATTTTTACATGGATAAATGATAGCAGAGAGCGAGCTGATATCGCTACAGCCTTTGCTACAGGTAATTATTTATCGACAAATGGTGTTGTAAATGTATACGCTGATTATGGCAATAAATATTTATCTGATGAGGATAAGAAGAACATAATTATCAAACTTGCAAATGCAATAGGGATAAATGGTGATTTAGAATTTCAGTCAAAAAGGGAAGGGGAAGCTGGAAAATACACAGGAACGGTTAGCTTTACAACTTATAATAATAGTTCATCTACAGATATAAGAATTGTAACTATAGAAAACGAAGCTACAGAGGGTGTAGTGTATTTAGAGCAATATATTTTAATGGAGCTATCCATAGATAATTCCATAGATAGTGCAATTTATTATAAAGAAAAAATTGAAGATGAGCTTGAAAGATTGAATATAGCAGCTGATGTAAATATTAATTTAAAGGGATGTGTGCAAGGTCCACTTAGCAATGCTAAGAAAAATGAAATATGTGAAGATATTATAGAAGAGTTAAAGGGAGAGCTTATCATTGGCGGGGAAAACGATGATATATATACAGTTTATGCATATTCGAAAAATATAAAGGATTATATAATAAATGGAAGTGTGAAAACAAACATTAATATAATGATATCCTATGATAAAGAAAAGGATTTATCTTGGATAACTGTTGGTGCGCCTATAATTAACTAATAGAAAATAGGTGGAAAATTTAATGTTTTAATCTTATACTAATAATATAAATTAGGTTTAGAAACACATAAGAAAATAGAGGTGAAATACATGGTAAGAGAAGTAGCTAAGAGTATAAAAGCTTGGCTGGAAGAAGATACACAGATTTTGTGCATTTTAGGTGGGCCTTTTGTAGGGAAAACGTGGCTTGCAACTAATGCTTTTGATGGGAATAGTCATAATAATATAGAGTTAGTTGATAATGTAAATTCATACGAAGATTTTGAAACTATTATTAAGAAAAAAGAAAATCATAAGCGCTATGTTATCGTAGGAAGATTACTTGTAAAAGAATGCGAAAAAATAGCCCAGTCTTTAGTAGATGAAAAAAGTATAAAATATGTATATGTTACTCCTATGACATTTAATGAATTTAAAATTGCTTTGCCAAAAACATATAATCTAGGTGAGCTTGATGCGTTGAAGATATATATTCAGGTAGGTGGTTTGCCGGAAATTGCAAAAAAGTTTTTTGACACAGGAGATATATCAAAGGTAAGGCGACGTCACACTTATTTATTTGAAAAGCTAAAAGGTGGACTTGACTATAAGGAAAAGCAAATCATAGATGCAGTCATAGTTCAAGAGCTAAGCGATAATCCGGGATTTACATTTCGAGAAATAAGCGTTGCAGCAAGAGAGCGAGAGTATGGCGATAGTGTCAATTCTCTTAGGGATAAAGGCTTAATTTACAAGATAGATAGATTTGATTATAAAAAGGACTCAAGGATGCACAAATACAAGTTTATATTTTACGATATAGGTATGTGGTCCACCATATATAAAAAGAAATCTTTTGATGATGATGTAATGTATAGCTTTTTATTAAGAGAACTTATTACATATACATTGGGTAAAAATTATAATATTTTTTATTGGGTAAAACAGCGGGCAAAGGCTAAGGTTTCTATAATTATAGAAAAAAGTATGGACAAGAAAGCTATTATTATTCCTGTGGAAATTGCTAAAAAAGAAAATGTAATTCCAAGGAATGTTCAATCTTTTCAAAATATTTACAAAGCCGCTATTCCGATATATATAAACCGTCCCACAGATGAAATGGTTGAGGATGGAGAGGTAATATTTAATAGATTAGGTAATATTACATAAATACTGGAATATATTTATAAAAAGTATAGAGGAGTGCAGTTTTATGTTTGGTATCTACGAAGATGAGCTAGATGATATTGACTTTATAAAATGTCTTTATCCACCTGAGCTTATGGATATGCAATTGCTTATTGAAGAAAAATGTAATGAGTTGGAATATCCTGGGAGTATGATGTTTGACAGGTATCCTGATAAAGTAAGAATTACGAAATTGTGCAAGGATATGTGTAAGGGACATGAAGGCTTTGATGAAAAGCTTGTTCAGGCAATGCTTGTCAATGAAATGCTCAGGAGACGTATACGATATAGAAAATGTAAGGGAATTTGCTAACTTACTATAGCAAATGAAGCTATATATATGTTATAGTAAGTGTGTTAATTGAAATATATAAATGACAGAGGTTATAAGATGAAGAGACTTTTGATAAAAATTGCAACGTGTTTGCTGGGATTTATAAGTGTCTTAGTGGTTTATTTTTTCTCAATTTATGAAAAAAGTGATGGTGCCACTGAGGTTATGCAGTCAGCGACACTTCCTATTGTAAATATGATGTATGAGAATACAAGTATAAATATGTTGCAGGGATATACAACATATATGGACGGAAAATACATGAGAGACTGTATCACTCCATTGGAGGAAGGCAGAACCTTAGGTGTAAATATAAAAAAGTATGATAATGTTATCGCGACTATGTCATATGAAATAAGAAGTCTTGATACAAAGCGTCTTATAGACAAGCAGAATATAAGTAATTTTGTCTTGTCAGGTGATACCATTTACGCCACCATTGATGTGAGTAATATCGTAGAAAAAGACACAGAATATCTTCTTATTATAGAGCTTGTCTCAGAAAAACACGGTAATATATATTATTATACAAGAATAGAGGAGCAGACAGAGTCAGCGGTTAAGACACATTTGGATTTTGTAAGCAATATGAGCAAAAGCTCACTTAATTATGAAGAGGCAGAAAATTATTTTCCATATTTGGAGCCTAGCTCTTCGTCAGATAATACAAATCTTGGATATGTAAATATTAAGTCAGCTATATCTAATTATACTTGGGGTGACTTGGATGTAAAAAGGGTGACAGAGCCTACAGTAAAGATAAAAGAAATCCTCGGAGATGTGGGATGCTATGAGCTTCAGTATAAGGTAATGGCAAAAAATGAGTATGGTACATCTCAGTATTATAATGTGACAGAGTATTATCGTGTACGCCAAGGCATAGGTGCTATGTATGTATTTGTTTTCGAGAGAAGAATGGACCAAATATTTGACGGAAGTAATCAAAATGTTTCCACTACAAGAATAAATCTTGGAATAGATTCTGATATGGAGATAGAGCACTCATATAGTCCTACAGGTAATTTTGTAAGCTTTGTGAAGGAGCGAAATCTTTGGGTTATGGATATGAAGAAGAATGAGATTATCAATGTATTCTCATTTGAAAGTGGAAGTGATAATGATATCCGAGATGTCTTCGATGAAAATGATATAGAGATTATTTCTACTGATGGTGATGGCAATATTTTATTTTTAGTATATGGATATATGAACAAGGGTGGACACGAAGGCAAGGTAGGCACTGCTTTATATAAGTATTCTAGAACTGATGATGTGGTGACAGAGCTTGCATTTGTACCATCTACAAAGCCTTATTATATATTGAAGGAATCTATGGGCAAATTTGCATATATAAAGGATAACAGCCTTCTATATATGATGCTTGGGGATTCTATCTACACAGTAACATTTGATAGTAATGAATATGTACAGTTAGTTAGCGGACTTAAAAAGGGCAATTATATAATAAGTGAGGATAAAAATATTATCGCTTGGCATGAGAATTCATCAGTAAATGGTGCAATGTCTATTCGAGTAATCAATATTAAAACTGGTGATGACTACATTATCAATGCAGAGCCTGGAGAGTATATTAAGGTTGTAGGATTTATAGAGCATGACCTTGTGTACGGAACAGCTAAGCAGCGAGATGTATATGTGTCTGAGACCGGTGAGAGTGTATTCCCTATGTATAAGCTTAATGTGGTGCTAGAGTCAAAGGAGAATATAGAAAGCTATCAGAAGGATAATGTGTATGTGTCATCTGTAGATATTGCCGGAAATATGTTGAAGCTTCATAGACTTGCAAAAAATGAAGAGGGCGTATTTGTGGAGATAGAGGGCGATCAATTTATAAATAAAAATGTAGGTTCAAAGCCAATAATCGAGATAGAAAATATAGCAACAGAGCTAAAGAAAAAAGAGCTGGTTTTAAAGTTTGCCTATATGGTAACAGCCGACAGCAGGCTGGAAAAGGTATATCCTAAGGAGATAAAGTTTATACAGGGTAATTCCTTTGAAATGGTCAGGGATGAAGAGGAAGATATAAATCTTTATGTGTATGCTGATGGCAATTTGGTGCTTGTGACAGAAAAGGTATCTGAGGCTATAAATAAGGCATATGATGCACAAGGTGTAGTTATAAATGGCAATGGTGATTATGTGTGGGCGAGAGCTGGAAAAGTAAATGCAGTTGGTATTGATATGAAATATATGGTAGGAATGGGATTCGATTCTTATATGAATACTGCATTGAAATGGGAGGGTACAACCCTTGATGTGGCTAAGGCTGAGTATGATACACTTTTCTATTATGTAACTAAGAGAATGCCTGTGTTTACCGTGGTGGATGGTCATGGACTTGTATGTATAGATGGATATAATGGTTATTCAGGAATCGTGCAGACTGTCTATATGACAGATTTAGCTACAGGGGAAGAATTTGATATGGGTTATTATGAATTGGAAAAAATATATAATGCTAACGGCAGACGATATATGGTATTAGGTGAGTAGAAGCGTAATGCAAAAAATTCCCTCGCACTATTTGGTGCGAGGGAATTCCTTTGTTTAAATTAATTTAATGCTGCATTAAGCTTTTCAACAAGCTCATCAACTTCGATACCATGTACCATACAAGCATCCTCTAAAGATTCGCTCTGAGCTGATGGGCAACCAAGACAGTGCATACCTGCATCTAATAAAACTGGAATAGTTCTTTCGTCACCGTTAACAATCTGTCCAATAAGCATATCCTTTGTAATCTGCATAATTATAAATCTCCTTTTAATATTATTGATTAATATCAGCCATAGCAAGCTTTTGTAAAGCTTTCTTGGCGATAATTTTCTTAAAGTGTTCTTTGAAGTAAGCTTCATTAGCGCTTGTAGATCTAACCATTGAGCCGTATTCTGTAAGAATATTGCATACCTTATTAAAGTCCTCAACACTTCCAGTACCCTTATTAATTACAAGGTAATAAAGGTTGTTCTCTTCACATTTATACAGTGAGTTAGCACCGTTGTACATTTCACGCAAACGACATGAAACATCTATAAGTGAATCAAGGTCTGTGAAAGAAAAAATCTTAAGTATGTGCTTAGGCGCACTATCCTTGTCAGATATTTCTTTTTTAGATACCTTAGGTGTAGACGAATTATTAGCATCTGATTTTTTCTTAGTCAAGCCCTGTGGGAATGGAATAAAGTTATCGCCAGTTCCCTCTACTGCATTCTTGATATCCTGCTTTAACTGATTAAATAAATCTAATAAATCACTTGTAGAAGGTGAAGAAGGCGCAATATAATCCTCCTCTGAAGATTCATCGGCATCTATTTCATCCATAGAAGGAGCAAATCTAGAAAATCTTGTATCAAGCTCTTCAGGATCCTCTACCTTAGTGATTACAAGAACGATACAATCCCCAGAAACAGGAATAGCCTCTATCATAAGAGGAATATCCTCAGCTTCAAATCCCAATTCAACAGATGCCTGCTGCATCATATCGCGGAAAAGACTTTTTGCTTTCTCAGTGCCATAAGCTAATTCGCTAAGCTTTATCTGTCTTGAAGCCAAATCAGATCTATTCAAAGTACACTTTATTTGATTGTCATTGATTCTTTCAATTTTCATATAAAGACCTCTTTGTTTTCTTTGCTTTGAATATAGCAGTCGCTACTTTCCTACTATTAAGTATACCCTAAATTACGCCCATATGTAAAGTGTTATCTTAATAAAACTTAAAAATGTCTTGAAAAAAATAACAGAAATGGTTATAATTATGAAAGAGGTTTTTCCAGCTATATAGAATGTCGGAAGGAGTCAGCCGTACAGAATATATTGTTTGAAAAATATAGTGTGGAACGCATCGTTTATGAGTCCGATGACGCCACAGTATACCTGGTAGAGCATATATTTATGCAAACCAGACGAATTATTAAGAAGATTCTCAAAAAATCTATACATCATAATAGTTTTTATTCGGAGACCAATATTCTGAAGACTATTAAACACCCTAACATTCCAATTATATATGATCAGTATGAGGACGAGTGTGCTTTTTATATTGTAGAAGAGTATATTGAAGCGCAAAATTTGTTTGATTATATACGAGATAATGGAGTGCTTAGTGAGTCTTTAGCTATTGATATAGGGATAAAACTATGTGAAATTATATCTTTTTTGCACAGTCAAAAACCTACACCCATTTTATTCTTGGATATTCAGCCTAAGAATATTCTAATAAAAAAAGAAAAAATATATTTGGTGGATTTTGGAAATTCATATTTTGTAGATGAAGCCAATAATAGAGAATTGCTTTTAGGGACTAAAGGTTATGCGGCTCCAGAGCAGTATAAGTATGAAAATCTAGATGAGAGAACAGATATATATGGTATAGGTGCGATATTATATTTTATGGTTACTGGCAAGAATAGTGCCCATAAAGGTGCAATGTCTTTGGAATTTCCCAATGAAATTACAGGAAAATATAAAACGATTGTTAAGCAATGTATGTCTAAGGATAGAGAATATCGATTTTTAGATGTATCAACCATTGTAAATAATCTAAAAGATTTAACAAATGCAGATATTAAGTATAGCGTAGGAAATAAACCTCTAACGATTTCGTTAGTTGGTACAGGTCCACATTGTGGAGTGACAACCATAGGTTTAGGGCTTGCTAATACTATTGCAAAGAATAAAGAAAAGGTTATCTATGAGGAATGTAATAGCAGTAATCATGTGAGAAATATAGCGGCATATTATAAGCTGGAATATGTAGGTGGATATTTCAAAAAGAATGATAATCTATTATTAAAACCAGAGTATGGACCTCAGATATTACTTGAAAAGCCATGTCAATATATTATAAGAGACCATGGACATTTGATGAAGTGGGAACAAGCAGGAGATGTATTGATAATCATATGTGAAGGAAAGCCATGGAGATTATGGGAAACTGCAGATATTTGTAAGGATATCATAGAAAACTGTAATGAAAAATGCTGTGGAAGACCTTTAGTGCTTACTAATTCTTTGCAAGAAAAAGAGTGTATGAACCTGTGGAAGGCACTAGGAATTGTAGGATATGGAGTGCCTCATATATGTGATGCATTCAATGTAGATAAACTAACGGAAGATAAATTTATGGAGTTAATTAACTCCTTTACAAATACTGTACAAGGTGGTGAAAAAAATAAGAAAAAAGGCAGGTTATTTAAAAGAATTTCGAAAAAACCATGAGACCATAAGTATTGGTATCATAGGAACAGTAAAAGGATGCGGAGTCACAAATATGGTTGTGGCCATAGCTAATTATTTGTCAGGAATAACAGGAAAAGAGGTTTCTGTGTATGAGAATAACGGCAGTCGAACATTTGCAAAAATGAACGATTATTTTGAGGGCATAAATATAGTTAAGCGCAACGGATGTACCTTTTATTCTAAGGGTTCAGTGAAGCTGTCATCTTTATATGGAGAGGAGCTTGATTTTGTAATCATTGATTTTGGAGCTGAAAGATTAAATCTAGGCGAATTTAATAAATGTAATTATAAGATTGTTATGGGTTCTTTAGAACCGTGGAATTTAAAGCTATATGGTGAGCCTGATAATATTATAAATATAGCAGGGGAAAATAAAAATTGGAGTATGGTTTTTCATGGGGATGATAAGAGCCTTAAAAGACTTAAAAAAGAACTTAAAATTCATATTATTAAAAGACCATTTATAGATAATCCCTTTATCATTGATTCAAGCTTAGTAGAGTTCTTTGAAAACTTACTTTTTTAAGAAACTCAATGACATTAATTCATAAAAAAAAGAAAAAGCAGCCAATGATTATATGTTTGGCTGTATTAAGTGTAATAATAGTTATAGTCGTGATTGTTTTCTTAGCTTTCAACAAAAAGAATAAAGATAACGATGAGGTCGTGCCTGAGAAAGAAAGTAGCATGGCTTTAGAAGTGCTGCCTACAGAGCAGGTAGAAGAGACAACTGAATATAGAGGAAAGGCTAAGGAATACTATATAGATTACGTAATGATAGGGGATGCACAGGAAACGGACAAGTTTCTAGATATCCGCATAAGATTTCCAAATGGCGAAGACTATATAGTGCTAACGGACAAGAATATAACTTATATGACCGAAAACGGTTTTTATATGTACTTAGATGAAAGGGAAGTACATATGCTTTCTTCTGCGCGAACAGATGTGGAGGTATATGGGGGCGCTATGCTATATTTGTCCTCATATAATAATAAGCAGGAAGATGTGGCAGGTTATCCTGTGAATTTATTTGTGTTAAGCACTTATGAGAGTTATTTTCAAAATAAGGAAGAAATCTATAACAGAAGAATTCAGTTAGAGGAAAATTTGCTGACATTTATGAATCAAACATTACAAAAATAACAGTAAAGGATTATGCTACCTGAACGTAATCAAAGTTGCAAGGCAACTATGATTTAGAATAATCAAAGTTGCAAGGCAACTGTGATTTGGTTTAATTCATCACAATCATTGGCATAGTATTACTAAATTTATATGTAAATCGAACGGAATTATATAAAATATATGAAAGGAGAAAGGGTTTAAGGATAACTTTTGAAAAATAAAAAATAAGATAAAATGAGAAATTACAAAAAGAAAGGAGTGACTCTGGATTTACAATTATATTTATAATGAATTAATTGGCGGATTTACAGAAAAATAAAAAAAGATGATATGGGCTATGCAAAGGGGTTTGCATAGCCTTTATATTCTGTTATAATTGTAGAGTATAATTAGGGTTTCAAAAGCCCTATTTGAATCTAGAATGTCAGATTGCACAAAATATATACTATAATTTTTACATACTACGAATATTTGATTTTCTAAATACTTTGATGAAGCTAATGGTAACGGACGTAACCGGCTCCCATGCACCATCCATGGTGCTGCTCGCCTTTTTCCAACATCGTGTTGGAAAATTACTGTTACAGACAAAGTATTAATAAAATCTAAATATTCTTCGCTATCGTAAAAATTATAGTATAACTTTGTGCAATCTGACAGATATATGGTATGTAGAGCTTTTGAAACCCTAATTAATTTACGTAGTGAATTTTGAAATGAATTATTTGTCATATTAATAAGTTATACAAAATACGGAGGTATAAAATGTATTATTTCAAGAAGGTAAAAAAGAAATTGTTAATTATAACAGCTATGTTGGTGGCGGTGTGTATCGTGGGATGTATTCAGAAGAAAAGTGATGAATATGTGGATTTGAAGGAGTATCTGGAAATAACGGATATTGGCGGCTATGAGGGAATGGCTGTTATTATAAATGGCGAGGCTATGGGTGTTGGCTTTGTGGAAGGGGATGTGTGCTATTTGCCTTATGATGTGGTAAGGGGTGAGGTTGATAATAATTATTACTGGGATGTGAATGAGGAGCTTCTTACTTATGCAACTTCAAAAAAGGTTTATGATACGAAAGTGGATGCCAATGAATATACAGAAGATGGTGTGGTTAAAAGCTGTAATACAAAGATTGTAATTTGTGTGGATGATATGGCTTATATTAGCCTTGAATATATTGAGCTTATGAATGGTGCTGTTAAGGGTACAGTTTATGATGAGCCTTCAAGAATAGTTATTAATACACAGGATAGTGTAGATGTGGCTTCTGTAAATAGAGATGCGAAAATAAGAAGTGGACTTTCTAAGAGTGACGATATCGTGGTAGATGTAGCTAAGGGTGACCGTCTTGTTATAATTGGAGAAAATGGTGATAGAACTTTCGTATGTACAGAAGATGGACTTATGGGTTATATAGAGAATAGTAAGATATCAGAAGCCACAACGGAAGCTGTAGAGAAGTCACAGGGCTGGATGGATACAGAGAAATATGAGTATATCACTATGGATGGCAAGGTGTGCTTAGGCTGGCATCAGATGGAGTCAGCTGGTGGCAATGATTCATTAGCCAATGTGTTAAAGGGTGTGGAGGGATTAAATGTAATATCTCCTACTTGGTTTAAGCTTACAGATGGCTTTGGAGAAATTAGCTCATTGGCGTCTGAGAAATATGTGAATAAGGCCCATAATAGCGGTCTTAAGGTATGGGGCTTAATAAGTGATTTTAACAAGGATGAAGACGGTAATTATTATGTGAATCAGGTAGTTACAAATACTTCATCAAGAAGAAGGCTTATTGAAAATATATTAAATGAAGCTACATATTGCGGAATGGATGGTATAAATGTAGACTTTGAAATGGTGCGTAAGGTGGCAGCAGAAGGATATGTTCAATTTATAAGAGAGCTAGCCATAGCTTGTGAAAAAGTAGGCCTTGTTTTGTCTGTAGATATGTATGTGCCAACAGAAAGCAATAAATATTATGACAGAACCTCAGTAGGCTTGGCAGCGGATTATCTTATTGTTATGGGATATGATGAACATTGGGCAGGATGTGGAAGTGCAGGAAGCGTGGCATCTTTACCATATGTTACAAACGGTATAACAGATACATTGCAGGAGGTGCCTGCATCGAGAGTTATCAATGCTATTCCTTTTTATACAAGAGTGTGGTATGAGTCACCATTGGAAATTGCTCCAGAGGATTCAATTATCGTAGAGGATCCTATAAATGGAGACTATGCATTAAGCAGTAAAGCAGTAGGTATGGGAGTGGCTGAAAAATATCTTAAAGAAAATGGTGCAGCTTCCAGATGGCTAGAGGATTTGGGTCAGAATTATGGTGAGTTTTATACAAGTGAGGGAAGACTTGGAAGAGTTTGGCTTGAGGATGAAAAGTCTTTAACAGCTAAGCTGAATGTAATGAAAGCAAATAATTTGGCAGGAGTTGCATGCTGGAAGCTTGGTCTTGAGTCAGAAGTGGCTTGGGAAGTTATAGGTGAATTTTTAAAGTAAGATGGCGTAAAATGGTAGTTGTTTTGCAACTACCATTTGTCATATTTATGATTATATTAGAATAAGATGTAGAGATTATATAAGTGTAATTGTAGACATCTTTTGTCTACAGTAGGTGAGATGTCTATGGACAAAAATAATAAGATGATAGTCTTTATGTCGGTGGTGTTACTTTTATCAGTTTATGCAGTATCCAGGTGTTTTTCTACATATAGCCCTGATAAGGAATATAGTAAAAAACAAGAGAGTGAAAGTACTAAATTAACAGATAAAATTTCAATAGTTCTTGATGCAGGTCATGGAGGGATGGATCCTGGCAAAGTGGGGGTAAATGGAGAACTGGAAAAGGATATTAATTTATCTATTGTTTTAAAATTAAAAGAGGCCATAGAAAAGGATGAAAAGCTAAATGCCGTGGTGACACTTACAAGGACGGATGATACAGGCCATTACAAAGAAAGTGATTCTAATAAAAAGATGGCAGATATGCGTAAGCGCTGCGAAATTATAGAAGAGATTAATCCGGAAATGGTTATCAGCATTCATCAAAATAGCTATCATTCTTCAAGCGTAAAGGGGGCACAGGTTTTTTATTATAAAGAGTCTAAAAGTGGAAGATTTCTTGCTGAAAAGATACAGGCAAGTTTGGTGGAGGAGTTAAGTGAGGGTAATAAGGGACGAGTGGAGAAAGCTAACGACAATTATTATCTTATAATGAATGTAAGCTGTCCTGCGGTTATAGTAGAATGTGGTTTTTTGTCAAATGAAGAAGAGGCAAAGCTTTTATCAAACAGTCAATATCAGGATAGAATTGTTGAGGCTATTATAGAAGGAATAAAAGAATATTTAGGCAATAACTAATAGACATTTATTATTTGGGGTGTTATAATCACCTTGATTATAATAATTAGGAGGCAGCAAAATGAACAAATTACAGCTTCAGAAAACCGCCAACGAGGTTCGTAAGGGCATAGTAACTGCAGTACATAGTGCTAAAGCTGGTCATCCAGGTGGCTCATTGTCAGCAGCAGATGTTTTTACTTATCTTTATTTTGAAGAGATGAATATTGATCCTAAGGATCCAAAGAAGGCTGACAGAGACAGATTTGTACTTTCTAAGGGTCACACAGCGCCAGGACTTTATTCTGCACTTGCACAGAGAGGATTTTTCCCTGTGGAGGATTTAAAGACACTTCGTCATATTGGTTCATATTTACAGGGACATCCTGATATGAAGCATATACCAGGTGTTGATATGTCTTCAGGTTCCCTTGGACAGGGTATCTCAGCAGCAGTAGGAATGGCACTTTCAGCTAAGCTTAGCAAGGATTCATATAGAGTATATACACTTCTTGGAGATGGAGAAATTCAGGAAGGTCAGGTATGGGAGGCAGCTATGTTTGCCGGACATAAAAAGCTTGATAATCTTGTAGTTATGGTAGATAACAATGGATTACAGATAGATGGAAGCATAGATGAGGTATGCTCGCCATATCCAATCGCTGATAAGTTTAAAGCATTTAATTTCCATGTAATTGATAATGTAGATGCTCATGATTTTGATGCATTAAAGGCAGCCTTTGATGAGGCACGCTCAGTTAAGGACATGCCTGTGGCAATAGTTCTTAAGAGTGTAAAGGGTAAGGGCGTATCATTTATGGAAAATAAGCCTGGTTGGCATGGCAAGGCTCCAAATGATGATGAGTATGCTATAGCAATGGAAGATTTAGAGAAAGCAGGTGAAGCATTATGTCAGATGTAGTAAAGATAGCAACTAGAGAAAGCTATGGTAATGCACTTGTGGAATGTGCAAAGGAATATGACAATATCGTAGTGTTAGATGCAGATTTAGCAGAAGCTACAAAGACCATAATCTTTCAGAAGGCATATCCTGAGCGTCATATAGATTGTGGTATCGCAGAAAGCAATATGATAGGTATTGCAGCAGGACTTGCAGCTACAGGCAAGATTCCATTTGCTAGTTCATTTGCAATGTTTGCAGCAGGACGAGCATTCGAGCAGATTCGTAATTCTGTTGGATATCCACATTTAAATGTTAAGATTGGTGCGACACATGCAGGTATCTCTGTAGGTGAAGATGGTGCGACACATCAGTGTAATGAGGATATAGCTCTTATGAGAACTATCCCAGGTATGGTAGTTATAAATCCAGCAGATGATGTGGAAGCAAGAGCAGCAGTTAAGGCAGCTATAGAGCATGATGGTCCTGTTTATTTAAGATTTGGTCGTCTTGCAGTACCAGTTATCAATGATAATGATGATTACAAGTTTGAGCTTGGAAAGGGTGTTACACTTAAGGAAGGAAGCGATGTGACAATTATCGCAACAGGTCTTTGCGTATCAGAAACACTTGAAGCAGCTAAAATGCTTGAAGCAGATGGCATATCAGCTAAGGTTATTAATATACATACAATTAAACCATTGGATGAAGAGCTTGTAGTAGCTGCTGCAAAAGAAACAGGCAAGGTAGTTACTGTTGAAGAGCATTCTGTAATAGGTGGACTTGGAAGCGCTGTATGTGACTGCTTAAGTGAAAAAGCACCAACACCTGTTATGAAGATTGGTGTTAATGATGTATTTGGTGAGTCAGGTCCAGCTTTGAAGCTTATCGAGAAGTATGGTTTAGATGCCAAGAGCATTTATAACAAGGTTAAGAGCTTTGTATAGAATATGTATATATAATTATTCAGAGTAGAATTGGAGAACCGAAGCTTTTTATAGAGGCTTCGGTTTTTTTGAAAGGATGGTATACAAATGGGTAATAAGGTAGAAAGAAAGCTTATGGATAAGACTCCCGTAACTCAGATTCCAGAGGAATTATTTGAGCAGGCAGAAAGAATGCAGGAATTATTCTTGTATAATAGATGTGCCATTAAGGAGATACAGACTAAGCTTGAAATTTTAAATGACGAGCTTGCTATGAAGACTAAGAGAAATCCTATAGAAACAGTAAGCTCCAGGGTTAAGAGTCCAAGAAGTATTATGGATAAAATGTCGAGAAAGGGCTACCCTCTCACTGTAGAAAGTGTATGGGAAAATCTTAATGATGTAGCTGGTGTCAGAGTTATATGTTCATTTATACAGGATATATATGATGTAGCAGATATGTTTATGCGTCAGGATGATATAGAGGTGCTTGAGGTTAAGGATTATATCAAGGAGCCAAAGCCAAACGGATATCGTTCACTCCATCTTATAGTACAGGTGCCTGTTTTCTTATCAGATAAGAAGCTTCCTATGAGAGTGGAGGTACAGATAAGAACCATAGCTATGGATTTTTGGGCAGCATTGGAGCATCAGGTTAAGTACAAAAGAGGCGTGCCAGATGCGGAGAGAATATCTGTGGAATTAAAAGAATGTGCAGATACCATATGTGATACAGATAAGAAGATGCAGGATATATACCGTGAAATCCAGGAATTAAGAGAGAAGGATTCAGATATAGGTGAATATTAGATTATTATGTTATAACTAAAGTAAAAACTAAATTAAAATATAAAGGATTAAATATAAAAGACGACAGTGTGGATTTAACTACGCTGTCGTCTTTTAGTGATTACATCTCATTATTTATTGTCTTCTGCATTAGTTGTGATAGTCATAGCATCTAGAGACATCTTCATAACATCACGAATTTCATCCTCTGTTAAAGACATATATTCACAAAGCTCTTCTATAGTAGCTTCTCTGCCAAGCTTTTCGGCTAATTCTGTAGTGGCATCACTTATGGCGTTTGCTCTGTCGGCGGCATGAGCTGCGATACGATTTACACTTAACTCCTCATCGATGGCGTCCTTCATGGCCTTCTCTATATATACGCCAATAAATGTATCAAAATCTATGGAGTTATCGTAATTCATAATACCTTCAATAAGACCTAGATTACCTTCCTGTATAAGGTCACCTCTTCTTACTCCTTGTCCCATAAAACGGTCAACATATTCCATAACAGTTGGAAGATATGCTTCGATTAATCGAGAGAAAGAATCTCTGTCGCCACGACAGCCCTTTTCTATAAGGATAGCTTTTTCCTCAGGAGATATAACAGGCACATCATTTAGTTCCTTCATATACATTTCTAAGAACATTTTTTCTTCTTCAGAGGAATCGCCGTGATGATGGTCGTGGTCATGAGTTGACGCATTTTCGCTGTGGTGGTCAACTGATTTTGTAGTATATTTGCTCATATCCAAATCAGTGATTCTTATCTTATTATCTAAAAGATATTTATATACAGCATCAAATTTTTCTTCGCTGTCAAGAATGTCATCAAAGTATGTATGAACAGTCTCTATGGTGATTTCATTTCCATTTACAGTTGCATATTCTATAAGCGCACTTAACGCTTCATTAAATTCCAATTTCTTATCCATATTATTTGCCTTTCTTTGTTAAAATTCACTTACATAAGTATACATTAAATCAGGTCAATACACAAGAACTTGAATAAATCTATTGATAAAGATTTGAAATGTAGTATACTTTGAATATAATCATAGTTTCAAGTAAGGAGTAAATGAATTGAAGATTAAGGAATTTTTTGCAAAGAGAAAATCATCCATTATCCATCTGATGGGCTCGTTGGGATTGCTATTGCTTGCAGGTGGAGTAGGTGTTGGTATTGGGTTATATAAGACTAATGGTGTAGATAAATATATAATGGAAGCCTATGATTATTATAAGGATAACAATTGGGTTGCTCTATATAATTACGCTGAACTAAAGGATGATGATTTTATTAATGAATTCTTTTTTGAAGAGTTTGCCAAAAAAAAGTATGGATATGTTAATGAGGAAACATTAGAGCTTGGAACGGTAAAAAAGAATGATACTGGTGCAACGGTTGAGATGTACTACTCGGATTCATTGGGGGATAAGATACGCTGTGATTTTGTAATGGACAAATTACCAGAGAAAAATTATGTATTTTTCAATGAATGGAAGCTTAATATTGATAATTTAATAATTAATCAATGTACAATCCAGGCACCTGCAGATGTTAAAATATATCTTGATGGTGTAGAGCTTAATAATAATAATTCAAGAATAGGTCATATAGGTGAAATAGGCAATGTGGAATATATGATTCCTAGATTGTTTAAAGGAGAGCATACTATTTTTGTTGAAAGAAATATGGTGGAGCCACAGGAGATTGTAGTAAATTGGAATGAAGATAAGAGCGTGTTCGCAGTTGATACAAGTCAGTTTGTACTTGTGGATGGTATCATAGACGGCATTGAGAATTATAGCGAAAATATAGTTGCCCTAATGTATAAGAATGTATTTGAGGCAACAGAGCTTGAAGGTTTAGATTCTTACATAGATAACAGTGATACCGTTAAGGGAGAATTTAAGGCCATATATGATAAGATACTTTCGGCTATACAGCCAGAGGATGGCTCTACACTTAATTCATTAAGCATTACAGGATTTGAAAACTTTGCATTGAGCTACACATATCCTGATAAAGTGGCAGTGTCCGTAGATTATAATTGTACATTTAAGGCGAGAGGTCCTAGAAATGCTGCAAATGGTGCGAGAGAAAAGTACGAAGGGGAAGCTAAAAGCAATGTTACTATGGAATACATATTTAACGGTGAAAACTGGGTATGTAATAAATTAAATATGGATTGTATAGATTACAGCAAAAAGGAAGAAGTAGAAGAAAAGGAATAAATTATTTTAATAAAAAGAAGCAGAGGAAAAGACAGTATGGCGAAGCAGATTTGGAAAGCAGGAAATATGGTTTATCCATTGCCGGCGGTTATGGTTACCTGTAGAGATAAGGATGGCAATGACAATATAATAACAGTTGCATGGACAGGTACTATTTGTACAAATCCAGCTATGGCGTATATCTCTGTTAGACCAGAGAGACATTCCTATAATATGATAAAGGAAACGGGAGAGTTTGTCATAAATCTCACTACCAAGGAGCTTACCTTTGCGACAGACTACTGTGGTGTGAAGTCAGGAAGAGATGTAGATAAGTTTAAAGAATGTAAGCTTACCAAGGAAAATGCAGTCCATGTTAATGTACCTATGATAAAGGAAAGTCCTGTGAATATTGAATGTAAGGTGGAACGTATAGATGAGCTTGGCTCTCATCATATGTTTGTAGCAAAGGTTCTTGCAGTACATGCAGATGAGAAATATATGGACGAAACAGGTAAGTTTAACTTAGCAAAATCAGAGTTAATAGTTTATTCTCACGGAGAGTATTACAGTATGGGTGAGAAGCTAGGCAGTTTTGGATATAGTATAAGGAAGAAGCCAAAGGAACAATCAAAGAATAAAAGAAAAGCTTAGATAAGATTAAATAGAAATAAAGATAAAGAAAAAAGAGTAGGTCTTGTGAACTGAACTTACTCTTTTTATGTAAAATATATAAAATTACTTCTTAGTGGCTATAGTGCCGTCTGCTTTCATTTCCTTGTACATCTTAAAGTATTCACGCATATATATAATAAATGAAAGTATTAAAAATATTGCTGATAAACCTATTAGAATAAATACATTGACATTTCTTATATATTTGGCAGGAAGTACTATTATTAAAAATAAGCAGCTATCTAATACTACAGTGGAAAGCTTGCCACACCACATAGCACCATTTAGATTTTCGCCCTTGTGGTATATATACAAACCAACTCCTAACATAACAGCTTCTTTTACAGCAAAAATCGCAACTAGGATAGATATCCATGGATTTTTGAAAATTGCCATAATAAGCATAGCAAACTGCATTAATTTATCTGCAAGGGGGTCAATAAATTTGCCCCAATCAGTAATCATATTAAAATGTCTAGCTATCCAACCGTCTACCACATCTGTTGCGGTTGCTACCATAATTACTATTCCAGACTGCCAGTACATTTCCTTTAAAAATAGAATAATGAAAACGGGAACAAGTAAAATTCTTATATAGCATAGGACGTTAGGTATATTAATTAAGTCCTCTTTTCTTGGTTCTCCTCTCATAAGAGCTCCTTTCTATTTGTACATTTGAGCACAAAACACTAAAATATATTATAGTACCAATAAAACTAAATGTCAATTTTTTATATTCTATGTTTTCATTGGTAAAGTACATATGCATTAGGTGCATATGTCTTGACATTAATAATCGGATAAAATAATATAAAGGTTAATAAATTATAAATTGAATATATATACGGAGAAGAAAAATGAGTGATAAGCTTAGTAATATAATATTGATAGGAATGCCAGGAGTGGGCAAAAGCAGTGTAGGAGTTATTTTGGCAAAAATTCTTGGTTATAGATTTTTAGATTGTGATTTGGTAATACAGGAAAAGGAAGGTAAGCTTTTGCATGAGATTATATCCAGTGAAGGACTGGATGGTTTTATAAAGGTGGAAAATAAAATAAATGCAAGTATAAATTGTGAAAAGTGCATTGTGGCCACAGGTGGAAGTGCCATATATGGTGAGGATGCCATGGCTCATTTTAAAGAAATAGGAACTATAGTTTACCTAAAGAGTGATTATGAAACGATTGCAGAGAGATTGGGAGATTTGGCAGCGAGGGGTGTGGCTATGAAAGAAGGTCAGACATTAAAGGACCTTTATGAAGAGAGAGTTCCATTGTATGAAAAATATGCAGATGTAATCGTAGATGAAAGTGGATGTAGAAGTGTGAGAGAAACTATTTTGAAGCTGCTGGAAAAGATAAAAAAATAGAAAAAAGCGAGAATTGTATTATATATGATATAAAAAAATGTTTACAAACCTATATCAATGTATTATAATGGCAATGATATAGGTATTTTTATGCCTATTAGTAGGAAGAAAATTCTTCCAGACAAAATTTTTTTGACATAAAACGAAACGTTTATATATATATTATTAATAGTACAATTGAAAAATTGAGGTGTATGATGGAAAGATACATTATAAAAGGCGGTACTCCATTGGTTGGCGAAGTAGAAATCAGTGGTGCTAAGAACGCTGCGTTGGGTATTCTTGCAGCAGCGGTTATGGCGGATGAGACAGTAGCAATTGATAATCTTCCTGATGTTAGTGATGTTAATGTGTTGATTGATGCTATAGCAGAAGTGGGCGCAAAAGTAAATCGTGACAGTCGTCATTCTGTTAAAATTAACGGTGGAACTATATCTTCTACAAAGGCTGATAACGAGTTTATCAAGAAGATTAGAGCTTCGTATTATTTACTTGGTGCATTCCTTGGTAAGTTTAAAAAGGCAGAGGTGCCATTACCAGGTGGATGTAATATAGGAAGCAGACCTATAGACCAGCATTTAAAAGGATTTAAGGCACTTGGTGCAGATATAAAGATAGAGCACGGTATGATTATAGCTAAGGCTGACGAATTAGTGGGAAGTCATATATTCTTTGACGTTGTTTCTGTTGGAGCAACTATTAATGTTATGCTTGCAGCAGCATTGGCAAAGGGTAATACTGTGTTGGAAAACGTAGCAAAGGAACCACATGTAGTAGACCTTGCTAATATGCTTAACAGTATGGGAGCTAATATCAAGGGTGCGGGTACTGATGTTATACGTATCAAAGGTGTTGAGAAGCTTCATGGCAGTGAATATTCAGTTATTCCAGACCAGATTGAGGCTGGAACATTTATGCTTGCAGCAGCTATTACAAGAGGCAATATATTAGTGAAGAATGTTATTCCAAAGCATTTGGAGGCTATTACTGCAAAGCTTTACGAGATAGGTGCTACAGTGGAAGAGTATGATGACTCAGTAAGAGTTATTGGCAATGAAGTGATAAAGCCTACTCACGTAAGAACTTTGCCATATCCAGGTTTCCCTACAGATATGCAGCCACAGATGGCAGTTGCTTTGGCACTTGCAAAGGGAACAAGTACAGTTACAGAGAACTTATTCGAGAATAGATTTAAGTATGTAGATGAGCTTGCTAAGATGGGAGCTAATATTAAGGTTGAAAGTAATATTGCTGTATTCGAAGGTATTGAGGAATATACTGGAGCTGAGGTAAATGCACTGGATTTAAGAGCAGGTGCAGCCTTAGTTATCGCTGGTATAGCAGCAAAAGGCTTTACAACTATTGAAAGCGTTCATTATATCAAGCGTGGATATGAGATGCTTGAAAAGAAGCTTCAGAAGCTTGGTGCTCAGATAGAGCTTACTTCTTCAGATAAGGATATACAGAAGTTTAAGCTTAAAGTGGGCTAAATATAAAATAGTCTGATAAATAGTTATATAATAAAAATTACTTGACATAGGTTAAGTAAAATAATATTATGTAACCATAAACTAAATATGAATTATTTCTCTTATTCAGAGTGGTGGAGATACAAGGATCTGTGAAGCCCGGCAACCCCGTAAGGAAGGTGCCAACCTGAGCGATATTCGAACAATAAGAGGATTTGATACCTTGAAGTCGAGTCCCTCACAAAAAGTGTAGGGACTTTTTAATGATATAGGAAAGTTCTTTGAACTTCCTATATCATTAAAAACGCATATAGTAATTTAAGAAGGAGAGATACAAATGGAAAAAAGATTATTTACATCTGAATCAGTTACTGAAGGACATCCAGATAAAATATGTGATGCGGTATCGGACGCAGTATTAGATGCCCTTATGGCACAGGACCCAATGAGCCGTGTAGCTTGTGAGACATGTACTACAACAGGTATGGTTTTAGTAATGGGTGAAATCACAACTAAAGCAAATGTGGATATTGCAGGTATAGTAAGAGATACAGTAAGAGAAATCGGGTATACAGATTCATCTATGGGATTTGATGCAGATACTTGTTCAGTATTTGTTACATTGGACAAGCAGTCTACAGATATTGCTATGGGTGTAGACAAGGCATTGGAAGCAAAGGAAAATACTATGACAGATACAGAGCTTGACGCAATCGGCGCTGGTGACCAGGGTATGATGTTTGGTTTTGCTTCAAATGAGACAGAGGAATATATGCCATATCCAATCGCATTGGCTCATAAGCTTGCAAAAAAGCTTACAGAGGTAAGAAAGAATGGAACACTTAGCTACCTTCGTCCTGATGGAAAGACACAGGTAACAGTAGAGTATGATGAGGATGGAAAACCAGTGGGATTAAATGCAGTTGTATTATCTACACAGCATGATAAGGATGTGACACAGGAGCAGATTCATAA
This sequence comes from Lachnospiraceae bacterium, assembly GCA_017412055.1. Taxonomy (GTDB): domain Bacteria; phylum Bacillota; class Clostridia; order Lachnospirales; family Lachnospiraceae; genus SVEL01. The sequence goes on along the minus strand of JAFQOW010000040.1, from coordinate 61,437 downwards.
GGATATAAAGAAATATGTATTTGAGCCAGTTCTTCCAAAGGAGCTTATCAATGAGAATACTAAATTCTTTATCAATCCTACAGGAAGATTTGTAATCGGTGGACCAAACGGTGATTCAGGTCTTACAGGAAGAAAGATTATCGTAGATACATACGGTGGTTATGCTCGTCACGGCGGCGGTGCATTCTCAGGTAAGGATTGTACAAAGGTAGACCGTTCTGCAGCTTATGCAGCTAGATATGTTGCTAAAAATATAGTGGCAGCAGGTATCGCAGATAAGTGTGAAATTCAGCTCTCATACGCAATCGGTGTTGCTTATCCTACATCTATTATGGTTGACACATTTGGAACAGGAAAGCTTAGTGAAGAAAAAATCGTAGAAATCATAAGAGAGAACTTCGATTTACGTCCAGCTGGAATTATTAAGATGCTTGATTTAAGAAGACCTATTTATAAGCAGACATCTTCATATGGTCATTTTGGTCGCAACGATTTAGATTTACCATGGGAGAAGCTTGATAAGGTAGAAGATTTAAAGAAATATTTATAAATACTTAAATATGCTATTTGAAGGGATGACCGAAAAGGTCATCTCTTTTTTTGTGGTTGGATGAGTGATTGTCAATGAGTAAGAACAGAGAGCAACCCCTTTTCTTTGTCCACACTCCTTTGAAAAAGAAGAGTACTTTAAATCACCCCAAAGTGGAAAGCCAGCATTGGAAAATTGAACACGGATTTGATGATGTCTTCCTGTTAATAATTCAATGTCAACTAGTGATAACACATTATCAAAAGGAGAGCTTTCATTATAAAAAGGACTATCTGCCGGAAGAGAAATAGTCTTTTCAAGAGAGAATTTTAATGTGCTTTTTTTAACCTCTGAATTGGAAGCATATTTTTTATCGCAAATATCAACAACCCTAGATGTGTTTGTTTTTGCATCCCTTAATAGATAGTCATTTAGGGTGCATACATTGTCTGCACTGGTTATATTTTGTGAGTTAAATAATTTTCTAACATCACCACATAGGATAGCTTTATATTTTTTTATACAGCTTCGCTCTGTTATCTGCTTACTTAACGCAAGGGTGGCAGATTTTGTCTTGCCATAAATTATAACGCCAGCAACTGGTTTATCTAGACGGTGAACGACACCTACATATGGGTTTTTAACGCCTGTTTTCGAAAAATGATTCATAAGCATACTCACCATATCCGGATCATAGGAACGCTCCTGTTGTGAAGAAACGCCAGGGGCTTTATGGCATACAATTATTTCATCGTCTTCGTATAAAATATCTAATTTCATATAGGTGTCCTTTCTTAAATTTCCATAAATAATACAAATGGATTATATCATAGTTAGATGTAAGGTGTAAATTATAAAAGATTTATTTGGAAGTGAATATTATTTTGCCTGTAAGGGTAGTATTAGAGAGTATAGATAAATTGAAAAAGAAAAGGGGGACGTGATGACTAGAGGGACAAAGAAGAAATTGACAACCCTGGCTTTAATAGGAGGCTTGTTGTTAGCGTCCTATGTAACCTTGAAATATGTATTTGCACTTATATGGCCTTTTGTACTTGCATATGGCATAGCGTTATTAGTTCATCCCGTGGTGAATTTATTAGTTGTTAAGCTTCATTTTCATAAAAATGCAGCAACTATATTGACGCTATTAGTAACTATTTTAGGTATAGGTGTTGTAATGTTTTATCTGATAAGTAGTCTTGTGGAGCAGACTATTAGACTTGTGGAAAATTGGCCAGTATATGAAGAAAAGCTTATAAGTTGTATGAGAAACACCTGTTACATTATAGAGCGAATGTTTAAGATGGAAAGAGGTACTCTTTATGCTGGTGTGTATGATGGAGCTACAAGTGCTATGGTAAATTGGCAGAGAAATGTTATGCCGACTATAGTTAATAATTCTATGAAAACTCTGATGACTATGCTTGATATATTGATTGTGCTTGTGTTGACCATAATGGCTGTCTTTTATCTTACTAGGGATATGGATAAATATAAAAAAATAAGTAGCGATAATATTTTTTATAAAGAAATTCGATATGTAAGAGGATTGTTATCAAGAATTATAAAGGCATATATAAGGTCGCAGTTTATAATTATGTCTGTGGTTGCATTTATCTGTGCCGTAGGATTATTTATTATAGGAAATGATTATTATATATTACTGGGAATTATTTTTGGAATATTGGATGCGCTTCCTCTTGTAGGAGTGGGATTAGTCGTTATACCATGGAGTTTTGTATATGTGTTTTTGGGGAGCTATTATAAGGCAGGAATATTGTTTGTTGTGTTTATCATCTGTTATTTTGTGAGAGAATATTTGGAGCCTAGACTTATGGGAAAGCAAATAGGTATAACACCCATAGCCTCTTTGGTAAGTATGTATATAGGCTATGGGTTGTTTGGTTTTTTAGGAATGGTGGCAGGACCACTTGTTTATGTTCTTATTCGTGAGGTTGTAGAGAAGTATAATACTCCTTAGCAAGAGTTAATAATGTATCAAAATTATTTAAAGCTGGTTCGTCAAGAACTCTTTCGAATAAATAATTAATCACTTCTCCCATTTTTTTACCGGATTCAAAGCCTTCTTTAAGGAGTATTGAACCACCCACAGCCATATCCTTTGTGGATATACAGTCGTTATGGAGGATGATTTCTTTGTAAAGATTTTCTACAAATGCTACATGCTCATATGTGCCATATTCATAAAGTCCTGTTTCACATAAAGCATAGATATATGTAAACAAATAGTTATCAAATATATCTTTTCCGTATTTTACAATCATACGGCGAAGGGCAGGCTTGTCTTTTGGCAGTGGTGTATGTGCTGCACTTACAAGCTTGCTGCAAGTGTTTATGGTTGTGTTATCGAATTTTAGCTTGCGAAGAACATGGGATGGTTCTTCTTCATAATGCATAAGGGCGGACCAGCGAAGATAGTGATTTTTCGGTAATCTTTCCATAAGAGAAGAAATCTTTTCATATAATGATAGATTGTCTTCGTGTATAGAAGTAGCACCTTCAAATATATATTTGTTTAGTCCGTATAAATGGACATACTTGATTCTGTCTGGACACTTTGACGTAATAAGCTTATCAAGCTCTGTCTGTATACGTTCTTTGCTTATAAGCTTAAGGTTTTCACCAAGCTCTCTTACAGCAGTAGCAGTAGCATCATCTATATGAAAGTCTAACTGGGCACTAAAGCGAAGAGCGCGTAGGATTCGAAGAGCATCTTCTGTAAAGCGCTCTTGGGGTTCGCGTACACAGCGTATGATTTTATGTTCCAAGTCATAGATTCCGTCAAAGGCATCTACGATACCAGCGCGGTCATTGTAGGCCATGGCATTGATGGTAAAGTCACGACGCTTTAAATCTTCTATAAGGTTACTGGTAAAAATAACCTTATCAGGATGTCGACCGTCTATATAATCGCCGTCTATGCGATAGGTGGTTACTTCGTATCCTTCTTTTCCTATCATAATGGTTACTGTCCCATGCTTGATGCCAGTATCGATTGTTCTTTTAAAAAGTGATTTTACTTCCAGAGGAGTGGCAGAGGTAGTAATATCCCAATCGTGAGGAATACGCCCCATTATGGCATCACGAATACAGCCACCTACGGCAAAAGCTTCATAGCCAGCATCTTCTAAAGTATCGATAATAAATTTTACATTTTGAGGAATTTTAATATTTACATTGCTCATGTCGTTCTCCTTGAATAAATGTAAGTGTATTTAATTATACTCTTAAAGGGGGAGATAAGACAATAAAAAAATAAAAGTTATAAGTATATTTGAAAAAAATAATCATAGGATAGAGTATAACGCCAAGGATATGGAGGGTAAGGCTATGAATGAACATAGTTTAGAGGTGTTAAGTCAATATGAAATATCAGTAGAAAAGACAGCTAGAGGCAGAGGAACTTATTTAATATGGAGTGATAAGAGTATATATCAGCTGTTTGAATATAATGGCACTGACACCAGATTAGGATTTTTACGAAGACTATTAACATACATTGTTGAAGCGGGATTTGAAAATGTGGACATTTTGTATGAAACAAAAGAGGGAGAGCTATACAGTAAAGATTATGCAGGTAATAAGTATATTTTAAAGAAGTATTTTAATGGACGAGAGTGCGATATTAAGAAGAATTCTGATATTTTAAGTGCTGTGGAAGCTCTAGCTAATATTCATAATCTTACTTCTAATATTAAGGATGAAGAATTAAGAGGTTATGATATTATGTCACCAAGCCTTATAGAGCAGTATGGAAAGCATAATAGGGAAATGAAAAGAGTCCGCACGTATATAAGAAATAAAAATCGTCGAACAAGGTTTGAGTATGATATTCTTCATAAGTTTGATGAGTATTATGAATATGCGTCACAGGCATATAACTCTTTGATAGAGTCTGACTATCTGGATATAAAGAAACAGGCAATAGATGCATTATCTATTTGTCATGGAACATATAACCATCATAACATTGTTATGTGTGAGGACAGTGTGGCAGTTATTAATTTTGACCATGCCAATATAAATATGCAGCTGGAGGATTTATATTTCTTTTTCAGAAAGCTGATGGAAAAGCATGACTGGGATGTAAACCTAGGTAATGAGATTATTGATAAATATAGTGGGATAAGACCAATAAATGATAAGGAATGGAAAATTTTTAAGGTGATGCTTATGTATCCAGAAAAATATTGGAAGATACTCAATAGGTATAGTAATAGTAGAAAGTCATGGATTCCAGACAAAAATGAGAGTAAATTGCAGGCTGTTTATGATAAACAGCAGAAGAAAATGGATTTTATAAAGGAGATATGGAGCTAAAATATATAAATTTTCAAAGAAATTTGTTAATCGCTCTTTTATTTGATGAGATTTTATAGTATATTATATTGTGGTATTTGTTTAATTTAGTAAAGAGGATATGTATATGTCTGAAAAGAAATACATAAGCATTGTTGCTGCTTGTGTGGGCGCGGTGGGCATAATATTGTGTCTGGTGCTTGTTCTTGGAGGGAAAGATGGTACTGGAAAGAGGCATCCTTCTGTAGAAAAAACTACTGAGGAAACTCAATCTACAGAAATATCTAATAAGCGATATAATAAGGAAGACATTGTTATCGTCACAGATATTGATACCGTTAATTCTAAGATTACAGTGAGGAAGCTGGAGGAATCAGCTGAATTTGTGCTCTCATACAATGGAGGAACAGTAGTAAAAAGTAAATATAATAATCAGCTTATGATGGAACAGATAACTGTGGGTGAAATAGCTCGTATCGGTTATGTAACTGGAACACATAAGCTAATAGAGCTACAGGAGTATGGTACTGCATTTGAAAATACTATGGCTACAAGATGGATGGTTGATTATGACAAGAAGCTTATAACCATAGGAAGTGATACTTATTCTTATGATGATAACTTATTTATAGAATCAAATGGTAAGAATATAGATATCAGAGAGATAAGCGGTATCGACGAATTGACAGTTCGTGGTATTGAGAATAAAATATATTCTGTCTGCGTAACGAAGGGACATGGATTTGTGAAGCTAACGAATACAGCAAACTATGTGGGAGGCGTTATAGAGATAGGAGATAGATTAACCACGATAATTGTAGAGGATATGATTCTGGCAGCCCCTGAGGGAACCTTTGATTTGACTGCAACTATAAATGGTGTAGGTGGAAGCAAAGAGATTAAAGTTATAAGGGGTCAGGAAACGGTGGTATCTCTTGGAAGCTTTGAGCAAGCGGTTACGAGATATGGAACAGTTAAGCTTAATGTTTTGCCAGAGGATGCCGAGGCTACATTGACCATAGATGGCGTCGAGATGGATTATAGTGAATTGTTATCCATTGCATATGGCAAGCATACACTTAAGCTTACATCCAATAATTATGACACATTTACAAAAGAGATAACTATCTCGTCAGTTTATTCTACAATTAATGTCAATATGGGTGGCGAAGATACAACTACGGAAGGCACTGAAGAACCGACCACGGGTCCGGAGCAAAGTACCGGTGAGAAGGATACTACTCAGGAGGAGGAGACAACTATGTCAACAAATCCAGGTAGCAATAACGGTCTTATATGTATCACAGCGCCAGAGGGTGCTAAGGTATATTTTGATGGGGCATATGTGGGAGTATCACCAGTTACGATTAATAAGGTGGAGGGTGAACATACTATTATTTTTAAAAAAGATGGGTATATGACAAAGTCGTATACGGTAGATGTATCAGATGATGCAGAGGATATGATATTAAGCTTTCCGGAAATGCAGGAAGGTGAATAGTCAACAGGAGGACAATATGAGCAATTACAAGGAACTTTACAATGAGTGGTTAAGCAATCCTTATTTTGATGAGGAGACAAAGGCAGAGCTTAGAAGCATTGCAGCTGACGAAAAGGAAATCGAAGAGCGCTTCTATACTGAGCTTGAGTTTGGTACAGCAGGACTTAGAGGTATAATCGGCGCAGGTGTTAATCGTATGAATGTTTACACAGTTCGTAAGGCTACACAGGGACTTGCCAATTATATTTTAAAGGTTGGCGGTGCTAACAAGGGTGTTGCTATAGCATTTGACTCTAGAAGAATGTCACCAGAGTTTGCTGACGAAGCAGCTCGTTGTCTTGCAGCTAACGGAATTAAGGCATACATTTTTGAATCATTAAGACCTACACCAGAGCTTTCATTTGCAGTAAGAGAGCTTAAGTGTATCGCAGGTATCAACATAACAGCTAGTCATAATCCGCCAGAGTATAATGGTTACAAGGTATATTGGGAGGACGGTGCTCAGATTACACCACCTCATGATGGCGGAATTATGGATGAAGTTAAGGCAGTAACAGACTATGCTACAGTTAAGACAATGGACAAGGCTGCAGCTATGGAAGCTGGTCTTTATCAGGTTATCGGTAAGGAAGTAGATGATAAATATATCGAAGAGTTAAAGAAGCAGGTTAAGCGTCCAGAGGCTATCAAGGAAATGGCTAAGGAACTTAAGATTGTGTACACTCCACTTCACGGAACAGGAAATATTCCAGCAAGAAGAGTTTTAGAGGAGCTTGGCTTTGAAAATGTATATGTGGTAGCAGAGCAGGAACTTCCAGATGGAAACTTCCCAACAGTTAGTTATCCAAATCCAGAAGCGGCAGAAGCATTTGAGTTAGCTCTTAAGCTTGCTAAGGAGAAGGACGCTGATTTAGTATTGGCAACAGATCCAGATGCAGACCGTCTTGGTGTATATGTAAAGGATTCTAAGAGTGGTGAATATATTACTCTTACAGGAAATATGTCAGGCTGTCTTTTAGCTGAATATGAGATTAGCCAGATGAAGGAGCTTACAGGACTTCCAGAGGATGGAGCTCTTATAAAGACAATTGTTACAACAAACATGGCAGATGCAATTGCTAAGTATTATGGAGCTAAGCTTATCGAAGTGCTTACAGGATTTAAGTTTATCGGTCAGCAGATATTAGGTTTTGAAAATACAGGTGTAGGAACATATCTTTTCGGTTTTGAGGAAAGCTATGGCTGTCTTATCGGAACACATGCAAGAGATAAGGATGCAATCGTGGCAACTATGGCTCTTTGTGAGGCGGCGGCTTACTATAAGACAAAGGGCAAGACACTTTGGGATGCTATGATTGATATGTATGAGAAGTATGGATATTATAAGGATGATATCAAGTCAATCACACTTAAAGGAAAGGAAGGACTTGCCAAGATTCAGGAGATTCTTGAGAGCCTTAGAAATAATACACCAGAGATGTTTGGTGAATACAAGGTAGTTTCAGCTAGAGATTATAAGAAGGATACAATCAAGGATTTAGCAACAGGCGAGGTTACACCTACAGGTCTTCCAAAGTCAAATGTTATTTATTATGATTTATCAGATGATGCATGGTTATGTGTAAGACCTTCAGGAACAGAGCCAAAGGTTAAGTTCTATTACGGTGTTAAGGGTACTTCACTTGAAGATGCTAATAAGAAGTCAGCAGACTTAGGAGAAAAGGTTATCGAAATGATAAACGCAATGTTATAGGAGGAGAAAATGGGCAAGAGCAATTTACCAGTAGAGCAGCATGATGTTAAGTGGAAGGATAGAAAGAGAATAATTTTTGGACTTCCATGGTCATTTACAAGATACAGATTAACAGATGACAAGCTTATAGTTTCAACAGGACTTTTTAGTATAAATGAAGAGGAAATAAGACTTTATAGAATTATGGATGTTACATTAAAGAGAAGTCTTGGTGAAAGATTGTGGGGTCTTGGTACAATTCATATTTGTTCTTCTGACAGGACTACGCCAGAGCTTGATATTAAGAGAGTTCGTCAGAGTGCGGATGTAAAGGAAATGCTTTCTGATATGGTAGAAGCTGCCAGAAAGAAAAATCGTGTATCTGCAAGAGAGTTTATGTCAGGTGATGATATAGATGAAGATATGGATGATGGGGATTTTCACTAATTAGTAGAATAGGTTATTCTAGACATATATTAAATAAACATAAGAGGAGCTGTCATAGGACAGCTCTTTTTTTCATAGGATTTAGTATAAGAATTTGTTCTGCTTTGATGTAATATTGTAACATAACAAATTAACATCTTTGGCATTAATTATTATGAGGAATATAGAATGGCTAAAAAAATATTAATATTCGTATTAGCGCTTATGGTGCTAGTTGGTGCTTGTGCGATGATGAAAGTGACTAGAATAGATAAAGAGCGCGTAGAAGATGTGGAGTATAAGGTGCTTTTAGAAGAGGAAATTCCTGCAGAAGTATTTGAAGAAATAGAGAGATTCAAGCACGAAAGTAAGCAATGTAGTTATATTTGTAGTGATAAGCTATATATTGTGGTATCGTATGGAAGGCAGGATGCTGGTGGGTATTCGGTAGAGGTTAATGATTTATATGAAAGTAGCAATACCATATTTGTAAAGACTACTCTAATGGGACCTAAATCTAAGAAGGATGCCAAGGAAGATGAGTCCTATCCATATGTAGTGTTAAAGCTTTCATTAAGTGATAAAAAGGTGGTATTTATTTGATGGAGATAGCATATATATAAATAAAAAAGGAAAATGTGTCGCATGGAATTAATAAAGAAAAGTATACATATGAATAGACTTAAGAATAGGATTCAGGCGCAGATAACACTTGATGATGATTTTATCGTGCCAGATACCAAATCGGATATTAGTACTGTCATAACAAGTGAGGGCGAAGTGTCCATAGACTATGTGGGTGTAGGAGACGGTAAAGTAAATGTAAGAGGACGTCTCATATTTAGACTTCTCTATATGTGTGGTGATGGAGAAAAGCGTCTTGATAATATGGCAGGGGAGCTTAGCTTTGATGAGAATATGCTTCTTGAAGGGGTGAGCGAGGGAGATAATGTGTACGTTAAATGGGATATAGAGGATTTGACCGTAGGCATTATCAATACTAGAAAGATAAGTGCAAAGTCTGTAGTTACATTGGAGGTTACATCAGAAAATGTGTATAGTATGGATGTCATAAGTGATGTGGAGAAAAGTGATAAGGACAGTGTGGATTATATTAAAAAAAATATAGATGTAAGTCAGATTGCAGTGAGCAAAAGGGATGTAATAAGAGTTCGAAAGGAATTGGAGATTCCTTCAAATAGGGGGAATATTCAAAATGTGTTGTGGAGTACTGTAAGGCTTAAAAATACATCAGTAAAGCTTATGGAGGGAAGACTTTTAGCTTCTGGTGAAATAAGTGTAGTGGCATTATATGATGGCGAAGAAAATTCTATGATTCAATGGATGGAGACGACAGTGCCATTTAGTGAAGGCCTAGACTTATCTTGTAGCGAGGATATGATACCTGATGTGGATATAAGTATTTCCAGTGCTAATTTGGCACCTAAGCCAGATATAGATGGAGAGTTACGACTCATTGAACTAGATATGAGCATAGATCTTGGAATTAAAATTTATAGAGAAGAAAGCATAGACTTTATAAATGATATGTATTCTACTTGTTGTGATTTAGTTCCATCTACCAGAAGGATTACATACAATGTTATACAATTTAAGAATATTTCCAAAGCAAAGGTAAGTGATAGATTAAAGCTTGATAATGAAAGTGGTAATGTATTGCAGGTATTTGGAAGCGATGGCGTGGTAAAGGTTGATGATGTAAAAATCATTGAAGCTGAAAACAAGGTAGTCGTAGAGGGAGTGGTATATGTAAATATTATGTATATCTCATCAAATGACCAAAGACCTGTATGTGTGGCAAAGCAGATTATTCCTTTTAGTCATGAAGCGTTGGTAAGTGGTGTGTCTGGAGATTCAATGATATTTATCAGACCTTCCATAGAGCAACTTACTACGGTTATGGTGGGAAATAATGAGATAGAAGCCAAGGCTTTAGTAGTTCTTGATATATTGGCAATTGATTCCTGTGAAGCAGATATCATAGAGGAAGTAAAAGAAATGCCATTTGATATGGAAAAGCTTAAGGCAATTCCTAGTATGGCAGGGTATATGGTAAAACAGGGTGATACTTTGTGGAAAATAGCAAAGAAATATTATACAACCGTGGAAAATATAAAGAACATAAATGAGCTTTCAGGAAATGAAATAAGAGAGGGACAAATGCTATTGGTAGTTAAAGAAGGAATGTAGAATATAAAATATAAGTGCACCCATAAATGCTAGATAAGTTTATCTTACATTGTAAGGTGCACTTTATATATTTACATTGTTTACTTTGGTTGTGTGAATTATGCTTCTACATTTTCTGTTGTAGATTCAGCTGTGGCATCTTGGGCACTTTCGTTTTTGAAGTTTTCGAATTTCTCTAATACTGCAGCGTATGTCTGCTGAGATATATCTGGCAATTCCTTACCCCATGTCTTTGTTGCCTGCTTAAAGCCTTTTTTGAAAGCGTCTAGCATATCATCCATCTTTTCATCGTCGCCGCCTGATAAAGCAACTGCCATATCAAAGATTCTCTGTGATGTCTGCTTAACACCCCAATAACCGTCTTCAGAGATAGCTTCCTTAGCTGCTTCAGCAGTTTCCTTGTCAACTGTGAAATCGCCGCTGGCAAGAAATTTCCACATACTATCTGAATCAGTGATTTTCTGTCCCTGCTGTAAGAACATTTTTTCTACTAAGCTTCTAAGCTGTGCAGTTCTTGCATCTGCATCTGCCTTGAGCTTCTGAACTAGAGAAGCACGCTCTTTTTCAGACATATTTTTAATATTTGTGCTTTCATACACTACGCCTTCAGCTTTAGTAGTAGATGTATTTGTATTAGCTTCTGGCTTTGCAACATTAGCCTCAGCCTTAACATCTGTTTTTACATCTGTCTTGCCTTCTGCCTTTGTCTTTTCATTTTTGTAAGTTGGTTTGTAGTTAACGCTTGTTGATGAATAAGCTACATTAATTTCATTTGTACTCATAATCTGACTCCATTCTGCCCTGTGGGCCACTGGTACCCTCCGTGGTACGTTGACGTGTTACTTATGTTTGGTGCATTATAGCTATTTTGTAACTATGATTTAGGTGAAATAGCATATGTCTGCATTTTCGTTTACATTTATATCGGATGGTTTGAAAGAAAACTTTATAGGTAAAATTATTTTTTTATAAATTTTTATTAATTTAGGAAATAAATTATACCTATAGATTTTATAGCCTACTTTGTGTCGAAGCCCATTTTCTTTCGGATGTCACGCTCCTGATTGTCAATGTGAAGAAGGATTGACTTTACAGCTAAATCTTTGTCGCGATTTTTTATAGCTTCATATATGTTAATATGTTCTTCTACAAGACGATTCCAGGCAGCTTTATTTTTTATATATTCAAATCTGTAGCGGTACATTTGCTCGCTAATATTATTAAGAATTTGAATAAGTCGGTTATTGCCTGTGGCTTTATAGATGATATCGTGGAAGCTTACATCTATAGATGCTATATCTGACGCAGCTTCTGTGTTTATGGAACATTTAAATTCTTCTATATTTTCATGTAATAGACTTAATGTTTCTTCTGTCATCTTCTCACAGGCTAAGGTTATAGCCAATACCTCAAGTGAACGTCTAACCTCCAATACGTCTCTTAAGTCTTCTGGACTTATATTTGCCACTTCTGCACCTTTTCTAGGTGTGTTTACAACTAAGCCCTCTAATTCTAATTTTCTTATAGCCTCTCTTATAGGTGTACGGCTAACGCCCAGCTTGTCAGCTAATTTTATCTCCATAAGGCGTTCGCCAGGAGATAACTCACCAGTAAGAATAGCATTTCTTAAAGTGTTAAAGACTACATCTCTAAGTGGTAGATATTCATCCATTTTTAAACTAATATCTTTCATCACCATTGCCTCCATCTGTTAGGTAAACCTGTCTTCCAAGGTCTGATGCCTTGAAGAAATTATAGGCTTCTTTGGCAGCCTCCCTATTGTCAAATATACCAAATACAGTAGGACCGCTTCCACTCATCATAGAACCTATGGCACCTTTTTCTAGCATAAGCTCTTTTATCTGTGTGATAATTGGGTATTCGGCCTCCGTTACAGTAGCCAAAACATTGCCCATTTTCTTTGTCATATCGTAAAGGTTGCCTGCCTCTATAGCCTTTATCATTCCATCAATGTCTGGATGATATTCATTATTAGCAGCATCTAATTTTCCATATACAAGCTTTGTAGACACATTGATAGGTGGCTTAACAAGTAAAATAATACACTGAGGCATAGGTGGAAGAGGAGATAATATCTCGCCAATTCCTTCTGATAAAGCAGTTCCGCCATCTATACAGTATGGAATATCGGCACCTAAGGTTACGCCACGTTTCTTAAGCTCTTCATTGGTCAGCTGTAAGCCAAAAAGCTTATTTACGCCCTTTAAAACTGCAGCTGCATCTGCGCTTCCGCCAGCCATACCAGCAGCCACAGGAATCATTTTCTTTATCTTAATTAAGATATGAGCTGATATGTAAAATTCCTCCATAAGAAGTAATGCGGCCTTATAAGCTAGGTTATTCTCATTGTTTGGTAAATATCTAAGATTTGTCTCGATTTCTATCTCAGGCTTACCTGTAGCTGACTGACCTAAATTAACGATTTCGATATTGTCATAAAGTCCAACAGACTGCATAATCATGCGAACCTCATGATATCCATCCTCGCGTTTTCTTAATACATCAAGTGCCAGGTTTATTTTACCGTGGGCACGAACTCTTATAAAATTCATACTGGAAATCCTTTCCTAATTTGTTAGCTTAATTATATAGACCTTTGGGTATAAAATCAAGAAAAAATTGTATACAAGATACAAAGAAGAGAGTTTATGTATTTGGAAGTAATGTAAGTGAATAAAAATAGGAAAAATGAGAGAGTATAAAGATATGAGTGATGTATTATGGATAATTGATATTGTAGAGGAAAAATGGGCTGAATGGTAGATAAATTAATTAAAAGTAGGGAGTAGATATGGTAAGTAAAAGCTTAAAGGAAAATATGAAGCTTATCGATGAGCGCATAAAGGATTGCGATGACATTAAATGTAGGAAGATGAAGCTTGGACGAGAAGAAAAAGTGGAGGCTTGCATATATTATGTGGAGGTTGCCATAAATAACCTTACAATAGAGGAAACGGTTATAGGTAAGCTTATCAACAGGCTTTGGAATATGGAGCCGGCAGAGCAGTATGAATATATAAAAGATAATGCTCTAGGTATTACAGATGTAAAAGAGCTTAAGGATTTGGATGAAGTGATTATGGGAATTATGATAGGTGATGGAGTAGTTCTTATAGATGGATACGATAAAGCTATAAAGATTAAGAGTAAGGGTTATCCTATGATGGGCGTAGGTGAATCTAATATGGAGAAGGTGATGCGTGGCTCCAGAGAAGGATTTGCGGACGCTCTTAAAGCAAATACGGCCCTTGTAAGAAAAAGAATCCGAAGCGATAAATTTAAAGTGAAAGAAAAGATTATAGGAGATTTGTCCAATACTACAGTTGCCATAGCCTATGTGGAAGGGGTGGCGAGAGAAAGTGTTATCAATGAAGTAAATGAGCGATTATCAAATCTTAATGTGGAAGGCTTGACAGATACAGGTATAATTGAACAGCTTACGGAGGAATCTGAATTATCTCCATTTCCTCAATATCAGACAACGGAGCGCCCAGACAAGGCAGCTATGGAGATTATAAATGGAAGGGTGGCATTGTTTGTAGATAACACGCCAGTTGCACTTCTTCTTCCCACATCTTATGGAAGCTTTTTTCAGACAGCAGATGATTATTATAATAGATTCCAGATTGTATCATTTGCAAGAATGATAAGATACGTAGCGGCTATAATCGCCATGACATTTCCGGCATTTTATTTGGCGGCTATAACATATCATCCGGAAATATTACCTACATCATTGGTTATGACATTACAGTGGGCAAGAGTAAATGTGCCATTTCCTGCATTTATAGAGGTGGTGATAATGGAGCTGGCCTTTGAACTTTTGAGAGAGGCTGGGGTGAGAATTCCTGGGCCGATGGGAAGTACCATAGGTATTGTAGGAGGTTTAATTATTGGACAGGCGGCAGTGACAGCTGGCGTGGTAAGCCCTATTATAGTCATAGTTGTAGCGGTGACAGCATTGGCTTCATTTGCTATACCAAATGATGAGTTGGCGTCGGCATTTAGAATACTAAAATATTTTTCCATAGTACTGGCGGCATTTTATGGTTTCTTTGGAATAATAGTCGCAGCATTGTTTGTGGTGGGACATTTATGTAGATTAAAAAGCTTTGGATTCCCATATATGATGCCTTATGTGGCTTCGGATGTAAATAAGAATAGGGATTTGAAGGATAGTATAATTAGATATCCAATGAGAAAGATGACTTGGAAATCAATATATGCTAAGTCTAAGAATCGCAAGGGAAGGTATTAAAAATGTAGTAGAAAGATATGAGGGGTTATAATGTTCTCAGATAACGGAAAAATATCGGAAAGACAATTATATAGGATGATAATAGTAGCTATGCTAGGACCGGCACTTCTTATATGCCCAAGATTATTGGGTGAATATGGAAGCTTGGGAATTGTGGCATATATGATAGCTATTTTAATGTCGGCTCTATACATTATGGGAAGCTTTAAGCTAAAAAGCATAGGGTCTGATAAAATGGTATGGTGTGTTGCAAAGGGATTTTTCGGAACAATAGCTGTTATTAGACTTTTTGTAGTGGCAATTGGCGGGTTATATATAATGCTTGATGTGGTAGAAAGAATATTACTGCCAAAAACTAATGGAATAATGATTTTGCTACTTGTGGGAGTGTTGCTTGTCTATTGGATTCAGAGTGGTTTGGAATGTACAGGAAGAGCTATGGAGCTTTTATTCTATTGGGTAGTTGTGCCAATTGTAATATCCTTAGCGGTTGTAATTCCCAATGTGGAGCTAGGAAACATTCTGGATGGTGGAGGAAGTGTGGCTACTATCACTGGCGGTGGTATGAGAGGTAGCGAAATTTCTCATATGGGTGGAATGAGCTTAATATCCAGGATAGAAGGAATTGATATTTTTAAATTTGTATTAAAGATATTTATAGTGTTTATAATTTTTACACCTGCGGATATCATATGGTTAACCAAGGATAGTTTTAAATGTAAGAAAATTAAGAAGTCTGTATGGAAAGGATTTACGGTCTTTTGGATAGCTAATGTGATTTCCTATGGAATAATTCTTGGGATATACGGAGTGAGAGGGCTTAATGTAGATGAAAATTATCCCCTTATAAAGGTAATGCAGATTAGTGGCGTGCCAGGTGATTTCTTAAGGAGAGTAGATGGGTTTATAGGGACATATTTGGTGATAAGTATTTTCTGTGGGATAACATTGGCGCTTATTGGGGTTAAGATGCTGTGTGAAGGGTTGATTAATAGAGGAAAATAATAAAATGTGGAGACATCTCTACCCAAAAGTGAGAAAAAGCTTGAAAGGGTAGAGAAAAAAGAAGGTGAGCCACGAGGAAATCTACCCGTAGAAGGAAAAAATAGTCAAAGGGGAAGATATATGAATAATATAAAAAAAGAATTCATAAGCAGAAAAAATAGTAAAAGTACCTTAGCAAGTAAATTAATAAGTTATATCTTGGTAGTAGCAATGATTTTTTCTGTGTTTTTTATATACAAAGATGCAACATATAAGCATAAGGAAATATTTGCAGGTGTGGAGTTAGAACAGAGAAGCTTCGTGATGTCCATAATATTGTTAAAGGATAGCATTGTTTTTGAAATGGCTAATGAAGAGGAAAATGGCTGGCAGAGCAGTAGTGAGTATGTACAATTAAAAACTACAAATATTAAGCAGGCAGAAAAAATGTACAAGGCTAATGGTGAAAAGGTTCTTGATTTTTCTCATATGAAGATATTGTTTGTAGAGGTGGAAAATGAATACAAAAGCAAAAATAATAAATTAGGGAATACCAACAGTAAGCTTCAGCGTTCATTTAGAAATAATCTGGAATATATGTATTCGGAAGAACGTTTTGGAGAAAATATTTTGGTATGTGAGCTGACGGGTGATTTAAAAGATATGACAGCCAAAGCCGTAGATGGAAATAAGGCATTAGCTGTCAAAATAGAAAATATATTAAAAGCCTCTGGAAAGGATAAGGGGCGAGAGCTATATAAAGTTAGAAATGAGCTTCATTAATGTACTTTATAGAAAAAAATAAAATGTAATATAGCAAGTTAGGGCATATATGTTTATTATTAGTTTATCTAAAAAAAGATAAAAATTTAAAATCAAAGGAAATGTCTTTTGATGAAGTATCTGATATATAGCTAAATTCATCTTCATCTAAAACATTTTTAAGAAGCATCTTTGATTCGTCGGTGGCTACGCCATATGAGCCTTCTATAAAACAGAGAGGAGGATAAAGGACACACCACCAGTTCTGACCGTGGGAGGTGCCGATATCAATTCTAAATGCGTCGTAGTTTCCGCAAGGAATAGTCACATCACCATACACTTTTGTAGGGAAAAATTCATTGGTTATATAGGCTGTAGCTTTGTAGTTATAGCCTTCATTTTTTATGGTGTTTTCTGCGACATCTGTTATATCGTCTAAATGTTCTTTTATGTAAGTGATGCTATCAGTTTTTGAATCTGAAGCTTTCATGGCATCTTTAAGATATGCGACTACATTGTCTTTGACCTTGAGTTTTAAGGCTTGGTCTTCATCTGAATCACTATTGGCGCGAACGTGAAAACGAATAATCTTTTCAGAGATTTCCTGTTGCATTTTCTTGCTTTCATCCATACCAGGTGAAAATAAATATGTAATGACTAGTCCAATAAGTATAGCTGCAAAAAGAGTTGCAGGTGAAAAATGTTTGCGGGTGTTATTGTTTGTTTTATGTATAAGCTTCATAGTATTACCTCTTTTATTTATTTACTTTAGCTAAGTGATATTGAGAGTATGGACAGGTGGAAGAAAATTATACATGGGAGAGGAAATTATTTTTGTCTACTTTTCTTGACTGCTATAATTGAAAATTTATAATATTGAAAAAAATATACTTTTTGCCATATAGAGTATTGAAAAAAATATATTTTTTATTATAAAAAGCATTGAAAAAAATATACTTTTTACTATATAGAGCATTGAAAAAAATATATTTTTTAAAAAAATAAATGAAAATTAACTCCAGAACAGGGATATTTATATCAAAACATGGTAGCTCAAGCCACATAAGTTATGGGTGTATGCTTTTTTTTATCTCAAAAAGATGTTGGGAAAATTGGAACAATAAAATTAGGAGTAGCTGTTTGTCAGCTACTCCTTTGGAATTAATTGTAGTTGCTTAGCAACTGCGATTAAATATGAAATTTGAGTCAGGTTTAAGGTTTTGTAAATGTTTCAATTATATTGTTAGTGAGTCTTTCGTCGGATTGTCTATATATAAAATAATCTTTTGTCTGTGGATGACATGCTTTGAAATATTCTACCATAACAGACAGAGCACCTATTTGTTCCTCATTTAATCCAGTAGTGTCAATTCCTGTAGACTGCTTATCTAATAAGAGATAGTCTGTACTAGTTTTTAGAACATGTGAGAGTTTTATAAGAACATCATAAGATGGTAGACGTGTATCATTTTCATAAGCAGCTATAGTTGATTTTGTCACACCTACGAGGGTTGCGAGCTCTGGTTGCGTGTATTTGTGTTTCATCCGTAACGCCTTCAGTTTTTTTCCTAATAATATCATAATAGCAACACTCCTTTTATGAATTATACAGTATTGTTGATATACTAATGGGATAACAAGAGGACTACTAATGGTAAGAAAAAGTGGGCGTAGATGTTTGTTGATGTAAATTGAATATTGAATGGATATATGTTGGCAATAGAAAGCAGGAGCAGCTGAGTAAAATATCAGCTTCTCCTGCTATTGGTTTAATCGCAGCTGCAAAGCACTACGATTTAGTTTAATCGCAGTTGCAAAGCAACTACGATTTGGTAAGCTCTATATATACGTTGAGGTATTTTAATAATTTATTGATTTCATCATCATTGCCATGGTATAGAATTTCAACAATTTCATTTGGAAGCTTTGATAATATATTATTTTCTTTTCCTAAAATTAAATAGTCAAGGCTACAACCAAATATATTACAAAATTCGATAAGGTTGGAGATGGAAAAATTAGAGGTGCCACGTTCTGTATGTGATATATGTTTTGGTGTTACTGACAATTTGTCAGCAAGAGTCTCTTGAGTCATTCCGTGTGCTTGTCGTATTTTAGCTATTCTTTTACCAATGGGTACTAAATAATTACTTTCCATAACGATACTAAACCTCCTAAGTGTAGTTTATGACAAAATGTGAAATTTATTAACGCACTGAAGGGTTTGATAATGGCGAAAATACAAACCTATGAGGTTTATAAAAGGATTTATCGCCTAAAAAGTGTTGTGAAATCTAAAATTATCACATTAAAAAAGGAATCTGTTCGACAGATTCCTTAAATAAGGGGAAAACCTTGATGAAGAATTGCATTCCAGTTGCTTTTTTTGGAAGAGAAATCTTACTACAATTACCATTTGCTTTTCTTCGTCAATTGTGTAGAAAGCTAGGTTCATCAGTTGTTTTTTTTGGTTGTTAATGATAAAATATCATTAACTTTAAGTACGTTATAAAATATCTATGCTTGGCATAGGCTTGGAGGCATATATGAAAAAGATTCTTATAATTCCTGATAGAAACAATTTATCCGCATCCCTAGAGCTTGCGTGTGAGTATTCCCTTGGCTTTGAATACAATGATTTTTTCAATCCGCATGTTTTAGATAATGAAGAGGAAATAGATAGATTGCTTAGTGTTTATAGTAATGAGACATTACCATCATATTGTACGATGCATGGTGCTTTTTTTGATGTGATTCCTTTTAGTGTGGATTCTAAGATTCGACAGATTTCCCATTTAAGAATTGAGCAAAGTATTGAGCTGGCAAAGAAGATTGGTGCGTCAGCAGTTGTTTTTCATACTAATTATAATCCATATTTGAATAGTACAAGCTATGTGGAAGCTTGGATAAAGGAAAATGTAGCATATTGGAGTGGTGTATTAGAAAGTCATCCAGAGATTAATATATATCTTGAAAATATGTTTGACCAAACTCCTGATATACTTAAAAGGTTGGCGGAAGAATTGTGCAGATACGAAAATTTTGGTGTATGTTTTGATTACGCTCATGCTGCTATATCTAAGACAGCTCCAAAGGATTGGGCAAAGGAGCTATCTAAATATGTGAAGCATATTCATCTTAATGATAATGATTTGGTAAGTGACCTTCATTTGCCTTGGAGTGATGGAAAGATTAATCGACAGGGATTTTATGATATATATGAAAAATATTTAAACGGTGCAAGTATTCTTTTGGAAACAAGCTCTATAGAGGGGCAGAGAAAATCCTTAGAATGTCTTGTTAAGGAAAAATTTTTATAGTAGGACTATCTAGTGAACAGTTTACATTAGCGAAAAGATAGAAATATAAATATGGGAGAAAAATATGAAACGAATTATTACGACTATTATATGCGGAATTGTCGCATTTATTATTACTTTTTTTAATGTGTTTGGAACCATAGATAAAGGCGTGGAGGATGTGCTGTACCATAATGCAGACACGGTTAGCTCAAAGATTCGAATAATTAAGATTGATGATAAAACCATGAATCAGTTGGGAGAATATACAGACTGGGACCGTTCTATTTATGGTAAGCTTGTGGAAAAGCTTAATGTTTCCGAAGATGTCAGACCAGCAGTTATCGGATTTGATGTTCTTTTTGGCAGTGAGAAGGATAAGACAAAGGATGATTATTTTGCTGAGGCTTGCGCTAAGTATGATAATGTAGTGTGTGGATTTAGTTACGTGTTTGTAAAGGATTTGGATACAGACAAGGATGGTAATAAGTATGAAAATGCTATGTCTGTCAAGGACAAGGTTATGCCATATCCGTCATTGGCAGCAGTGACGACACAGGGCTTTGTAAATGCATTGATGGATGATGATGATAATCATATTCGAAGTGCGCTTATTTCTTTTGAAGAGAAGGATCGGACTGTTACAAAGAGCTTCAACGCAGCCGTATATGAAAAATATATGGAGTTTTGTGGAAAGAAGGTTAATTATCCTACAGACAAAAAGGTTATGGATTTTAAGTATAGTGGTAATGCAGGAGATTATGAAAATGTATCTCTTTGTGATGTTTTAGATGGAAAGATTCCGCCAGAGGCATTTGATAACTGCATAGTATTAGTAGGTGCATATGCTCCTGGCATGATGGATTCTTATTTTGTGCCAGTTCATAGAGGACAGCAGATGTATGGAGTGGAAATTCACGCTAATGTTATTCAGGCGATTATGGAAGGTAAGACCATAGACAATATACCTAAGTGGGTTGATTGTGCCATTGCTGTGATGACTGCATTTGTTTTGGCATACATTTGCTATAATACCAGTGTTGTAAAGAATATCATTATATGTGTGGCTGTGATTGTAATTAAGCTTATAGCAGGCAAGCTTATATTTAATAGTGGATATTCTTGGAACAATCTTGCAGTTCCTTTTATAGCCTTATTAATTACTATTTATTATATAGTTCTTCATTATTATAAGGAAAATGCGGCTAAGCGCAGTATTGAAAAGGCTTTTAATAAATATGTGGCGCCACAGGTTGTAAGTGAGATAGCTAAAAGTGGCAAATATGAGCTTAAGCTTGGTGGAGAAAATAGAGATGTAGCAGTGTTATTTGTGGATATTAGAGGCTTTACGCCACTTTCTGAAAGCCTAGAGCCAGAGCAGGTTGTAGATATTTTAAATAGTTATCTGGAGCTTACTACAAGTTGCATCTTTAAGCATGGAGGAACCTTAGATAAGTTTATCGGTGATGCTACCATGGCAGTGTTCAATGCGCCATTTGATGCTGAGGATTACGTATTTAAGGCAGTTCTTGCTGCGTGGGATATAGTGCAGGGTGGCAATCAGATTGAAGAAAAATTTGTGGAAAAGTATGGCAAGAGCGTAGGCTTTGGTGTAGGTGTAAACTGTGGTCCAGCCGTTGTAGGAAATATTGGTTGTAACTTTAGAATGGACTATACGGCAATCGGTGATACAGTAAATACTGCGGCCAGACTTGAGGCAAACGCGCCAAAGGGAACTGTGTACATAAGCGATATGGTATATGAGCAGATTAAGGATAGAATAACTGTGGATGAGATAGGAGAGATTCCCCTTAAAGGAAAAGCTAAAGGTGTATTTGTTTACTCTGTTACAGGGGTTAAGGATTATGATGGTGAGGCGGTGGAAAGTTCGCTAAAATTCTTTACAGAGTAAAATGTGTTGAATATAATATACATTGGTTTACATAGAGATAGAGGTGTAAGAAGTGTTAAATGGATTAATAATAGGTATCTGTGATGATGAACAGAAGAGTATAGATATTACAAAAGAGTATTGTGAAACGGTAAGTCAAGAAATAGCTATAGAATTTGTATTTTATTCATCATATAGAGAAATTGAGGAAGTAGTTGCTGTAAAAGAAAATTATACAATTGATGAAATGTCTGCTGAACTTGAAAATTTAAATGGCAAGATATATATAAATGATGATGCTGATGAGGTGACCTTTGAAGACGTAGAAGTAGTGTATTATGAAGATTCAGCACCTTATAGTGATAATCCAACTATACAACCTATTTATAAGGTAAAGGGTTCAAATAAGAAAAATGGAAAAGAAATAGATGATTATTATGGATTAACATCTGCTGTAAAGAGATAGAAAGTTTTTTGACATAAATTTAGTGCTGTGATAACATTGCATAAAATATATAATTATTAAGAGGTGGAAGATGAAAAAGAAACATATAATTTTTATCGCAATTACTGTTTTTGCTATGGCAGCTATAATCGTAACTATATTCTTGTTTAATCGTAAACTGGAATTACCAAAGTTAGAAAAGGATGATATATTAAGTGTGCATTATCATACTTCAGCTATTGATTTTCGAGAATTAGATATAGAGGAGTTTCTTGGATATTATAATGAAATATATGATATAAGAAATAATAAGGAAGGTGCAGGAACTACAGCTGATACCAGAATTATTATAGAATTAAAAGATGGGCAGAAAATTGGAATAAGTAATTCAGGAGACCAGTTTGAAGTTGATTTTACAAAAAGTAATGGGAAAAGATGTCAATATTGGGGAAAGCAACAAGAGATTGCTAATATGCTAGATTATGGTGTGTATGGATTGAATTCTATGGAAGATGTTGATGATAAGGAAACATTTAAATATGAAATAGATTTTCCACAAAGTGCACAAATTATTAATCCTAATTTGGTAATAAAAAATAATCTTAACGTAAACAAAGTAGAAAATAGTGAGCTACTAAGTACATATTATATTGTAAAAGAAGAGATATCTGATGATAGAAAAGAAGATATAAAAGAAGCATTTGATATGGAAAATGTAAAGGGTAGTGTATCTACAAAGGATGGTCTTACTATCGAGGAATACAAGAGGGGAGAAGAAGAATTAACAATATATAGCAACGGAACGTTTAGGTATAAGATGAATGCTAATAATGCTCAGATGAAAAATGTAGATTTTGAAGAAAATATGCTTATCGAGCAGGCGGAAACCTTTCTTAAAAATAATGATTTAATACCAGGTGATTTTACGTATAGTGAAATAGGTGAAACTGTTATAGAAAATGTTTCCACTGGCGAGAAAACAGTTGTAACTAAGGAGCTGTATTTCAATAGGGAAATAGATGGAATAGAAGTAGAAGGAACATCAAAGATAATGGTTTCTATTAATGGAGATTGTGAGATAGAGGAAGTATATTCATCATATGGGGAAATAGAAAAGTCTGTTGCAGTAGAAGAAAATTATGATTTGGATGAAATGGTTAATCGTCTTAAAGCATTAAAGGGCACAATATATATTAATGAAAATGCAGATGAGATAACTTTTGATGATGTAGAAGTAATATATTATGAAGATTCGGCACCGTATGGTGATAATATTACGATTCAGCCTATTTATAGAGTAAGAGGATCAAGCTTGAAAGATGGAGAGGAGATAGATGAATTTTTAGGCTTAACTTCTGCTGTAAAGAGATAGGAAGTTTTTGTTTATTATCAGCAAAGATGATATTTAGATAGGAGGAGATGAATAATGAAAAAAAGAAGTATAAAAATAATATTGTTTACCATAGGGGTTATGGCTACTTTGTTGACTGCTTGTGGAAATGCAGATGTAAATAATAAAGAAACAGCAAAGGAACCATCTACACGAGCAGCTAATTCAGTAATTGGTAAATGGTACAATTGTGTTGACGGTGATTGGGTAGATGTATGGGTGTTTGAAGAAGATAATGAGTATTATAGTACTCATGAAGATAATTATGGAAAAGAAGACGAGACATTTGAGATTGTTAGAAGTGCATATTCTATTGAAGGAAATTCCATTATTTTAGATGGAAGAGAAGCGACTATAGAATATACAGATTATGGTCTTTATATTAAGTATGTAGATGATGAAAGTGAAAGAAAGCTGTATGAATATAGACAGGATGCATTAGAATCTACAGACAGATATTTAACATCAGACAAGTACTATGAAACCTTAAAGGATGAAAATGGCTATGTTATTGAGGGTGAAGTGTTGATAAAATATTTTACAGATGATAGTGAGATAACAGTACCTCAAAATGTAACGGAAATAGGTTCATCATTGATTGTAACAAATCTAGAGCATATAGACAAAATCACTATACCAGGAAATGTAAAGAAGATAGGTATGAGCGCATTTAATGAGACTTCTATAAGAAGTTTTGTTCTAGAAGAAGGAGTAGAGGAAATAGGTGACTATGCATTTGCAGATTCATATTGGGATGAAATATACATACCAGCTTCTGTGAAAGTAATAGGTGAATTTGCTTTTGATTGTAGCGAAGGGAATAGTGAAGGAAAAATATATGTAAAAAAAGGCTCGTATGCTGACAAGTATTTTTCGGACGAAAGTAGCCAATATAGTGGGAAAGTCATAGTCTTGGATTAACTGAATAAAGAAATAAATATCGAGATATATTGGAATTTAGAGTAGAGGAATAATTTATCAAATTTGTATTGTGGTAAATTTGATTATAGGATTCCATATTATGAAGATTTGGAAGAAATATTGGATATAATTGATATTTATCAAGAGGTTGAAAAGAAATAAGAAAATATCGATGAGACCAGTAAAATTGGTTTCATCGGTATTTTTTTGAAAATCCTAAAAATGTGTAAAAAGTAGGTAGAAAAAAGCCAAAAAAATGTGTAAAACTATATGTATAAGCAGTATCTAATAATAGGTGGAATGCAGGAATGTGTGATAACTTCTAAAGAGGTGAAGGATTAAATTATAGTGTATAAATATAAAAAAGTCTCCTAGAAAAATCTAGGAGATTTTTTTGTCACAAAATCCTTTTCTAAACAGTTATATTATTGAAAGGTCTTTTAATTTATTACTTAAAGAAAAACTTGGACAAAAGTAGGAGTAGTAAAGTATCAAAATAATGATGTATTTTATAGAGAGGTATGAATAGTTATGAAGAAAAAGGTATTACTTATTTTATTA
Organism: Lachnospiraceae bacterium; assembly: GCA_017412055.1. GTDB lineage: Bacteria > Bacillota > Clostridia > Lachnospirales > Lachnospiraceae > SVEL01. The sequence goes on along the minus strand of JAFQOW010000040.1, from coordinate 36,183 downwards.
TCGGGGTGTTTATTAATTACAGCGTGTTCTACAGGTCCAGATAAGGAATCAATTGCTGAAATGAGAACAGAAAAAAAGACTGGGAATGAAGAAGAAACTGCATATGAGGAAAGCAGTTCTGTCACAGAGAAAGAAACTGAGGAATATATACCTGGACCAGAGGATGCCATAGCGGGAGCTGCATATGATATAGAACATTCTATTAAGTATAAAACAAATGAGGACGGAAACAAGTATTTTGAACATATGGTCAAATCAGGTGAAGTTCCATTTAATGCTGGTATGATGTTGTTTATTAATGGTATACCTCAGTCATTTACCGATGAGACGGGAAAATCACAATATTTGTCCTGTGTAGATATAGGTTCTAACGGATTAAAAAATATAAAATATATATGTGATTTTAACAATATTTTAGAAGCTGATTCGTATGTGTGTTCTGCGGGGACAATGCTTATGTCGGATGTGTTTATATGTAAGAGAAAGAATTTTACGATGGGGCATATTCAGAACTTATTCGGATGGAATTTGGATGAATATTCAAATTGGGATAAAAAAGCACTTGAATGTAATAAAAGTGAAGATGTAGATATTGTGAATATGGAATTTCAAGAAATAGAGAATGATGCATATAAATCACAGATGTTAGTTTCGCGTTTAATTAACGGAGAACCTACTAAAACGGTTTATGAAAAAGAAGAGGTTAAGAATTGTATAGTAGAACTTTTTCCACAGGTGGAAGGCGAGTATGTAATTTCCTTTTGGGGAAATGGTCAGCCTGTACAAGTTGGGGAGCATATGTATTATAAGGTGAAGTGCGAGGCTGAACAAAGATATGCTCATACATTTGAATTAGATAAAGAACTGGTGAATGGAATTGATAATTTTTTTATAGTTGCGTGTCCTACAACGGATGGAATTGATGATTTAACTAAAACTGGTACAAATATCTTTGTGGATAAGTATGAGTAAATAAGGAAACATAACTAATTTATCAATAATTATACAATTAGAAGGATGGATAATAAAATGCGTAGAGTTAAGAAATGTAGTATAGTGTTAATTTCTGTTTTTTTAGTAGCTTGTTCTGCAAGTCCAGATAAGGAATCAATTGATGAAAAAAGAACTCAAAAAGAATCAAGTACACTGGAAGAGACAAGCGAGGAAAGTGAAAGTTCAAGTGTTGCTGTGGATAAAGAAGATAGTTCTTTTACAGAGAAAGAAACATATGAATATATATCTGGACCTGAGGATGTTTTGGCTTCTCAAGCATATTCGGTTGGAAGTGAAATTAGACATGTAGATAAGGATGGGAAAGAAGTTATTAGATATAGTGTTACTTCTGGAAATATTGCATTCAGTGCAGGAATGATGATGTTTGTAAATGGAATTCCACAAAGCTTTACAGATGAAGATGGAAATTCTACATATATTTCAAATGTGGAATTAGGTGCTAATAAATCTAAAACGCAATATTATACATGTGATTTTAACAATGTTGAAGAAGCAGAATCTTATGTATGTATAGAGAAAAATATACTTATGCCAGATATTATGATTGTAAAACGTAGGGGATTTTATATGGGTCATTTGCAATCGCTATCAAATGGATGGCCACATGAAGTTCAGTGCAATAAATTTACAGATTTGAATATAGGTGAACTAGAATGTAATGTGATTGGAGATTGTGCAGAAGGCTCGGTAGCTGTCAGTGCTTATATAGGTGAGGATGAATTATACGGAACTGTAGTGGAAAGAAGTGATGCGACATATGTAGAACTTGTATTTGATGTAAGTAGTAACGGAGAGATAGTAATAGCTTTTTGGGGAAATAATATTCCGATTCAGGTAGGTGAGCATATGTATTATAAGTGTTCAGTCGAGAAAGGAAAAAAATATTCTTGTACGTTTAAACTCGAGGAAGAATTAGTAAGTAATATAGATAATTTTTTTGCTACAGTCGCTACATTAAGTGATGATATGTCGGAATATGGTGTGTATAAATCAACTACATGTATTTTTGTAGATAAGTATGAATAAATAAGGAGATATACGAAAATGGAAGAGAACAAGATGCCTTTATTGTCCGTTTCCAACGTGACAAAAATTTATAATGAGTACAAAGCATTGGATGATGTTAGTTTTAATATAGGTGCAGGTATAACTGCTCTGCTAGGTAATAATGGTGCAGGAAAAACAACACTAATTAATGGAATAGTAGGTTTGATAGAGGTGAATCAAGGAACTTTTCTATTAAATGAAATGGATAATGCTAAGGAGTCGAAGGAGTTTAGAAGGCATCTTGGTTTCTTGCCACAAGAGTGTGGGTACTATGATGAATTTACAGCGTTACAGTTTTTAAGATACATGGGCGCTGTAAAAAATGTTCCTAGAAAAAAGTGTGACGAAGTCATAGAAAAGTATATGACGAGGCTTAAGCTATGGGAGCACAGAAATAAAAAGATAAGTAAATATTCAGGTGGTATGAAACATAGATTAGGCATCATTCAAGCCATGCTAAATGAGCCAATGCTGCTTATACTTGATGAACCGACAACAGGACTTGATTATGTAGAGCGAGGGATATTTTCTGATATGATGAGGGAGTATGCAAAGGAGCATATAGTCATTATATCGACGCACATTTTTAGTGATGTGGAAAATATAGCAGAAAACGTGCTTATATTAGATGCTGGAAAGCTTGTATGTAACGAGAAGTTTGAGAAGGGCGCATCTATTATAGAAAAATACAAAAAGTATTTTGAGGGATAGTGTTATGGGATATGAATTGAGAAAATGTCTGTGTAATAAGACGGTTATATTGATAATACTTATTTTCTTTGTTGTTAATGGATTGGAAGCAAGTTATAAATCTTTATATCCAGAAAAGGTCTATGATACGACTACTACTGAAACATATAAGAAGTTGATAGATGAGGCCTTTGAAAACATTGATGAGGGCAGAGATGTATATTTATCGTCCATTTTCATAGATAGATTTTATGATAGACAGATAACTGCATTTGTATATGATGAGGAACAGGTAGGATATGAAACAGAGGAAGTAGCCTTTGTAAATTATGAGACTAGTGCTATGTATGGTCTTATTTTGGTTGCAGTCATAGTTATTATATCTATTGATTTAGAAAGAAAGACAAGAATGACGCAGATTATATCTGTTACTGAAAAAAGAAATGGAAGAATACATTTGGCTAAGCAATTGGCAATTGCTGCAGTTGTGGTATTTATTAATGCGTTCCTATTTATAGAAAATGTAATTGTACATAAGCTTGTGGGAGAAATAGATTATGGTATGAAGTTATATAACATACCAGGTTATAGAGCCACATTGTTTAATGGGAGTATTTTGGAATATAAAATCATATGCGCAATCGGTGTATGTGTGATTGAGATAATTATAGCTAATATAATATATATTTTGGCATGTTTTCTTAAGCGGAATATACATTTGATAATTGGAAGTGTTTGTACATATGTAGTATTAAAGATGATTTCTGATAATATAGCATTTAAGAATTATCCTTATTCCCTATTTTCATTCTTTAAAAGCAAAAATTTAGTTAAAGAGTTTATAGTGGTAAGGATAGGTAATGGATATACATATTATTTATGGATAGCGTTGGTATTTTTGTTTGTGGTTATGTTGATTACAAATGTGTGTAATTATTTTATGAATAAAACAAGGAGGAGTATATGATATTAGCAGAGCTGAAGAAGACTTTATTTGGTCATAAGGGAATAATCGTTATACTACTTCTTTTAATATATAATGCATATTGGTTGTATTCAACTAATGAAATATTTATAGAAGATGAGGGTTATAAAGAAACGCGGAAATGTTATGAAAAGTATGAGGGTAAGATAGATAGGGAATTAATAGAAACGGTTAAGAGAGATTATGAGATAGTAGGTCCAGGCGAAAATATAGGAGCTGCGTATAGACAATTTATAAGTGAAGCTGGAGAACAGTTAGCTTCAAAGGAAGAACCATATGTAGTATACCGATGGGGCTGGATTGCACTGATTTATAATCCTAGAACAAACACACCATTGATAATGTTTGGATTGATTTTTTCTGTGATAATATTTGCTCTCGATTCAGATAGTAAAGTTAGAAATCTGCTGAATACATCGTACTTAGGACGAAGGAATCTTATATTTTCAAGATTTGCAGTCTATTCGGGACTTTCATTACTGTTTGTCCTTATGCAAGGTATATTAGAGTTTGTTATGGCAGATAGACTAATCGGAGTGGGATGCCTGCGTGCACCTATTCAAAGTATCATAGAGAGTTCGCCTATGAATATATCATTAATAGGCACTTATGTGTTAACTATGTTGCTTAAGTTGTTGGGCTTATTGCTGGGTGGCATAATAATATGTTTTATATCCTCGATGTTAAGAAGTATGTATCTATCAGCGATAGTAAGTGTGATGGTTTTTATGGAGTATTATTTCTTTTCATATTTATATGAGAAACCTTATTTATTGCCACAGCATCTATTTTGTGGCTATAAATATTTTGAAGGGACAGACATAAGGAAACCATTGATAGTTACGTTTGTGATTATGATATTAGCCATAGCTGGTACTTATGTATTTAACAGTGAAAAGAGCAGGAGGAAATTAGTGTGAAGATAAAAAAATATATTATCGGAATAGCAATTTCAGCTTGTTTATTTGCGTTACTTGGAATAGGCATATATGTGTATAATGAAAAGACTTGGGAGCCTGATTTTGCAACATCTTCCACTGGTGTTTCGTTTGCAGGAGAAAATTATATTCCTCAACCGCCAGGAAGTAAATTAAATGAAATACAGTTTCCGAATCAATTAATTCAATGTGGAGACGAATTGTATTATAAGACAGGGGTTATTACTGAATTTGATACAAACAAAATATATGCATATAACACAAAAACAAAGGAAACAAGGTTTATATACGCAACGAAAGAAGATGACGAAAGGTCATTACATAGATTTTCGACAAATGGTAGGAAATTAGTTTTAATATATAACGAAGGAGAAGTGTCAGTCTTAGATTTATTTACTCAAATAGAGAGTTCACTTAAAGTACAAAAGTTTCAGGAAGCTGCTGTATATGGTCATGAGCTTATATATATGATGGCTGATGGAAGTATATGGAGACAGAATCTTCGTAGTGATAACGCAACTAAACTAGAGGGCGTTAATGCCAAATCAATGACTGTTTACAAAGGGGTAATTTATTACGAGGATGTAGATAATGGTAACTGTATATCTAAGTACAATATGGATACAGGGGAAATAATTAAAACAGATGAGGTGCTGGAGACTTATTTTGCGATTAAAGATGGGGAGCTAGTGCAGTATAAATGGGAGGAGTAACGATAAAAAAGTCATCTAGAAAAATCTCTTCTATACAGTTATAATATTGAAAGGCCTTTTAAATTATTACTTAAAGAAAAACTTGGAGGTGTGGTTATGACAATGATGGAATGTGTCGAAGCTATGAAAATACATTCTGATATGGTATATAGAATAGCCCTTAATTATTGCAGAAATAAATATGATGCCGAAGATATTACGCAGGAGGTTTTCTGCAAATTAGTAAGAATAAGTAATATTCCATCTGGCGAAAAAGGAAGTGTCATTTTTAATGATGATGAGCATTTGAAAAGATGGCTTATCAGAGTTACGATAAATGAATGTCATTCGCTGTTTGTCACACCATGGCATAAGAAGACTAAGTACCTAGAAGATGAAGAGCTAAAAGAGGGAGTATATAACATAGAAGAAAAGAATGAACTTTATCAACAGGTTATGAGTCTTCCTAAGAAGTATAGAATAGTAATTTATTTATACTATTATGAGGAATATTCATCAAAGGAGATTGCAGAAATCTTAGATATAAAAGAAGCAACAGTTAGAAAACAGTTGATGCGAGGAAGAGATATTTTAAAGGACAAGCTTAAGGAGGGTGATTTGTATGAATATAGAACAAAAACAATATAAGGAAATGTTTGATGAAGTAGGATTATCCGAGGACAAAAAGGCAAAGCTTGAGGAAGTAATGAGAAAGGAAACAGGATGTAAAAGAAGAATTAACTTTAGAAAGATGTTGATTCTCGGGGCTTGTGCGGTTACTATTTTATCCAGTGTATGTATAGCTGGTGCGCAGGTTGCTAAAGATACTAGGGAGAAAACGGAAAAAGAGATGCTTGTAGAAAAGGGTGATGTAATTACAGATGATTCTAGAGGAGAGGAAATTCCAAATAAGGTAACTCCAGATACAAAGGAAATTACTATGCTTGTAGATGGACATCCAGTTGTATGGGAGATTGATGCCAGTCAATATTTGGATGAAAATGGACAGGTTGATATGAGGGCTTTTAATACTGCTGTTGTGGACGGATATATGGCATATATTAATCAGTTGTATTTTAATAATGAAGAGGATGAATGGAATTATGGTGGAGCGTCTGTTACCTGTGGAGCGGATAAAGAAGGCAATTCTTATTATGAAGCAAAGACTCCTGCTATACCAATAAATCCATATGCATGGGGGATTAAGATATATAATGGAAACCGTTATCTTATGGTTCCGGGAAATGCTGAATTTGATGAGACTGTATACCTTACTGAACTTGCTCAAGGACATTTAGGGATTTTATTACCGTTTAGTTTTGAAATAGATGAGCCAATATTTATTGATTTTAGATATAATGGAGAGGAGTATACGATAGCAGTTCTTAAGGATAATAAACTAGAAATTATTAAGAAAAATAAGGAAAAATAAGGGAATAAAAGGGGACATAAAATCACTTTACAAACATTTGTTCGAATGATATAATATAAAAAATAGAACAAATGTTTGGAAGTGATTTTTTTATGGAGATAATTAAAAAAGAATTTTTTGCAGAGGATAATAGCATATTGGAGCAAGCTAAGAATGTCCCTTATGATGATGGAGTTATCCTTAGGGATGTATCGTATAAATTAAAGATTTTAACTGATGCAGCAAAATATGATGTGGCTTGTACTTCCAGTGGTGTCACTAGAAAGGGCAATGGAAAAACTATGGGAAATGCGGCGGCATGTGGTATTTGTCACGCATTTGCAGCGGATGGAAGATGTATTTCATTGCTTAAGATACTTATGTCAAATGAGTGTGTGTTTGATTGCAAGTATTGTATAAATCGGTCATCCAATGATGTACCAAGGGCTACATTTACACCGGATGAAATATGTAAGCTAACTATGGAGTTTTATAGGCGTAACTATATTGAAGGGCTCTTTTTAAGCTCAGGTGTGATAAAAAATCCTAATTACACTATGGAGCTTATGTATGAGGTGGTGCGTAGACTTAGAGTGGACCATGGATTTAATGGATATATTCATATTAAGGCGATTCCTGGTGCTGCACAGGAGTTGGTGGAGGCTATAGGGTATCTGGCTGATAGGATGAGTATTAATCTTGAGATGCCAACTGGCGAAGGACTTAAAGAGATGGCTCCTCATAAGACTAGGAATACTATCTTAAAGCCTATGAAGCAGATTCAGACAGGGATTTTTAATAATAGATTAAGTCATGGAATTACTGATAAAAAGAGTGCCATGCAGATGAGAAATTATGGGGATGATTTGTATGAGTCGGCGCTATCGTCTAAATTGCTTGCTGGGGAATCAAAGGTGATTTCTGAGAATAGGAATAATGATTTTATTATAGGTACAAGAGGTAAATATTTTGTCCCTGCAGGGCAGAGTACGCAGATGATTGTAGGTGCCACAAAGGAAAGTGATTATCATATTATTAATGTGGCAGAGGCGCTATATAAAAATTATGATTTAAAACGTGTATTTTATTCGGCTTATATTCCTATAAATGATGATTCGGCATTGCCTGCTCTTGATGTTAAGCCGCCATTGCTAAGAGAACATAGGCTATATCAGGCGGATTTTCTTCTTAGGTTTTATGGATTCAAGGCTAGTGAGCTTTTAACTGAGGAGCGACCGTTTTTTAACGAGAATATTGACCCTAAGTGTGATTGGGCAGTAAGACATTTGGAGCATTTTCCAGTGGAGATTAATCAGGCGGATATAGCTGTGCTTTTGAGAGTTCCAGGCATAGGTGTTAAAAGTGCGAGAAGGATAGTTCAGGCTAGAAGACTTGGAGTAATCGATTTTGGTGATTTAAAGAAGATGGGCGTGGTACTTAAAAGGGCGCTTTATTTTATTACTTGTAAGGGGAAGATGATGTACGATACTAAGCTAGAGGAGAGTTATATTGTAAATCATCTTATATATAATGAGCCGCCTCATAAGGCTGTGGGACAGGCTGAGGCCAATTATAGTCAGATGTCTCTTTTTGATTATTATGGTAAGGAAATGTATGGTGATAATTATATTTTTGATAATCATTTTGTGACAAATAGTAAAGCTACGATGGGAGGCGGAGTATAATGATAGAATATGTACTTTTACATGATGGGACCTTGGATGGGATATTTACAGCGATTTATGATGGATTTGCCCTTAAGAAAAGTGTCTATAAGGATAAGTATGATGATAATATAGCTGTAGCATCCAAGAATAATTATGAGGCGCATTTGTTTTGTAATTATATAGAGGTAGCTACGGATAGTACAAAGGCTGCTAAAACTGTAGAGTATATTGTAAAAAAGTTGGGAATGGCTGGATACGATATGGCTATGGGAGTTGCATGTCATTTTAGTGAGGAGGCTGGAGAGGTTTTATTTGCTTTTTTGGTTAGAGGCTTTAAGGTGGGAAAAGGAATTATAAATAAACTTACTGATAAGTGGGTGATGAGAGCATTTGAGCTTAGTCGAAAGACGTATAACGAGTCTCATCTTATGAGAGAGTTTATTAGATTCAGTGATATGAGAGGGCGTTTGTATGCCAAGATTGAGCCCAAATGTAATATTCTGCATATGATGTGCAATCATTTTGCGGACAGGTTTCCAGGGGAAAATTGGGTCATATTTGACGCTACTCATAAAATAGCAGCAGTGCACCCATGCTATAAAGGATGGTTTCTGATGGATGATTTGGATGTGGATTTTGATAGAATTGATGAGATGGCTCATGATGAATATGTGGATTTATGGAAGCTATTTGTGGATACTATCGCCATAGAGGAGAGAAGGAATGAGAAGTGCCAGAATAATCATTTGCCTAAGTGGTATAGGAAGAATATGACGGAGTGGAATCGTAGGGAGTAAGTTTTTTATTGTTATTTAAGAAGAGGTAGTTTATACTATTGTAAAAGAAAACGTTTGGCGGTGTTTGATATGGAAGCAACTATGAAAATAATGTATACACCAGAACAACAAGCAAGACAAGAAATTCGTAACTTAATAAACGAAGGATTAAAAGATGTTCAAGAAAATGCTTTATACGATATGGATGAGGTGTTTGATGAATTGGAAAGAAATTTTACTAAAGTAATCAATAGTAATTTTTGAGGTATTTTATGAGCAAAAAACAAGTAACAATTTCATACACTAGTCATATGTACGATACAGATGAACAAATCAACATGACTGCTAATGGTATAATGGGTAATAGAGATGGCGTAAACATAGTTATGTACAATGAACAGAATGATGGTATGGCTCCCATTAGGACTATCCTTAAGTTTGATGAGAATTTCTTGACGGTATCGAAAATGGGTGTAACTAAGACAGAGATGCGTTATGAGTGTGGTTATACCCATAAAAGCAAGTATCACACTTTTATAGGTGATTATGATATGTGTATAAAGACAGAAGAGTATGACCTTAAAGAAATTGACAAGGGTTATAAGATAACTACTGTATATAATCTTGAATTAGATGGAAACTTTATATCTAAGTGCAAGGTTGAGATAGAAATAAGCGAATAGATGTGCAGCATTTATGTATAAATTTGCACAATGATTAATTAAAGAATAAAGACCACTTCCGTTTATTTTTGGAAGTGGTCTTTTAGCATAATTGTAGCTGTAGCACAATTATGATTTTTAAAAATTAGGTTATCTACTATATTCCGATAACAATTCCTTCTTCATATCAAACAGCTTATCTGATAAATCCACATATACCTTATGAGGATTAACAAGTCGTCTGCTTTCCTCCCAAAGTGTTTCCTGTTCCTTTTTACAGTAATCGCAGATTTCCTCAATAGTTGGAGATTCATATGTGCAGATTCCGTTTTTGAAGATTTGTACAGGAAGCTCTCTTATAGTGTAAGTGCCGCCCTGTAAGGTTGTCTTTTTCCATGTTTCCACTGGGTCAAAAATTGTTAAATCATTATTTTCATCAAAGACTTCGCCTGATAAGGCTATAAGGTCTGCGCGAAGCTTTCCAGATTCTTTGTCGTATAATCGGTATACAGTTTTATTACCTGGATTTGTAATCTTGGCTGTATTTTCAGATAGCTTTATCTTAGGAACAAAATCATCCTTTTCATCATCCCAAATAGCAGCAAGCTTATATACACCGCCAAATGCTGGACAATCCTTTGAAGTGATAAGGTTTGTACCTACACCCCAAGAAGTAATCTTTGCGCCCTGTGCCTTTAAACTGTCGATAAGATATTCGTCTAAGTCGCTGGAAGCTGAGATGATAGCATCTGTGAAGCCTGCTTCGTCAAGCATTATACGTGCCTTTTTAGAAAGATATGCAAGGTCACCGCTGTCCAATCTGATTCCGTAGTTTTTAAGTTCAATTCCTTTTTCTCTAAGCTCAGTAAATACTTTTATAGCATTTGGCACACCAGAATGAAGTGTATCGTAAGTGTCCACAAGAAGAATGCATGCGTGTGGATAAAGGTCTGCGTATGTTTTAAAGGCTGTGTATTCATCTTTGAAACTCATTATCCAGCTGTGAGCGTGAGTGCCCTTTATTGGCATATTCCAAAGCTTTCCTGTAAGGACATTAGAGGTGCCTACACAACCTGCGATAACGGCAGCTCTTGCGCCATATATACCTGCGTCAGGTCCCTGAGCTCTTCTTAAACCAAATTCCATAACGCCGTCACCGTTAGCTGCATAGCAAACACGAGCAGCCTTTGTAGCTATAAGGCTTTGATGATTTACAATATTAAGAAGAGAGGTCTCTATAAGCTGTGCCTCCATAATAGGTGCGATTACCTTGAGAAGTGGTTCTTTTGGAAAGACAACAGTACCTTCTGGAATAGCAAATATGTCTCCTGAAAAATGGAAGGAGCTAAGGTAGGTTAAAAAATCTTCATCAAATATGGATAAGTCGCGAAGATATTCGATATCTTCATATGTGAAACGAAGATTTTTAATATATTCAATAACCTGCTCCAGACCACATGTAATAGCGTATCCACCACCAGATGGATTTGTTCTATAGAATAAATCAAAAATAACTCTTTTGTTGATGTTGTTTTTAAAATAGCCTTGCATCATAGTGAGCTGATAAAGGTCCGTAAGTAAAGTTAAATTTCGTGCCATAATATACCTCCATAAAGTTTTTATATTGTAGACATGATAAGTTATAAAAATATGATTATAAAAATATCGTTATATAAATATCACATAATACCTCTGATATGTATCTTACTCCATTTTAACTATGAAGTCAAAAATTATTGTAAATTTTGGAAGTATTGTGTATACTATTTTTAGTGATTTTTTGAGCATATGCAAATGATATGTGCAACGAAGGAGAGATATATGATACGATTTTTGCTAATATTATTGTTCATCGGACTATTTTTTATAGCGAGTATAGTGATATTTTTTGTTTTATTTATTATTGGATTATTTAGTAAAAAAGCAAAAGCCAGAATAAGCTATTCTATCGTACAATGGGTACTTAAGACGTGCTTATTTATAGCAGGTACTAAGATAGATGTTATAGGGTTGGAGAATGTTCCAAAAGACAGAGCTGTTTTGTATGTAGGCAACCATAGAAGCATCTTTGATATACTTATCAATTATTCAATTCTTCCACCTCTTATGGGATTTGTGTCTAAGAAGGAGATGAAGAAATATCCATTTCTTAATCATTGGATGAGACTTATGAACTGCTTATTCCTTGATAGAGATAATATTAAGGAGGGACTTAAGACCATTCTTGCAGGTGTAGAACAGATGAAAAATGGTATATCGATGTTTATATATCCTGAAGGAACAAGAGCTAAAACAGATGATGCTATGATTGAGTTTAAGGAAGGAAGCTTTAAGCTGGCAGAGAAGAGTGGTGCGCCTATAGTTCCAGTTGCTATCAATAATTCAAGTGCTTGCTTTGAGGATCATAAGCCGAGAGTAAAGAAGGCTCATGTAATTATTGAATATGGAAACCCTATTGAGACTACGGAGCTTTCTAAGGAAGAGAAGAAGCATCTTGGAGCACATGTTCATGACATTGTTAAAGAGATGGTTATGAAAAATAAGGAGCTTGTGTAAAAAGTCGTTGTTTTTTGTAAGCTAAAGTGATAAAATAATTTAGATAAATTTTACCAAAATGATATAAGGATATGGGAGGAAAAATATGCCAATATTTTTGATTGTTTTAATAATAATTCTTGCAGTTATTGTAGGTGCTCTTATCGCATTGTACTTTGTAGGTAAGAGGATGCAGAAGAAGCAGGAGGCTAATCAGGCACAGATAGATGCTGCAGCGCAGACTATGAACTTTTTCATTATTGATATGAAGAGGATGAAGCTTTCGGAAGCTGGATTACCTAAGATAGTTACAGAACAGACACCTAAGTATTTAAGACGTGCGAAGCTACCTATTCTTAAGGTAAAGGTAGGACCAAGAGTAATGTCTCTTATATGTGATGCTAAGGTATATGAAACTCTTGCACCAAAGCAGGAGGTTAAGGCTACAGTTAGTGGTATATATGTGACAGGTGCTAAGAGAATCAGAGGACCTGTTGTAGAGACAGACCCTAAGAAGAGAAAGGCACAGATAAAGGCTGAAAAGCAGGCTGCTAAAGAAGCGGCAAAGGCTGCTAAGAAAGCAGGTAAGTAAGGAGACTGGTATGGGGAACAATGTAAATGTAGATAAGGTATTAAATGAAGTAAGAAAAGCAATTACTGGTAAAGATGAATGTATAAGCAAGGTTTTTGCATCTATTTTAGCAGGTGGACATGTTCTTATAGAGGATGTTCCAGGAGTGGGTAAAACTACCCTTGCTATTGCATTTTCTAAGGCATTATCATTAGCAGATAAGAGAATGCAGTTTACACCAGATGTAATGCCGGCAGATATTTTAGGTTTTAATATGTATCAGAAGGAAACTGGAAGATTTGTATATTATCCAGGAGCTATTATGTGTAATTTGTTTTTGGCAGATGAAATAAATAGAACTTCGCCAAAGACACAGTCGGCTCTTTTAGAGGTAATGGAGGAGCAGAAGGTTACTATAGAGGGTGAGACGAGAGAGGTTCCAAGTCCTTTTGTGGTAATGGCTACTCAGAATCCAAAGGGAAGTGCAGGAACACAGCTTCTTCCAGAGGCGCAGCTTGATAGATTTATGATTTGTGTAAGTATGGGTTATCCTGAACTTAAGGATGAAGTGGAAATTCTTAAGGGTAAGAGTACATCTAGTATCACAGAAGTTAAACCGATATTAAGTAAAGAACAGCTTATGGAAATGAAGAATGAAGTGGAAGCTATTCATATAAGTGATAAGCTGTATGCATATATCGCTATGCTCTCATCTGCTACAAGAGACCATGCATATGTACAGCTTGGATTAAGCCCTAGAGGTTCAATTGCTTGTGTTAAGATGGCAAAGGCATGGGCATATATTAAGGGCAGAAATTATGTATTGCCTGAGGATGTAGTAGCGATATTTTCAGATGTTGCGAAGCATAGAATACTTTTAAATACTAAGGCAAGAGTTGCACGTGTTACAGAGAGTGCAGTTTTAGAGGAGATTTTGTCGCAGGTGAAGCAGCCTGCATCATATATGCAGAAGGTAGAGTATAGTGTTTAGTTTTGGGTTTTTATTAGTTTTAATAATGTATTTGGCCTATATGGGTTGGATGTATGAGAACGCAGGATTTATGACATTGGCGTATATGGCGTCAGTGTTATTTGTTTTGTCGTTCTTTATTTTATTGTATAGAAAATATACTATAAAGGGTTCTATAAAGATACCAATAGGAATCTCGGAGGAAGGAAAGAGTAATCTTGTAAAGCTTGTCATAACTAATAAAGGCTTTTTGCAGATAAGCAGATTGAAGGCAATTATATATGTTGAGGATACCTTGCTTAAAAAGAAAAAGAAGTATGTTATGAAGGTGGCGGCCTTGCTAAAGGGTACTCATGCTTATGAGAGCAATATTTCATTTAGTAGTCCAGGGAATTATGAAATTACTTTTAAGGCTCTTAGAGTATATGATATTACTGGTCTTTTATATAGAAATGTAAAGGTTCGCAAGTGGAAGAATATACAGGTTATGCCAAATATTCATGATGTGCCTATAACACTTACGGAAGGGACAAAGCATTTTTATGGTGAGTCAGATACTTATGAGGATAGCAGAGCAGGTCACGATAATAGTGAGCTTTTGCAGATAAGAGAATTTAAGGCTGGAGATAGACTTCAAAATATTCATTGGAAGATGAGTGCTAAGCAGGATGAATTGATGGTTAAGGAAAATTCTATGCCTAGGTCATGTCCAGTAGTTTTGTTTTTAGATTTTAAGGGTGATAAAGCCCATAGGAAAAATATGATTTCATTTATAGAGATTGCGTCAAGCATTTCATTTTCTCTTATGGATGCTGGCTGTATGCATTATGTGGCGTGGTATAGCGAAGCAGATATGGATATAACTCGTGTGAAAATAGATAATGAGGCAAGTTTGTATTATTTTATAGAGCTTGCTATGAAAAATAAATGGGAGACTAACAAAGAGGATATATCAGTTAGATATGGTGAGAAATATTATATGGAGCCATATATTTGGAAGCTAGCATTAGATGAGGAACTAGTGCTTAAGAAACAGGATGAATTTATAAAAAAATATGCTATTAAGGATTTAGAGAAGGAAATATCATCTACGGAGATATTGTTGTAAGGGTATGAGTAGGAAAAAGGTAAAGCTTGCCACTTGGGTAGGGCAGGAAGCTAAAGCAGAATATGAGATAGACGCTGGTAGGAGATTATTTAATATAATTCTTGATGTGTTTTTTGTGCTTATTTTTACTTGGGCCGGACGCACTATGCTAAAGGATATCTTTGGTTTTGGTGAAATGAGTATAAGAGGAGCTTTGGATTGTATAGTCGTGGCTGGCATTGTAAGTGGAATAATGGAGTTTATAGATTCTACTAGAAATAAGTATAAGGGCTTAATTAAGGCTTGTGTTCCATTTGTAGGAGCAGGCCTTGTAAGTATATACCTTTTTATGTTTAAGGGTGGTGAAAAGGTAGTTGGTGGGCTTATTAACTTTGCTTCAGAATATATCCAGAAATGGAATGTATATTATAAGACTGGAATAAAAATTAGCACCTCTAAGATTAACAGTGTGGATTTGGGTGTTGGATTTATATTTATAGTGCTTATATTTATGGCTGTATGGCTTTCTAAGTGTATGGGTAAGAGATTGCTTTTTTCGCTTATTTCTATATTTGTAATAGGTATAGAGGTTACTGTAGGCTATGCACCTTCGGTTAAGGGCTTTTTGATTATGTTTGTGGGTATTCTGCTTGCAAATGCTTTAGAATACGACAAGGTCGATTTTGCAGCGTCTGTGAAAGAGAGGATAGCTGTTTCTATAAGAAAAAAATATATGTATATGTTATGTGTAGGTGCAGCTGTAGTTATAGGAAGCTTGAGTATGAAAATTATGGTGTCTTCCTCTGTAAATGATGCACTTAAGTACTCTTCAAATGTTAAGCAAATTCAAAAAGATTTGATTGATAATTTTTCTATTTCAGAACTAATTCAAAGCATTGGAGATAACCTTTGGAACAAAAATAAGAACGGAGAAATCATATCTAATATGGCATTATCCTTTAAAAATGTTCCTGTGTTTAAGATGTACGCAGATAGGATGCCTAAGGATACAATGTATATAAAGGGCTTCTATGGAGCACAGTATGTTGGCGGAAGGTGGCTTAATGATGGAGATGATTTTGAAAAAGCTGTAAAAGAAGCAGGCTTTGATGTGGAGGAAGTAAAAGAAAATATATCTTTAATGGGCAAAAAGGGTATTGAAAATTATTATGCGTCTTTATCCTCTAAGGAATTGTATCCAGTAAAAGTCACATTAGAATATTTAAAGAAAAATAATAAGGTGGCATATGTGCCTTATTTTGCAGATGTATATAGCGGAATAGATATAGAAGGTGGAGTGTACTACAAGAAGGAAAAGGAATTAACAAAGATATCATATCTGGTAAATCATGAAAAACTAGATTATGAAGAGTATAGCAATATGCCGTTCGTAGAGTTTAAAGAGGACTGGGAGAAATGGTACGAGGAATATGTGTGTGATAATTATCTTTCAGTGCCAGGAGGAATGGAAGGTATACTGGATATAGCACATGAATTAAAGTTTAAAAATAATTTACAGACAATGGAAGGTGTGCCTGGAGAAAATACTTTAAGAGCTCGTGCGGCTAAAGTGGTAGCAGAGTGGATGGCTAAAAATATGAATTATACACTTGAACCACCTACACTTCCTAGAAATGCAGAGCCTATTGAATATTTTGTATCTGTTAGCAAAGAAGGCTACTGTATGCATTATGCCAGTGCGGCTACGCTTATCCTTAGAGAAATGGGAGTGCCTGCTAGATATGTGTCAGGCTATTATGTGGATGAATCTGATTTTAAAATAGCTGATGATGATTATATGGGTATAGTAAAGGATAATGCGGCTCATGCCTGGGTGGAAATATATCTTGATAGATTTGGTTGGGTTCCATTGGAGGTAACTACGACATTCTATGATGGAAGAAACCCTAATGGAGAGCTCTCTGGTGATGAAACAGAAACAGATAAAGGTGACACAACTGACAGTAGCACTTTACCTGATGAGACAGATGAGTCAACCTCAGAAGACATGTCATCAAGTGAGCTGACAACTTCAGAAGATGAGAATGCTTCTTCATCAGTTTCCGGAGTAGGAGGAAAGGAAGAAGAGTCTACAAAGGGAGCAGGATATTATGGTACAAATAATGATGCTCTAAGAGGAAATATATTTGTAAAGGTTCTTGTAGTAGCGGCATTGGCCATTTTATTGCCTTTAGGTATCTATATGATTTTAAGGTACTATAGATTAAAGGAAGAAAAGCTTAGACTTCTTGTAGAAAAAAAGAGAATTATAAGAGTTATAAAAACCATTAATCGAAATCTTTATTTTAAGCTTAAGAAGAAGGGAAAGCTAATGGGTTCCAAACATACAGATGAAGCCTATAAGGAAGTGTTAATAAAAACATTTCCAGAGGTTTCAGTAGAAGAGTGGAATAGGTATATGGATATCGTAAAGGAGATAGCGTTTTCTAATAATGATGGCAATGTGGAGGATATGGAGTTTTGTTATGAGATATATAAGAGAGTTCGATATCAGAAGATGAAAAAGGATGAGGCTACAGTTAAGAAAAATAAGAGGATTATAATTATCATAATTGCAGTTGCTATTATAGGCCTTTTGATATGGTGGATAAGCTATATGAGTGGAATACCTAAGATTAAGGCAGAGGATGTGGCAAGGGTTTATTATGATGGACCTGAATTCAATGATAATAAAGAGTTGGATATTATAGAATTTCTAGATTATTACAATCAAATATATGATGTAGAGAAGACTGATGGAGGAGTTACAACATCTACAAGTTGGATTGTGATAGAATTAAAGGATGGAAAAAAGATAGACATATCTTCGCAAATTAAAGGAAAATTTTTGGTTTCCTATGAAAAAGACGATAAGCCGCGATACTATTGGGGAAGTCAGGAGCAGATATATAATATGCTAAGCCACGGGTCGTATGAGGGAGAATAATAGATAAGGAATTTTTTTAGGAATGGAATATAGAAGAATTGCTTATTTCGGGAGTTGAAAAATTTACATTACGGTAATGATTGAATGGTGGTTTTAGAAGAAAAGGTAGGTAAAAATAGGAATATTACCTACCTTTTCTTAAATTGAATATTGACTATTTGTTTGATTGTGATATAATTTAAGTAAATGCAGGTAAAAATATAAAAAATACCTATGTTTGTATAAAAAGAAGGTGGGATATAGTATGTTATTGTCTTATCAAGAATGTATAGAAAAATATGGAACTGATTATAAAATAAGAAAAAGTATTGATAGTGGGGAATTATTCATAAAAGAAAAAGGAATTTATTCTGATAAAAAATATGTACCAGAATTGGAGATTATTTCAAAAAAATACCCAAATGCGATTATAACTCTTAATAGTGCTTTTTACTACTATGGATTAACTGACACAATTCCGGATTATTATCATATGGCAACGCCAAAAAATACTAGAAAAATAAGTGATACAAGGGTGAAGCAATTTTATGAAAATAGTGACGCTTTTGATAAGGGAAAAACTTTGTTGCAGTATGACGGGGTAAATATATCAATATACAATAGAGAACGTCTTCTTGTAGAATTAATACGAAATAAAAGAAAGTTTCCTTTTGATTTGTATAAGGAATTGATTGTAAATTATAGAAAGCTTGTCGGTGAATTGGATATGGGATTAGTAGCGGAATATGCTTATGAATTACCTAAGACAAATATGGTAATGGAAGTACTTCGAAGGGAGGTTCTCTAGATGATTAATATACAAAAGCTAATTGAAGAAGCAAATGAGAATGGATACAAAGGAGTTAAGGCGTCAGCTAAAGTTTGCCAGGACATTGTATTAAAAGCGTTGGCAATTGGACCATTGAATAGAAATATCACAGTCAAAGGCGGTGTCGTTATGCGTAGCAAGACAAATAATGTACGAAGAGCAACCCAAGATTTGGATATTGATTTTATTAAGTATTCATTGGCGGATGAGTCTATAGATTTATTTATAAGTAAATTAAACTGTCTTGATGGTATAAGAATTAGTAGAATAGGTAAAATAGAGGAGCTAAGACAGCAAGATTATAGTGGAAAACAGATATATATTTTGTTAGAAGATAGTTATGGAAATCAGGTTAGAAGTAAAATAGATTTAGGAGTACATAATCGATTTGAACTTGAACAAGAAGAGTATTGTTTTGATATTATGTATGATGATGAAGGTGCTAGTTTATTAATTAATTCTGATGAACAGATGCTAGCTGAAAAATTGCGTTCATTATTAAAGTTTGGACCATTTTCAACAAGATATAAAGATGTATACGATATGTATTATTTGAAGGATGTTATTAATAAAGAAAAATTTATAATAGCGCTAGATGCATATGTTTTTTCTG
The DNA here is from genome assembly GCA_017412055.1 of Lachnospiraceae bacterium. Taxonomy (GTDB): domain Bacteria; phylum Bacillota; class Clostridia; order Lachnospirales; family Lachnospiraceae; genus SVEL01. Next base: position 16,770 of record JAFQOW010000040.1, on the reverse strand, counting down.
ATAGTACTATGAGAGAAAATAATGGAGAGGATATTGTTAATAGATTGAAGTTTACGTTTAGTGATAAATCATACATTAAAACTCTTGATATGTCAGATAAAAGATGGTTGGATGAAAGTATAGATGTTATTATTAAAGAGCTTGTAGAGTTTGCTGGTGAAATTTGATGAAATAACATACATTGATGGTAAACAAATGCTTAATATCTCTTGACATTTTAGCCTTTTAAGTTGTATAATCCTAGAAAATAAATAAAACCATAAAAACTGTGACGGAGACAGTAGTTTGTGTAAGAAAGTCAAAGAGAGTCTGTGATGGTGAGATACAGATACAAGTAAGATGCAGATGAATATCACTCTTGAGTTGCAAGTCGAAAGGAAGCGAGATAGTAACCAAGTAGAATTTGCCGTAATTCCAGCGTTAAAGGGAGCTCGTATTAAATGCATGGCAGGCGTACGAAGTGTAAGAGGTGGTAAGCGAGATTTATATCCCGTCCTGTTACAGGACGGGATTTTTTTATGATATAGGAAAGTTCTCTGAACTTCCTATATCATAAAAAACGCTCCGCGAGGATGAGCATGTAAAGCGATAGCTTGGCGGTGGTATATGTAATGATTATCTCGACCTTATCATAACGTAAATTACACGAAATTTTATGTATGAAATATATAAAATTTCGTGAGAATAAATCAAAAAGGAGAAAAAACTATGTACGATAAGGTATCGACTAACCTCAACTTTGTTGAGAGAGAAAAGAAAACTGAACAGTTCTGGAAGGATAATGATATCTTCAGAAAGTCAATGGAAAATAGAAAGGAAGGTCAGACATATACATTTTATGATGGTCCTCCAACTGCCAACGGTAAGCCACATATTGGACACGTGCTTACTCGTGTTATAAAGGATATGATTCCAAGATATAGAACTATGAAGGGATATATGGTTCCTAGAAAGGCTGGATGGGATACACATGGTCTTCCTGTTGAGCTTGAGGTAGAGAAACTTCTTGGTCTTGATGGAAAGGACCAGATTGAAGAATATGGTATGGAGCCATTTATCGAGAAGTGTAAGGAAAGTGTTTGGAAGTACAAGGGTATGTGGGAGGATTTCTCAGGTACTGTTGGTTTCTGGGCTGATATGGATAATCCATATGTAACATATGACAATGATTTTATCGAGTCTGAGTGGTGGGCTTTAAAGGAAATCTGGAATAAGAAGCTTTTATACAAAGGTTTCAAGATTGTACCTTACTGTCCTCGTTGTGGAACTCCGCTTTCTAGCCAGGAAGTTGCGCAGGGTTATAAGGATGTAAAGGAACGCTCAGCTATCGCTAGATTCAAGGTAAAGGGTGAGGATGCTTACATTCTTGCTTGGACAACTACACCTTGGACATTGCCTTCAAACGTTGCTCTCTGCGTAAATCCAGTAGAGGAATATGTAAAGGTTAAGGCTAATGACGGTTTCGTATATTATATGGCAAAGGCCCTTCTTGATACAGTTCTTGGTAAGCTTGCGGTAAAGGCTGATGAGGAGAACGGTGTAGAGGCTCAGGCTGCATACGAGATTTTAGAGACATATAAGGGTAAGGACCTTGAGTACAAGGAGTACGAGCCATTATTTGATTTTGCAAATGAAACAATCGCAAAGCAGGGTAAGAAGGCTCATTTTGTGACATGTGATTCATACGTTACTCTTACAGATGGTACTGGTGTAGTTCATATCGCACCTGCATTTGGTGAGGATGATGCTAAGGTTGGTAGAAATTATGACCTTCCATTTGTACAGCTTGTAAATGGTAAGGGTGAGATGACAGAAGAAACTGCTTACGCTGGTGTGTTCTGTAAGAATGCTGACAAGATGGTATTAACAGACCTTGAGAAGGCAAATCTTTTGTATGATGCACCTAAGTTTGAGCATAGCTATCCACATTGCTGGAGATGTGATACTCCACTTATCTACTATGCTAGAGAATCATGGTTTATCAAGATGACAGAGGTTAAGGATGACCTTATCGCAAACAATAATACAATCAATTGGATTCCAGAATCTATCGGTACAGGAAGATTTGGAAACTGGCTTGAAAATGTACAGGATTGGGGTGTTTCTCGTAACCGTTACTGGGGAACTCCAATGAATATCTGGGAGTGTGAGTGTGGACATCAGCACGCAGTAGGAAGTAGAGCAGAGCTTGCTGAAATGGCAGGAGACCCTAAGGCAGCAGAGGTTGAGCTTCACAGACCATATATTGATGAAGTAAAGATTAACTGTCCAAAGTGTGGTGGCAAGATGACAAGAATTCCAGAGGTTCTTGACTGCTGGTTTGACTCAGGAGCAATGCCATTTGCACAGCATCATTATCCATTTGAAAATAAGGATTTATTTGAGCAGCAGTTCCCAGCAGACTTTATCTCAGAGGCTGTTGACCAGACAAGAGGATGGTTCTACACACTTCTTGCTGAGAGTACATTGCTTTTCAATAAGGCTCCTTATAAAAATGTTATCGTACTTGGTCACGTTCAGGATGAGAACGGACAGAAGATGAGTAAGTCAAAGGGCAATGCAGTAGACCCATTTGCAGCACTTGAAACACATGGTGCAGATGCTATCAGATGGTACTTCTATATCAATTCAGCTCCATGGCTTCCAAATAGATTCCATGATAAGGCTGTAACAGAAGGACAGAGAAAGTTCATGGGTACACTTTGGAACACATATGCGTTCTATGTACTTTACGCTGAGATTGATCAGTTTGACCCAAGCAAGTATGAGCTTGATTATGATAAGCTTCCAGTTATGGATAAGTGGTTATTATCAAAGCTTAATACAGTAGTAGGTCAGGTAGATGATAACCTTGGAAATTATAGAATTCCAGAGGCTGCTAGAGCATTGTCAGACTTTGTGGATGAGATGAGTAACTGGTATGTTCGTCGTTCAAGAGATCGTTATTGGGCTAAGGGAATGGAGCAGGATAAGATAAATGCTTATATGACTCTTTACACAGCACTTGTAACAATCAGTAAGGCAGCAGCACCTATGATTCCATTTATGACAGAGGATATCTACCAGAACCTTGTTAGAAATATTGATAAGACTGCACCGGAAAGTATCCACCTTTGTGATTTCCCTGAAGTAAATGAAAAGTTTATTGATAGAGACCTTGAGGATAAGATGGAGAAGGTACTTGATATCGTAGTTATGGGTCGTGCAGCTAGAAATGCTTCAAATATTAAGAATCGTCAGCCTATCGGACAGATGTATGTAAAGGCAGGCTTCGACCTTTCAGAGTTCTATAAAGAAATTATCGAAGACGAGCTTAATGTTAAGAATGTAGCGTTTACAGAGGATGTAAGAAACTTTACAACATATACATTTAAGCCACAGCTTAAGACAGTTGGACCTAAGTATGGTAAGCAGCTTGGCGGAATCAAAGAATATTTATCAAATCTTGATGGCAATGCAGCGATGGATGAGCTTGAGTCAGCAGGTGCTCTTAAGTTTATGGTAGGTGACGTAGAAGTTGAACTTACAAAGGATGACCTTCTTATAGAAATGACTCAGATGGAGGGCTACGTATCAGAAAACAACAATAATATCACAGTTGTACTTGATACAAATCTTACAGAAGAGCTTATCGAGGAAGGTTATGTAAGAGAGATTATCAGTAAGGTTCAGACTATGAGAAAAGAGGCTGACTTTGAGGTAATGGATAAGATAAACATCTATATTGCTAATAACGACAAGATTGTGAAAATCTTGGAAAATAACAGAGATAAAATCATGGCAGAAGTATTGGCAAATGACGTTATTTTTGGTATAATTGACGGATATAATAAGGAGTGGAACATCAATGGTGAGGACGTGGCTATTGGTGTAAAAAAATGTTAATACTTAAGGAGGATTAGAGTTATGAGCAAAATGTCATTCTCTAAAGAAGAATTTAAAAAGCAGGTTAAGGATTATGTAAAAATCATTTCCAGAAGAACCATCGAGGAAGCTTCACAGCAGGATATTTACGCAGGTGTAGCATATGGTTTAAAGGATTATATAATTGACCAGTGGATTGCAACACATAAGGAGTATGAGAAGCAGGATGCAAAGACTGTTTACTATCTTTCTATGGAATTCCTTATGGGTAGAGCTCTTGGAAATATCATTATTAACCTTTCTGCTAGAGACGAGATTAAGGAAGCTATTGAAGAGTTAGGTTTAGACCTTAATGCTATAGAGGACCAGGAGCCAGATGCGGCTCTTGGAAACGGTGGTCTTGGAAGACTTGCAGCATGTTTCCTTGATTCTCTTGCAACACTTGGATATTCAGCATATGGCTGTGGTATACGTTACAGATACGGTATGTTTAAGCAGCAGATTAAAGATGGATATCAGGTGGAGGTACCAGATGCTTGGTTGGAAAATGGTAACCCATTTGAGGTTCGTCGTGATGAGTATACATGTGAGGTTAAGTTCGGTGGATATACTCGTTGGGAGAAGGGCGAAGATGGAAGAGAGAGAGTAGTTCAGGATGGCTATAGAGCTGTTAAAGCTATTCCATATGACCTTCCTATCGTAGGATATGGCAATAACGTAGTTAACACATTAAGAATCTGGGACGCAGAGCCAACACAGCATTTCGTACTTGATTCATTTAACAAGGGTGATTACATTAAGGCTACAGAGGAAGCAAATCTTGCAAAGACTATAGTAGAGGTTCTTTATCCTTGTGACGACCACTATGCTGGTAAGGAGCTTAGATTAAAGCAGCAGTATTTCTTTGTATCTGCCAGTGTTCAGACAGCTATTAAGAAGTATCTTGATAATCATGATGATATAAAGAAGCTTCCAGAGAAGGTTGTGTTCCAGCTTAATGATACACATCCTACAATCTGTGTAGCTGAGCTTATGAGACTTCTTCTTGATGTATATGACTTATCGTGGGATGAGGCATGGGAAGTTACAACAAAGGCTACAGCTTATACAAACCACACAATAATGGCAGAGGCACTTGAGAAGTGGCCTATCGAGTTATTCTCTAAGCTTCTTCCAAGATGTTATCAGATTATAGAAGAGATTAACCGTAGATTTGTAAATGATATTCAGACAAAATATCCAGGCAATCAGGAGAAGATTAAGAAGATGGCCATTGTATATGATGGTCAGGTAAGAATGGCTAATCTTGCTATCTGTGCAGGCTTTTCTGTAAATGGTGTAGCTAGACTTCATACAGAGATTTTAAAGAATCAGGAGCTTAAGGATTTCTATGAGATGATGCCAGAGAAGTTTAACAATAAGACAAATGGTATCACACAGAGAAGATTCTTAAAGCATGGTAATCCATTACTTGCTGATTGGGTATCAGGAAAGATTGGTGATGAGTGGACTACTAACTTATCTCACATCAAGAAGCTTGAAATCTATGCTGATGATGCAAAATGTCAGCAGGAATTTATGAATATTAAGTATCAGAATAAGGTAAGACTTGCTAAGTACATTAAGGAGCATAATGGCGTAGAGGTTGACCCACGTTCAATCTTTGATGTACAGGTAAAGAGACTTCATGAGTATAAGCGTCAGCTTCTTAATATTCTTCATGTAATGCACCTTTACAATGTAATTAAGGAAAATCCAGGTATGGATTTCTACCCAAGAACATTTATCTTTGGTGCTAAGGCAGCAGCAGGCTACCGCAGAGCTAAGCTTACAATTAAGCTTATTAATAGCGTAGCAGATGTAATCAACAATGATAAGTCTATAAATGGCAAGCTTAAGGTTGTATTTATAGAGAACTATAGAGTATCTAATGCTGAGTGGATTTTCGCAGCGGCAGATGTTTCAGAGCAGATTTCTACAGCATCTAAGGAAGCTTCAGGTACAGGTAATATGAAGTTTATGCTTAACGGTGCCCTTACACTTGGAACAATGGATGGTGCTAACGTAGAGATAGTTGAAGAGGTTGGTAAGGACCACGCATTTATCTTTGGTTTATCTTCTGATGAAGTAATTAACTATGAGCAGCATGGTGGATATTATCCAATGGAAATCTTCAATAATGATATGGATGTTAGAAAGGTGCTTATGCAGCTTATTAACGGAACATATGCTCCAGATGATACAGAGAGATTCAGAGACCTTTATGATTCATTACTCACTGATAAGTCAGGAACAGCAGATAGATATTTTATCCTTAAGGACTTTAAGGCATATGCAGAGGCTCAGCAGCGCGTAGAAGCAGCTTATAGAGATGAGAAGGGTTGGGCTAAGAGTGCAATCCTCAATGTGGCTAATGTAGGTAAGTTCTCATCTGACAGAACTATCGAAGAGTATGTTAAGGATATATGGCATCTTGAAAAAGTTACTGTAGATTTAGATTAAGCTAGTATAAAATTACACCCCCTATACATATATTTGTGTAGGGGGTGTTTAGTTGTGAGTAAAAGATGGATGAGTATCCTTGCAAAATATAGTTTAATTGCATTGGGTGTTATATGTTTCCCGTGGGCGATTACTTTATTGCTTTCTGGGGAAAACGATAATAAGGTATATAAGGCTACAAAAGGCGATTATTTCGTGGTGGCAGATGGAAAGAAGATTGGTTTAGAGGATTTTGTAGCATTTGCATTGGTTAAGCAGATGGATATAGGGGAGCAAGAGGAGGCATTAAAGGCTCAGGCAGTTATTCTTAGAACATATATTTATGAAAAAATGTCGGAGGCCAAATCAAAAAAGGTAGATGTAGATAAGCTTGATATGCCTTATGTAACATATTCTCAGTTAGAGGATATATGGGGAGAAGAATTTCCTGATAAGTATAATAAGCTTATGAAGGTAATAGAGGAGACGGAAGGGAAAGTTATTATGTATGAAGGAAAGGCAATTAAGCCATATTATCATAGTACTTCCTGTGGTTACACAAGAGATGGTGTGACAGCTCTTGGAGAGGGATTTGATTATCTGGTGTCTGTACAAAGTGTGGGAGATGTGGATAGTGAAGATTATCAGCAAAGTGTCATTTTTTCAAAAGAAGAATTTGTAAAAATACTTAGAGAAGGAAAGAAGGATGTGGCATTGTCTTTGGATAATCCATTGGAGACATTGCAGATAATAGATAGAGATAAGGGTGGCTATATATTAAAGCTTCAGATAGGAAATGTAACTATGTCAGGAGATGAATTTGCAGCCATATGTAAGCTTAAGTCTCCGAATTTTCAGGTGGAAGAAAGTGATGGTAAAATTCATATTATTACAAAAGGTGCAGGTCATGGAATAGGTCTTAGTATGTACGGTGCGAGATTATTGGCAAAAAATGGTAAGAATTACACAGAAATATTACAGCATTATTATTCGGAAGTATATTTGGAGCCTTTATGGGAAGAATAATAGCATAGTTTAGCTATTATGCCTAAAAGGAGGACGAATATGGGATATAGAAGAAAATTATTTAACGACAAAACAGTTATAGCTGCAGCAGCGGCCGGTGTGGTTGCTGTATCAGCTATATTGGGAAGTGCATTGTTAAAAGGAGGAGACGATAACGATAAGGGAAATAATATTGTGAAGCTGGAAAATTCAGATTCAGAAAAAAAGGACCTTTTGTTAAAGGATGATACCAAGGAGCAAGAGAGTAAGGAATTAGAGGTTGCTCAAAATGATGATATAACAGCTATTAAACCTACAGAAAAGACATCACAGAATATAGGAGATGATAGTCTGGGTGGTGAGCAGGAATCTATAAATAAAAATGATGATTCAATAAAGAATAATGATTCAAAAAATGAGAATAATAATGAAAACGAAACAGAGAAGGCTGTAGACGCGAACTTTTCAATGACTAGCAAGCTTATATGGCCGGTTGAAGGAAATGTAATCATTGGATTTGATATGGAGAATACAGTTTATTTTCCTACATTAGATTTATATAAGTGTTCTGATGCGGTGTATATTCAGTCGGACATTGGAACACCAGTATATGCTGGACATGCCTGCCAAGTGGAAGAGATAGGATATGATTCTGAAATAGGTAACAATGTGACTGTGGATATGGGAAATGGCTACGTAGTTACTTATGGTCAGTTAAGAGATGTTCAAATTGAAAAGGGTGATACACTGGAAGAAGGAGAGCTTATAGGATATGTGGCAAGTCCTACAAAGTATTTCACAGTGGAGGGTTCTCACCTTTATATTAAAATGTTAAAGAATGGAACAGTGGTTGATCCATTAGATTATCTTAATTATTAATTGATAAACTGATAACAGACTGTAACAAAGCTTAAATGCTAGCATACAATATAGTATGAAAGGTCGCAAACAGGCTCTCTTACAACGATGAAACGTTTGATAACCTTTAAAAGTCTGTTGCTTTAGATAGATGCTTTAAGTTAACTAAAAGCAAAGCGTGCATCACTGCACGCTTCTACATAAAAATCTTATTTTAAATCTAATTACATCTTAGTTATAAAGTTATACATTAATATAAAGTGGCAAAAGCTTCCAGCCATTACAAACAAATGGAATATTTCGTGACTTCCAAAGTATTTGTGTCTATTATTGAAAATTGGAAGCTTAAGTGCATAGATAACTCCACCGATTGTATAGATGATACCACCTGCTAAGAGCCATCCAAAGGCTGCGCCCTTTAATGTGCTAAATATTTGTGAGAAAGCTAATACGCATACCCAACCCATAGCGATATATAAAAGTGATGAAAACCATTTTGGACAAGTAATCCAGCAAGCTTTTATAATTATTCCAGCTAGGGCAATTCCCCATACTAATGTAAGAAGTGGAATACCGATGTTCTTTTCTAAAACAATAAGACATACAGGTGTGTAGGTTCCAGCAATTAATACAAAAATCATCATATGGTCGATTTTCTTAAAAAGTCTGTCCCCTTTTGCTGAGAGCTTTAGGGAATGGTGTAGTGTGCTGGCAGCATAAAGTAAAATCATACTTATAATAAATATACTCAATGAAACTATGTGCACTCTGTCGGGATTCTCGCCACATTTTAAAATAAGCGGAGTAGCCGCAAAAATAGCCATAAGCATACCTATAAAATGAGTTATAGCGCTGCCGGGGTCCTTTAGCTTGGTAACTGCTTTTGTGATAGATTCTTTGAAATTCTTAAACATAGTAAACCTCCTAAATAATAATATATTAATATTATGGTAAATATTGCTGATAATATACATAGAAACACATCATCTGTTTAAATAAAACCTGTAATGTAGTATTCAATACTATGTAACATAATATACATTACAACAAAAAATCTGATAAATCAAGAGGTAAATTACAAATATTTACTAGAGTTATTTAAAATAGTCTATAGTAAGTATACTTACTATTAATAGAAAAAAACGTATTCGATTAAGGTACAGATAGATTAAGGTACAGATAGATATTTATTGACATATCAAAAAGATAATGATAAAATTAGTAATGATTACTAATATAAAGGAGGTAGGAATATGGCAGCAGAAAAAACTATTAAATATAGTAGGCAGAGAGAAGCTATCGTAAATTTCCTTAAGGGTAGAAAAGATCATCCTACAGCAGATTTCATATATCGTCATATTAGGGAAGATTATCCTAATATAAGCCTTGGAACAGTATATAGAAATCTTGCACTGCTTGAAGAGCTTGGTATGGTGGCGAAGATTTCTTGCAATGACGGCAACGAGCATTACGACCCTAATGTAGAACCTCATTATCATTTTATCTGTAGGGATTGTGGCAGTGTACTTGATATAGAAGTAAGCAATTTAGATTTTATAAATACTCTGGCAGAGAAGGATTTTGAAGGTAAAATATATGGGCACAATGCTTATTTTTATGGGATTTGTAAGGACTGTTTAAAAAAGTAGGAATAATTATTATATTTTTTGTTGACAATAAAAAAAACATATGCTATATTAAAACAGTAATCATTACTGATATTAAAATTAGCAAATAACAAATAAGAGTTTTAGGAGGATTTAATTATGGCAAAGTATGTATGTAAGGTATGTGGATATGTTCACGAGGGAGAGATGGCACCAGAGGCCTGTCCAGTATGTAAGGCACCACAAGATAAGTTTGAAGTAATGGCTGAGGAAAAAGTATGGGCAGCAGAGCATGTAGTAGGTGTAGCTCAGGCTCCAGAAGTGTCAGAGGATATTAGAGAAGATTTAAGAGCAAATTTCATGGGTGAGTGTACAGAAGTAGGTATGTATCTTGCTATGGCTAGAGTAGCTCATAGAGAAGGATATCCAGAAATCGGCTTATACTATGAGAAGGCAGCTTGGGAAGAGGCAGAGCATGCAGCAAAGTTCGCTGAATTACTCGGTGAAGTAATCACAGACAGCACAAAGGAAAACCTTAAGTTAAGAGTAGATGCAGAGAACGGTGCAACAGCAGGAAAGTTTGACCTTGCTCTCAGAGCAAAGCAGGCAAACCTTGACGCAATCCATGACACAGTGCATGAAATGGCCCGCGACGAGGCAAGACATGGTAAAGCGTTTGAAGGACTTCTTAACAGATACTTCGGCTAAGGAATATTTTCAACATGACATGTATGATATAGCGAAGGTGCTATCATAAGATAAAAGTACAAGCTCCAGCAAGTTTACTTGCAATGGAGCTTGTATTTTTTATCTTATGAACGGGCGTAGCCCGCGCCTGACATGCGTGTCAGGCGAAATAGCACCGTAGCGAAATATAGTTAATAATCTAAGAAAGCAATTATCATGTCTTGCCGACCGCCTCCATGAGGATGAAGCGAAGCGGAATCCGAATGGTACATAAAAAGAGCTTTTGTTTCAAGGAAAATGAGAAGTTGCGTTAATGTATGTTTAGACTTATAATAAGTGTAGCTATTTGAACGAAAAAATAAGATAGGAAGGTTTTATATGATTACAGAAGATATAATTAAGAAAGCGCAGGCGGGTAGCAGTGAAGCATTTGCAGATATTTATAATGAAACTGTGAGAACAGCGTATTATGTGGCAAAAAGAATTCTTTTAGATGAGGATGCTACAGAAGACGTGTTACAGGAGGCGTATATAGCTGTATTCAAGAATTTGGCTAATTATCAAGCGGGAAATATGCAGGGATGGGTAGACACAATCGTTGCAAATAGAGCTAAAAATTATCTTCGCACTAAGAATCCCATTTTATTTTCTGAGATGGAGACAGAGGATAATCCTGTTGTGGAATTTGAAGAGGAAAAGATTGAATTTAGACCAGATGAGAAGGTTGATTATAGTGAGACACAGAGATTGATTTTGGAGATAGTAGATAATTTGTCTCCAGAGCAGAGATTGTCGGTTATGCTATTTTATTTTGAAGATAAGAGTATAAAGGAAATAGCAGAAATTTGTGAATGCTCTGAGAATACGGTGAAGAGCAGGCTTAACTATGCCAGAAAGAAGATAAAGGAGGATGTCCTTGAATTAGAAAAGAGAGGAACAAAGCTTTACAGTATCTCAGTGTTACCATTTATTGTATGGATGCTTTCTAAGGAGGCTAAGGCTTGTGAAATGCCACAAGGTATGGCTGCAAAAATATTAAATACTGTAGGTGGAAAAACTAGCCTGGCTATTGGCACTAAGGCAGGAATTGGTGTTAAGACAATAATAAGTACTAAAGTAGGAATTGCAGCGGCTATAGCCGTAGCAGTGGCAGGCATAGCTGTAGGGGTTATTGCCCTAGGAGATAACAAGGATAATAAGAGTAATGAGGTAACAAGCGGATATAGTGAAGATATAGTAGCGGATACATTGACAGATGATAGTGAAAAAGATGAAACTGCTACTGATGATGAAAATGAAGAGACAACCGAGCAAGAGACATCAGAGCTAGATAAGTACCCATCCATATTTGATCAGACATTTAAGGGATATTTTCAGGTTGGTTCAACCCATGTTTTTACTACAAATGATCAATATGGATATGGGATGAAAGCCAATACATTGCTGTACATTGTAAATGAGCAAGGGGATTATATTGTTTTGGAAAATCAAGATGAATATGGCGAAAAACTATATAAATCTATGATATGTTTTAACCGATCAGGTTTTTTGATGAGCCTTGTAAAGCCAGATGATACTTATGTACTAGTTGATTATTATGGGAATAAATACGGAGCTAACAAAGGGTATACGGAGCTTAACTTTGTCACAGTAAATGGTGATGTTGGAGTTATTGCTTCATTAGATAAAAATGGTGAGGCAATGTATGATATATATGATGCAACGTGCAAATTAGTTGTTGAAAATTGTAAGGAATTAAAAAATGTAGTTAGCTGTGACATAGTGGGTTCGTACGCTTATGTATATGGAAACATAGATGATAAAGTTGAAGCTGTATTTGTGTACAATGACAAGAGTGAGTGCATAGATAATATAGTAGATAAAGGCACATATAGAAGTATTCTTAATAATAGTTACATATGGGACGGCACTTCATTAAGGGATGGAAACAGACAGATAGTAGAGATTCCGTTGGCAGAAGAAGTAACGAGTCTTGATGATGTAAAGATACTTAATGTATATTCTAAGAATGATGAGTTAGCTACGGTACAATGTGAAGCTGACGGCAAGAAATATGAATATTCCATTGATAAATCCTTAAAGGTAAGAACGGATGTTAATAATCCTTCATACATAGAGGTGGAAGCCTTTGGAGAAGTGTTGAAGCTTAAGGATGGTTTAGATGGGGAAGAATTTATTGCTTTTGCAGCAGATGAAAAGCCTTTATTTAAGGTGGATGACTGGATTGGCGTTATGGAAAAAGTTGTAGAAAGAAATGTTACATTAAATTATGTAGATGCTTATATGTGTAGCGATGGTGTTATGTTAGTTAATGCCAACGTAACCTATGGCAGTGAAAAAAATGGATGGGAAACTATTTCTTATGCTTTTTTCTTATATGAGAAGGATGGGTATAATATTAATAAGGCTGTAGAAATAGGTATGTGCAATGATTTGAAGGAAAAAAATGGAATTTGGTGTAGCACTAAGTTAGGGCTTATGATAAAAGATGGTGAAAGTTTCTTTCGTAGATACCTATATTATGCAGGAGATGGCGTGTATTATTGCGAAGCCTATGGAGATTCCACCTTTACTTTATTTTCTGCAAATGGTGAGGAAATATGTCTGTCAAAGAATAGTATAAAGGGTGTGATAAATAAGGATTTATGTGTAGAGGTGATAATTTCAGATGGAATAAGATACAGACTTATGAAAACTAAATATTAAATTGAAGCTGAACGGTATATCTGAGGATGGGTAAACAGCTTTTTATAATAAGAAACTCTGTGAATTAGGGTATCCTAACTTCACAGAGTTTTTTTTCATAGTTTCATAGTATTCTTTTTTACTGTACCTTTTCCACAGAAGCTATAGCCTGCATAAGCACATCCAGTGCTTCGTTATAAAGCTCTTGATTAACATCATTATAATAGCTTATATAAAACTCAATTTGGTATCCCTCTATCCACATAAGATATGTTCTTACATTGCTGCGTGAGTCTGAAGGAGAAGGCTTGTATAATTCATATCCGCTATACTCTCCGATTTGAATCTCTGAAATACGAGCAGGTAAAGTGTTTACACTGTTCCAAATATCAATGGATTTCTTAAGCTCCTGTGAGAATTCAATTTCAGAACATGTTCTGTTTCCTTTTACATAATTGCAGTTGTAACCAAGACCTATATAATTAGTCTTATCATTGCCGTCCTTGTATGTAAACTGATCAGTTGCAATGTCAGTAGATTTATATATTACGTTTTCTGGTAATGCTATTGTAAGACGTCCGTACATATCTCTTCTGGTGTTTGTATTTTCCTTAGTTTCTACAACTATTTTTTCACCTAATTCGGTGTCGGCATTAATGTGCTCTAAATATTCTAATATATCTACCTTACGTCTAGCCCATGGATATCGGCTGATGGACATATCAAATTTGTCATCATCTCTATTTATCATTCTTACTGTAAGATAGTCGTCTATATGATATGATTTAGAAGTTTCTGAATCTGATAATTCCGCTTTTAAAGCCTTATCTAAATCAGCAAGCTTCGATGTACAAGAAACACCACAAATACTTACCTTATCTGTAAGAATATCATAATCAATATTTACGCCTTCAAGAACTGAGTAAGTATCGTATGCATCAGGCATAAAGTTAAACTGTACAACGCCACAATTTGTTTCCACTTCCACATCTCCGTGGAAGTTGGCGTCACTTGGTGCATCATCCTTATCTGATACTATTTTCCAATTGTTGTCTGTTACAAACTTTTGGAAGTCTTCCCATGTAATAGTTACAGGAACCTTGATTCCGGAAAAATCTACATAGGCATCCTTTTCTAATGTAGGTAAAATCTCTACAACAGGTTCTTTTGTTGCAGGTTCCTCAGTTGGCTTTGAATTATTGTCCTTGCTTTGGTCAGAATTTGAATCGCTATTGTTGTTTTCTGCTACATTACTTGTAGTTTTTTTTGAAGTTTTTTTAGCGTCGTCGTTGCCGCATGCAGTTGCAAAAATCATTGAAGCTGCAGTTAATAAAATTACTAGTCTTTTTTTCATATAGTACCTCTTTCTCAATGTGATATTCAGTGTTTAATTAATCATTATTTGCTTTCTTAAAACGTTCTAGCATACACATAAAGTTTACTTTAAGAGTATAGAACACTTTGCTGTAATGGCCTACTGATGGGTGCGGTGGATTATTTAACATTTCCATAAGCTTTGGGGATAAACCACCACGTTTCTTGGCGATTTTAAATGCTCTGATTTCCATATTACAGTATTTTACAATATAATCAAAGAAATTAGCCTCTGATGTCATGCCAGCAGCTGTTATGTTGTTTCCTGCGCTATAGTTACATAAGGTATAGATGTAATCTGATTCATATCCTAAGGTACGATTTCTTTTTTCTATGGCTTTGAGCGCCTTTTTTCTGTATACTGCGCTTGTTATCTGCGCTGCTGGAAGAACTGCTGATGAAAAATCATTCATAAATGAATCGCCAAAAGATTCAGTTCTACTATTTCTGTAAACCTTTGTGATATAGATTGTTGTTACATTTTTGTTTCCATCGTTTGCATTTAATAAACTCATATTTTTTTCCTCCTAAATATGTAAATTATTTTATGGCTTATTAGCCTTTTTTGTTGTTCTACTTAAATAACACATGAAAATTTATTTAGGTTTTAGATTTAGTAATTGCTTCAGTATATTTTTTAGTAGTCTTTTTTTTGTCTTGGCGGGTAGTACTGTCTGAGCTTCTGCTCGCTTTAGAACTTCACTAAGTGTAATCATATTAACACCTCCTATTTTTGTGCTCCTACTTATATAACACATATAAATTAAAGTTGGTTTTACATGAACCATCAATTTATATCAATTTATTGACAAAATAGTGAGCAAATATTATAATAATACATACAGTATTCGTGAAAATAATTAATAAAAATGCAATTGCGCGACAATTTTGTCCGTAAAATCTAAACGCAAAGGAGAAAATATTTATGGCAAAGAAAAATGGAGCACAGACAGTAGAAACTATACCTGGAAGAAAGATTGTTCTCTCGGCAGGTGTTGGAAAGACAAACATTGACGAACTAAAGTGGTTAACAGATACAGTTCTTGCAGAAGCAGCAGCTTGGAAGAATACCGGTTGGGCATATATAGCTGACTGTTCGCAGATGAGCCCGGTTTCACCAGCTGAAGGTGGCGAGCTTGTTACAATGACAAAGAAGTTTGTTGATGCTGGTTGTAAGGCGTTTGGTTTTGCAGAAGGCTCGTCTATTATGTTGAAGGTTCAGGCGAAGAAGAACACAGAGCGCTCTCAGACTGGAGTAATAGAAGGACACTTTGCAACAGTTGATGAAGTTCTTGAGTGGTTAAAGAATGATGTTCACATTTAAAAACTAAATATAATGTAAAAAGGCTACTACCGTATATTTGTCGGTAGTAGCCTTTTTGCTTATATTTCTATAGTATATTATTTCATTAATTCATAGACAAGATCCATACAACTATTTATCATACCTAAATCATAGTCTTTTCCTTCTGAGTTTGTAAAAACAGAATATATATATGCATCATCCTCCCAAATGATACCAGCATCGCTATGTGCGGCGGCGGCACCAAAGTTATCACCTGATTTGTGAGAGTAATCAATTTCATCAGGAAGTGTTAATGTACCATAGTTAAAAGGAGTGTTTGTACAAGCTTTTTTTAGTACTGGGACCATTCGTCCGTTTGATTGAAGATAATCATATATTTCATTCCACACTACAATATAATCCATTGGTAATGCACTTGAGGCCCACATCTTTGAAACCTTTAAAGAATTGCAGCCAAGGGAAGTAATCATTTTATTGTAGCTGTCTAGTCCGAAGTGTTCTAGCAACATTTTGTAAGCGACATTATCACTTATAGAAAGACATTTTATTATAAGTTCATTTATTGAATACTGGGTACCAAATTCTGATTTTCTAATGGTACCGGAGCCTTGATGATAATGACGTTGTGCATATGCCAATAGTGTGTCCGGGTCAACGGCACCGCTGTCAATAATCTTACAAATATTTAGGATGAAACCAGCCTTGATAGTACAAGCTGAGAAGAATGTCTGCTCGGTATTGTAGGATAATGCTCTTGTGCCATCTTTTCTGTAGACAATCAATGCTATATTTTTTGTATAGCTCTGCAGAAGTGACTCTAACTGAACAACTCGACTGTCGCTAGGACTTATATCACCGTAAATCTTTAATTCCTTACCATGT
>JAFQOW010000039.1 GCA_017412055.1 Lachnospiraceae bacterium | reverse complement strand
TTCTCTGAACTTCCTATATCATAAAAAATGCTCCGCGAGGATGAGCACTCGCACGAGAAGAATATGTCAGCTAACGCTGACCGTGCTCGGCTCGCAAAGCGGAGCAAGTCCCTCTAGACAGAGGGATTTAGGGAGATGATGTGGACTTGTCCGCTTTGTTCATAAAGAATTTTTATATATAAGTTCTTTAGATAAGTACTTGAAAATATAGGAAAGTACTAGTATAATTAGTAAGATATTATCCTAGCTTTAGGGTATGATTAGTAAGATTGGAGTGAATGTTATGGAAAAGACAATGGAGAAAATAGTTGCATTAGCAAAAGCAAGAGGATTTGTATATCCAGGTTCAGAGATTTACGGTGGACTTGCTAATACATGGGACTATGGTAATCTCGGTGTTGAACTTAAGAATAATGTTAAGAGAGCTTGGTGGACTAAGTTTATACAGGAAAATCCTTATAACGTAGGTGTTGACTGTGCTATCCTTATGAATCCACAGACATGGGTTGCTTCAGGACATCTTGGAGGATTTGCAGACCCACTTATGGACTGTAAGGAATGTAAGGAAAGATTTAGAGCAGACAAGCTTATTGAAGATTATAATGATGAAAATGGTATTACAATAGAAGGTTCAGTAGACGCTTGGTCAAATGAAGAGATGTTAAACTATATTAATGAAAAGAACATCTGCTGTCCTTCATGTGGAAAGCATAATTTCACAGATATCAGACAGTTTAACCTTATGTTCAAGACATTCCAGGGCGTAACTGAGGATGCTAAGAACACAGTTTACTTAAGACCAGAGACAGCGCAGGGTATCTTCGTAAACTTTAAGAATGTTCAGAGAACATCAAGAAAGAAGATTCCATTTGGTATCGGTCAGATAGGTAAGTCATTTAGAAATGAGATTACACCAGGTAACTTCACATTCAGAACAAGAGAGTTTGAGCAGATGGAGCTTGAGTTCTTCTGTGAGCCAGGAACAGACTTAGAGTGGTTTGCATACTGGAAGTCATTCTGTATCAATTGGCTTAAGACACTTGGTATGAAGGATGAGGAGATGAGAGCAAGAGACCATTCTCCAGAGGAGCTTTGCTTCTACAGTAAGGCAACAACAGATATTGAGTTCTTATTCCCATTTGGTTGGGGCGAGCTTTGGGGTATCGCTGATAGAACAGATTATGACCTTACACAGCATCAGAATGTGTCTGGTGAGCCTATGGAGTACTTTGACGACGAGAAAGGTCAGAAGTATGTTCCATACGTAGTAGAGCCATCTCTAGGTGCAGACAGAGTGACATTAGCATTCCTTTGTACAGCATATGATGAGGAGGAGCTTGAAGGTGGCGATGTGAGAACAGTGCTTCATTTCCATCCAGCGCTTGCACCAGTTAAGATTGGTATTTTACCATTATCTAAGAAGCTTAATGAGGGTGCAGAGAAGATTTATGCTGAGCTTTCAAAGAGATATAACTGTGAGTTTGATGACAGAGGAAATATCGGTAAGAGATACAGAAGACAGGATGAAATCGGTACACCATTCTGTATTACATATGATTTCGAGTCAGAGAACGACGGATGTGTAACTGTGCGTGATAGAGATACAATGGCACAGGAAAGAGTTAAAATTGAAGACTTAAAGGCTTACTTCGAAGCAAAGTTTGAGTGGTAGGCATATGAATTATAGGAGGGATTTGCTGTCATGTAGGTCCCTCTTGTGATATATGTTTATAGAGATTTGTAAATGTAAGAAAGATGAGGAATTGAATGATTATATGCGCTTTATATGGAATATTGGCGGTTGTTAGTTTTATACAGCTGTTAATGTTAATAATCAGAGGTGGAAAGGAACAAAATATTTATCATATATTGATGTATACAATATGTGCTGTATGTAATATTGCTTATTTTGCCATTTCAATAGCTAGATCTGCGGATATGGCTATAATATGCAATAATATAACATATCTAGGAGGTGTATTTTTGCCCTTGTGCGTATTGATGAGACACGCTGATTTATGCGGAGTTAAGCTGCATAAAGGGTTAATAGCGACATTGATGACTGGAAGCATCTTTGTATTTGGTATAGTTTTTTCTACTGGTTATAGTGATTGGTATTATAAAAATGTTAGCATTAAGAAGGTTTATGGCGTTACACAGATGGTAAAGGAATACGGACGCGCTCATAATTCGTATAAGATATTATTGATGGTTTATGTTATTGCTCTTATAGCTGTGGTAGTAAAGGCATTCAGAGATAAAAAACGTCTTCCGAAGAAAACAGTATTTTCTATGATGGCAGTTATCTTGGGACCATGTGGGGTATATTTATGTGAAAGACTTTTGAATGCACCTTTTGAGTTATTACCTTTTTCATATGTGATAGTACTTGGTCTTTACTTGAATATTATTAATAAATTAAAAATGTTCGATATGTCATCTAGTATTGCTGGTGTCTATGAAAAGCAAGAAGAATACGGATATATAACATTTGACTTAAATAAGAACTTTATGAGTTGTAATAAAATGGCATATAATATATTCCCTGAATTAGAGAATGTCGAGATCGATGAAATGGCCAAAAATGACGAATCGATCTTATATAATGAGATTATACAGTGGTTGGAAATAGACGAAGGTGAAGAGCAGAAAAAGAAGAAGATAAATGTAGACGATAGAGTTATTATCTGTAAGTTAAGAAGAATATATGTAGGTATTCGTGGTAAGTTTATAGGATATAGTGTAGAACTTATAGATAATACTAGCGAGGATAATTATATTAAGCTTTTAAATAATTATAATGCGGATTTATCTAAGCAGGTAGAGGAAAAGACAGAGCATATTCGTCATATGCAGAACTCTATTATAACAGGTATGGCGACTATGGTTGAAAGTCGAGATAACAGTACTGGTGGTCATGTAAGAAGAACTAGTGAGTGTGTAAAGGTATTTGCTAATGCTATAAAATGGAAGAAACCAGAGATAACGGTTAAATTTCTTGCAAATGTTATTAAGGCAGCTCCAATGCATGATTTGGGGAAAATTGCTGTAGATGATCAGATTCTTAGAAAACCAGGAAAGTTTACAGATGAAGAATATACTATAATGAAGACGCATTCAGCTAAAGGTGCATATATAGTGTCTCAGGTACTTGCAGAGGTGCAAGATGAGAACTTCAAGGAAGTAGCTATTAATGTGGCACATTATCATCATGAAAAATGGGATGGAAAGGGTTATCCAGAAGGCTTAAGTGGGACAGATATTCCATTGGAAGCTAGAATAATGGCGTTGGCAGATGTATTTGATGCCTTAGTTAGTAAAAGATGCTATAAGGAAGCTTTTAATTATGATAGAGCGTTTGATATAATAGAAGAGTCTTTAGGAAGTCATTTTGATCCAGAATTAGGGCGAATTTTTATGGAATGTAGACCAAAATTGGAAAAGTTGTATAATGACTTACCGGAGTAGAAAAAAACCTTGTCAATAGGTGGAAAAATTACATTGACTTAATTAAATGTAATTGTTATAATAAGGGAGCAAATGTATTTTTGCGCCCTTTTTTATCAAATAGAAAAGTTCTCAAAGAGAACTTCTTATTTGATAAAAAACGCTCCGCTTAGGATCGCGTTAATCGCAGTTGCGATGCAACTACGATTATGTCTGCGGCGGAGTTGTAGATGTTGCTAAAGCAACCCGCCGCAGGCGGAGAATCTCGCAAGCGAGATTCTATCATTAAGCAAGGAAATACATTAAATATGCATATAAGGATTTACCTTATAAGATAAAAGAAAATTTTAGGAGGAACTTAAAATGGCAAGAAAATGGGTATACCTTTTCAGCGAAGGTGATGCTAGCATGCGTGAGCTCCTTGGTGGTAAGGGTGCTAACTTAGCAGAGATGACAAAGATTGGTCTTCCTGTTCCACAGGGTTTCACAATCACAACTGAGGCTTGTACACAGTACTATGAGGACGGCCGTAAGATTAACGATGAGATTCAGGGACAGATTAATGAGTACATCGTAAAGATGGAAGAAATCACAGGTAAGAAGTTTGGTGATAAGGAGAATCCACTTCTCGTATCTGTTCGTTCAGGTGCTAGAGCATCTATGCCAGGTATGATGGATACAATCCTTAACCTTGGTCTTAATGAGACAGTTGTAAATACAATCGCAGAGAAGTCTGGAAATGCTCGTTGGGCATGGGACTGCTATAGAAGATTTATTCAGATGTATTCTGACGTAGTTATGGAAGTTGGTAAGAAGTATTTCGAAGAGCTTATCGACAAGATGAAGGAAGAGAAGGGTGTTACACAGGACGTAGACCTTACAGCAGATGATCTTAAGGAATTAGCTTCTCAGTTCAAGGCTGAGTATAAGGCTAAGATCGGTGCAGATTTCCCAGATGATCCAAAGGAGCAGTTAATGGGTGCTGTTATGGCCGTATTCCGTTCATGGGACAACCCACGTGCTAACGTTTACCGTCGTGACAACGATATCCCATATTCTTGGGGTACAGCTGTTAACGTACAGTCAATGGCATTCGGTAACATGGGTGATGACTGTGGTACAGGTGTTGCATTTACAAGAGATCCAGCTACAGGTGAGAAGAAGCTCATGGGTGAGTTCCTTACAAACGCTCAGGGTGAAGACGTTGTTGCTGGTGTTAGAACACCAATGCCAATCGCAGAGATGGAAGAGAAGTTCCCAGCTGCATTCGCTCAGTTTAAGGAAGTTTGTCAGACACTTGAAAACCATTATAGAGATATGCAGGATATGGAGTTCACAATCGAGAACGAGAAGCTCTATATGCTCCAGACAAGAAATGGTAAGAGAACAGCTCAGGCTGCTTTAAAGATCGCTTGTGACCTTGTTGATGAAGGCATGAGAACAGAGGAAGAAGCAGTAGCTATGATCGATCCTCGTAACTTAGATACATTATTACACCCACAGTTTGATGCTGCTGCATTAAAGGCTGCTACTCCAATGGGTAAGGGTCTTGGCGCATCTCCAGGTGCTGCTTGCGGTAAGGTTGTATTCACAGCTGAAGACGCTGCTGCTTGGGCTGAGAGAGGTGAGAAGGTTATCCTTGTTCGTCTTGAGACATCTCCAGAAGATATCACAGGTATGAAGGCAGCTCAGGGTATCCTTACAGTTCGTGGTGGTATGACATCACACGCAGCCGTAGTTGCTCGTGGTATGGGTACATGCTGTGTATCTGGATGTGGTGACATCAAGATGGACGAAGAGAATAAGAAGTTTGAATTAGGTGGAAAGACATTCGTTGAGGGTGACTTCATTTCACTTGATGGTTCAACAGGTAACATCTACGATGGTGCTATCGCTACAGTTGATGCTCAGATCGCTGGTGAGTTCGGTAGAATCATGGGATGGGCTGATAAGTTTAGAACACTTAAGGTTCGTACAAACGCAGATACTCCAGCTGACGCTAAGAAGGCTAGAGAGCTCGGTGCTGAAGGTATCGGTCTTTGCCGTACAGAGCATATGTTCTTCGAAGAAGACAGAATCGCAGCATTCAGAGAAATGATCTGTTCAGATACAGTAGAAGAGAGAGAAGCAGCTCTTGAGAAGATCCTTCCATATCAGCAGGGAGATTTCGAGGCTCTTTACGAGGCACTTGAAGGTAACCCAGTTACAATCAGATTCCTTGATCCACCTCTTCATGAGTTCGTTCCTACAGAGGAAGCTGACATTAAGAAGCTTGCAGACGCTCAGGGCAAGTCAGTAGAGGCAATTAAGGCACTCATCGCTTCATTACATGAGTTCAACCCAATGATGGGTCATAGAGGATGCCGTCTTGCTGTAACATACCCAGAAATCGCTAAGATGCAGACAAAGGCTGTTATCCGTGCAGCTATCAATGTAAAGAAGGCTCATCCAGATTGGAACGTTAAGCCAGAAATCATGATTCCACTTGTTTCAGAAGTTAAGGAATTAAAGTTAGTTAAGAAGGTAGTAGTAGAGACAGCTGACGCTGAAATCGCAGCAGCTGGTAGCGACCTTCAGTACGAAGTAGGTACAATGATCGAGATCCCAAGAGCTTGTCTTACAGCTGATGAGATCGCTGCTTCAGCAGACTTCTTCTGCTTCGGTACAAACGATCTTACACAGATGACATTCGGTTTCTCAAGAGATGATGCTGGTAAGTTCTTAGATGCTTACTATGATACAAAGATCTTCGAGAACGATCCATTCGCTAAGTTAGACCAGACAGGTGTAGGTAAGCTTATGGAAATGTCAATTAAGCTTGGTAAGCCAGTTAACGATAAGCTTCACATCGGTATCTGTGGTGAGCACGGTGGAGATCCTTCATCAGTTGAGTTCTGCCACAAGATTGGTCTTGACTATGTGTCATGTTCACCATTCCGTGTGCCAATCGCAAGATTAGCAGCAGCACAGGCAGCTATCGCTGCAAAATAAGCATCGTTGCTTAGGTTAAAAGAAAATCTATAAAAAAAGATATTCCCCTTGTATCTAATTTTGATACAAGGGGTTCTTTTTTTGTAATTACAAATTACTTCTTCATTAATTTTTCGTAACGAACAATATCTCCAAAGAGGTCTTTGGAAGATATTTTTTTCTTGCCTTTAGTTGCTTCATAAGTACCTAATACAAGAGAGTATCCCATTAAGAATAAAATTGGTAAGCCCATTTTGTGTTCCCTCCTAAACATACATAATTTCAAATAGTGATATTGTAACAACTGCAGTAGCCATACCTGCAAACAACCATTGCATAAAGTTCACCTCCTTTGTAATGGCTTAAACATGAGAAAAGAATAAACTTATTCGCTATATATAAATATCAAAGAGTCTTCAGAAGATAACAAATACAGCTTTTCTTTCCAACTCATGTTTTCGGTGGATGCCAGTTCATCATCATATTCATATAAAGATGAATCAATATTGTAATTCTCATATATTACTGGTGCAATGTTGAGGTAATCTTCTTTCGTTGGGAAGAATAGGATATATCCTCCCATTGCATTAGATGCTCTTGTGGTACCATAGTTAGTATCTAAGATATCTAAAATATCACTCATTCTATCGAGAACAATGGATGGAATGATGTTTGCAGTTTCAATATTCTTAAGGAAATCCAATTCGAATTTGTTTTTTATTCTGTAGTACATTACTTTTTCTTTCCTTTCTTTTGCTTGCTCTTGGTGTTGCCTATAATACCAGCTTTTGCTGATAACTCATTAAAGGTTGAATCAAATGGAAATGAACATAGTGTCCAGTTACTATGGTTGTGGTGCAAACCTAAATAAAGCGGATGCACACAAGATGAGTCAGTTGGTTCTAAATCATCAGCAGATAGTTGCATTACATTGTCAATAAGACCCTTGTCTTTAATAATTTGAAGAATTTGGAGTTTGGCATTTATTGTGAGTTTGTGGTTTGACAGTGAACTTCCCCATGCAATAATGATGTGGTAATCGTTAATATCTGGCTCATCAAAAATTTCTGATATGTATGCTAAATTATCGATGTCTTCATGTAATCTAGATACTAAAGGTTTTCCTGTCTGCACCTTGGAATAAAGATTTACAATACGTATTGAACCTAAATTCATTTGTGTTGAATGGTTAATTAGAAACATAGTGGACATATCTATCCAGTTAGCGTGATAAATATCGATTGTCGGATAGAGAGCGATAAGTAAAGCAGGTTTCTTTTCAGAATCCCAAGAACGTGAAATTTCATAAGTTGATTTGCCGTCATCACTGCCAGTAACAACGGTGTTAATAGTGAAATTTTCCTGAATCATAAAAATCTCCTTCCTAAAACAAAATGAGAGATTAGCATTGAGCTAATCCCTCGTATGAGTCTTGAAAATGGAAATGGTATCATCTGAACGTGAATAATAGAGCAACTGATTACTAAGAAATTCGGATTTTGATACAGTAGTTCTATTTACCTCAGCAATTATTTTTTCGATTTCTTTAGTATCTACATTACCATCATCGGGTATTAAAATAATTTCATGAATGGATGAAGGAATTACATAAAAATCACATTCTTTTTCATTTGCAAATGATTTCAGTTTTGTTCTGTAAAGAATAGTAGTAGCTCCATGCAAAGAAATGTTATTAGTCATAACAAACATTGTTGGTTCGGATGAAATATTATTTATAGCATCAAGAATATCTGGTTCTTTTACATCAGTTTCTTTTGTAAGATTAGTAAGAACCTCAAGCATGCTACTAATTTTGCAACCACAGTAGCTCTCAGTATTGATAAGAGCAGTTTCGAAGAGTTCTTCATCGGTAACATCAGACCACATCTTTCGTAACTGGTGAGTAACAGCTATTATTCCATGCTCTTTCTTACTTGCAAGCATATTTATAATATGTATCTGCTTTTCAAGTAAGTTCAGATTGCTCAAAAAACTGTTTTCAAGAATCATTTAGAAAATGTCTTAAGTTATTTATTTTCTATAAGTTATTTTTTACTGTTATTATGATGAATTAATCTTTATTCATCTTCATCTAAGAGCAATTTGATACTCGTTAACTCTTTCTTTTCTCTGAGACGTGTCTGATATTTCTGCTTATCAGCTGGTGTCATGAACTCTTTATAAAGTTCAAGCTCTCTGAATGCACTATCTCTGTCTTCTTTTTTTAACTTAACCATGTCGTCAAGTTGGTTTAATCTTGCCTTTATTCTATCCTTTGCTACAAGTCGCTGTTGGCTTTTATCCACTTCATTAGAAGTTGGCATATATATTTCTATGAATGTTGAGACGATATTCTTAAGAGATGGAATTTTTTCTTTCTCTAATGATGCAACTATAAAGTTGGGCATATTTGCTGGACTCGCAGCTTCTGAGTCGGAGAAAGTTCGAGAGCGTGTGAACGCAGGCTTAACAGCTTGTCGTCAGAAAGGAGTACTTTTTGGTTCAGGAAATATCTTGGGATATGATTTAGTACGACCAGACCCAAAAGATAAAACTAAGAATACTTACATAAAGAATGCTGATGCACCTACAATATATCAAATATTCAAATGGTATATTGAGGGGTACGGAGAGAAAAAAATCTGTTCTCTCTTGTTAGGAGGGCACTATTCCAATGCAGAAGGGAAGGTAAGCTGGTCTCCGTCGACAATTTCCAGATATCTTTCATGTAAAACATTTGCAGGATACAAGTCATACCTCTTGAGTCAGACAGATACAGATGGTTTTCATAGAAGAGAGAAACTCGGGGAAGAACATCATATCTACATAAAAGGTGACTGGGAACCAATCATTCCACTAGAGATGTGGGAAGAGGTTCAGAGGATTAAGAAGAGTAAGAGTCGTGTTGGTGTAAAGAATGGTATCGGCAAAAGACCTACAACAGATTGCTGGATGAAGGTTCTCAAATGTGAGTGTGGCAAGAGCTTTGCAAAGTTTAAATGGCGTGTGAACCAGTCAGGTGAAGAGTGTTATGGCTACCAGTGCAGAAACATCGTAGAACACAGAAGAAAATCATTTCATATAGCTAATGGCTTATCTGGTGAAGGTAGATGTGATGTGAAGTCTATCCCTGCTTGGAAGATATCATACCAGCTAATGAGAATATTACAGATTTTGTGGGATGAGCCTGAAAAGGATGCAGAGCATATAGCATCTGTAATAGAAGAGTCATATGAGGTTGAAGATGATTTTGTAGATGAAACACCAAGAATCAGTAAGCAAATAGAGATTCTTAAACATCGTATGGCAACACTTGTAGATAAGTACCTTGATGGGATGATAACAGAAGATATCTACAATGAAAAATACAATGACCTAAAGGCTAAGATAGAAGCCTTTGAAATAGACCTAAAGGAAGCTACTATACAAGCAGAAGAACATCAGTTAAGTATAGTTTCAGATGAAGATAAAATAGAGGCTCTTAATAATGTTCGTACAAAGCTTGAGGCAATGGTTGACATTACTAAAGGTAAACTTGATGAGGCTACAATTCAATCATTAGTTCCGGAAGTTGTAGATAGAGTAACACCTACAGAAGAAGGTGAGTTTAGATGGTACTTATCTCTTGGAGGTGAATCTAAAGTAGGTGAATTTAATGAAAAGAACTACATGTTATTACAAGAGTTGGCTATTAAGTATGATGAAGCTAGAGCATTTCGAAAAAGCACAGGTTCTTACTTGCGTGTGGGACAATGGCAAGACATTAACTTAAAGGTCTATGTTCGTAAGTAACAGAGATGAAAAGAGTAAGCAGTTAATAGTAGTTGCTTACTTTTTTTGCTTTGTTTGCTTGTGGTGGATTGGTTTTGTTTCTGTGTGCTCCAAGTGGCAGTTTCCAAGCAAAGAGCCGTCTCACCGATACAAAAATCGTGCCCACAGGCAACTCAGAGAGCACCAAAACGGCACGAAAAAAAGTTGGGGCATGGGCTGTTTAAATTAGGGGCGCTTCGAATGAAATAGGGCAAAATATGAAGAATAATAGATATAAATAACGTGGTGATAGTATTTAGTATATATAGTGTGTTAGTGTTTGGGCAACGGGAAATCGGGAAAGGATATATTGCAGATGTACGAATGTGGATGTTTTTGATACAAATATATGATATATTAACAGTATATACTAATAAATTAGGAAGGTGAGCATATGTTTGAATGGATAAAAAAACATAAGATAATAATCGTGGTTATTATAATTGCAAATATATTTTTGATTCCTTTTATAATACATATTTTATTTAAGATAGAAGCTGTTAATGATTTTTTTGTAGCTGAATGGACAGCAGGAGAACTATTAGGATATTATGGTGCAGTATTATCGTTTTTGGGAACAGTGATATTAGGAGCATTGTCTTTATATCAGAATCATCTTCTAAAGATAGAAACTGACAAAAGAACGGCTCTTTTAGAAGAACGAGAGTATGAAAGGAATATGCCAAAATTTAGAGTGGCACAAACTGCTAGTAATGGTGAAAATAGTAATTTGAGAATACGAGTATGGAATATTACAGAGAATAGAGCTACAGATATAAAAGTATATGATATTGAGATGCTTATTAAAGATGAAGTTGTATGGAAAAGTAACAAAGGTTTTTCGAGAGTAACATTATCAGAAAAAGAAGACTTGGTTGTTGATTTAGATAATCCTATAGTTAGTGATATAAACACGATTGTTGTTATGAAAATGAAGTGTAATGATAAGTATTTTGAACCACATAATTATATTGTAAGAGGAACAATAGATGAAAAGAGTAAACATTTTGTATTTAAACCTACTGAAATATAAATGCAAAATCTGTTTGTAGAAAGATAGTGAATATGGTATTATTAAATAGGGGATAAGCTCCCAGTGATTTATGTAATGAGTAACAGCGAAAAAGTTGTAAAAATGGAATTGGTAAAAGTTGATAGTCAAAGAATAAAAACTGTGATTGATACATATTACCATTGGAAACAGCTGGATGCAGAAATTAAAACATTGAGTGGAACTAGAGGAATTAATTTCCCATCAGAATTAAGTGAATATATGGCATGTTATGCATTAGATTTGATGGTAAATAAAGAAGGAAGTAATGGTGATGCAGTTGATATGTCTGACCCAGAAAATCCTATGATTATTGAAATTAAGGGAAGTTCTGCTGATGAAACAAGTGCTCCAAATAGTTTCAGTCCATCTGAACATTTTGATGATTTAGTCTTTGTAAGATTAGAAAAATACGATGATTTATTGAAAATATACCGTTTGGGTATAAATTCAGAAGATTTGAAGAAAATTAAAGTAAGTAAGACTCAAACTGTAGAAGACCAACAAAGACAGGGACGACGTCCACGATTTTCTATTCAAGATAAAATCGTAAAAGAGCAAGGATTAGAACCTGATGCCATCTTCTATATAAGAGAGAAAAGAATTGAAAAAAAATAATAAAGGAGAAGGGAGCTATTCCCTTTTCTTATAACAATAATAATGCGGCACGCCGCGATTTGCGAAGGAGATAATAATGAAAAAATTAAGATGTGCTAGTTTTTTTGCAGGTGTTGGAGGAATAGATTTAGGATTTCATAATGCAGGTTTTGAAACTGTTTATGCAAATGAAATAGATAAATTTGCAGTTAGAACTTATGAAGAAAATTTTAATATAAAGGTAGATTGTAGGGATATAAATGATGTAAAAACAGAACAGATACCAGATTTTGATATTATGTTGGCAGGATTTCCTTGTCAAGCATTTAGTTTAGCTGGATTAAGGCAAGGCTTTGATGATGAAAAAGGTAGAGGTATTCTTTTTTTTCAACTTGAACGTATTTTTATAGAAAAAAAACCAAAAATTATTTTTTTGGAAAATGTCAAAAACTTAGTTGGTCATGATAATGGAAATACTTTTAGGGTAATACTAGAATCACTACATAAGCAGGGATATAAGGCAAAATATCAAGTTATGAATGCAATGGATTATGGTAATATTGCTCAAAATAGAGAACGTATTTATATAGTCGCATTTAAGGAAGAAGAATTATATAAAAAATTTTGCTTTCCAGACCCTATACAAAGAACAAGCACTGTAAAAGATATTATAGATTTTGAGACTAAAATGGATGATAAATATTATTATACTGAAGGTAAATATAAGGGCGATATTTTTGAGCAGTTAGATGTAGCGATGAAAGAGGATGATATTGATAATCCATCTATATATCAGTGGAGAAGAAAATATGTAAGAAAAAATCAATCGGGAGTTGTGCCTACATTGACTGCTAATCAAGGAGAAGGTGGTCATAATGTATGTTTGGTAAAGACAAAATTTGGAATTAGAAAGATGTTACCAAAAGAATGTTTCAATGCTCAAGGATATCCAAAAGCATATAAACTACCTGATGAATTGAGTGATGCTAAGCTGTATAAACAAGCAGGAAATAGTGTAGTTGTTCCTGTTATTGAACGTATCGCAAGAAGTATTGCAGATATTATATAAATTGAATTATGATGGAGGATATTTATAATGATTGTATGGATGAATGGAACATATGGAGTTGGATAGAAATTTCTTGTATATGAAGAGAATGTGTATTGGAAATATATACTAAAAAGAAGTTAATAAATTTGAATTTGTCGTATTAGTTTTGGAGGTTGTATATGCATAAGGATGGAAAGTGGGCAAAAAAATAATTGCATTACAGGAAGACGATAGAAAATGGGATTTGGGAAAACTGTGAATGATAAAGTTTATTTTCCTCTTTCTGATGATTGGTTAAGGAATGAAACAAGAGAAGCAGACTGGACTGAGCGTATAGAACGTTTGTTACAGGATTTACAATAGTTGTTTTCTATATTAAAATTTATTATAATAGCTTCTATATGAAAGTATAAGAAGTGATATCGTTGGCAGAAAATAAAGCAGGAGAAAAGATAAAGATATATATGGAGGGATTACTAATGATATTAGAGGATTTGTATGGAATCATTTCTACAATTATCGAAGAAACAAAAGATGAAGAAGAGATTGTGAAAAAGGAAGAACTATGTAAGGCTGAATTAATAGATTTAACGCAGATAACCGACCAGCAAATTGACGAATTTCTTATTGAGAAGACAGATGACAAAGAAATGTATGATTTGTTTTTTTCAATTTTTCAAAGATTAAAAATAGACCAGTCCATAGAGGATATAACAGATAAGGTTATTAATGAGGGTAAGGAACGAAAAAAAAGTGCAATTCTTGCTTTGTTTGAACAGTTTCTTAAACCAGATGATATAGAATTTACAGACGAAGGGGTTAGTATTAAATACACTTTATGTGATGAAGGAAAATTAGAAACTAAGATTAAGGAAATTGAAAAATGGAATAGAGATAATGTCATAGAAACAATATCAAAAGATTTGAATGTTCCGGTAGGTAATATAGCATTAATAGATAGTGTAAGAAGTTATATTGAGTTTATTGGTGGATTTGAAGAAAACAATTACGTGTCTAGAGGACAAAAAGATTGTAAATATAAGTTAGAGCCATCATTACATAGAATACACGATGATAATTATCGATTTCATTCAGCACAATACGAATCATCATTTAAGCAACGGATATTATACTATGACAATACTACAGATAAGAAAAATGCCGAGGAATTAAGAGCATATGGACAGCATTATGGCTTGCCGACAAATTATTTGGATTTTACAGAAGCACATTTGATTTCCTTATTATTTGCAGTTGAAGAGTATACATATACGGATAACCATTCGATAGTATATTTTGTTGATTCATTATCTTATAATAGAGATAGTGTCAAAGCAGAAAGAAAGTTGATTGATTTTTCGGATGAAGATATGAAAACGTCATTAGAAAGAGAATATTCTGATAAATCATATTTTATAAGAGTCGGAAATTGTAATGAAAGGATACATTTTCAAAAAGGATGTTTCTTAAAAGTAGTACATAGCGACTCACTTGATAAAATGCTTGAGAAATATACTAAAATTGCAATAATTGATAAGGACTACAAAGAAAGCATTCTTAAGGAACTTTTTAGGTTAGGCATAACATTTGAAAATATATATCCAGATAAAGATAATATGGTAAAAACGATTAAATTTATTAAAGAACACATGTAAAGGAGTGAGAGAGATGGAGTTACCATTAAATGTAGAATTTAAAAGACCATTGATATCAATTCAAGATATGGTTAATTTTATTGATAAAGGAGAAAAGTATTTAAGAAAAGCAAAAGACGAGTTGAGTGAAGAAGATGAACTAGAGTGTTTACAAGGGATTATTTTGAGTCCTGATTATCAAAGAGAATATCGGTCTAAGGCGAAGGAGGAAAGTTCCATTATTGAATCAATTATTGTCGGAATTCCAATTCCTGAAATTTTCTTAGTAAGAACTACTAGTGATGGAATTCAATTAAGGCATGTTATGGATGGGCAACATAGATTGACGGCAATTTATAGGTATGTAAAGGATAAATTTGCATTGTCAGATTTAGAATTGCTGAAAGATAATCAGGAATTTAAAAATAAAAAATTTTCACAATTGAGTAAGGAGATTAAGTTTAGAATTTTGAGTAGTCATCTTTCTGTTTTGGAATTTGAAGCATTTGAAAGTGATGATATGGAAATAGAATTGTTTAAGAGATATAATCGCAATACAAAGCCACTTGAGAAACATGAAATGTCTATGGCGACATACTATTCAAAAACGAGCCTGTATATTACTAATTTTCTTAATGTGAATATGGAAAATGCTGAGAAAGAGGCATCGTCGGCTAAATTAGTAAAATTATATAATGTTACAAATGAGAGAAAAAATAAGCAAAGAAACCATCAGGAACTATGTATCATTTTTAGTATAATTAATAATGGACCTAATCTTATGTATAAAGATGGTGTAGAAATTGCTAATAAATATTTAGAAAATCAAGCTAATTTATACAAAAAGGGAATAGAAAATAACTTGCAACAGATTAAAAACAATTTTAATAAGTTTAATTTCTTTGTTATAAAGTTATCAGAAAGAGTAGAATTTCCTTTTTCAAGTGCTATATTTAGAGGAAAAGATAAACGTTCTGTAAAATTCCACACGGGTGTATCAATGGTATTAGCTACAATATTCTACTATTTTGAAATAGACATGAATAACCCATGTATGTTTGAGGAAATTCAAGAAATAATACAGAAGAGTCCTTTGGGAGATGAAACATATAATGCATCAAGTACAAATATGCGAAATGTTATGAAATACTTATATTTGCAAAATAATGTATTTAAAAAACAGTATAAGTCATTAACATTTAAGGAGAATCTTTCACAAGATATGATTGATGCATTGTATAAAAGTGAAGGATAGCAATTATTACAATGCATATCTTGCACACTTGTCGACACAGGCAGCTATCGCTAATAAGTAATGCTATCGTTTAGATAACGGTTACTGATATTAAGTAAAATATGAATCCCTCACTAGAATCGTAAAGGTTCTGGTGGGGGATTTTTTGTGATGGCGACGAGGCAAGTGGACATCATGCTTGCATGAATGGATGGGGCTTTTGTTATTCTTTTTCGCGTACATTTGATAAATGTACGTGTGCAGATTGGCGCGAAGCGACAAGATGCTGGAAGCGAAGAATTAAGTAAAGTCTATAAAATTATGAATACTTAACTAGAATCGTAATGGTTCTAGTGGGGTATTTTTTTGGTGGTGAAAGTGGTGGGAATGTATGAAAAGTATGGGGAGGGGTGAAGAAAGCGATTGGGATGTTTGGATAAATGTTAGGATTATGGAGATAGGTTATTAAGGAAATTACGTAGATATTGAGTGATGTGTTTACTAATAAAAGGAATTATGATTTTAGACGAATGTGGTAAGACAGAGAAATATAAGTTCACTATTATTATGTATAATAAGACGGTTGTAGATGAACTAGAAAAAGTGTATACAGTGTTTATTGCACATAAGGACTATGATGATAATAAGTTATATATAATTATTAAGGCGAATATAGAAATTAATTTTATTCCATAAAAAAATAAATATAAATAATTTTACGGATTTCATATCAATTATATATGGTAGTTATGGTATTTTTATATTTATTTGTATAAATAATTAGTATTTTAAGATAAGGTATTGTAATAAATAAGTTAAAATGATAGTATATAATATATTATGTTAATTATTATGTATATGGATATTAATTTATGGAAAATAAGATTTTAAGGATAGATTGTCCAAGAAAAATAAAAAATTCGTCAAAAGTATATTCGTTTTTTATTAAAGTCAATAAAAGTATGAAGGATTTTACTGGTACTACGGTTCTTATTAATTTTTCTAAGACAAAGGTGTTTGATGTAAATATTCTCTCATTGTTATTTTTTTCTATTGAGGAACAAAGGGCAAATGGTAAACAAATTTTTGTAATGTTGCCAGATTTAAAAGTTTATGATGAAAAAAATGTTATTATGTCTTTATTTAATTATTATGCAAATGATAAAAGGGCTTTTTTTAAGCCAAGAGTAATAGGTGGTGAGAATGTTCGTGAAGAAGAAGATATTTTACTAAAATTTTTGAAAAAGCTAGAGTTAAAAAATTATGACAAATTTAAAACTCTTTTAAGTGAATTGTTTACGAATATAAAAATGCATACGGAAAGTAAAGTTGGTTTTATTTCAGGGAGTGTAACGACGGATGAAAATATGATCACCGTTTCGATTTCGAATGCACAGTATTCAATTGCTAAACAATTAGAAATAAAAAAAGGAATGATTTTTGAAAATGAGCTATCTGCGTTAATATGGGCTTTGAAAAAAACAAATACTACACGTGATGATAGTGAATCAGGAGGATTGGGATTATATTTACTGAGAAAATATATAAATGAATTAAATGGTTTTGCAACAATATTATCTGGGGGATGTTATGTTGAGTTTGATAGTTCTTGTTTTAATATAGATAATGAGAATGAAATTATTATAAACTATAGCGAGGAGATGGAACAAGAATACGAAGGAACAATTATTACAATATCGATACCATATATTGTTAGAGACCCCAAAAGTATAGAAATAAACGAAAGAATAAATCTTATAAATATATGGGATATTATGGAGGAATAAAATGGATTGTATAAAAGATTTTTTAAGTGATTCATATCAGTATAGATTACGATTATTAGCTCAGTCAAAAAGCGAAAGATATGAAGATACTATAGAAAATTATAAAAAAATATTTATAGCGCATTTTGAATTGGTAAAAAAAGGATATTGCAATAAGTGCAATGATGAACCAGTATGTATAGAAGTGAAAAATGTTTTGAAAGAAATAGAAATTACAGAAATAGAAAGTTTTTTTGATGATTTGAAAAAAATATATCTATTGTGGATTGATTCAAAAGTAAATGATGCGATAGAGTATTTAGGCAGTATTTTAAAGAAAAAAGATCTTTTGAGTTTTAGAAGGGAAGTAGGGGATTTTAAAGTTTACTTTAAAGGAAGAATATCAGAACAAGTACTAACTTCATGGGATATGTTTCATATTCCATTTAATAAGCGTTATTTGATTCAAAATCAACGATATAGTTTAACTGGGCAACCAATGTTATACATAGGAAGTTCTGTTGTTGATGTAGCAGAAGAAATAGAGACAAATGATATTGATAAATTAAAGTTGTCAGTTGTATCACTTTTAAGTAAAGATTTGAAAATATATGATCTTCGATGTAATATATACGAAATTTTTGATTCTATATGGCTTGATATATTTTTGCAAGAGAAGATTAGTTACAATAAAGCGACTTTTTTTAAAATGATTTTATCATCTGTTTGTAGTTTTCAAAAAAGGCAAGAATTGAAGGGATATAGTTTTTGTGAGGAATATGTGTTACCACAGTTGCTAGCATTGGTATTAAAAAATGAACAATTTAATGGAATTGCATATTATTCTACAAAATATTATAAAGATGTTACTTATGAAGATATGATAGAAGGTGATATGGACTTTAAAGAAAATATGGCGATTTTCACTAATATTAATACTGAGCATGTTTATGATAAAGAATTATATGATAAATTGTTTATAAGTGTTCCAATAGATAGAAACAAAATATATACGGTATCTTTGAAAGATTTGGAAGAGGTAAAAAAAGAAATAGTTCAATGTGGGCAACAGAAAAAAATAACAAGAGCAGAAATAATTTATTCGTCATTTGAACGTATTTATGGTAAAATGTTAATTGAAGGAAAAAAATATATAGAATCAGAATATGGCAAGCTTCATATGTATGAGATATATACTGTATTAAATCAGATATTAGTAGAGTAGGAGGAGCTAAAAGTGTCAAAAAATGTTTATGTAGAAAAGATTATAGGTTCAAAAGCTGCGGATGATGATTTGAAAGGAAACAAGGTATTTGAAGTAATTAAAGAGAATAGCCAAAATTGTGATGAGGATATAATTATAGATTTTAATAATATCGAGTTAGTGAACACAGCATTTTTGAATAATGCAATAGGTAAATTGTTTGATAAACAAAAATATAATATATCAAAAAATAAAATTAAGATTGTTAATTTGCAGGAAACAATGGTAGAATTGCTAAAAGAGAGTATAAGTGTTGCAAATCAAAAATATTCATAAGAGATATGATAAAAATCTGATTGACTGGTTGGTATTTATATAATGTATTTGGTAGGGTATTAATGTTGATACTTGTTGATACAAAAGTAGTATTGTAATTATGAATCATCTATTTAAGAATACTGAGGCAGCTATTATTAACAATCAATCGAGAAGCAACAAGATGCTGATTGCGAGAATGTTAAGTAAATAATTAAATATCCTATCCTAACCGTGATGGTTAGGATAGGATATTTATGGATGGCAGTAAGGTAAAGACAAGAGTATAGGACTTGGTTTGGCGGTTGCTTCGGTAACTGCCTTATTTTTTCGGCCTTATTTTTTAGATATCCAACATATTGACATTTGATGGATATCCATATATAATGTATGTATAAATTGGATATCCAATAAAAAGGAGGTATATTATGAGAGGTAGACCTAAGATGGATGACAGCCGTGATAAACAGTACAGAGTACGATTAAACACGGAAGAAGATGATATGCTGGAATATGCAAGTCAGGTTACAGGAAGACAAAAGTCAGAGGTTTTTCGTAATGCTTTAAAAGAATATTATCAGAAAGTTAGAGTGGCTGAATATACCCAAGAAGATGATTATGATGAAGATTGGGATATGGGAGGAATCAGTCTCAAGCGAGTAATCGACTGTCCGTATTGTGGAGCAGGTAACGGTATGGACTTTTCGGAAGACTGCGATACATCTTCTGATGAAAGACAAATGGGACCAGAGACAACTTACAGCTTTGATTGGGAAGATTGTGAATGTTGTTCATGTGGGAAACGATTCAGAGTGTCAGGTTATATTTGCGAATATCCAGTCGGTGCGTATAACTATGAGCAGATAGATGTGGAAGAATATGCTGACAAAGAAGAATAGATAAAGTAAAAACGAAAAAGAGAAATGGAGGAATATAAAATGTACGAAATGGATTATATTAATGGAAAAAGAGTGCCACCTATGATTATTAATGAAGATTATGTGCTTGATGGAGAACATTGTGGTACTATTCATGTTGAAGCAGGAACATTGGTGATTCAGGGAAAGAATAGTGGAACGCTTGATGTTCAAATGGGTGCAAAAGTGGAAGTGCTTGGAGAACAAAGTGGTTCAACTCACATAGCAACAGGAGCTGAGGCAATTGTAAGAGGTATAATGAGTGGTTCTATAACGATTTCTGATGGAAGTACAATAATTGTTGAGGAAAGGGGAAGGTTGTCAGGTTCCTTGCGTAATGAAGGAACTTTGATTATAAGAGGAGTATTCGGTGGTGCGCGTTCAGGTGATGGCGAAATAATCATTGAAGGTAACGGATATATTAAGGAGCCGGTTACTCGTAACGGCATGACATATTATCAGTGATAGAAAAGTGGGTGAAGGTATGACAGAAAAGCAGTATAAAGAATTGCTTATAGCAACAATAAAAATGTCAGAACACGAAGAAAAGGAGCATATTATTAGTTTGCTAAAATTAGTTACTGTTTCTTTTCAAAAAGAATTCGCATTTACATATCATCTACCAGATCACAGAAAAGAGTATATTATCATTAGCATTATTCCAGAAAAAATTCCTGAGTTAAAGAAGTATGAGAATTATTTGGACGAAATGTGTGCTGAAATTTATCCAGTAAATGATGATTATGAGTATTGGGGATTAGCAATTAAACCCGGTATATTACCAGCTGATTCAGAGGAAGTTAGTCAGGAAATCCACTTTGAGCATATTCAAGCAGAGATTATTGAAGAAATAAGGGATGCAAAATATGTCATATGGATAGCAATGGCATGGTTTACCAATCCGACTATCCATGCAGAAATACTAAAAAAGAAACGTCAGGGGCTAGATATTGTAATTATTATTGATGATAATGATAGAAATAGAAATGATGCACCATTTGTTTTGGAAAACAACTTTGAAACTTACAGAATAGAGATTAAATCTCTTTATAAGAATATTATGCATGATAAGTTTTGTATTATTGATTTGAAAACGGTTTTGCATGGAACATTCAACTGGACTGTAGCTGCAAATTATAATAAAGAAACGATGTCAATAGACCGCAATCGTGAAACTGCAGAAACATTCGCAGATGAGTTTTTAAAGTTGAAGCGAGTAGCAATAAGACAACAGTTCATATTTTAACGGATGGTGTAGAAGCTAAAGAAGTTGAAATTGCTAATGTGTTAGTACCTAATAATTAGAAAAAAGAGGGGATTGAACAACTCCCTGATTTGTAGTATATTGTAATTAAGGGAACTGAACAGATACCTTGATTTGGCAAGAAAGGGGACGTAATATTATGAGAGTTCAATTTACTGTAAGCGATGTTGAATGGAAAAAATTAGAGAAATTAGCGGAAAAAGCAGGATACCCTGATGTGCCTAGTTATTGTAAAGATACCGTGTTAGAAGATAGGACATATGGAAAACTGTGGCAGACGGTTGTTGAAAAGATATCACAAATGGAAAAGGATGAGGTGTTTGCATTGAGAGACCTTGTCGATACTCCACCAGCAAATCTTGGTGTGAGGTTATATAAACATCAGTCGGAATTGGGCATTGAGGTTCAGAAAAAAGATAGTTTGAAATCCAATACATTTAAAAAATTATAAATGAAATAAAGTCGAGTGGTATGAGTGTGATAAGCCATTCGACTTATTTTTTTGTTACAAATATTTCATAATAATTCCACATCGATTTGTTAAGATAAGCAGATTGCAAAATGGATAGGGTGATTTAGGAATTTACATATTGGAAGTTTACCTATTTATATGAAGTTTTCCTGTTCAGACGGGATATAGAGAAAAGATATGTGGAAACCTTCGAGAATTTGAAGAAAGTATTACCTATGTGTGATTTGGTAGCATTATATGATAACACAGAAGGGATAGCTTTTAGGAGAATTGCTATATATAAAAATGGTGAGCCAATAAGGGTATCTAGAAGATTACCTGAGTGGTATAAGAAAAATTTTGATAAAGATGAATAGAATTTTAAAGTTAATATAGAAAAGAATAAAATTTCTGACTGTACATAAAGTATGGTTGGGAGTTGTTGTTGCTTATTGGTGGAAAGAAAGGGATGGGGGTGGTATAATAGGAAGAGGATAGTTTAGAGTATATTCAAATAGGGGTGTAGGTTTTTATAATCTTGTGAAAGTATTAGCAGGGTATGAAGAGGTTATTGTAAATGCAATGGAGAAAAATGAACCATCTATAGTGGCAAGGTATGTGATAGCATTAGCAACAGCATTTAACAAGTTTTATCATGAATGTAATATCTTACAGGTAGAGGAGAATGAGAAAAAGGCACGATTACTTTTAATAGATATGGTACAGAAAATCTTATATGAGGCGTGTGGTTTGCTTGGGATGGAATGTACAGAGGAGATGTGATTTTATATAGTCAAGTTTGAAACTAATTGACTGATTTAATGGTGTGATGTAAAATTTTTTTGAGGTCGCAAATTGCGACTTCAAAAATAAGCTCACATAGATAACGAGATATAAATTTGAAATATTAGATATAATAAACAGTAATACGAACAAATCAGGAAAGGAGAGAGTTTTTTGAATATTAAAGATTTAATAGGCGAAGCAACAGAGTATGACAAGAAACTTGCACTTGAAGAAAAGAAACCTAAAAGCTGGTGCAAAAGTGTGAGTGCTTTTGCAAATACACTTGGTGGTGCACTTATTTTTGGAATATCAAACGATGATGAGATTGTAGGATTGGAGAATCCTATAAAAGATGCAGAAAAGATAAGTGAATTAATTAAGAGTAGATTAAATCCGATTCCTGAATTTAATTTGAAATTTCATAAAACAGAAGATGAAAAGGTGTTGATTATTTTAGATATTTTTAAAGGCGAAGAAACACCATATTATTATGCCGCAGATGGTGACCTTGAAGCATATGTGCGTGTGGGAAATGAAAGCGTAAAAGCTACACCTACAGAACAAAAAAGGCTTGTGTTAAGAGGTAAAAATACTTCATATGATT
The DNA here is from genome assembly GCA_017412055.1 of Lachnospiraceae bacterium. Taxonomy (GTDB): domain Bacteria; phylum Bacillota; class Clostridia; order Lachnospirales; family Lachnospiraceae; genus SVEL01. Next base: position 172,545 of record JAFQOW010000039.1, on the reverse strand, counting down.
TACAAAAATCCACTTTTAAGGTGGAAGATTATGCATATTCTCAACTTAGAGCTAGATATAAGAAATGGACAGGAAATAGTTTTGATGAAAAGGACCTTGTGTCGTTCGGTCTTGCAAATGAAGAAGGGTATTTAACAAACGCTGGAGCGTTGCTAGCAGATGACAGTCCTATTCGTTGGTCAAGATTATTCTGCACAAGATGGAATGGTTTAAACAAGAGTGGCGGAACATTAGATGCATTAGATGATGCGGAATATTTAGGAAGTGTTATTTCTTTAATAGAAAATGGAGAAGCATTTATTAAAAGAAATGCAAAAATGAAATGGAAAAAGACTCCGAATTCTAGAATAGAAATGCCGGATTATGTAGAGCGTAGTTATCATGAGGCGCTTGTAAATGCTTTGGCACACCGCGATTATCTGGTAAATGGTAGCGAAGTGCATATTGACATTTATGATGACAGAATGGAAATATACTCACCAGGTGGAATGCCTGATGGTTCATTAATACAGGAAAGAGATCCGCTAACTGTGCCATCGACAAGAAGAAATCCAGTACTTGCGGATGTATTCAACAGACTTGGATACATGGAGCGAAAAGGTAGTGGGTTTGGTAGAATAATTAGTAGTTATGAGTTTCAGGCGAATTATAGTGAAGATAAGAAACCAAAGTTTCGTTCTGATAGATACCAGTTCACAGTTGTATTGCCTAATTTAAATTATGGTGTAGATGAACATAATGTAGAATTTATTAATGACACAAAAGAAATTAGTGGCGCTAATGACGCTAAAGTTGGCGCTGATGACGCTAATATGGAGAATCAAATAGATATATTAATGAAAAAAATGATTGAGAATCCGCAAATAACACAGAATAAATTAGCAAGCGAACTTGGAGTTTCAAGGCGAACTGTACAACGAATGATAGAAAAACTTGTTAGTGATGCTAAAATTATAAGAGTTGGTTCGAAAAGGTCAGGCTATTGGCAAGTAGTTAAATAAAGATTATTTATGTGTTGTGAATATAGAGAATTAACTTGAAAATGTATTGTGCTATCATAGTCTTTTCATAAACTGAATCTATAACTTCAGCACAGGCAGCTATCGCTAATAAGTAATGCTATCGTTTAGATAACGGTTACTGATATTAAGTAAAATATGAATCCCTCACTAGAATCGTAATGGTTCTAGTGGGGAATTTTTTTGACTGAAAAATGACAGGAAGGTATGTAGGGGATGGAAAGGTGGGGGAAAAGCGATTGGATTCAAAAAAATAATGGTTAAAAGAACGTAAACGGTAATTCATACGTACCTACCATAGTCCGTTAGTTTTTGAGATAATGTCTAAAAAACTAACGGATTTTTTAGTTTTCTCGATTAGTCTAAATGGTGCTATATATAAAACGTTGTGATTGTAGAAATAAAGAAGAAATGTTATAATTGTAAAAAATTTGTGTAATGAGAAGAAATGTAAGAATAGCAAATTATTGTGTGAGGTTTTGATAAGAAAATAGACATATTTTTTAAGAAATTGAGGATTGAAGAATAAAATAGTTACACCTAAGCTATAAAAATATGAGGAGAGTTGCTAATGAATGGTAAATATGAAAATACTAAAATAGAAAAAAGAGCAATAAATGAAATAGAATGTTTGATTCTCGATAATGATTTTTTAGATAGTAGTATAAATTCTATGGATAAAGAGTTGTCCTGGGACGGATATATCTATACATATAATGACAAAACCTTTAGTAATAAAAGTTTGGATGATAAGATTCCAATACAAGTAAAGGGGCATATGGATGAAAATTTAAAAGAAATCAACAAAAAGATGATTCAATATGGAGTTAATCTAGATGTTTTAAAGAATTATTATAATGATAGAGGTGTATTGCTTTTTAGAGTTATTCTATCGCCAAAAAGGACTGAGATTTTTTATAATATTTTATTTCCATCAAAAATTAAGACACTGCTTAGAGAGGCTAAAAGGAAGGGAAATAAAAAGCAAATAAATGTTTCGTTGACTAAGATGGTAAAAACACCAAGAGAGATGTATAGAATTTGTAAGCAGTTTACCATTGAGTCATTAAAGCAAGGATCGGGACGAGGACAAATCGTACCAAGATCAGTAAACTTTGAGAATATTAAAGATATAAGGAAGATGGAGCTGACAGCAGTAGACACAAATAATGTGTTAGAACTAATGAAACGTATTTCTGTAGGAGATGTATGCTTCTATGCAAATACTGATAACACTGATATTATGTATCCTTTTGAAATCGAAAAGGATACAAAAATTGTGCTTAAAAAAAATATAGTAAATAATATATCTGTCAATGGTAAAGTATTTTATGAGAAATACACTGTAACATTCGAAGAGGATGAAAGTATAATTATTAGTGTTAGCGAGAATCTTTCATTTGATTTTGAAAGAGGTAGATTTAATTTCAAAAAAATCGGAACCCTTTCCGAATTGTATAATGATGTATGTTTTTTACTAAATATGAAAGAGAATACTGCTATTATGATTCATAAAATGGAGCTTACATACTCTAATATGAAAATAAGTAGCATTGAAGACGATATCAATTTAATACAAGATTTATACAATATATGTTATATGGCTAATATAGAAATAATGACGCCATTTGCAGAAATGACAGATGAGGATATATTAAATATAAATAAAGCGTTACAAATATATAGAGGTAACTATACGATTGAAAAGGATAAACTATATGAGTTTGCTATGAAAATAAAAGGTAGAGTATATCCTATGTTTGTAAACAAAGAAAAAGGCGAAAAAATATGTTTTGCTAATCGATTATATGAAAGCAAATATCGCGGATATATTAAAAATGATGATAAATATTATAACCTACCAATGTTTACTGATCTTCGTGGTGATGTATTGGGTTATTTATATAAATATGATTATAATGAATTTTACCATCAGGTTAATAATACGGATTACAATACATATACATTGGATAACATTAATAATTCGGTATTAGGATTGATAGAGGCATATGACATAAATGGGGATATTAGGCTACTAGATTTAGGAAATTATGTTATCGAAAAGCTTAAAGAGATAAATGATTCACTTGTATATGTTAAAATAAATCATTGGCAAATAAAGAAAAGACTTAAGATGTTGAGTGAAGAAGATATTGAAAACATTAAATACATGCGAGATACTATTGATGACAATGAACAATTATGTGGAATAAACATACTATTAGATGATAAAGTTGCAGCCTATCAATGTTTGAAGAAAATTCCAGAGGATGTTCGTAAAGTATTTATTACTTATCCAATATGTAAGTTTTTAGATGACGATATTAAATGCGTTGTATGAAAAAAGGCTTATTTTGTTATGGAAGAGAAAATTATTCAAATGGTGTAGAATTTAGATTTTCATTTAAGGGTTAACAAATAATATCATTAAATTTAACATATATTTATTGACGTAATTATGAAGAAATGGTATTCTATAATGATTTAACAAAAGTTAAATGGAGGTATGGGTTAAGAAAGGAAAACAAAGTATATGAAACATGATTTTCAATATGTGCCGCGTTCAGCGTATTTACCTATCAAAAAAGAACTTGAGAAACTGATTAATTTAGTTCAGGATGAGTTAAGAGATGACTATTTTACTTTTTCTTTTACTTATGTAGGAAGTACTCATCGTAAGATGATTACGCGAGATGTCAAGGGTAACACCGGGTATGATTTTGATGTTAATATTCATGTTAATGACGATGATGAGAATTTTTCACCAGAAGAAATTCGCCGAATTCTTAAAAAGGCGTTTAACAAGCATAGTAGAGCTTTGGGATATGACTTTTGTGAAGATAGCACAAGGGTACTAACCATTAAGCGGAAGGACATATTAGGTAGCAGGATTCTCAGTAGTTGTGATTTTGCAATTGTACGCGATTATAATGATGGTAGGCAAGAGGCTATTCGTTTTAATAAGAATCAAAAGTCTTATGATTGGAAATACTTGCCTACAAGCAATTCAAAACTGGAAGAAAGAGCTGAGAACCTTAAAAAGAACAATTATTGGGATGAGGTACGGGAACTGTACATCTATAAGAAGAATTTAAATGACAATCCGGATAAACGTTCTTGGTCATTATATGCAGAAACAATAAACGAAATATATCGAAAGTATTGTAAATGAGAATTAGTGTATCTAAACTTTGTATTATCATTTGCAAATTCTGTTGATTGTCGGTATTACAGCAAAATGTAAAATCGCTATCATACTATTTTCATGAACTGAATTTATAACTTCAGTACAGGCAGATATCGCAAATAAGTAAGATATTGCATAGAAGGGAGAATGTTTTATGTGTGATATGAAGAAATATGCTGACATATACGAAGAGATTAAGAAACTTAATGATGATGATATACTTCAACTGGTGTTAGAATCAGAGGATGATGAAATGAAAGACTTTTACGAATTAGTAGGAGACTTCCTGCTTCAGCAGAGACAGAAGAAGGTTGTTAAAGAGAATATGTTTTAGTGAAAAAATAAATAATGTAGATAGAGTAATTAATTGGTCAATTTGGAATAATAGGAGATTGTAATGATATCCAATTTAATATGATATCGGTTCCCACTGACCAAATAATTGAGTTATGTATTAATAAAGAAAAAGATTTGAGCTACAGATATTTATTGCAAGCTGAGAGTCGAGAAGTCAATAGATAGAAGAAGCGAATAAGAAAAAATGCAGAAATTGTATATAGTCATAAAATACATAGTGGTAATTCGACAGTTTTGGCAAAAAGAACGAATGACTTAGAACGTTTAATTTCCGCCATTGACGGTGCCGTGAAAGGAGAAAATGTTATGAAAGCATTTGACAACAGCGAATTTGAAAAGCATAAGGCTGAAGCTAAGGAAAAATTGGGCAAAACAGACGCATACAAGGAACACGCAGAACGGACAAAGAATTACTTCATACAGAAGTGGAATGACCTTGCGTAGGGAATGGACCACATCATGGCAGAGTTTGCGGTGTGCATGAGAAAGGTTGTATGACTAATATTAATTTTTTGTGCGTTTTACCATATCTTACCAAAGATATTTAAATAGAATTAGGTATGTCAACTGATGGTGAGATTCAAAAAGAATCAACCGGTATATCAGTGAAAGCAACACCCGTTCTCATCCTTTTCCGTTGGAATAAAAAGCTTCATTACTGGGAAAACTATTGAAAATATAGTTGTAATCGAGACTAAATATTCAACATTTGTTGACAGTCTGGGTAAGCAGATATATAATTTTATTGAAAAAAAAGTTGCAATTGAGACTAAATATTCAATAGAGGAGATTAACTATGGAAAGAAATCTATATTTGGATAAACTTATTAGACGAAAAAATAATGGTATGATTAAAGTTATTACGGGGATTAGAAGAAGCGGTAAGACATATTTATTATTTGAATTGTTTTATAATTATCTGATAAAATCAGGAGTTGATAAAGAACACATTATAAAGATTGCCTTAGATGATAGGATTAACAAAAAATACCGTGACCCAGATGTGTTATGTGAATATGTTCATAATGTAGTAAAAGGCGATGATATGTATTATGTGTTACTTGATGAAGTGCAGATGGTGGCGGAATTTGAGGATGTATTAAACAGTTTTTTACATTTAAAAAATGTAGACACCTATGTAACTGGTAGTAATGCAAAATTTTTATCAAAGGACATTATTACAGAATTTCGTGGTAGAGGTGACCAAGTGCATTTGTTTCCACTGTCTTTTTCGGAGTACATGTTGGGAAGAAATATTGATAGACAACAAGCATGGCAGGAATATACAATGTATGGTGGTTTGCCTAAAATGCTTGAAATTAATAATGAAGAAGATAAAGCTGCATATTTAAGAGATATTTTTAAGGAAACATATATCAAAGATATATTAGAGCGAAATGATGTTAGAAATCCTATTGAAATGGAAGAACTATTGGATTATTTATCATCAGCAATCGGTGGATTGACGAATCCAAAAAAACTTTCAGATACATTTAAAACAGTAAAGAATACTTTTGTACACCCTGACACAATAAAAAAGTATTTGGATTATTTTGAAGATTCGTTTTTGATTAGTAGAGCAAATCGCTATGATGTAAAAGGTAAGAAATATATCAGTACACCAATGAAATTTTATTTTACTGATTGTGGTTTAAGAAACGTTAGAATCAATTTTCGCCAATATGAAGAAAATCATATTATGGAAAATATTATCTATAATGAGCTTCTCGTAAAGGGATATAATGTCGATGTTGGTATGGTTGAGTATAATTATCGCACTGAGGACAATAAAAGAATACAAAAACAGTTAGAAGTGGACTTTGTATGTAATCAGGGCTCTAGAAGATTATATATTCAATCAGCGTTAGCTTTACCTACGAGAGAGAAAGAAGAGCAGGAACAGTTATCGCTACAAAATATCAGTGATTCATTTAAAAAGATAATTATTGTAAAGGATGGTCCTACGCATTATAACGAATCGGGGATTCTGATATTGAATTTATTTGATTTTCTGTTGAAAGAGAATAGCTTGGAATATTAAGATTATTTATGGAGAAAGTTGTTTGGATGTAGAAATCTAGTGTGATTAGTTATACAATATACAGAGTATAAAATAAATGTGGTGTAAGAGAGTATTTGAGGAAAGAGGACGAATATCGAAAAGATTGTATTGAAAATGACAAGGATATGAAAGATGTTTTATTGCGTAATATGAAGATGTTAGAGCGTACAAGAACTTTTCTTACACCAATGAAAGAGCGATTAGAAGAGATAATAAATAATTAAATTAATGGAGATAGTATGGAATTTAAAGATAAACTTAGGAAAATTAGGACAGAGAATAATTTGTCTCGGCAAGCTTTAGCAGATGCGATTAATGTTAGTCGAAGTGCTGTTGCTAAATGGGAACGGGGATTAGAGTATCCAGATGAGATATCATATAAAGCCTTGATACAGTATTTTCAGGTGGATGAAAATTATTTTAAAACAGAAGAAGTGGATGATATTATTGTAGTAAAAAATAAGAAGATTTTTGTTTTACATAAAGTATCAACAGTGCTGGGGATTATTTCTGTGGGTACTGTGTTAGTGTTAATGATTATGTTTGGTAGATTGGTAATATCAAAAAATTACGGTTTCACATCTAAAATGGCAGCAGGAAGTTTTGCAGATAATGAATGCATTGAGCTAGAAGATTATGATATCTATTGGTATTCAATAACAAGTCCTGAGGAAATGAAATGTATTGATGGCTTTAGACCTGTAAAGAAAACGTTTTACGGATATGTGGTAAATGAAGAAGATTATTTATATAAAATGGTATATTGCAATGGAGAAATAGTTGCTATTCTTTATTCTATAAAAGGTGAAAACGGGTATTATAATATTTTGAAAAAGATGCAAAAAATAATACCAGATGAGAATATGGAAACAAGTTCTTTTGATGCATTATGGATGGTTGACGAAGTAAAAATTGAAGATAGCAAATATGAGGTTTTGCATAATTCCTTTTTTATTACAGAAGAAATTGTAACAGAATTTTATATAAAAGATAATCACTTTGTAGTTGATGAAGTGATTGGGAATAGTAGATAAGTGATAAGAATAGTGAAACTGTGAGTTAGTTTGGAACACCGGTATTGTCACTATTACAGCAAAATGTAAAGTCAACGAATATAAATTTATATTATTATTACAGTATCAGTTAATGATACTAAATATAGCCTTTCTTGTTTTTATTTTGAAAGGAGCCAAGATTATGGAACTCAAGGAATTTGTAATGGAGATTGCAAAAGATATCGAAGCAGGATTAGAAGGTGTCAATAAATGATTGGCACATTAGAACAAGCTAAGGGTTATTTTATTATTGAATATTGCAATATTGACAAGAATATGTTAATCTAAAGGAACAAATGTTCTGAAAGGGGCCTGTTATGAATTCTGATTTAATATTATACACAACAGAAGATGGAGTAACTAAAGTTGATGTTACTTTTGTGGATGAAACTGTTTGGTTGACACAGGAGCAAATGGCCGATTTATTTCAAAAATCTAAGTCGACAATCAATGAGCATATAAAAAATATATATTCAGATGGTGAGCTTGAAGAGAGTAGTACTATGAGAAAATTCGGAAATTCCGAATTTTCTACTAAACCTACTAATTATTACAATTTGGACGTAATTATTTCTGTTGGATATCGTGTGAAATCACAACGTGGAGTACAATTTCGAATATGGGCATCTAGTATATTGAAAGAATATATGCGAAAAGGTTTTGCTATGGATGACCAACGACTTAAAGAACTGGGCGGAGGCGGATACTTTAAAGAGTTGTTAGAGCGAATTAGAGATATTCGTGCGTCGGAAAAGGTTTTTTATCGTCAGGTTTTAGAAATATACGCAACTAGTATTGATTATAATCCTACAGCAGAGGAATCTGTGCGTTTTTTTAAAAAAGTACAAAATAAAATTCATTATGCTATATCCGGTGAAACAGCAGCAGAGGTTATCTATAAGAGAGCTGATGCTGAAAAAGAGTTTATGGGCTTAATGACTTTTTCAGGAGAACAGCCAACTTTGAAAGAAGCAAAGATAGCAAAGAACTATCTTAATGAGAAAGAATTACGTGCTATGGGACAACTTGTTTCAGGATATCTGGATTTTGCTGAAAGACAAGCAGAACGTGAAATAGCAATGACCATGGCAGATTGGGCTAAACATTTGGATACAATATTGATTTCGACTGGAGAGCAACTGCTAGAGGGAAATGGTAGTATTTCTCATTTGCAAGCTATGGATAAGGCAGAAACAGAGTATAAAAAGTATAAGCAGAAGACTATAAGTTCCGTAGAAAGAGAATATCTGGATGTGATAAAGCAAATACAAGGTGATGTTCTTACATAGCATTTAACGAGAAAGAAGGATAGTTATTCCAAAGATAGCTATCCCTCCTTTTCACGTCACCCCACCAGGCAGCTATCGCTAAAAAGTAAGATATTGCATAGAGGGGAGATTGCAAAAGGTATGGAAGCAAGGTTAGAAGGTGTCAAGGTAACACCGACAGAAACCGGGATGTTTCAAAAAAATAAAACGGCGGCAGCATAATGAAAATTGTGTTTGACCGTCGTTTTTAAATTTTGTTATACTGTATATAGGAAATTAATTCCTCTGAATTTGTGGGAGTTAAACTCTAAGGCTAGTATGAGGTGAAACAATGATGGATAACAAAATTGAAATCTTAAAAAACTTCATAAAGGAATCAGAGAATGTCGTGTTCTTTGGAGGAGCGGGCGTTTCTACAGAAAGTGGTGTGCCTGATTTTCGTAGTAAGGATGGCTTGTATAATCAGAGAGATATAAGGTTTGAAAAATATAGCCCAGAGTATCTGTTAAGTCATACTTGTTTAGTTAGGGATACAGAGGTGTTTTTTGAATATTATAGACAGAAAATGGATGCTAGAGGGGTGGAACCTAATATCACCCATAAGGTTTTGGCTAGGTGGGAAGAAGAAGGTAAATTAACGGCTATAGTTACACAGAATATTGATGGACTTCATCAAATGGCGGGTAGCAAATGTGTGTATGAGTTACACGGAACAACATTGCGTAATTATTGTCATAAATGTAATAAAGTCTATAAGTCAGATTATATATTTGAAAGTAAAGAATATATTCCTAGATGCCAGTGTGGTGGTATAGTACGCCCTTATGTAACATTATATGAGGAGGGATTGCCTGAGGATGCAGTTAATGGAGCTATCAATGCGATTTCCAATGCAGATATGTTGATTATAGGTGGTACATCATTAAAGGTATATCCAGCTGCAAGCTATATTCAATATTTCAGAGGAAAACATCTTGTTGTAATTAACCGAGAAGAATTAGATGTAAAACTGGATATGAAGGATGATTTATTTATTTGTGCATCTTTAGGTGAAGTGTTTAAAGAACTATAGGAGAGCATATTCATCCATAGAGAAATACTGAAAATAAAGATAAATGGAAATTTGTCGTTGTATAATATTTAAGCGCAGTTCATTAAATCAATGAACTGCGCTTGTTGCTTTTATGGCAATTTCTTTCCGCACGAATTACAGAATTCAAAGTCTGAAGCGGCAGGAGTGCCGCAATATGGACAAAATCTAGAGCTATTACTGTTTGTGCCAGTGTTAGTATCAAATGACATATTGTTATATGTATTATTATAATAGGAACTGTTACCAAATCTTTCATTTAATGGGTCAGGCTCCTCGCCATTTTCAGTAATATCAAATAGTGAATATCTGTTTTTGTTCGTTGCATTTTTGAAGCTAAATATAGCTATTACTATAGCCATAAGGATAAATATCACACCGAACAGTGCGAAGGCTCCGGCGCCCATAGAGGCTGCAAGTATAGTCCATATTAATCCAAATAGTGCCATAAATATTGCTGAAATTCCTTCCATCATTGAAGGTCCGCGTCCTGGTTTAATGCTTTTCATAGTTATCCTCCCTGTTGTATAATATGTGTTATATTTTACTATATAATATCTAAAAAGTATATAGTCATAAAGTAAGTTTTAAGGGACTGTTGCACATAAAAAATATTGTTAAGCAAAAGAAGATGTGGATGCTTCTAATTTTTTTATGTATTAATTTGAAAAATCTATGCATATATAATGCTATTAAAAAAATATAAGCTATGGTATAATCTAACATATTAATGTTATTTAAAATGGAGGATAAAAGCGTGATTATATATTTTTCAGCTACAGGAAACAGCAAATATGTAGCCTCTAAAGTGGCAGAAGCTACGAAGGATTTTATTAAGCCAATTACAGATATTACAGATAGGATTACATTGCAGCAGGGAGAAAGCTTAGGAATAGTTATACCCACATATTTTTATTGGGTACCTAGTGTTGTAAGCGATTTTCTAGAGAATACTGAAATTGAGTGTGAAGAAAATACTTACATCTATTGTATTGCAACTTGTGGAGGCACAAGTGGACAGGCTAGTCAGATGGTTGGCAAATTGCTAGAGAAAAAGGGCAAGCGTGTTAATGCCTACTTTGATATCGTGATGCCGGACAATTGGACACCTATGTTTGATGCAAATAATACGGATGAGATAGCAAAAGTTATAAAAAAAGAAAAGCCTCAGATCGAAAAAATCGTAGGTCATATTCAGAGGAAAGAAAGTGGTAAATTTGCAAAACATACACTTCCTTTTGTAATTGCTAAGTTAATATCGTTATTCTATGAACCATCTAGAAAAACATCTCATTTACATGTGGAAAATCAATGTATTGGATGTGGAAAATGCATGAGTGATTGTCCAGTTAAGGCCATAGAGATTCAAGACGGAAAGCCAGTATGGGTGAAAGATAAGTGTACGATGTGTCTGGGATGTTTGCATAAGTGTCCAACATTTGCGATTCAGTATGGAAAGAATACAAAGAAACATGGACAGTATGTTCATCCGGAAGTAAATGGTGGTAAATAATGATAGACAATGAAAATGCGTGGGATAAGCGCTTACAGATAAAAACAACTGGGAGAGATGCCTCAAATTCTGATAGGTATCGTTATCCATATGAACCTACACCATATAATGTGTTAGTTCGTTTGGCCAATAGTGGCTTTATTGGAAGAAAAGATGTAGTTTTAGACTATGGTTGTGGCAAAGGACGAGTGGATTTCTTTCTGTCCTATCAGACAAAGGCGAAAACTATAGGGATTGAATATGACGAACGAATTTATGAACGAGCACTAGAAAATAAGAAAACCTTTGTATCGAGAGCAAATGTTGAATTTGTATTGACCAGTGCTGAAATATATAATGTTCCAACAGAAGTCAATAGGTGCTATTTCTTCAATCCTTTTTCTGTGGAGATACTCCGTAAAGTGATGACAAGAATTATAGAATCCTATTATGAGAAACCGCGAGAAATGTATTTGTTTTTTTATTATCCGTCTGAAGAATATATTTCATACCTTATGACAGTGGAGGAGTTAGAGTTTTACGATGAGATAGGTTGTCGCGAATTGTTTGGAGGAACCGATTTGCGGGAACGTATTATGATTTTTATTAGAAAAGAGGATTAATATGGCAATTATTGAATTAAAAAAAATGACAAAATCTTATGGAAAAAACAGAGGAATTATAGAAATTAATTTAGACGTAAAAGAGGGAGAGTTCTTTGGTTTTATCGGACCAAACGGAGCTGGTAAATCTACGGCTATCCGCACTATGTTAGGTATGATAAAGGTAACTAGCGGAGAGGGAAAAGTATTAGGATTTGATATACAGAAAGAGAATACAAAAATTTTAGCCGAGATAGGGTATTTACCATCTGAGGCTATATTTTACTCTGGTATGAAGGTAAAGGATATTTTGAAGTTATCTGCAGATTTACATAAAAAAGATTGTACGGAAGAATGTGCGCGCTTATGTGAGCGATTGCAGTTAGATGTTAATCGAAAAGTGGATGAACTTTCTTTTGGAAATCGTAAGAAGGTAGGAATTGTTTGTGCCTTACAGCATAATCCACGTTTACTTATTTTAGATGAGCCAACTAGTGGTTTGGATCCTTTGATGCAGAAGGAGTTTTTCGATATATTAAAAGAACGTAATGATAAGGGAACAACAATATTTTTGTCTAGCCATGTATTATGGGAGGTTCAAAATTATTGTAAGAGAGCAGCCATTATCCGAGAAGGTCGTTTGATAGCTTGTGATAATATAGAAGCATTGGCGAAGACAAATGCAAAACGTGTTACTGTAGTTGGTGATGTAAGTGTAGAAGGTTTAGATGGCGTAAAGGATGAAAGAAAAGAGTTTGATAAACTTAGCTTTTTATATAGTGGTGATATGAATGACCTTATTTCTTATATATCAAAATACATCATAAAGGATATTTCTATTATGGAGCCTGATTTAGAGGAAGTATTTATGCATTATTACAAAGAGGAGGAAAAATAGTATGATATTATTTAAGCATGAGTTAAAAAAGGGTTGTAAGTCATTAGCTATTTGGACACTTGCTATTAGCTTCTTCTTGGTGGTATGTGTGTTTCTCTATCCAGAGATGAAAGGTGAGATGGAGAATATGAATGATATGTTTTCATCTATGGGAGCATTTACACAGGCGTTTGGAATGGATAAGATTAACTTCGGAACATGGATGGGTTATTATGCCATTGAATGTGGAAATGTTATTGGTATGGGAGGAGCATTTTTTGCTGCAATTCTTGCCGTTACAGCATTGGCTAAAGAAGAGAAGGATAGAACAGCAGAGTTTTTACTTAGTCATCCAGTAAGCAGAAAAAGAGTAATAACAGAAAAAGGAATGGCGGTATTAGTACAAATTTGTATTATGAATATTGTAGTGTTTTTATTATCCATAATTTCTATGGTATGCATAAATGTAGAAGTATCATGGAAAGAAATTTTCTTGTTACATTTTGCATATTTCTTAGTGCAGATAGTACTTGCAGGTATTTGTTTTGGAATTTCAGCGTTTGTTAGCGGTAATGGTATAGGTTTAGGAATCGGGGTTGCTACCTCTATGTATTTTATAAATCTTGTGGCTAATATTACAGAGTCTGCCAAGGATTTAAAATATATAACACCATTTGGATTTGCAGATGGGGCTAGTATCGTGGCAGAGGCCGCATTGAATTGGAAAATGGTGGTTGTAAACCTGTTATTTGCAATCGTAGGAGTTGCGGTTGCTTATGGAAAATACACAAAAAAGGATATTCGATAGAAAAGAGGAAATATTATGCTTAAAATTAACAATCTAACAAAGCATTATAAAGGTAGTGACAAGGGCGTAAACAATGTTACACTTCATATTGGCAAAGGAGATATATATGCTTTCATAGGCCATAATGGTGCGGGAAAAACAACTACCTTGAAATGTGTTACAGGAATTCATGATTTTGATGAAGGGGAGATTTTAATTGATGGAATAAGCCTAAGAGACAATCCTTTAGAGTGTAAGAGACGTTTTGCTTATATTCCAGATAACCCTGATTTATATAAATATTTAACAGGTATACAGTATCTTAATTTTATCGCAGATATATTTCAGGTTGGTGCAAATGATAGAGAAGACAGGATAAAAAAATATGCTGGAGATTTTGAGATATTAGAATCATTAGGAGATTTAATATCCACATATTCTCATGGTATGAAGCAGAAGTTGGCTATAATATCTGCATTGATTCACCAGCCAAAGCTCCTTATTTTAGATGAGCCATTTGTAGGCTTGGACCCACAGGCTACGGTAATACTAAAGGGAATTATGAAGAAAATATGTGAAGCTGGTGGCGCTGTATTCTTTTCTACACATGTTCTTGATGTGGCTGAGAGGCTTTGTAATAAAGTGGCCATAATTAAGGCTGGAAATGTACTGGCAAGTGGAAATATGGCTGATATTGTGAGAGAAGGACAATCACTAGAGGATATATTTATGGAGGCTATAGGCAAAAATGTGGCAGATTAAGATTTTATCAAAATTAGAGCTTATTAATTTTTGTTCTCTTAACGTAATCATTCATTCAAAGGATAAGAAAGCAAGGAGAACTAGCATTACAGTAGGTTGTATTATAGGCTTTGTTGCATTGATGATTATGTCCTATGTGGGAGGATTAAGCTATGGTTTTATTACCCTTGGTGCGGAAGAAATAGTTCCTGCATATATTGTTTTTCTAAGCAGTTTATTTACATTACTATTTTGTGCATTTAAGGCGGGTAAGATAATTTTTAAGGACAGCTGTTATGATATCCTGTCATCTATGCCTATAAAAAAATCAGCATTGGTAATAAGCAGATTTATAAGGTTATATGTGGAAGGTCTTGTGGTAGCCTGTCTTATTATGGTGCCAGGGATTGCAGTTTATACTTGTTTGGTAAAGCCTGGGATATTAGCTGTCATATTGGGCATTTTATCAGTGATTTTTGTTCCTATTATACCAGTAGCTTTATCTGTATTGTTAGGAGTGATAATCACGGGAATATCTTCAAGGATGAAGAATAAGACACTGTTTGAGTCTCTGTGTGTTGTACTGATTATAGTAGTGATGCTTGGATGTGGAGCATTGATACCTACAGGTGAAAATATGTCTTTTGATATGGAAGCAATGGAAGGTATGGCAAATGAATTGCTTGGAGTGATTTATAAGATTTATCCACCTGCTGCGTGGTTTGCTGGAGCTTTTGGAGTCGGCAGCAGTATCGCTTTTTTGATAGGAATTATAGCTTCAGCTACATTATTAGGTGTTGTGGTATTATTAACAGTTTCTAATTTTGAGAGTATCAATAGAAGGCTTCATACAAGTATTGCAAAGCATGATTATAAATTAGGGAAGCTTGAAAAAAAGTCTATGATGAAAGCTATAATTTATAGAGAAGCCAAGGGCTATTTTTCATCAGGTACATATGTTATGAATACAATAATAGGACCTATTATGGCAGTAGTATTTACAATTGGTTTATTATTTTTAGATTTGGAGTCGATTTTTAAGAATTTTCCCATAGATATAAATGTAAACGGTGTGATACCAGTGCTTTTCGCAGGGATTTTAACTATAAGCTGTCCTGTAGCGGTTTCTGTGTCTATGGAGGGCAGGGAATTCTGGATAATTAAAACATTACCTGTTATGGACAAAGATATTTTAAAAGGTAAGCTTATGTTTAGTGGTATATTATTAGCTCCGTTCTTTATAGTGGGAGAGTTAATTATGATTATTGCATTAAAACCAAGTATATCTAACCTTGTATGGATGATAGTTATGCCTATAGCTATTGTGTTTTGCACATTAGTGATGGGGCTATGGATTAATCTTAAGTTTCCAAAATTACAGTGGAATAGTGATGTGGAAGTGATAAAACAAAGTGTAGCAGCGTTTCTTGGTGGATTTGTAGGTGTTTTATTGGCGTTGTTCTCATTGATTCCAGTTTTGATAGTGCCTGCGGATTTTTATAATATAGCAGCTTGTGGAGTGTGTATAATTTTGTTTATTGTTGCTATTATCATTAATAGCAGGAATAATAAATTTGACCTAATGTTTTTATAAGAAAAACTATTAAAAAATCTTTTTTTATGATATAATACAGAAATATTAAATGTATTAATGACAGAATTAGGAGGACATAAAATATGGCATGGTATGATGAGGCAATATTTTATCACATTTATCCCCTCGGTATGACAGGGGCACCAAGATATAATGAGTATGGAGAGCCAGTTGAAAGGTTGAATAAGCTTATTCCTTGGATTTCACATATTAAAAACATAGGTTGTAATGCGATTTATATTGGACCTTTATTTGAGTCAGTTGGCCATGGATATGAGACAACAGATTATAGAAAGTTGGATAGCAGACTTGGTACAAATGAAACATTAAAAAACTTTGTGAAGGAGTGTCACGCACAAGGTGTAAGAGTAATATTTGACGGTGTATTTAATCACACTGGTCGAGATTTCTTTGCATTTAAGGATTTAAAAGAGAATAGAGAGAACTCTAGATATAAGGATTGGTATTGCAATGTAAACTTTTGGGGTAATAACTCATACAATGATGGTTTTGGTTATGAAAACTGGGGCGGACATGATTTGCTCGTTAAGTTAAATCAAAGAAATCCAGAGGTTATAAATTACATTTGTGATGTTATTCGTTTTTGGGTAGAAGAATTTGATGTGGACGGAATTCGCTTGGATGCAGCTGATGTATTGGATTTTGATTTTATGAAGGCTTTGCGTCGCGTGGCAAATGAGGTAAAACCAGAGTTCTGGCTTATGGGTGAGGTGATTCACGGAGATTATATCCGTTGGGCTAATGCTGAAACATTACATTCAGTTACAAATTATCATCTTCATAAGGCATTATTCTCTGGCTATAATGACCACAATTTCTTTGAGATTGCACATACAGTAAAACGCCTTAATGATATGTGTGGTGGTGTGTTTAAGTTATATACTTTTGTAGACAATCATGATGTAGAACGTATTATGTCAAAGCTTTCTTCGCCAAAGGGCTTTGTACCAGTACACATTTTACTTTATACGTTACCAGGTATTCCTTCAATTTACTACGGTTCAGAGTTTGGTATAGAGGGAAGAAAGGCACATGGCGGAGATGCTGATGCGCCACTTCGTCCAGAGCTTGCATATGATGATTGGACAACTGCTATGGAAGATAACACATATGTTAAGTTTATCAAAGTACTTGGAGCTATGCACCATAAAGTAAAAGCGTTAAGCTATGGTGATTATAGAGAGCAGAATCTTACAACTAGACAGTATACCTTCTCTCGTAGCTATGAGGGTACTACAGTAGTAGTTATGGTAAATAATGATGATAATAATTGTACAATGCATGGTGGTGCTCCAGATGGCACATACAAGGGCGTGTTGTCAGGACGTGTTATTAATGTGTGCGGCGGAGGCTTCTCGGCAGAAATTGGTGGTAATTCAGGTGAAATCTGGGTGCCAGAGCATATATTAAATGGTGAAGATATGCCGGAAACAGTTAGTATTGAATCATTTAATACAGAGGTTGCTAAGAAAGCAGAGGTAGTAGCAGAGCCTGTTGAAGAAAAATCTATAATAGAGCAGGTGACAGAAACTGCGAAAAAGCAGGAAGAAATTCTTGAGGAGGTCAAGAAGGATAAGGTGGATTTGGAAAGCAAGGAGCTTGATTTAAATAAGCCTTATGAAGAAATGACTGTTGAAGAGCTTCAGGCATCAATTTTAGCTAAGATGGCAAAGAATGGTCCAGTTACAGAGGATATGAAGAGAACAGTAACTGTAAATACACATCAAGGTTCATTGTTAAATTGGGTAAGAAGCTTTAATTAAGCATTTTATAAGATTAATAAATAGTCTCATTTTATTTTTATATAAAGTGAGGCTATTTTAATTGAATTTTATATATATTTTGATATAATATTTTTATAATTAAACGTGAAAAAATATTGGATGGTGAATTATGAGCGAATCTAAAGACAAAAGAATTAAAAAACTAAAAAAGAATCGTATATGGCCTTTTATATTAGGTATGTTTGTTATTGTACTTATTTTTGCATGTATGGTGCTTGCATTGGTGGGTGCTAGTGTCGAAGATGTTGTAAAAAGAAAAGTATTAAATGGTCTTAGACAGGCTGAACAAATCGCAGAGTCTTTTAAAGACTATGATAGTGAGGATAAAAATACAGAGGAAACAATTTTAAACTACCTAGATATGGCTTTGGAAACTAATTCTGTGTGGGTAACTGATTTAGAAAATGAGAAGATATGGGCAAGTAGTGATATGTCTCCTAAGGTCGATAAGGCGCAATTTATTAATTTTGGAGATAACAATCCTGTAAATCTGATAATAGAAGATGATTCAGAAAAGCTTCTAACTATTGAACACATTGGAAAAGAGATTTTAACTGCTGATACTGTGCTTAAGATTCTTGATTCAAAGGGTAATGATAATGAAACTATCGCAGTTATCAAAGTATGGTTCATACAGGAAGTAGATGATTTAACTGTTTATGTATTGCAGGATATCAATATATATGCCTATGATTGTTTTATGCTGCTAGTTAGTCTTATTTTGTTTGGAGTTATGATTGCAGCATTTATATTGTATTATATAAGCTCATTTGTTGATATTATCGTTAATGCTCGTAGAACCTCTAAAGTGATTTACACAGATATAACAACTGGTGGTAAGAACTGGCTGTATTTTGTTAAGAAGGGTAATCGAATATTAAAGAGAAAAACATATATAAATAATTATGCGGTTATTCACTTGAAAATGCGTAAATATCGTAGTTTCTGTACCTGCTTTGGTGTGAAAGAGGGAGAAATATTAGTAGAAAAAATGCACCATGTATTGAAAAAACAGATTAAGCGTGGTGAATTGATGGTATTTAAGGAGAATGCTACATATGCATTGTTGCTCGCTTATGAAAATGAAGAGCAATTGAAAGAACGTATTGAAGATATAACAAATAAATTGAATATGTTATTGTACAATATGAAGCTGTATTTTGCGGTTGGAATTTATAAGGTAAATAAAAAAGAAACTGATATAGAACAGTTGTATAATAATGCAGTGTTAGCTTGTGATATGTTGGGAGAAGAGGCTGAGACACAGGTTATTTTCTTTGATGTGGAGATGAATAATCGAAGAATTTGGGAAAGAAAAGTGGAAAATGATATGTATTCGGCGCTAACTAATCATGAATTTCAGGTTTATTTGCAGCCTAAGATTAGCACATCTAAGGAAGAATTGGCTGGCGCAGAGGCCTTAGTTAGATGGATTCATCCTAGAGAAGGCTTTATTCCACCAAATATGTTTATTCCTATTTTTGAAAGAAATGGTTTTATATTAAAGCTAGATGATTATATGCTTGAGGAAATTGCAAAGCAGCAGTCAGAATGGATAAAACAGGGACGCAAGGTTGTGCCTATATCTGTAAATGTATCCAGAGCACATTTTGCAAAGGAAGACTTAGCAGAGCATATATGTAGTATAGTAGACAAATATCAGGTTCCACATGAAGTTATAGAGCTTGAATTAACAGAGAGTGCTTTCTTTGATGATAAACAGGTATTACTTGAAACTGTAAGAAAGCTTAGAGAATCAGGATTTATAGTTTCTATGGATGACTTTGGAGCTGGATATTCCTCATTGAATTCATTGAAGGAAATGAAGCTAGATGTCTTAAAGCTAGATGCGGATTTCTTCCGTGGTGCTGAGGCACAGGATAGAGGTTTGCTTATTGTTTCAGAGGTTATAGATTTAGCTAAGAAGTTAAATATGAAGATTGTAGCGGAAGGAATTGAAAGTAGAGAGCAGGTTGACTTCTTAACTGAACAGGAATGTGACTTGATTCAGGGATATTTCTTTGCTAAGCCTATGCCTATTCGTGAATTTGAAGAAAAATATAATGATTAAAGAGAAATAGTTCTTTATGATACGTAGCCCCTTTTTGAAGGGGCTATTGTTTATAGTATTGTAAAGCTAAAATGTTATGGTATAATTATAAAGGATGTAAAACGTGATAATTAAGTTGTCTGCGATTAGTTGTTAGATAAATTTTAAAGATATAGAGAAGGATGATATTATGGAATTATATGAATTATTAAAATTATTATATATGTTAGGCGAGTCTATGACAGTTTTTGTTACCATGATTTTACTTACAAGATATATTTTTCTTGAGCCTAGTATGGAAGAGAATGTGCAAAGAAAGTTTAATGCCTTCGGAGCAATTATTGTTTTTATAGTATGTTTAATAGCAGGAAAAGATGTGGCAACTATATTTACCTTAATAATAATGGGTTTAAATATAGTCATACCTAGAAAAAAACATAAGCTTAGAGGTTTTTTGAAGCTGATACCTATATCAGGCTTAATGAATGGATTAATCATTCCATTATTGGTTATGCCAGTTCAGTTATTAAGAATGTCAGAAAAAGCAGAAGTAATGTATTCTCTTATTATGTACAGTATATTTTATTTGGTGTTGGTGATTTTTTACTTTACGGGTAAGGAATGGAGAAAGAATTTTCAGGAAGAGCTTAAATTTAGAAAGCTACAAAATTGGGAGAAGGTGTTGTTATGGGGCGTGGGTATATTGCTTATGATATATTCAGCTGCCTTAAGTACAATCCCTGAAATGTCTGATGAAATATATCAAACTTTGGTTTATGAGCTGATGATAAAGCATTATATCATAACAGGTATTACAGCATTTGCACTATCTGTTACAATTATGGTATTGATAGTTCAGGGAAATAAGAGATCATATTACTATGAAAAGGCATTGACCACTCAGAAGGCAGAGATGGAGAAGGAAAAAGCAGAATCAGCAAATAAAGCGAAGTCTACCTTTTTGTCAAGTATGTCTCATGAAATTAGAACGCCTATGAATGCCATAGTAGGTATGACAGAGGTGCTCTTAAGAGGTGAACATTCAAAAGAAACTGTTGAATATCTTAATAATATTAAGGTTTCTGGCGAGGCGCTTTTAACCATAATAAATGATATTCTTGATTTTTCAAAAATTGAATCGGGAAAGATGGAGATTGTTGAGGGAACATATAATCCTAAAGCAATGATTAATGCCCTTAAGATGATATTTGAAAATAGAGCTTTGGGTAAGCCTATAGAGTTGATTTATAATATAGATGACAGTATACCAGAGGCTGTGTTAGGTGATGAACATAGACTTAGACAGATTATTATTAATCTGGTGAACAATGCCATAAAGTTTACTGATAAAGGATATGTAAAGGTATCTGTGGAAGCAAATGTCATAGATGATAAAAAGGTAGAGCTATTATTTGCAGTGGAGGATACTGGCATCGGTATTAAGGAAGAAGAATTACCAAAATTATTTGGTTCGTTTGAACAGTTAGATGTTAAGAAGAATCATACTAAAGAGGGAACTGGACTTGGTCTGGCTATTTCAAAACAGTTAGTAGAATTGATGGGTGGTACTATAGGTATAGAGAGTCAATACGGAAAGGGTAGTACATTTTATTTTACTGTGCCACAGACTATTGTAGCTAATTTTGCAGACGAATTAGAGGAAGCAAGTGGAAATTCTAATACAGAGGATATGAATTTTATCGCTCCTAATGCACACATTTTATTGGTAGATGACAATGAAATGAATAGAAAGGTTGGAATAGCACTTTTAGAGCCATTTAAAATGCGTATCGATACAGCTACAAATGGAAGAGAGGCTTTAGATATGGTGATGAACAATAAATATGATTTAGTATTTATGGACCATATGATGCCTGAGATGGATGGTATAGAGGCTACTAGAGAAATCCGTAAGCTTGAAGATGAATATTATAAAGAATTACCTATAATAGCCCTTACTGCCAATGCTACTTCAGATGCAAGGGAAATGTTTGTCAAAGAGCAAATGAATGATTTCGTAGCAAAGCCTATTCAGATGAATGATATTACAAAATGCATAAAGAGATGGCTTAAAGAAGAGTTGATTGAAAAACCAGTGGATGAGCCATCTGCAGAAGATAAAAATAATGTAGATGAGATAAATAAGGAATATCCAATTATCGAAGGTGTGGATATAAAAGAGGGAATAAAAAATAGTGGTTCAGAAAAACTATTTTTTGAATTACTTGGAGATTTCTATAAGCTTATAGATATAAAAAGTTCAAAGCTTGAGCAATGTCTTGAAGATAATATGATAAAGGATTATACCATAGAGGTACATGCCCTTAAGAACACAGCTCGTATGATAGGTGCTATGGAATTATCTAAGATGTCATATGAGCTGGAGATGTTGGGAAATGCCAATGATGTGGAAGGAATTAAAGAAAAATCACCTGCGCATATTGAACTATACCGAAGCTATAAGGATAAACTAAAAGATTACGGCACAAAAAATACAGAGGAGACAAAGACGGTATCACATGAAGAGATAAAAGATATATTGATGCGTATTTATGATGCCTTTGATACCTTTGATTTAGATAGGGCAGATGAAGCTATGAAAGAGTTGGAGAGTTATACTCTTCCTCATCATATAAAAGATAAGATTGAAGAGCTTAGTGCATATGTGGCAGATGTAGCTATGGAAGATGTTATGAGATTGACAAAAGAGTTATGTCATGAAATGGAGCATGTGAAGGATTGTTGTATAAATCCCCATATTATGGTTGTGGATGATGATGAGATAAATACAAAGGCTGTATCACATATGCTTGGAGAAGCCTTTAAGGTTATGATAGCAAATTCTGCAAAAAAGGCATTAGATATGCTTAAGGAAGAGTTGCCAGAGCTTATACTGCTTGATGTACATATGCCAGAAATGGATGGACATGAGTTTATTAAGATTTTAAAGGAGAATAGTGAATATGCTGATATCCCTGTGATTTTCCTTACTTCAGATGAAGATTTAGAGACAGAAGTAAAAGGCTTTGGAGAGGGTGCTATCGATTTTATTAGAAAACCTATGAGGAAAGAGGTGGCATTGCCAAGAATTCAAAGAATAGTTGAGCTTTCACATCTTCAAAAGCATCTTAAGGAAGAAGTGGAAAAGCAAACAGAAGTAGCAGAAAAGCGTAGAGAAAAGGTTGAAAAGTTATCTGTCCAAATGGTACAGGCATTGGCTAATACCATAGATGCAAAGGATACATATACAAATGGACATTCAACAAGAGTAGCTAAGTATTCAATTATGCTTGCAAAGCGCATGGGTTACTCGGATGAACAGTTGGAAAAATTGTATTATGCAGCGCTGTTGCACGATATAGGTAAAATCGGCGTTCCAAGAGAAATTATTAATAAGACATCTAAGCTGACAGATGAGGAATATGAAATAATAAAAACACATCCGGGAATAGGTGGCAATATTTTAAATGAGGTATCGGAGATACCAGATATTGCCATAGGTGCCAGATGGCATCATGAAAGATATGATGGAAAAGGTTATCCAGACCGTTTGATGTCTATAGAGATACCAGAGCTTGCAAGAATCATAGGAGTGGCTGATGCTTACGATGCTATGACATCTAAGCGTAGCTATAGAGATGTATTGCCGCAGGATGTGGTAAAAGGCGAGCTAATCAAGGGAAAAGGTACTCAATTTGATCCTGAGATTGCTGATATAATGCTACAGCTTATCAAGGAAGATGAAAATTATACTATGCATGAGTAGATGGTGAAAGGAAGACAATATGCAAAATATACTTGTTATTATGGAAAATAATAGTTTTCTAGTTAGAAATATTATGGAGCAGTTAGAGGAATTAAGATATAATGTAGATTCTATTGAGATGGATATACATAAGATATCTTTGAAAAAGGATAATTACGAAGCTATATTCCTATATATGGAAAGTGATACAGATGTAAAAGCCAAGGAGATAATTTTTATTCGAGATAAGGCCATTGAAGAGAATATACCTGTATTTTATCTTGGAGATGATGTGGAAAATCTTCAGAGTATTATGCCAGATTATGTTTTGAAATGCGCTTTTAAGAGGCCGATAGATGTGAAGACGACTGCCAAAATTATTGATGAATACATAAAGGATTATGGAAAACAGATTAAAAAGAAGGTATTGGTTGTAGATGATTCTGGTGCTATGCTTCGTAATGTTAAAGGCTGGCTAGGTGATAAATATAATGTAATATTAGCTAATTCTGGGACTATGGCTATTAAGTATCTGGCTACAGACAGACCTGATTTAGTATTACTTGATTATGAGATGCCTGTTATAGACGGAAGGCAGGTTCTTGAAATGATTAGAACAGAAACAGAGTTTAGAGATGTGCCGGTTATTTTCCTCACAAGCAAAAATGATAGAGAAAGTATTTTAAAGGTTATGGAATTAAAACCGGAAGGATATTTATTAAAAACCATGGAGCCAGAGAAGATTGTAAAAGAAGTTGATAATTTTTTTATGAAGCAAAAAATAAATAAAATTAAAAATAATTAGCTAGTATAAATGAGATATATTGAATTTGGCTTAAATTATTGCTATAATCTACAAATGTTTATATAACTAGAAAATATTATGCTTTAGCTAGAGAGGATAGAACAATGGAATTTTGGGATATTTATGATGAAAATAAACAGAGAACAGGGCGCACAATGAAAAGAAATGATTGGTGCCTTAAGGATGGCGAGTATCATTTAACAGTGCTTGGCGTTATAAGAAGAAGTGATGGAAGATATTTAATCACTCAGCGAGTTATGACTAAGTCATGGGCTCCGGGCTGGTGGGAGGTTTCTGGCGGTGGCGTTATGGCCGGCGAGGAATCGAAGGAAGCTGTTATGAGAGAAGTGCTGGAAGAAACAGGGCTAGATGTATCAAATGCATGTGGAGGTTATGTGTTCTCCTACAAGAGGGAAAACCCAGGCGAAGGAGATAATTATTTTGTAGATATTTATCGCTTTGAAATGGATTTTGATGAGAGCCAATTAAAGCTCCAGGAGAAAGAAACACTTGGTTATAAGCTTGCTACGAAAGAAGAAATTGAGGAGCTTGGAAAGCAAGGTATCTTTTTACATTATGACAGTATGAAGGAAGTCTTTATATAAAATAAGTTTAAACTATAATTGACTTTGTTAGGAAAGAGGAATATAATATACACAAATAGTTCGTGTTTAGGGAGGTACCTATGAGAAAGAGATTAGTGACATTATGTTTGACTTTGGGCGTGTGTCTTATGTCTACAGCTTGTGGTGGAGATGATTCAAAGTCAAAGGAAACAACTTCTAGTGTTGTGACAACTGAGGCCACAGAAGAGACATCAAGCGAAGTGGCTGAAACAACAACAAAGAAGGCTGAAGCAGATTCTTCAGAAGAGACAGAAGCGACAACAGAGGAAATAACAACAGAGGAACCAACAACAGAGCCTGAAAAGATTTATGATGTATATGTGAATGGTAAAGGCTATGATAAGGGTACGACTTTGAATGTAAAGGTATTTTTAAAGGCAAATGACAAGGAATTTACTAGCTGTTGTCCATCTTTCAATATCGCGTATGAAGGCAATACAAATCCGGAAGATATAGCAGGATTTATTGAGTATGTTGAAAAATCTAGCAATGAGTTGTTAGTTTGTAATCAAGGGGACGGAAATTATGACAATGAATATTTTAGCTTCTGGGGATATTACGATTTACTTGCAAGATGGAATAATCCAGATGCACCACCTTTAGATATAACAAATGGTATTGAGGTATTCACTGCTGTAATTACTTTTAATGAGCCTGGTAAATACAATTTATCGGTTACATCTGGTAATGGTGGAGAAGGCTTGGAAGAGCTATTTTCAAAATATGATAACTGCTTTTCAATTGAAATAATAGAATAAAAAGAAACTAAAAAGTCACCTTTTAGGTGACTTTTTTGATAGTTTATTTTGTAAGTGGTGAAGATTAGCCAACTAACCATTTATGCTTTTCAACACTATAAAGTGGCACAAGTGGAATAAGAATAGGAGTTTTCTTTACGTATTCTTGATATTCCTTATCTGAGCCATAGTTTCTATTTTGACGGATTTCAAGTCTTCTGGCACCACCAAACATTATGTATACAATACATACATATCCGATGATTGCTCCAATCCATTGCCATACACTGTTTAAAGTATCTACACCTGATACAAATACACCTGTCCAGAATACTACTTCACCTAAGTAATTAGGACATCTGACTATCTTATATAATCCTGTGTCACAGAAACGGTTTGGATTCTTGGCTTTAGCTTTAGACTTTTGAGCATCTGCTAAGGATTCTAAAAGAATTCCACAAGCCATAATTACAACACCTATGATACATACAACACTGGTTTTACCACCGTTCTGTAGGCGGAAGAAGACTGGTGAAACCTGGAGAGCATATAATAATGCACATGATACCCAGATGCAAATCTTAGGTGTAAGCTTCATAGTCGAGCCATCCTTTATTTCCTTTTTCATGGTGTTTCGATATGCGGCACTTTTTATTTCTCTTATGAGAAGATATCCTCCTAATCTGCAACCGTAGATTATAAAAAGAACGCTTGCAATTATAGTACCTATACTTAGATTATTCATAAAAATAATTGGCATAGCTATACCGAATGCTGCGATGGAAAAGCCATAACCTAAGGAAATAAAGTAAACATATTTGTAAAAACCGATACAGCTAACTACTAATGCAATGATTATCATTATTAAAAAATTAAAATTAAAGACTTCTAAAAATGACATTAGATAATACCTCCATATAATTTAGTTTAATTAACTTGATTATAGCACAGCCAGTTTATATTAACAAATAATATTTATATGTTGAGAAAAATGGTGGTTTGGTGTATAATATATGTATTAATTACGTGAAAAATAATCTGTATTATTAAAGAATGAACAAAAGAATAGGAGTGTTATATATGAGATTAAAAAAATTAGCTGTTTTTTGCATTGTTGCATCGGCATTAAGCGTTAGCATATGTGGTTGCAATTCTGATGATAAATCGGATGTAAAAAATACTACAACCGCTATTGAAACTAGTAGTACTACTGAGAATGATACAACCAAGGGGGACACTGATGGTGAAACAGAAAGTAAGATAGAAGAAACAGAAGATTTGAGTAATCGAAATCCAGATACTCTTGTAGAAAATAATGTTCAAAGAGAAGAAAAGGAAGATGGAAGTATATTCATAAAGATTACTGACAAGGAGGGCAAGGTCCTTCAGACTGTAGAGTATGATGCAAGTAAGGATAGTACTATTAAGTATGCGTATGAATATAATGAGGATGGCAAGGCGATAACTGAGTTTGACTTTGAGGGTCCGGGTAATCTTGTAGAGGAATTTTTGGAGGGGAATTATGAGAATGCTACTATGACAGGTGAAAATAGTCTGGATGTGTCTAGTGGATATGATGTGGATTTGGAAGCTGCATTTGAAGTGACTATTGATGAGTTGGCACCATTATATAAAAAGGCTGAACAGCTGTGGGATAAATACGGTGTAGCAGTTCTTATTGCAGATAAAGTAAGCAGTTATACAGGCACAGCAGAGCTTTGCTATGATTATAAAAAGATAGAGGGCTGTCTTGGTTTAATTGAGAAGTGTTTAGAGTGTTATCCTAAGGATTTCTTTAGGGAATTCTCTGGAGAGTACATAAATGCAATTCCATGTATACAGATTGTAGGTACAGGTGATACAGCAGGAGTATTTTACGATGGCGACGAGTATAAGATAGTTCAGATAGATGTGAACGACTATTGCCCAGAAGAAAATCCAGATGATACAGGAGCATTTTTCTGTTATACACTTCATCATGAGATAGGACATATGATAAGCTTTACTATGTTAGATAGAGCGGATAATTCAGTATTCCCACTGACGGAAGACAGGTGGAATAGCTTTAACCCGGATGATTTTGAATATGTGGGTTACTATGATGATGAAAAGGAAAGTGAATTGTTTAGTAAGGATGATAACAGTGAATATTTTACCTTTAGCTATGCTTGTTCAACACCAGAGGAAGATAGGGCGATAATTTTTGGTACAGCTATGAATTATTATATGGGAAATGAAGTGATGGGCTTCAATGATAATATAGATGCAAAGCTTGTTTATCTTAGCGGATGCATAAAAAATGTTTTTGTAGGTGTTAATTGGGATGAAACTCCAGCTTGGGAAAAGATATTAGACCATAAGGAAGATTAAAAATACTGTCTTCTGTCAATTTAACAGGATGTTCTGCATTGGTAGGTATTACACTGTATGGATGTAGCAATTTGACAACTATAGATTTAACAGATTGTATTAATCTGGAGGTAGTTAGCTTAGAGAATTGTACAGGATTAACCAGCATAGACTTATCTTACAATGATAAATTAATAGGAGTTGCCTTAAGTCATACTAATATCGCTACATTAGATTTATCAGGTAAGACTAGTATATCACAAGTATATGTAATGCAATGTGCTAATCTTACAACTATTGATTTATCTTATTCTTCAGTAGAGTATATTAATTTGGCAGAATGTACATCAGTGACATCTGTAGATGTTACAGGCAATACAAATGCTAATCAAATATTAACTGTACATTATACAGGAACAGCATATGATGAGGCTGTGTTTACTAAGAGTGACGGATTTACTGTTGAACAGGAGCCATTTGCATAGGTTTAAAGGAATCGTTAAGGCGATTCCTTTTTATCATTGTAAAATGTGAAGAGTTGATGTATAATAGACATAGTTAAGTCGTGTTATTTTTGAGAGGGACATGTATGAAACGTAAAAAACGAGTAGTTACAGTTGGATATATGAATTATATAGCTTCTAACATAGGTAGAAGTATAAATAACTATGTGATAATAAAACATTATGGCAAATATAGCTTGGACAAGGAAGATGCAAAGAACGCTATGGCTACGTATGATAAATTATTGGTTAATTATTTTAAGTTTGCCAATGATGAGATGGTAGCAAGCTATGAGCCATTTCTAACTATAATTAAGAATTGTTATATAAAGCATTATAGTGATATTTCTATAGATGAGTATTTAGAGATGTTTAAAATATACGAGCTTCATAAGCCTTTTTTAAAGTCATATATTGACAGCGGAGACTGTGAGCGATATGAAGCTTTTATTCTTGATGAGATAGAATTTGAAAAGAAAAAGATACTTGATGCTATGATAGATATCATCATCACACTTAGCAAAAAGCATCCTATGCTTATTATGATTGATAATATACATATACTTCCAAAGTCAACTATAAGTTTGTTAATAGAATTAGTTGATAATTCAGACAATAAAAATATTGGAATTCTTGCTGCTTATAATGATTTGAAAAGGGTAGCTGCTATTAATAAACAGGAATGGATTAATTTTGTCAATGTCATGAATCATAATGGCTTTATATATGAAGGAGGCACATATGATAGCAAGGAAGAGGTGGAGATAACAAGCAGTTACGTTTTTGAAAGTAAAAAAGCATATGAATATCTTGAAAAATTAAAGATAATGTATTGCAGTGTTGAGTTTGAACTGGCAAGCTATTATCTTCAGAGAATTCATAAAAAGATTACAAGTGAAAAGATAAATATAGATGCGGATTGCAAGTTTGAATTTATGAGTTTGTATGCAAAAGTGCTTCTTAATATGGGTGATTTTGCCAATGCTATGATTATATGTGATTCTATTAAAGAATTGTGTGATACATATAAGTTAGATAGGTATTACTTTGAGTATTACTATATATTTACATACACACAGATGTATAGTAGCAAAACAGAGCAGGCAAAGAAGCATCTGGCTAAATGTATGGAAGCTGCGATTAATTTACAGGATGATATGCTTATATTTAGAGCAGAGATGCTTCAGTATATGATAGAGATGTCAGGCTGGCATAATATTTACTTTTTTGTTAAGAATGTTGAAGTTTCAGAAGAGTTTATAGAGAAGATAAAGAAATATAAGTATTTTAATCATCTTGCAAATATGTATATCTACGGATATGACAATGAATTTGATGAATATAGAAAAGCTACAAGTGCAAAGGAGCTGGAAGATTCAACGCTAGGATTTTCTGAAGGATTAAGCATTGCAAAAAGACTTGGTAATACTTCTCTTATGTTAAAAGCATATAGAAAGATGGCTATGATTACATCTTCAGTAAGTAATTTTAATGTTACTGAGGAATATTACGATAAATATATAGATTTGGTTGAAGATAGTGATGAAAAGGAATTGGCTGAAGCTAATAATGGTCGAGGATATATTCGCTGCTCATCTCGTAATTTTGTTAAGTCAAATGAGTGTTATAATATAGCGTTAGATGTTTTTATGAGAAGCGGTGATGTAAAGGCAGTGGGAGAGACCCTTTATAATATGTCAGTTAACTGTATTTTGGCAGAGGATTATAAAAGTGCCCATACTCTTTTGAGAACATGTCTCCGTATTATAGATAAGCTTCGACTTAATGATTTAAGAGTATGTAATCTTGCTAAGTTATATGGTCTTTTGGCACTTTCTTGTACTAGACTTTCATTTGAATATGATAGTAATTTTTATCTAAAAATTAATAAAAGATTTTTAGATCATATAATTAACAAAAGAACATATAAGGATGAAAATAATGAGGATAGAGCCTTTAAAGGTAATGATGATGAGCTGTTCTTGCATTACTTTGTAAAGGGACTTTTAGAAGCAAAAAGTGAAAATTATGAGAATGCTTTAGAATGTTATAAGAAGGCTAAGATACATTGTATGCTTGCTGAAGGCAATTTGTTCTTTAGCTATGTTCAGATGAAGGTGGCTATGGCTGAGGCTTATTTTGCCTTAGGTGATAGTGAAAATGCTAATAAAATGATTGATTTAGCCTGTGAATATGCTAAGAATATTGGTTATTTAGACCAGGTGGAATCTCTAGAAAAAATGCGGTCAACAGGTCAGTATGTCCAGGAAAAGCATGAGCTGAAGCTTGAAAAGTATACTATACAGGATGTAGATGCACTTATAGATAAGACAAGTATAATTGTGCAAAATCAAGATATGAGCAATTATATAGAATTTATATCTGTATGGCAGAATATTTTAGAGATTACAAATAAGACACAGGAAGAGCTTATACGTACAGCGGCTAATTCTTTTATGCTCAATTTTAATCTTAATACATTTATTTATATTAAGTTTACGGAGAATTCATATAAGATTATGTTTAATGATGGTTCGGTTGAACTTGAAGAAAAACATATAAGCATATTAAGAAGCTATTTTGGAATGAATAAAAGTGGTTTTGTGACTGCCAAGATAGACAAGAATTATGAGGATTACAAGAAGATACTTGATATATTTGGTATGGACACATTGTGTTCTATAGTATGCAATCCATTCTATGAGAATGAAGAGCTAGATAGTTTGTTTATAAGCTGTATATATATGGGTATAAGCTGGAATGTTGAAAACTACAGATATCTATTAAATGAAAGCGAAGCTAATATATTTAATCTTTTACTTAGACAGTTAATTTTAGCTGTTGATAAGATTAATAATATTAATGAAATTAGAAGTATAAATGTAGCTCTTAAGGAATCTTCATTTACAGATTATCTTACAGGACTTAAGAATCGTAATGGATTCTACGACAGTGTAACTAAGATTATGACAGAAGCCAATGAAAGTGGAAGGACACTTGATATAGCTGTTTTATACATTGATTTAGATAACTTTAAGTATTACAATGATACCTTTGGTCATGATGTGGGAGATTTGGTACTTAAAGAGGTTGCCAATATACTTAATGAGTCGGCGTCTGATAGAGGCTTTGCTGTAAGATATGGTGGAGATGAATTCTTAATCGTGCTTATTGATTCATGTAAGGATGAGGCTATGGCTATAGCTAAGATGACACTTGACGTATTGTTAGGTAAGAATGGTTACACCAATGAAATTAGTAGCTTTTTAGGTAAGAGGGTAGTTATAAAGACAGAAAAGAAGCTATCTTGTTCTATAGGTGTTTCTAATAGTAATAATATAAAAGATAATGATGATTTAACAGAATTATTAAAGTATGCCGATTTATCATTATATGATATTAAAAATTCTACTAAGAGTGCAGTTAAGTATTATGAAAAAGAAGAAATGTAGAAATAGTGTATAAAAATTAGGTGTTGATTTTTAACAAATTTAACAAAATTTACATTTTATAGTGAAAAAATTAAGATAATGTGGTATAATCAATAAACTAACCTATAGAATTTATGTATAGGTATTTGGGAAGAACGATCTGTTGTACTAAAGCTTAATGTTTATTTCTGATGTGAGAAGTTTAAATCTATATTTATAAGAGGAGGCGATTTTATGGCAGCAGAAGGAAGAGTTTTATACAACTATAATGGCGAGTATAAGAAAGGGTTATTAGGGAAAAAGAAGATATCTGCAAAGCTCTATGAGGATTACATAGAGGGCACAGGAGCAGAAATCCACATTGGTGAGTTAAGAGAAGTACCATTCAGACTTAATATCAGCGATATTAAGAAGGTTGAGATTAAGGAAATAAACGACAACAAGTGTATACAGATCGAATATGTTCCAGAAAATGAAGAAGAGAGAGCTAGAGGTAATTCGAAGCTTTTATTACCTAATGTAGATAAGATTGAAGAAGCTAAGAAGGTTTTATATGATATGGTAGACAAGCTTTTTCAGGAGGCTACTAGAAATGCACTCTTAGAGCGTGAGAAAAAAGAAGGCGCTAAGAAGTTCTACAATGAAAAAATGGAAGCTTACGGATTAAATGGTGAGACAAAGTATCACAAGCTTATGGATGTGGACAAGCAGTATGTAGGCTTTTCTGCTGATAAGTCAGCAGTTGGAGTTGTCGCTGTAGATGGACAGAATCAGCAGGATGGAAAGTTTAGTATTGCATATGATAAGGTTCGTTACTTTGGTAAGGTTGAGGATATAACAGAGAAGTATGATGCTATATCGCAGCTTGAATTTGATGGTGTATCTATTGATATTTCAAAGTTTGGTGGCGTTGTATTAACATATAAGAATGTTAATGGCAAGTATGTAGCATTAAAGTTGCCAGTTGAGATATATGATGAGTTACAAAAGGCTATCCCTAATAAGGAATACAGTCTCGTAATTGCTGAAGAAAAAGCAGAGGCAGAACGTATTGAGAGAGAGCGTCTTGAGGCTGAAGCTAAAGCTAAGGAAGAGGCAGAGAGAAAGGCTAGAGAAGAGGAAGAGGCACGTCTTGAACAGGCACGTTTAGAAGCAGAGCGTATCGCTAGAGAGAAAGAAGAAGCTGAAAGACTTGAGAGAATCAAGGAAGAGGAGCGTATCGCTAGGGAAAAAGCTGAAGAAGAGCGTATTGCTAAGGAAAAGGCTGAACGTATGGCTATACAGAAGGCAGAGGAAGAGCGTCTTGCTAAAGAGATGGCAGAGAGAGAAGAGGCTGACCGTATCGCTAGAGCAAAGATAGAGGAAGAGGTTCGCTTAGCTAAAGAAAAGGCAGAGAGAGAAGAAGCAGAACGTCTCGCTAAGGAAAAGGCAGAGAAGGAAGAAGCAGAACGTCTCGCTAAGGAAAAGGCAGAGAAGGAAGAAGCAGAACGTCTCGCTAAGGAAAAGGCAGAGAAGGAAGAAGCAGAACGTCTTGCTAAAGAAAAGGCTGAAGCTGAGAAGAAGCAGGCTGCTACAAAAGCAGAGCCAGCTGATGAGATGGTTGCATTCGAGAAGCGTATTAAGAAGCTTATGATTATGAAGAATACAGGTATCTTAACAGAAGCTGAATTCGAAGAAGAGAAGAAGAAATTATTTGATTTATTATAAAAGTGAAGTTACGTAGCTTTTATATATTAAAGAGGTTGTAGACATGAAAATCTACAACCTCTTTTTTGTGATATAGGAAAGTTCTCTGAACTTCCTATATCATAAAAAATGCTCCGCGAGGATGAGCACTCTTAAATATTAAAATATTTTTCGAATTCTGCTGGATGAGGAATAGCGGCCATTGCCATACATTCCTTTCTCTTATTTGCGATAAAGTTCTTAATAAGATGTTCTGGGAAAACTCCACCAGCTGTCAAATAATCATGATCCTTTTCTAAGGCATCTAATGCCTGCTCTAAAGATGTAGGAAGTGAAGAAAGCTTAGTTTTTTCTTCATCTGATAATGAGTAAAGGTTCATATCGTATGGACCCCAACCATTTGCGTGTGGATCAATTTTATTGATTACACCATCTAAGCCCGCCATAAGAATCGCAGCGTAGCAAAGATATGGATTACAAGTAGCATCTGGGTTTCTTATCTCAAATCTTCTTAAATTAGGTGTCTTTGCATAAGCTGGGATTCTGATAACTGCACTACGGTTAGAAGTAGCATAACCTACAGTAACTGGAGCTTCAAAGCCAGGAACTAATCTCTTGAAGGAATTAGTGCTTGGATTTGTAAGAGCACATAATGAAGAAATATGCTTTAGTAAACCACCCATAAAGTAGTGAGCTGTTTCACTTAAGTGAGAGTAACCATTATCATCAGAGAATACTGGTTCGCCGTCCTTGAGTAATAACATATGTACATGCATACCATTACCGGCCTCTCCATATACTGGCTTTGGCATAAATGTTGCAGTTTTTCCGTGCTTTAATGCTACATTATGGATAATATATTTAATCATCATAGTTGCATCAGCCATCTTTGACATCTGACCAAGCATTGGCTCGATTTCAAACTGTCCAGCTGCACCGACCTCTGGATGATGATATTTAATAGGGATACCAGCTTTTTGCATCTCAAGACACATTTCGGAACGACATTCATAAGAAGTGTCAAATGGTTTTGAAGTGTGATAATTCTTCTGATGTGGTACTACGCAACCATGTCCTTCTGTATCGCTATTCCAGTACGCCTGTGTCGCATCAATATGCATGCCTATTTTATTTGGCTGAACTGACCATCCTACATTGTCAAATAAATGGAATTCAAATTCTGGAAGAATTAACATAGTATCAGCGATCCCTGTATCCTTCATATACTGCTCAGCAGCAAGTACTATATTACGTGGATACTGGTCCAATGGACGATTATTTGGATAGTCAATAATCATCGCATTACCTGTTAATGATAATGTCTTAACACCGCAGAATGGATCAATATTTGCTGTATCCAAATCTGGTATAAATACCATATCGCTTTTCTCAACAACTGCATAACCATAGTTTGAAGCATCAAAACCGATACCGTCAGTTATTGTTTCTTCAGAAAATTGTTCAGCTGGAATGGTTACATGACGATATTGACCATTGATGTCAACAATCTTAAAGTCAATCATCTGAACTTCGTTTTCCTTAATAATGTTCATAATTTCTTGAAATGTTTTTGCCATTTTAATTGCCTCCTTCTCATTTGTTTTCTTACAGTTTAATAGATATGATAATTTCTGTTAAAATGTGAAACGAACACTCTTAAAAAAATTTTATCATATTTTTTTTAATATGAAAAGATAAATATGTCAAAAGCTTGAAAATACGCGATAAATGATGTAAAATATATCATATGTTTAATCGTGAAAACTGGAGGAAGTGAAATGATAAATTCGAAGGAAACAAAGGATAGTTATTATGACATATCAGCATATATAACCGACAGAGAATATATAGCAAACAAATATGTTATAAAGTGCTTTGGCGTAACTATGCTTATTTATACTATAGCCTTCATTTTAAATATATTAGACATTTTTATAATAGACCAAAAGATAATGCTAATCGGATATATTCCATCTATGATTATCTATATAACAGTGATGTTTCTTTTAAGGGGGAAGAATTTATCTGATTCTAGGATGAAATATTTTCTTCTTTTGGTGGTTGAGATAGTGCATACTATTATGTGTGTTACGCTAACATATCATGTTGTGCTGGTAACCATTATACCTTTGCTTTATGCTGCGCTTTATTCATCTAGAAGAGCTATGAAATTTATATATACTTTAACGGTTTTAAGTACATTTATTACAGTGTATGGCGGATATTATTTTGGTTTATGTGACGCCAATATGACATTGCTAACTACAGGAGGTCTTGAAAGCTATGTTGTAGATGGTATATTTAGTTTGTCCAAAGTAAATAGCAATCCTTTTTATACACTTACATTATTCTTTGTTGTTCCAAGATGTCTGATATACATAGCGTATTCCTATGTATTTGATAATCTATACAGAATAGTAAGTGGAAGTCTTGAAAAAGCTAAGCTTACAGCTGAGTTAGAGAAGGCTAAGGAGGATGCTGAAAGGGCTAATCAGACTAAATCACAGTTTCTTGCAAAAATGTCTCATGAGATAAGAACACCTGTTAATGCTGTAATAGGTATGAATGAGATGATATTGCGAGAAAGTAAAGAGAAGGAGATAAAGAAATATGCCAAAGATGTAAAGGATTCATCTATGACACTGCTTGGTATTATAAATGAGATTCTAGATTCATCCAAGATAGAGTCTGGAAATATGGAAATAGTCAATGCTAAATATAGCTCTAAGTCATTGCTGAATGAATTATATAATATGACTTATATGAGAGCAGCTGATAAAGGATTAGAGCTCATATTTGATGTAGATGAAAGTCTTCCATCTGAGATGATAGGCGATAGCAAGAGAATACGACAGGTTGTATTAAATTTATTAACCAACGGAATTAAGTATACCAATAAAGGTTCGGTGACATTGATTATCAAAGCAACTATGGATAATGATAGGGCGAAGGTGTTTTTTTCTGTTAAAGATACTGGAATAGGTATAAAGGAAGAGGAAATAACTAATATTTATGATGCATTTAGTAGACTTGATGTATCAAGAAATAGAAATGTGGAAGGCACAGGACTTGGACTTAATATTGCAAAACAGTTTCTTTTACTTATGGGAAGTGATTTACAGATTAAGAGTGAATATGAAAAAGGAAGTGAGTTTTTCTTTGAAATAGAGCAGGAGATTTCAGATGCTACTCCTATAGGCGATTTTAGAGAATATAAGACTGAAGATAATAATAATGAAACTAAGATAGCATTTATCGCACCTAAGGGTAAGGTATTAGTTGTAGATGATAATAAGCTAAATATAAAAGTGTTTAAGAGTCTGTTAAAACATACACAGCTTAATATGTATGAAGCTATGAGCGGAAAAGAGTGTATAGATATTCTTGCTAAGGAAAAAATGGACTTGGTATTTCTTGATCATATGATGCCTGAGATGGATGGAATAGAAACTTTTCATAAGATAGTTGAGTTGGGTATAAAGAGGGATACACCAATTATTATGCTCACTGCAAATGCTATTATAGGAGATAAGGAAAGATATCTTAATGAAGGCTTTGAAGATTTTATATCAAAACCTATAATGCTAGAAGAGCTTGAGCAGATGATATTAAAGTATATGCCTGACGATTTAATTGAAAAGGTAGAAATGAATATAGAGCAGAGTGTGCCAAAGGAACTTCCAAAGCTTGATGAATTTGATTTTGAATATGCGCTTAATGTTTTAAGAGATGAGAAATTACTTGCAAACATATTGGTTGATTTTTATTATTCTTTAGAAAATCTTGAAAGCAAGCTGGAAGATTTATTTAAGAATGATATGTTGGAGGAGGAATTACAAAGATATAGAATTGAGGTTCACGGACTAAAAAGCAGTGCAGCCACCGTAGGAGCATTACTTTTATCTAAAGTTGCAAGATTGCAGGAGTTGGCAGTAATTGATAAGGACTATGAGACTATAAAATCACTTCATCCAGTGCTTATGAATCAGATAAAGAAGCATAAGGCAACACTTACCGAGATAATGCCGAAGAAAAATGATGATGTTAAAGAAAATATTGACATATTATTTTTAGATATGTTAGAGTCAAATCTTGGTATGAATAATTACGATATTGTAGATGCTATGTGTATAGAGATGAAGAAAGATAAATACATAAATGAATTGCAGGTTATTATAGATAAGCTTGCAATGGAGATATTGCATTTAGAAAAAGAAAAGGCTATAGATACGATTCATAAGTTACGAGAATATGCAGGAGAAAGATGATGAAAAAAGTTTTTTTAGTGGGAAAGTTTAATGAGACTTTTGAAGAAACAAAGACATATCTGTCACAATTTTTTACTGTACAGGTATGCATAGATAATTTATCAGTTATGTTAAGTGTATTGAAGTTTAGCCAGCCAGATATTTTTGTAATAAATACAAACGATATGGGTGAGGTTAAGGATGAATTTATAAAAGAGCTTA
Organism: Lachnospiraceae bacterium; assembly: GCA_017412055.1. Taxonomy (GTDB): domain Bacteria; phylum Bacillota; class Clostridia; order Lachnospirales; family Lachnospiraceae; genus SVEL01. The sequence continues at coordinate 134,208 of JAFQOW010000039.1, read as the reverse complement.
AAACGAATTATTCTCATATTCCGTTGATAAGCTTAGAGGTATCTATGGATGCAGTAGGTGATGGTGCATTTAGTGATTTAAGTAAATATAGAGCTCTTGTTATGCCTGTGGAAAATGATAAGCTTGTACAAACTATCTGTAATATGTTGAGAATAGAATATGATTCAGACAGTAAGATAATTATTAAGTCAGAAAAAGAAAAGAAATGTATTTTGGCTATTGATGATAACGCTTTTCAGCTTAGAATGTTAAATGAGCTTCTTAAAGAGAATTATGAATTGGAAACTGCTACATCTGTTATGAAGGCGTTAATGATAATTGAAAAAAAGGTACCTGATTTAATACTTCTTGATTATGAGATGCCTATATGTGACGGCAAGATGGCATTTAAGATGCTTAAGGAAGTAGAGGAAGTAAAGGACGTGCCAGTAATATTTTTAACAGGTGTTAGAGATGCTACTCACATTAATTCTGTGTTATCATTACATCCGGCAGGATATATTTTAAAACCAGCAAAAAGTGATGTGTTGCTGGAAGAGATAGAAAAACACATAAGATAATAATATAGACTGTTTATAAAACAGCGTTAGGAGATAAGAAGATGTTAATATATTACCTTGCGTTGGTTGTTATTGCATTGGTTATAGATGCAGTTATTATTTTAAAAATGAATATTTCTAAAATAGCATACAAAGGTAAAGATCTTTTGTACTTTTGTTATGCTATTTTTATATTTGGAATAGTTGATATATGTTGGGGGCTTACATATTATGATACTTTTGGATTAGGTGTCCCAGCTCATAATGTGACTGCGGCATTATTTTTCTCAATGTCTGCTATACTATCTTATCGATGGTTAATGTATGCATCTAAATTTATAGATGATGTAGAGGTTAGTAGATTGACAACAATCATAAGTGCAATTCCTGCGTTTGCTATTAATGTCATGGTTATTATGAATATTTGGAATAATAAGCTATTTACAATGGGAGATATACCTTCAAGCTATGAGCGTGGACCATGGTATTTTATATATAGATTGGTTATAGATGGCTATTATTTAGCAGTAATATTCAAAGCAGTAAATAGTTTTATAAAGAATCGTAGTAGTAAAAGGAAATATATTGCCATATTTGCCTTTGCAATTATTCCACTTTTGGTGGAGAACCTTCAAAGTATAGATGTATTACTTCCGTTTACAACGCTTGCTTATGTGACCGCGGTTCTTATTATCTACATTTTTATATCTATAGAAGGTGAGACTGAAATTGTAAAAACTGCGTATTATACAAATGAGCTTGCCCTAGAGTGTATCACAGCAGTTCATCAGGAGATTGATTATGATAAAAGCATAAAACTTTTAATAGAAAAGCTTGGTGAAAACATTAAATCTGAAAGGGTATACATTAGTGAGCCGGATAGAATAACTATTAAACAGGATTATATATGGTTTAATGAGGATGAAAAAGCACGTTTTGGTAATAATCGTATTGATGCAGAAATAAAGATTGACAGTGAAGTGGCAGGATATATAGTGGTTGCAAATTATCCTGAGATTGAACAGATAAATTTAGAAATGCTTATAAAGACAGTGGCTCAGTTTGTAGCTTTTAGGATGAAAAATCAAAGGCTTTCAGATGATTTAATAAGAGTAGCCAATGAAAAAATGCAGGCTGTCGAGGCATCAAATAGAGCAAAGACTACATTTTTGTTTAATATGTCTCATGATATTAGAACACCTATGAATGCTATCTTAGGATTTAATGAGATAGCAAGAAGAAATATAGATGATAAAGAAAAGGTTATGGAGGCTCTGGAAAAAGCAAGGGTTTCTGGAGAACATATGCTGGGAATTATTAACGATATCTTAGAGATGTCTCGTATTGAGAGCGGAAAGCTTGAATTAAATGAAGAAGTAATCAATGTAAAGGAACATATTATAAGTTTTATGGATATGTTCGAATTATCTATGAAGGAAAAGGGAATAGAATTTATTCTTAATGATGAAACCAAAGAGCTTTATGTATACGCAGACTATCTTAGAATAACACAGATTATTGCTAATCTATTAAGTAATGCTATGAAATTTACACCTAGAGATGGAAAGGTTATTCTTAGATGTACAGAAAAGCCGCATATGAAGAAGAATTACGTAATGTATGAAATAAGCGTTAAAGATAATGGCATAGGAATGAGCGAGGAGTTTCAAAAGAAGGTATTTAAAGCCTTTGAACGAGAAAAAACAAGCACTACAAGTGGTATACAAGGAACTGGTCTCGGACTTGCTATTGCAAAAAGATTAGCACTTCTTATGAACGGTGATTTGACATGTACAAGTAAGATTGGTCAAGGAACAGAATTCATATTTACATTTAGTGCACGTGTAGCTAAGGGGGGGAATGAACTTATAAAGCAGGCCAAGATAAGAGAAGTGGTATTAAAGGGTAAAAGAATATTGGTTGTGGAGGATAATGACCTTAACAGGGAAATTACAGCAGAAATACTTGGAGCCGAAGGATGCTTCATAGAAGAAGCGGAAAATGGTATGGTTGCATTGGAAAAAGTAGGCACCTCAAAGGTGGGATATTATGATTTAGTGCTTATGGATATTCAGATGCCGATAATGGATGGTTATGAGGCGGTTAAGCATATAAGAGCTTTAGAGAATGAAGGGCTTGCAAATATTCCGATTATAGCTATGACTGCCAATGCTTTTGAGGAAGATAAGAGAAAGGCATTAGAAACAGGTATGGATGCTTATGTATCTAAACCTATAGATATTGACAAAATGTTGGAAACAATGATGGATATACTTAAAAAAGAGGAGTGATTAATATGACATTAGAAGAATTTGCTATTAGATTACTTATAGTTGCTCTCATTGGATTTATTATAGGAGTGGAAAGACAGCTTACGGGACATAGTGCTGGCCTTAAGCCTACTGTTATAATTGCTATAGGAACAATGGTTTTTGTATCTGTAGAAATAGCTATAGGCAGAAATGATGTACGTATGGCGGCAAATATCATTACAGGAATAGGTTTTTTATGTAGTGGTGTTATTTTTAAAAATGGGCTTACAGTAAATGGATTGAGTACCAGTGCTACGTTATGGTCAACTGCGGCTATAAGCGTTTTGGTAAGCTATGGCTTTGAAATTTATGCTCTTGTAGCTACAGGAATATTATTGTTTTTTAATCTGTTAATTCCGTTTGCATCAAAGCTTTTTAAACCTATTAAGTTTTTTACAGATGCATCCAGTGATGACACATTTTATATAAATGTTGTATGCCTTAAAGGTGATGTAAGCAAGGTGAAAGAAATCATTATGAACAGCATAGATGATAAGCTTAAGCTTGATAGTGTGCAGGCAAGTAGCATAACGGAGGATAAATTTAGAGTTAAAGCGAAGCTTGGTTCAAGTCATAGCAGGATAGATGATATAGCTGCTATTACAGATGAAATATTTGAGAGCGGTGTGCTTTCAGTGACATGGGAAAAGAGTGAGGAATAATTTATGATACGAAATCAAAAGATAAAGACATTATTTAAAATACTTGTTTTTATGGATATTTTATTATTATTTGCTATAGGAATATTTATTAAGGTGTTTAATAAGTACTCTATAGAGTTTAATGTGGAGGATGAGTTTAATAAATATATTGAATATGGGGAAATTTACAGTGAAACTGAGATAAGTGCTACATATAAAGGTAGTATACTAGGTGGACAGGGAGAGAGCTTAGAACTTGTCAAAGAGGGTGAAGTGGACACAAAGAAGCTTGGCACCTATACAGTGACATATACTGCCAAGCATAATGGTATGGAAGAGAATATCACTATAAATTATATAGTAGCAGATAATGCAAAGCCTGTAATTGAATTGGTGACAAACAAAGATACATATACAAGTCCTAAAGATAAATATGTAGAGGAAGGCTTCACTGCTAAGGATAATTATGATGGGGATTTGACAGATAAGGTTATACGTGAGGAAAAGGATGGAATAGTTTACTATACAGTAAGTGATAGCGCTGGCAATACAACTACAGTGGAGAGAGAAATTGTATATAAGGATGCTGTACCACCTGTTATCACATTAAATGGTGAGGCAGATGTAAAGATAAGCACAGGAGAAGAATATGTAGAAGCTGGCTTTGTAGCGGCAGATGATTGTGATGGAGATATTTCAGATAAGGTTGTGATAAGCGGAGCAGTGGATACAAGTAAGAATGGAAGCTATGTCATAGCTTATCAGGTAAAGGATTCCTATGGTAATGAGTGTATAGTTAACAGAAATATTACAGTTCAGGATATAACGCCACCATCTATTACTCTAAAGGGTGATAAAAACCAGTATATAAAGCTGGGAAGTACTTATAGTGAGCCAGGATTTTCAGCTCTTGATACAGTAGACGGAGATATGACAGGAAAGGTAGAGGTATCTGGCAGTGTAGATACTTCTAAAACAGGTACTTATACTATAAGCTACAAGGTTACAGATTCAGCAGGTAATAGCTCTTCGGTAAGTAGACAGATATATGTATTTGATAAACAGGCAGAAGTAAATTCTGTCGATCCGGGAAATAAGGTTGTTTACCTTACATTTGACGATGGACCAGGACCTTATACAGCGCGTTTGTTGGATATATTAGATAAATACAATGTCAAGGCTACCTTTTTTGTGACAGGACAAAAGCTTGGCTATAAAGATATGATAGGAGAAGCCCATAGAAGAGGACATACTATAGCGTTACATACATATAGTCATCAATATTCCATATATAAAAGTGAAGAAACATATTTTGCTGATTTAAAAAAGATAGAGGATATCTGTGTGGCTCAAACTGGTGTTAAGCCTACTATTGTGCGTTTTCCAGGAGGAACCTCCAATACTATCAGCGAAAATTATTGCAAGAAAATTATGACTACATTATCAAAGAGTCTTGGATATAGAGGGTATTTGTACTGTGATTGGAATGTGAGCAGTGGAGATGCAGGTGGTGCTAAAACAAAGGAAGAAGTAGCTAACAATGTAATAAATGGAATGAAGAGAAACGATGTATCTATAGTGTTACAGCATGATATTGTAAAGTTTAGTGTAGATGCTGTTGAAAAGATTATCGTATGGGGACTTGCTAATGGATATACATTCTTGCCAATGGATGAAACTACACCTATGTATCATCACAGACCGAATAATTAGTGACATATGTATATTTTTGTGATATAATGTCGTTGTTTTTTGAAAAAAGTTATAAATGGAACAACGGAGGCGTTATGGAAAAGAAGAAAGCTAGTTTTAGTGGCGGATTAGGATTTGTTCTTGCGGCAGCAGGAAGTGCAGTAGGTTTAGGAAATATTTGGAGATTTCCATATCTTGCTGCGAAGGATGGTGGAGGATTATTCTTGCTTGTATATATTATACTGGCATTAACCTTTGGATTTGTACTTCTTACAACAGACATTGGAATAGGTAGAAGAACTAAGAAGAGTGCATTAAAGGCGTATGAAAGTGTAAATAGTAAGTGGAAATTTCTAGGTGTGTTAACTTTTATAGTGCCAGCTCTTATTATGACATATTATTCTGTGATAGGTGGTTGGATTACAAAGTACATAGTAGTTTTTACAACAGGAAATGCTAAAGAGGCAGCTAAGGATGGATATTTTAATGATTTTATATCATCTAAGGCAGCACCGATTGTATTTATGCTCATATTCCTTGCTATGACATCAGTTATCGTATATTTAGGTGTAGAAAAGGGAATTGAGAAGTTTTCTAAGATAATTATGCCAGGATTATTAATAGTAGTTGTTCTTATTGGTATTTTTTCTCTTACGCTTTCTTATAAGGCAGAGGATGGAACAGTGAGAACAGGTTTACAGGGATTGTTTGTATATCTTGTGCCTAATTTTGATGGTTTGACTGTTCAGAAATTTATTGGAATAGTTATGGATGCCATGGGACAATTATTTTATTCATTAAGCGTAGCTATGGGTATTATGATTACATATGGTTCTTATGTAAAAGATGATGTGGATTTGAACAAATCTATCAGAAATATTGAAATCTTTGATACAATGGCAGCGTTTCTTGCAGGTCTTATGATTATTCCAGCTGTGTATGTATTTATGGGTAAAGAAGGTATGTCAGAGGGTCCAAGTCTTATGTTCGTATCTTTGCCAAAGATATTTGAGGAAATGGGACCTATAGGTAATTTTGTAGGTGTAGTATTCTTCTTTATGGTATTGTTTGCGGCATTGACTTCAAGTGTATCTATTATGGAGACACTAGTGGCTAGCTGTATGGAGAAATTTAATAAATCAAGAAAAGCAGTCAGTCTTGTTATGGCGCTTATATATGCAGGTGCTGCAGCTGTTATCTGTCTTGGTTACAATGTGCTTTACTTTGAAGTTAAGCTTCCAAATGGTGCCATAGGAAATCTTCTTGATATAATGGATTATTTAAGTAATTATGTTCTTATGCCAGTTATAGCTATTCTTACATGTGTACTTATTGGTTGGATTGTTAAACCTAAGTATATTATAGATGAAGTAAAGAAGAACAATACAAGCTTTAAAAGAGAGGGTCTTTATACAGTAATGGTTAAGGATGTTGCGCCAGTTATGCTTGTAGTATTATTATTAAAGTCACTTGGATTATTCTAGGGAATTGTATTTACAAAATATGGTATTTGTAGAAAGTATTATTAGTAACAAGTGCAGTTTTAGTTGTAGCATTAAGTGCAGTTGGTTGTAAGAAGACTACAGATTGCGAAATGTGTGAAAAGGAAAAGAAGTGCACTAAGGTAGAAGTAGAGGGCGAGAAGGTTTGGTTATGTGAGACATGTGAAGCTTTAGTTGAAGCTGCAAAGGATTTCATGAAGTAAGTTATAGGTAATACGAAAGCCGGTCTTTATTGACCGGCTTTTTTGTCGTAGTTGAATTGCAACTGCGATTCATGGTGTTAAATGGTATACTCTCTTCGTCTTACATATATAAAAGGTTCAAGCTGACTTTTTGAATTATATGTAAGTGTTTGAAAATCGTTAGGATTAAAAACTTCCATTGCTTTATCAAGTTCTCCTGCGAAACCAGAAGAATTATTATTTTCAGGGGCTTGATATAATGTTTGTTTTTTGTCCTTTTTTGATTTTGGAACTAAAGCAACCATTTGAATTGGTGTGACATTGAAATCGTTGTAAAATCCGTTTACTGCAATAATCCCTCCTTGGATGCATATTTCAACAAAACCAATATTCTTCTGGTACCTATTTATTATATCGGATGTTTTTGGTAAAAAGTTTACCTTTTCCGATATTCATTTGGTGTCATATTATATTTTTCTTTAAAGGCTCTGTTGAAGTAGGAGACATTATTATATCCACATTCAAAGGAAATATCCATTATAGAAGTATTACTTGATTTGAGCAAATTGGCAGCAGTTGATAATCTATATTGATTTAAATATTCTATAGGAGTTAGGTTAGTGTGCTGCTTAAAAATATGAGAAAGATAATATACGCTTATATTTACTTCCTTTGCTAAGGCATTAAGAGTTATCTTTTCCATATAATGTTCCTCAATATATGTGGCCACTTTTTTTATAAGGTCTGTAGTTCTCAAACTCGTAGCTTCATGACTTTTATGAACATCATAAAAATTATTAGTATAAAAATAATTTATAAATTCAAGAAAACCTATTTTGACCTGTAGCTCATAAGCGGCAGGCTGTGTGTCATGAGAGGATAAAATACGCTTTAATATGTTTTTTAGCGGTTTGTTATGAGGGCTACCTGCACTTATATGAATAGGCAAGAAGATATCATTATTGAATATAGGTGTTATATATTTAGTGGAGCATGCGTCTATAGTGCTTCCATCTATAAGCTTCTGATCAAATATATACGTTTCTCCTAGGAAGTGCTCTTCATTAAGCTGTTCAAAATAGTGAAGAGAGGATGGAGGTATAACTAGGATATCACCCTCGTTTAATATATATTCCTTGAAATTGACATAGTATTTAGCCATTCCTTTTACAGTATAGATTATTTCCATTTCTTCATGCCAGTGCATAGGGAAGTCTGTAAATGCCTCAGGTATATAAGTTCTGTATATGTTATATGGCATAAGATAAGTGCCATGTTTATTTTCCTCTTTGTTTTTTTTTTTCATATTTATGTGCATAAGGTCCTCCGATTGCTTAAAATGAGCAAGATAGTGTTATTATTTTGCAATATTGTTATAGAAAAAATGTTATTATTAGCATTATAATGTCATTAGTGTAATATTGCAATAGTAAGTCATAAGAAGGAGAAGGAATATGGCAGAGGTTGACGTAAGAAAAATGTCTCTTTTTAAATTGGGCTGGCCTATATTTGTACAGTGTTTATTATCATTGTGTTTAGGATATATAGATATGCTTATGATTACAGGATATGATGAAAATGCTGTAAGTGGTATAGGACAGGCTAATCAGATATTGGGATTTTTAACACTGGCTTTCACAATTATTTCCAGCGCAGCGGGAGTAATGATTGCACAGTATATTGGAGCAAAGCTTGAAGATAAATTAAATGAAATATATACTGTGTCTATATTTTTTAATTTAATACTAAGTGGCGTGATATCATTTATACTTTTAGCTGGGTGTGATTTTATATTGAAGATTATGCAAACACCAGGCTTTATGCTAACAGATTCTAAGGATTATATGATGATTGTCGGCGGATTTATGTTTGTGCAGGCTATTATAGATGTTTTTTCACAAATATTTAGAAATAATGGAAAAACAAAGTTTGGAATGCTTATTGTTTTAAGTATGAACATAATCAATATTGTTGGAAATTACATTTTCTTGTTTGGTCCACTTAAACATTTGAATTTAGGTGTTAAGGGTGTTGCATTGTCTACAACAATTAGTAGAGTCATAGCTTTGGTTATAGCGATATTACTCTTTAAGTATAAGATAGAAGGAAGTATTTCTATAAAATGTTTATGGCCATTTCCAAAGGAAATACTTAAAAAGCTTTTAAAGCTAGGAATTCCAACAGCAGGAGAAAATATTTCATATAATATCGCTCAGATAATTATTCTTATAATGGTAAATACATTTGATTCTGATGTGGTATCAAACACTAAGACCTTTGCACAGATGGTTAGTAATTTTGCTTACCTGTATTCAGTCTCTGCTGCGGTGGCAACATCTATAATTGTCGGTCATGCAGTAGGTGCAAATGAATATGATTATGCATATAGTAGAGTTATGAAGTCCTTAAAGAAGGCATTGCTTATTTCTGTTGGTATAGCAATTATAAACTGGATGGTTAGTCCTATTACAATTGGCTTCTTTACGAAAAATTCTGAAATAATAAAGTTATCAAGTAAGGTTTTATTTATATGTATCTTTTTAGAAATTGGTAGAACGGCAAATCTTGTTATTATAAATAGTATGAGAGCAGCAGGAGATGTTAAATTTCCAACATACCTTGGAATGGCATCTATGTGGGGTGTAGCAGTTTTATTTGGATATATTTTTGCTATTGTTTTGAATATGGGACTTGCTGGTATATGGATAGCTATGGCTATGGATGAGATTCTTAGAGGTATTGTGGTTTATATAAGATGGAAAAAAGGTGGTTGGCGAAATAAAAGAGTTATTGAAGAGTAGAAAGGTTATATATATGTACGATAAACGGCTGGATTAAATATCCAGCCATTTCATAAAATATGGAACTCTTTTTGCCCAGGAAGCTTCACAGTGTTTTGCGCCATGAGCTATAGTTAAAGTAGGATTAACTTTTCTATCTATAAGTAGGGAAGTGACTTTAGCAAGTATTTCCCTGTTTTCAACGTGATTGTCTAACTCACCACTGCCGTAATCCATATATATACATATATCTTCATTCATTTTGTTTTTATTGATAGTTTCAACTACACCATTTACATTGACCCATAAGCTAGGGGATAAGCAGATGGCTTTGCTAAAATATCTGTTATATGCAACAGCACCGTAGAAAGACATTAATCCACCTAAGGAGGACCCACATATATACGTGTTTTTTCTATCCTTCAATGTTCTAAGCTTTTCATCTACCTGGGGCTTTAAATCATTAATCAGCCAATCCATATATAATTTCCCCTTAGCTTTTATATCTTCGCCATTGTATGTAAAATAATAGGGTGTATATTCATATAAACGATTATTGCCAGTAGTACTGCTGGCGATAGCGATAATAATCATATCTACAGGATTGTGTTCTAAATAATCGCTTAATCCCCATGAGGTTTTATAGGTTGCATCCTCGTCAAAGAAAATGTTCTGTCCATCAAACATATATAATACTGGATAACGAGAGTATGTATTTTCTTCGTATGTTGGTGGCAAATAAATATAGCCTGCACGTTCTTCGTTTCCTGAAAGTGAAGGAATAGTTAGTGAAAATTTTTTTATCATATTTTTTTAATCTCCTAAAATATTTTTTGTAAAAATAATAGAAACAATATTTGTTTATATTTCTATATTGTTCATATCCTCTAATAATTCCAAGTAATTTTCCCATAACAGTTACGGGATATATATCTCCATATCCTACCGTGAGCAATGTAGATGCTGCCCACCATATGCCAGAAAAAACATTTTTGAAGGTATCCGGCTGTGCATTGTGTTCTATGCTATACATACAGAGACTAGCACTTGTCATAAGTACAAGAATAATAAATACAGATGAAATGAGCTGTTGTTTCTTATTGCTAAGAACCTCTATGATTTCACATATTCGTTTTCTTTTTTTTATATTACCACACTGTTCGACCTTTCACAACTTTTATTCTTCTACTTTTAATTTGGTTGAAAAATATATGTAATCGTGATAGAATTAGCGTTAGTATTTTTAAAATTAGGAGGAATAGAATATGAGCGAGGAAAAGATAATTCCTTATAAAATATACTTAGAAGAAAGCGAGATGCCACGTCAGTGGTACAATATGCGTGCTGATATGAAGAATAAACCGGCACCACTTCTCAACAAAGATACGTTAAAGCCTATAACATTTGAAGAGCTTCAACCAGTATTCTGTGATGAGTTGATTAAGCAGGAGCTTGATGAGGATACAGCATATTTTGATATTCCACAGGAAATATTGGATTTCTATAAGATGTATCGTCCAGCACCACTTGTCAGGGCATATTGTCTTGAGAAGGCTTTAGGTACACCTGCTAAGATTTATTATAAGTTTGAGGGCAATAATACAAGTGGAAGCCATAAGCTTAATTCGGCTATTGCACAGGCTTATTATGCTAAGAATCAGGGTCTTAAGGGTGTGACTACAGAAACTGGTGCAGGTCAGTGGGGAACCGCTCTTTCTATGGCATCATCATACCTAGGACTTGATTGTAATGTATATATGGTTAAGTGTTCTTATGAGCAGAAGCCATTTAGAAGAGAAGTTATGAGAACATATGGTGCAAGCGTTACACCTTCGCCTTCTACTACAACAGAGGTAGGAAAGAGAATTTTAGAGGCTCATCCTGGCACTACTGGAAGTCTTGGATGTGCTATTTCAGAGGCCATAGAGGCAGCTGGAAATAAGGAAGGCTACAGATATGTACTTGGTAGTGTTCTTAATCAGGTAATGCTTCATCAGTCTATTATTGGACTTGAAACAAAGGCGGCTATGGATAAATATGGCATAGATCCAGATATTATCATAGGCTGTGCAGGTGGTGGTTCTAACCTTGGTGGTCTTATAGCTCCATTTATGAGAGAAAAGCTTCTTGGAAATAAGGATTATAGATTTATAGCAGTTGAGCCAGCATCATGTCCTACACTTACAAGAGGTAAATATGCATATGATTATTGCGATACAGGTATGGTTTGTCCGCTTAGTAAGATGTACACACTTGGAAGTGGATTTATTCCATCATCATCTCATGCAGGTGGTTTAAGATATCACGGAATGAATTCTACATTGTCACAGCTTTATGCAGACGGATATATGGAGGCTACATCCGTAGAGCAGACAAGTGTATTTGAGGCTGCTCAGAGATTTGCCAGAGTTGAGGGAATTCTCCCAGCTCCAGAAAGTAGTCATGCAATTAAGGTGGCTATAGATGAGGCTCTTAAGTGCAAAGAGACAGGAGAGGAGAAGACTATTCTTTTTGGTCTTACAGGTACAGGTTACTTTGATATGTTTGCATATCAGAGATTTAATGATGGTGAAATGAGTGACTATATTCCTACAGATGAGGAAATAGCAGCAGGCTTAGCAGGATTACCTAAGATAGATTTATAGTATACGAATATAGTAAATACATAGCATATAAAGGGAATTATGGAGGCTTAAAATGAAGATAATTATTGTTGGCTGCGGAAAAGTAGGTTATGTATTAACTGAACAACTTATAAAAGAAGGCCATGATATTACTTTGATTGATAAGGATGAAGATAAGCTCACGCGAGTATCGTCTAATATGGATGTGTTTTGTGTCAATGGTAACGGAGCAAGTTATGAGACACAGATAGAGGCGGGTATTAAAGAAACAGATTTGCTTATCTCAGTTACAGATAGTGATGAAATAAATATGTTATGTTGTCTTATGGCAAAGAAAGCTGGTAATTGTAAAACTATAGCCAGAGTCAGAAAGCCGGAATATGATTTTGAAGTGAATTTCTTAAAGGAAGAGCTAGGTCTTTCAATGGCTATTAATCCTGAGATGACAGCAGCAGCAGAAATGTCTCGTCTTATACAGTATCCTAAGGCGTTGGAGGTTGAAACCTTTGTAAAAGGTCGAGTTACTCTCATAAAGGTAGCGGTTACAAAGGATTCACCGCTAGATGGATTGGTAATCAAGGATATGGCCAGTGTTGCAGGTAAAAGAACACTGGTGTGTATAGTTGATAGAAATAAAGAACTTACAATACCTAATGGTGAATTTTGCTTGAAGGAGGGAGATATTGTTTCTCTTATATTGCCTGTAGAGGAATCAAATTCATTTTTTAAGAAAATGAAGATTAAGAGTTCACCTATTAAATCTATTATGATAGCGGGTGGCGGGACAACATCATATTATCTTGCAAAACAGCTTAATAAAACTGGTGTTAGTGTTAAGATAATAGAAGAAAACAAAGAAAGATGTGAAGAGTTAAGTGAATTACTTCCATCTGCGATGGTAATTAATGGTTCGTGCATTGATAAGGATTTATTATTATCAGAAGGTATAACAGAAACAGATGCAATGGCTGCACTTACTTCTTTAGATGAAGAAAATATTCTACTTACTATGTATGCTAAAAAAATAGGTAAGTGCAAGACCATGACAAAGATAGATAAGCTTACATTTGGCGAAGTATTAAATGACTTAGAGATGGATACAGTGGTTTCGGTGAAAGCGATTACAGCAGCATATATAATTAGATACGTAAGAGCTATGCAGAATTCTTATGGTAGTAAGGTACAGACGCTTCATAGATTATATGATGGTAAGGTTGAGGCATTAGAATTTAGAATTACAGGCAATGCTAAGATTATTGAAAAGACTTTATATGAACTTAATTTGAAGAAGAATTTATTAATATGTTGTATTTCGAGAAAAGGTAGGATAATTACTCCGTCAGGACAAGATATGCTTATGCCAGGAGATGGTGTTATAGTGGTTACAACTAATACTGGCTTGCGTGACATCGATGATATATTAGAAGATAATAAAGGTTAATGAGGTAAATTGCTATGAATTATCGAATTGTATTGTATATCTTGGGAAAGGTTATTATATTCCTTGGATTGTTTTTAATGCTACCATTTATTGTAGCTCTGGTATATCGTGAGAAGGTTGGAATTTATTTCTTGATACCAGCTATATGTGCTATACTCATAGGCTTAGCTGTATCATATAAAAAACCTAAAGATAGGCGGTTTTATGCAAGGGAAGGCTTTGTGGTAGTTGCGCTTAGCTGGATAATTATGAGTATTGTTGGCGCGATTCCTTTTTTCATAAGTGGAGAGATACCTAATATGATAGATGCTGTATTTGAAATTGCGTCAGGTTTTACGACAACAGGAGCTAGTATATTAGGAAGAGTAGAGGATTTGTCAAATTGTATGCTCTTTTGGAGGAGCTTTTCCCATTGGATTGGAGGAATGGGAGTTATAGTATTTATAATGGCTATTATTCCAATGGCTGGTGGTAACAATATGCATTTACTGAGAGCAGAGAGCTCTGGTTCTAATGTTGGTAAGCTTGTGCCAAAAATGAAACAGACGGCGTTGATATTGTACGGAATTTATATGACATTGACAGTGATTATGTTTGTTTGCCTTGCAATTTCAGGAATGCCAGTTTTTGAAAATATTTGTACTACTGCAGGAACTGCTGGAACAGGTGGATTTGGCATTTACTCTGACAGTATTGGAAGTTGTACTGCTGCACAACAGTGGATAATTACTATATTTATGTTTATATTTGGCATTAATTTTAGTTTTTATTATCTGTTGATTTTTAAAAAAATAGGTCAAGCGTTAAAAATGGAAGAAGTGCGCTGGTATTTTATATTATATATAACAGCTATTGTTTTAGTAACAATAAATATAGTTGATGTGATTGGAAATACTGGTGACGCTATCCGACATTCAGCATTTCAGGTGTCATCGCTTATGACTACTACTGGATTTAGTACTATAGACTATGAGGTGTGGCCATCATTTTCAAAGGGAATATTATTTTTGGTTATGTTTTTAGGAGGCTGTGCAGGAAGTACAGCTGGTGGGATAAAAATAAGTAGATTTATTATAGGATTTAAATCGTTGGCAAAAGAAGTGAAGAAGCTTATTCATCCACAGAGGGTAAAGATAACAAAAATGGACGGAAAGGCTATATCTGATGATACTACGAGAATGGTATGTATATATTTTCTTGTTTATGTTGTGATATATGCATTTTCATTTATAATTATTTCCGTTGATAATTTTGATTTTGAGACAAATTTCACAGCTGTTGCAGCAACAATAAATAATATAGGACCAGGATTTGGTGGAGTTGGTCCAACAGATAATTTTGCTCTTTTCTCGCCATTATCTAAGATAGTATTAACCTTGGATATGCTTATTGGTAGATTAGAGATATTCCCTATGTTATTGTTATTTATGCCATCTACATGGAAAAATAAATAAAATTTAATTACTTAAGAAAGGAAGATGAAAAATGGGTAAGGATGTTATTGTAGCATGTGACTTTAGCAGTAAGGATGAGGTTATTAGCTTTTTATCAAAATTTAAGGATGAGAAGCCATATGTAAAGATTGGAATGGAATTATTCTATGCTGAAGGTCCGGCTATTGTAAAAGAAATAAAGAAGATGGGACATAAGATTTTCTTAGATCTTAAGCTTCACGATATTCCTAATACAGTGAAGAAGTCTATGAATGTATTGTCAAATCTTGATGTTGATATGTGTAATTTACACGCTGCTGGTACAAAGGCTATGATGGAAGCTGCTTTAGAGGGTCTTACAAGAGAAGATGGAACTAGACCGCTTCTTATAGCTGTTACTCAGCTTACATCTACAAGTGAAGAGAGAATGAGAGAGGATTTACTTATTGAACGACCTATAGATGAAGTGGTTATGCATTATGCTAAGAATGCGGCAGATTCAGGGCTTGATGGTATCGTGTGTTCTCCACTTGAAGCTGGTAAGGTACATGCAACTTGTGGCGATAACTTTATAACAGTTACACCAGGTGTAAGGTTTGCTGATGGTGATATAGGAGATCAGGTTAGAGTTACAACTCCAGCCAAAGCCAAAGAAATTGGCTCTGACTATATAGTTGTAGGTAGACCTATAACAGCAGCAGAGGATCCTGTGGCTGCATATAGAAGATGTGTAGAGGAATTTGTAGGCTAGACTGCCTGACGAACTAGACCTATTACAGTGCCAAGACAATCATATTCGGAGATTTTTTTTAGTTCTAATTCATTGTTTATGGCGTTAATAGGTATGTATCTTGGGATACCATTTATTATGGCATATTTTCTTATGTAGAATATATTATCCTTTGAATAGCAAGCGACTTCTGTTGGAAGCGGAGGTCGCTTTTTTAGTGCAATAATATCATTTGGAAAATATAGTGGAATGTAGCTGTCACTTGTTATTTTAAAACCAAAATCTGCCTCAGTCATATAATCAGCAGGTATATCAATATACTCTATTTGCGTTTTGTCAAATAAAGCACCATTCCCTAAATAAGATGTAGCACAGTGATATTTAAATTGTCGCATACGTCCTGTCAGTCGTGGTTGCTTTGTAAGCTCGTCGTTGATTAGGAGAAATGTGTTGCTTTTTCCGTGGTTATCAAGACTGCGCCATTTTCTTAAAAGGTCTGCTTCATCTAGATCTTTTGGTGTTCGGCCTATTAGATTATCTAAGGTGCATGATAATACATCTGCTATAGCAGCTAAAACATATAAACTGGGATTTTTTGTTTTTCCACTTCTTATGGATTTTATAGTATCTTCAGATATATCAGCTTTAGCAGCTAATTCAGAGATGGTTAAGCCTTGGATTTTCATTAAAAGTTTCAGTCGTTTATCTATATCGTATATATTATTCATTTTAAAATCCTTTCGTAAATATGTAATTAATTGTTTGTTTATTATATTATATACTATTTAGATTAAAAAGACAATAAATTTGGTGTATGATAATACTCGAAATATATTTAAAACATTTCATAAGTGTAGAGAATACCCTTGTTTTAGCTGTAATGAATGATATAATAGCAGTTGTAAGTGGCGAATAGTGACGAATTGGGGGATGTTCGTTAAAATGCTTACAGAGGGATAAAAGGATGTTTAAAGTAGTTGCCTATCTGTGGTGGATATGGCAACTACTTTTGATAATATGGGTTTAGGTTGTAAAGAGGTGGAACTATGATTAGAAACGTGAAATATGCAAAATATTATATTGATAATGAACTTACGGGTAAGATAATTAAAATTGATGAAGGCTTTACTGTTATCACAGGTTATCGATTAGAGGATGTAAACGAAAGAAATATGTGCATATTTGATTTGGTACCTGAAATGTATAGGGAAGATTACGTGAACGCATTATATTCTTTTAGAGAAAAGGGTGAAGCCTATATTAATCATCAGATATTGTGCAAAAATGGACAGATAATATCTGTTAATTGTTATGGAGAAATATATATAGATACTTTGACTAAACATGAGTGTACGAAGGTACTTATAATTGATGTTACAGAACAGGAAGAAGCTATTATTAAGCTTAATGAAAATGAGGAGAAATTAGCTCTTCAAATTGAAAAGTTTAATTTTTTAATAGAAAATATTAATGAAATATTTGTGGATTATGATATTACCAAAGATTATATTGAGTTGTCTCGTTTTGTTAATGGTAAATATGAGATTTTTTATAGTAAAGAAAATTATCTTGACTCTGTAAGCCCTACATTGAGCAATGAAGATTATAAAGTTTTGAAAAAAATAATAAAAGAAGATATATTGCAGTTTGACAAATATATGGTAGACTTTAGAAGTAAGCTATTTACTGGGAAATATACATGGTATAGATTGTCTTACGCAAGATTCACAAATCCTAAAACCGGGAGAAAATATATTATCGGTAAATTGACTGATGTCAATGAAGAAAAGTTATCGTCTTCTCATAAAAGAAAAGAAGTGGAATATGATAAATTAACCGGATTATATAGCGCAACTGCCATGGAGAATGAAGTGGATGAAATATTTGCTGTCTCCAAGGATAAAAAGTGTACTATGCTTATAGTTGATGTGGACAATATGTCATATATTAATGAATGCTATGGGTGCGAAACAGGAGATAAATTATTAGATAGAATTAGCACTGCGTTATGTGATATGTTTAGACAGGATTTTGATATTGTAGGAAGAGTATACGGTGATGTATTTGCTGTATTTATAAGAAATACAATTGATATTATGTATGTAGAGGAACGCTGTAGAGAGATTTGTAAAAAGGTATCAGAGGATATATCGGATACAATTTTTTACGATGGATATAGAGCGACGGTAAGTATTGGAATTGCAGTTGCTGGAAAAAATATTGACTCTTATAAGCGTATATACAAGGCAGCTGATAAAGCAATGCAGACACAAAAGGAAAACGGTAAGAATGGCTTTAGTATATAGAAAGGCAGTTTATTTTTATGCATATAAATTCAGATAATAATATGGATGTATATTTACTGGATAATGGTATCAGGGTGGTGTTTGAACAAAACAACCACCTTAATTCTGTTACTGTAGGTGCCTGGATAGGCGTTGGTTCGAGAGATGAGAATAAGGATAATAATGGAATATCCCATATGATTGAGCATATGCTTTTTAAAGGTACGTCTACTATGAGTGCTAAGCGTTTAGCTGAAAGATGCGCCATAATAGGTGGAAATCTTAATGCATACACAAGTAAGGAGAATACAGAGTTTTATTGTAAGACATTACCTTCTTGCTTAAAGGAGGCAATTGACATATTGGGAGATATGATATGTCATCCAAAGCTTGATGAGGAAGATTTAGAACGAGAAAAAGGTGTTGTGTGTGAAGAGATAGATATGTATAAGGATTCACCTGAGGATGCGGTTCATGAAGTTTTACAGAAGAAAATATGGACAAAGCAGCCTTTGGGATATTTGATTTCTGGAAAAAAGAAGAATGTAAGAGGGTTTACATCATCATATATTAAAGAATATATGGATAAATATTATGTAGGTGAAAATATAGTAGTATCCGTGGCGGGCAACTTTAAAAAGAAGGATACTTTATCGTGGATAAAGGCGGCATTTTTAGATGTTAAATCAAAGGGAGAAGCATTTGTACATAATAGAAGTATTCCTTCGTATAATAAGGTTAACTTTGTAAAAGAAAAGGATATTGAACAGTTACACATGAATCTTGCCTTTAGGTCGCCTTCCTTTATGGATAAGGACAGGTATGCAGCTGTTATTTTAAATAATATATTGGGAAGTGATGTGAATTCAAGGCTATTTCAGACAGTTAGAGAGAATAACGGTTTGACATATTCGGTATGCTCATATCCTAGCAGTTTTTCAGATACAGGTCTTTTACATATTTATGCAGCTATGAATGAAACCCAGTACAAAAAAGTATATAGTTTAATTGAGGATATTATATATAAGTTAAACGATAAGGGTATCACAGCATCGGAATTAAATGATGCTAAGAAGCAAACTATTGTGGAGATGACTTTGAGCCAGGATAGCACAGCATCCAGAATGAGTGCCAATGCAAAAAGGGTTATTTATAATGTAAATAATGAATCCTTTGACGAGAGAATAAGCCGAATTAATGATGTGACAAGGACAGATGTTAATAAGCTTATTAATAAATATCTTAAGCTGGAAGAAATGAGTAAGGGAATAATTGGTCCCATGAATTTAAATATATAGTTGAATTCATATTTTTGCTGTGATAAAATTCAGTGTGAACAATTAGGAGGTAAGCGCTATGGAGAACAAGAGAAATTTAGGAACAATTTGTATACAAGGTGGTTATACACCAAAAAAGGGTGAAGCGAGAGTTTTGCCTATATATCAGAGTACGACATTTAAATATGATACAAGTGAACAGATGGGTAAGTTATTTGATTTGGAGGATACAGGTTACTTTTATACAAGACTTCAGAATCCTACAAATGATGCTGTAGCTGCTAAGATTGCTGAGCTTGAAGGTGGCGTAGGCGCCATGCTTACATCTTCAGGTCAGGCGGCTAATTTCTATGCTATATTTAACATATGTGAGCAGGGTGGTCATGTGGTTGCATCGGCTCCAATCTATGGTGGAACATTTAATTTATTTAACGTGACATTAAGAAAATTAGGTCTCGATTTTACTTTTGTAGATCCAGATGCATCAGAAGAAGAGTTAGCTAAGGCATTTAAGCCAAATACTAAGGCTGTATTTGCAGAAACTGTGTCAAATCCTTCATTAGTAGTTTTAGATATTGAAAAGTTTGCAAGATTAGCACATTCTCATGGTGTGCCACTTGTTATTGACAATACATTTGCAACCCCTATTAATTGCCGTCCATTTGAGTGGGGTGCAGATATCGTTACTCATTCTACAACTAAGTATATGGATGGTCATGCAATGGCTGTAGGTGGTTGTATCGTAGACAGTGGTAATTTTGACTGGGAAGCAAATAAGGAGAAGTTTCCAGGTCTTACTGAGCCAGATGATTCTTATCACGGTATCGTATATACAGAAAAGTTTGGAAAGTTAGCATACATAACTAAAGCTACAGTACAGCTTATGAGAGACTTAGGTTCTATTCAGTCTCCGCAGAATGCCTTCCTTACAAATGTAGGTCTTGAGACACTTCATTTGAGAATGAAGAGACATTGTGAAAATGCACAGAAGGTAGCTGAGTACCTTGAGAATAATGACAAGGTAGCTTGGGTTAATTATTCAGGACTTAAGTCAAATAAATACCATGAATTAGCGAAGAAATATATGCCAAATGGTACATGTGGTGTTATTTCCTTCGGTCTTAAAGGCGGTAGAGATGAGTCCATAAGATTTATGGATAATTTAAAGCTTGCGGCAATCGTTACACATGTGGCTGATTCACGTACATCAGTGTTACATCCAGCAAGTCATACACATAGACAGCTTACAGAAGAGCAGCTTATAGAAGCAGGTGTACAGCCAGATTTAATTAGATTTAGTGTAGGTATAGAGGATGCTGAGGATATTATCGCAGATATCGAGCAGGCATTAAATGCGTAAAGTTATAGTAGGAGGCTAACATGAGGTTTAGACCATGTATCGATATTCATAATGGAAGCGTTAAACAGATAGTTGGAGGAAGTATTACTGGCAGGGACGATAAGGTCATTGAAAATTTTGTGTCAGAGCAGGATGCGGCATTTTATGCAAATATGTATAAAGAAATGGGTATTTCTGGCGGACATATAGTTATTTTAAATGATATTAATTCGCCTTATTATGATTTGACAAAGGAACAGGCTTTATTGGCTCTTGAAGCGTATAAGGGCGGTATGCAGGTTGGTGGAAGTATAGACCCAAAGAATGCCTTGGGATACTTAGAGGCAGGTGCCAGCCATGTTATTGTAACTTCCTATGTATTCCATAATGGAATAATAAATATGGATAATTTAACATATTTATCTAATAGAGTAGGTAAGGAACGAATTGTTCTAGATTTAAGTTGTAGAAAAGTAGATGGCAAATTTTTTGTGGCTACAAACAGATGGCAGACACTTACTAACGTAGAGGTAAATGAAAAATTATTCTATGATTTGGAGCAGTATTGCGATGAATTCTTGGTTCATGCCGTAGATGTGGAAGGTAAGTCAAATGGAATAGAAGAAGATGTAGCTACCATTTTAGGCAACTTGGATGGAATGAAGATAACATATGCTGGCGGTATTTCTAGCTTTGAAGATTTAGATAAGCTTAAGGCTATCGGAAAAGGTAAAATAGATTTTACAGTAGGAAGCGCCTTGGATATGTTCGGTGGAACTATGGATTTTAAGAAGGTATGTGCATATAAATAGTTAATCTTGAAAAAAATATTTATTTATTGTAAAATGTTATGTAGGATTGTGAAGCAATCTATTAATTTGGAAAAAGTATATGAACTATAGATATGAGGTGGCATATGGGTGGTCATGTAAATTTTGTCTATGATTTAGGTGACGATGAAAATCCAGAAGATTTAAAACATTTTTTATTTCTTGAAAGCGTAAGAATAAGCCAGGAAAAGCAAGAATTAGCAGATGAATTACGAAATATAGAGCTTGAACGAAAAAAACTTGCCAGAGAGAAGGACTTGTTTGAAAAGCAGTGGGAAATTCTGGAAAAAGAGCTTAGAAAAATCGGCAACGACAGAGATAAAATAGCTAGAGATAAAGCGTATATTGAAAGAGAAAAGGCTAATTTAAGAAGATTACAGGCACAGCATAGAATGAATATGGAAGGTGTGACTGTGGTACAGGGAGCCTTTTTTGCAGGTGTAACAGGAACTGTGGCTTTAAGAAAGAGATATAAAGATTTGCTTAAGATTTATCATCCTGATAATGGTAATGGGGATGCAAATACATTGCTTGCCATTAATAAGGAATATGAAGAAGTTAAAAAAAGATTTGGATTAGAATAAGTCTAGTTAGCGGAGGAAAACAATGAGTAAAATAACTATTCCTAAGAATTATAAGTCAGAATTAAATTTATACGATACACAGATTGGAATTAAGACAGTAAAGGATTTTTTTCAGAATCTTTTAGCAGAAAATCTTAATCTTTTAAGAGTATCTGCTCCACTTTTTGTAACTCCAGAATCAGGTTTAAATGATAATTTAAATGGTGTAGAGCGTCCGGTAAGATTTGGAATAAAGGAGCAGGGTGATTATGAGGTAGAAATCGTACAATCTCTTGCTAAATGGAAAAGATATGCATTAAAGAAGTATGGTTTCAAAGAAGGTCAAGGTCTTTATACAGATATGAATGCCATAAGAAGAGATGAAGAGACAGATAACATACATTCTATATTTGTAGACCAGTGGGACTGGGAAAAGGTTATCACAAAGGAAGAGAGAACTGAGGAGACTTTAAGAGATTTAGTTAACAAGGTGTACAGTGCACTTCGTAAAACTGAAAAATATATGTCTATCAGATATGATTACATTAAAGAAATTCTTCCTGAGGAAATTTTCTTTGTGACAACAGAGGAGCTTGCTAGTATGTTCCCTGATAATACACCAGAAGAGCGCGAATATTACATAGCTAAGGCTAAGGGTGCTGTATGTGTTATGAAGATTGGAGATGTGATGGAGAATGGTGAGAAGCATGGTAATAGAGCACCAGACTATGATG
This sequence comes from Lachnospiraceae bacterium, assembly GCA_017412055.1. Taxonomy (GTDB): domain Bacteria; phylum Bacillota; class Clostridia; order Lachnospirales; family Lachnospiraceae; genus SVEL01. The sequence continues at coordinate 111,304 of JAFQOW010000039.1, read as the reverse complement.
ATTGGTCTCTAAATGCTGATATAGTTGTTTATTACCCTGTTCTTGATATTGCATTGGAATTATCTTCTATGGGTGTAAGAGTTGACAGAAAGGCATTGGCTGAACAGTTGTCTAAGTCGGGCTGCGTAGATAGAGCTGAGCTTGCTTTCCAGAAGGCTATATTAAACGATGAGCTTCCTTACACAGTGGGAGGCGGTATTGGACAGTCAAGAATCTGTATGTTCTTCTTAAGAAAAGCACATATTGGCGAGGTACAGTCTTCTATCTGGCCGGATGAAATTAGAGAATGTGCTGAAAAAGCTGGTATATTATTTTTGTAAGTCAATGTTAATTTAAAGTATTTTGACAAAATTTAATATAATATGTATAATGATCATGTAGAGAATTTTCTCTACATGATTTTTCTTTTTTTATTTTTCAATTTAACCCCCAACATTTATTAATTGTAAATTTTTGAGTTGCCTTTCTTTGGAAGAGAGGATGAAAAATGTATAGTAAAGTATATAGTGCAGCCCTGTTAGGTATCAATATGGAGATGGTTGCGGTTGAGACAGATGTCAGTGATGGCTTACCTTCTTTTGAGATGGTAGGTTTATTAAACTCGGAGGTAAAAGAGGCGAGAGAGAGGGTTCGTTCTGCTATAAAGAATACAGGATATTTACTGCCTCCTAAGAGAATTACAGTTAATCTATCGCCAGCAGATATAAGAAAGGAAGGAAGCAGCTTTGATTTGCCTATTGCAGTATCTATATTAAGCTCCCTTGGTCTTATATATCATAGAAATGTAAGTGATGAAAAGATAATGATTGCAGGAGAGTTAAGCTTAAGTGGAAAAATATTGCCTATGAATGGTGTGTTACCTATGGTTATTGCCGCCAGAGAAAAGGGCATAAGGACATTTATAGTACCTATGGAAAATGCTAAGGAAGGGGCTGTGATAAAAGATGTAAATATATACGGAATGACTACACTTAGGGATGTTATCAGCTTTTTAAATGGCACAGAATATGAAAGTGAACCGTATGTGGATTTTAGTAATATGTATAAAGATATGGAAAATATAGATAAGGAACAGCTGGATTTTGCAGATATTTCCGGGCAGGAGGCAGTGAAAAGAGCAGCTAAGATAGCAGTGGCTGGTATGCATCATATGCTTCTTATAGGCACCCCTGGCTCAGGAAAGTCTATGATTGCAAAAAGGATTCCAGGGATACTTCCGAAGCCGAATATGGAGGAATGCATGGAAATCACAAAGATTCATAGTATAGCAGGACAACTAAAAGGTAGTAATATAAAGCTTAACAGACCTTTTAGAGCACCGCATCATTCGGTTACAGATAAGGCTCTTATAGGTGGTGGAAGCAATCCTAGACCAGGTGAAATAACGCTGGCTCATAGGGGTGTACTTTTTCTTGATGAGCTGGCTGAATTTAAGAGAGAAACTATAGATGCCCTAAGACAGCCCCTTGAAACAGGTGAAGTCATTATAAATAGATTAAATGGCTCTTATGTATTTCCAGCTGGTATTATGCTGGTGGCAGCTACAAACCCGTGTAAATGTGGCTATTATCCTGATAGAAATAGATGTTCCTGTTCGGAGATACAGGTAAAAAATTATTTGGGTAAAATAAGTGGTCCTATACTTGATAGAATAGATATATGTGTGAATACACCGCCTGTTATGGTGGAGGATATAGGAAAAAAATCATCGGAAAGCAGTGAAGATATAAGAAAGGAGATAGAAAACGTCAGACGAATTCAGGAGGAAAGATTTAAGGGTGAACCATATAGGTTTAATAGTCAGATTACACCTTCAAAGCTTGAAGAGTATTGTATGCTATCAAAGGAAGCTAAGAGCATAATAGATAAAGCATATAAAAGTCTTGGACTTAGTGTCAGGGTTTATCATAAGATGATGAGAGTGGCAAGAACAATTGCTGATTTAGATGGTGAAGTGTATGTGGAAGCAAAGCATATAGCAGAAGCGATTGGATATAGAACAGAGATTTTTTAGGAGGTATGTATGAATTATCAGGAAAATAAGTATTGGCTATGGTTAAGCTATTTGCCATATATGTGGTATGATAAGGCAAATAAGTATATGAGTGTATTTAATAATCCAGAAGAAATATATAAGTCAGATGAGGAGACATTAAAAAAAACTGGTATATTTACGGAGGAAGAGATTTATAATATTCTAAGCTCTAAAAAGATTATTAATATAGAAGAAAAATGGAATGAGATGAATAAAAAGGGGATAAAGTTTGTAACTATACATGATGGGGAGTATCCAGATAGGTTGAGAATATATGATGATAAGCCCTTGTGGTTATTTTATAAAGGGCATTTACCTGAAAGTGATGAAAAACTAGTGGGAATGGTAGGTGCAAGAAATTGTAGTCAATATGGAAAAAGCATGGCAGAGGATATAGCCGGCAAGTTGGCTTTGTATTCTGTAAATGTAGTAAGTGGAATGGCAAGAGGCATAGATGTAGCTTGTCATAGAGGTGCGCTAAATGGAAAAGGAAAAACATATGCCATACTTGGATGCGGAGTGGATATATGTTATCCAAGAGAAAATATAAATGCATATATGGACATTATCAGTAATGGTGGAGTGATTTCAGAATATCCGCCAGGGTGTCAGCCTATCAGCTGGCAATTTCCATATAGAAATAGAATAATAAGTATGTTTTCCGATGCGGTGGCTGTTATTGAGGCGAAGAAGAAGTCAGGGACACTTATTACAACAGATTATGCACTAAAATATGGAAAAGAAATATTTGCAGTGCCAGGAAGGGTGTCAGATATACTTAGCGAAGGATGTAATGAGCTTATAAAATCAGGTGCTTACATACTTACAGAGGCTGAAGATATGCTCTTTGCCACAGGGGTATATTTTGATGACAAAAAGAAGAAAAAAAGAAAGAATAAAAAAATACTACTTGAAAAAGAAAATGAAGTAGTGTATAGTTGTCTCGATTTGTTGCCACAAAGCATAAATGAAATAGTAGAAAAAACGGGCATAGAATCAAGCGAAGTATATAGAATATTAATGAATTTAGTGTTAGATGGTATTGTTGTGGAACCAGCAAGAAACCATTATGCCAGAAAAATATAAAAGGGTGTATGGAGGTAAAAATGGCTAAATATTTAGTGATAGTAGAGTCACCAGCTAAGGTTAAAACAATAAAGAAATTTTTAGGTTCAAATTATGAAGTAATAGCTTCTAATGGACATGTGAGAGATTTGCCTAAGAGTACAATGGGAATCGATATTGAAAATGATTATGAACCTAAATATATTACCATAAGAGGAAAAGGCGATAAGCTTGCAGAGATAAAGAGATATGTAAAAATGGCAGAAAAAGTATTTCTTGCAACTGACCCTGACCGAGAGGGTGAAGCTATATCATGGCATTTACAGAATGCATTAAAGCTTGATGATAAAAAAATAGTTCGTATTACCTTCAATGAAATTACAAAAAATGCAGTTAAAGAATCTATTAAGAACTCAAGAGAGATTAATACTAACCTTGTAGATGCACAGCAGGCAAGAAGAGTTCTTGACAGAATGGTGGGTTATAAGATAAGTCCGGTTTTATGGGCAAAAGTAAAAAGAGGCTTAAGTGCTGGTAGAGTTCAGTCTGTAGCATTAAGAATGATATGTGACAGAGAAGAGGAAATTAATGCATTTATCTCTGAAGAATATTGGACTCTCGATGTAAACTTAGGTGTGGAAGGCGAGAAGAAGCCAATCACTGCTAAGTTTTATGGAGATGAGAACGGAAAAATTGAAATAGAAAATGAAGCTCAGTTAAAGGAAATTGTAAAGAAAATCAAAAAAGCGTCATTTAAACCGTTTGAAATCAAGAATGGAGAGAGAATTAAGAAGGCTCCGTTGCCATTTACAACTAGTACATTGCAGCAGGAGGCATCTAAGGTTCTTAACTTTTCTACACAGAAGACAATGCGTCTTGCTCAGCAGTTATATGAAGGTGTAGATATTAAGGGATATGGAACTATCGGTTTAATCACATATCTTCGTACTGATTCTATAAGAATATCTGATGAGGCAGATGCTATGGCTAGAAAGTATATTGAAGATACTTTCGGAAAAGAATTTGTGTCAAAAACAGAGCAGGCGAAAAAGAGTGGCAATAAGATTCAGGATGCTCATGAAGCTATTAGACCTACACAGATAGAGCTTACTCCTACTATTTTAAAGGATGAATTATCTAGAGATTTATTTAGACTTTATCAGCTTATCTGGAAAAGATTTACTGCCAGCAGAATGGAGAATGCTAAATATGATACAACTTCCATAAAGATTAAGGCCTCAGATTATATTTTTACAACAGCTACATCAAAGCTTTCTTTTGAGGGCTTTATGTCAGTCTATGCTTTCTCTGATGAAGAGAAGGAAAAGACTAATGCTATATTAAAGACAATTAGTAAAGATACAAAGCTTACTTTTATAGATGAGGATGGGAAACAGCATTTTACCCAACCACCAGCACACTTTACAGAAGCGGCTCTTGTAAAGGCTTTAGAGGAGCAGGGAATAGGAAGACCAAGTACTTATGCTCCAACTATTACAACTATAATAGCTCGAAGATACGTTGTAAAAGAGAATAAGAATCTTTATATAACAGAGCTTGGTGAAGCTGTTAACAGTATTATGAAGACAGCATTTCAGGTTATAGTTGATTCAAGCTTTACAGCAAATCTTGAATCATTACTTGATATGGTTGAAGAGGGAAAGGTTAACTGGAAAACAGTTATAAGAAATTTCTATCCTGATTTAAATGAAGCAGTTGAACATGCAGAACAGAATTTGGAAAAGATAAATATCGAGGATGAGTCCACAGATATTCAGTGTGATATGTGTGGTAGAAATATGGTTATTAAGTATGGTCCGCATGGAAAATTCCTTGCGTGTCCTGGATTTCCTGAATGTAGAAATACTAAGCCATATTATGAGAAAATCGGAGTTGCTTGTCCAGATTGTGGTCAGGATATTGTTATTAGAAAAACAAAGAAGGGAAGAAAATTCTTCGGTTGTATAAATAATCCTGAGTGTGAATTTATGTCATGGTCAAAGCCGGTGGAAAAGAAATGCCCAGATTGTGGAAAATATATGGTACAAAAGGGCAATAAGACAGTATGTAGTGACGAAAAGTGTGGTTATGTAGAGTAAATTGTGATTAAATGGTTGATTTGTTTTAAATAAGCAGTAAATATGCGAATTTTGCAAAAAATACTTGTTTTGTGTGTGAAATTGTGCTATAGTTATGTAGTAATGATTTGGTAGTGACAATTCAAAATGAGGAGGCGTATTAATGAGCGTACAGTTACTAGATAAGACAAGAAAAATTAATAAATTGTTGCATAATAATAATTCTACAAAAGTTGTTTTTAACGATATTTGCAGTGTCTTAAGCGAGATTCTTTCTTCAAATATATTGGTTATAAGTAAGAAGGGGAAGGTTTTAGGAAGTGCTAAGCGTGCTGATGTAGAAGAGATTAATGAATTTATCGTAGGTGATGTGGGAAATCATATCGATAAAGTGTTAAATGAAAGATTGCTTTCTATTTTGTCAACACAGGAGAATGTTAATCTGGCTATGTTAGGCTTTAAGGAAGATTATACAAAGAAATTCCAGGTAATTATTGCCCCTATTGATATAGCTGGAGAAAGACTTGGTACATTGTTTATTTATAAGAGTAGCAGTGCTTATGAAATAGATGATATTATATTAAGTGAGTATGGAACAACAGTTGTAGGACTTGAGATGATGCGCTCGGTTAATGAGGAGAATGCAGAGGAAGAAAGAAAGCTTCAGATAGTTCGCTCGGCCATAAGTACATTATCATTTTCAGAGCTTGAAGCTATTATACATATATTTAATGAACTTGATGGTACAGAGGGAATACTTATCGCTAGTAAGATTGCAGATCGTGTAGGAATTACCCGTTCTGTAATTGTCAATGCTCTTAGAAAGTTTGAGTCAGCAGGAGTTATTGAATCACGTTCTTCAGGTATGAAGGGTACATATATTAAGGTTCTTAATGATGTAATCTTTTCAGAAATTGAGAATATTCGTAAAAAGTAATTTTTTATAAAATAATGACGATATATATTATAAATATATAGGTTTAAAGGGATTTAGACCACCACTTAGGGCGTATGGAAACGCGTTTTTAAGTGGTGGTTTTTTGTATTATTTACTTCGAAAAACTTCCAGATTATATTTGTTAAAAACCCTTGATATTTTTATGGTTGTAACCTATAATGTTATGTAGAAAAAATGGGTAAATTGTAATTTGGGGGCAGTTTTTGAAGAAAATATTAGTTATTATGTAGTATTGTATATATTGAGTAGATAGGAAGGGTGTAGCTTATGATTAATTCAAATGCTTATAATTACATAAATGTACTTACCAAGGCGGCAGATGCTTCTTGGACAAGGAATGAAATAATTACAAATAATTTAGCTAATGTGGACACACCAGGTTATAAGAGAAAGGATGTAAGCTTTCAGAATTATTTGCTTCAAGAGCTTACAAGTGGCGATAGCACATCACTTAGAAATAGAGTAAATGATGTGGAGGTAGGAAACCTCAATGCTACAGTATATACGGATTTTACAGAGCTGTCGTATAGATTGGATGGTAATAATGTGGATATTGATACAGAGAATGTAGAATTCGCATCAAATCAGTTATATTATCAGACAGTGCTTGATACTATAAATCATCAGTTTTCAATGTTAAAGGCAGCTATGCAGAAGTAGTTAGAGGAGGATTATTATGGCTATATTTACATCATTTGATATAAGTGCATCTGGTATGACTGCACAGAGACTTCGTTCAGATATTATTTCACAGAATTTAGCAAATGTTAATTCTACAAGCTCACAGGAGGGTGGAGCGTATAGAAGAAAGACAGTTGTATTTTCTGAGAAGAATGCCACAGCGTTTAGCGATGTATTACTTTCTACAGCTGGAACAGTAGGCTCAGGTGTGAAGGTGACAAAGATTGTGGAGGATTATGAAACACCTATGAATAAGGTGTATGACCCGGCACATCCAGATGCTGATGAGGACGGCTATGTTACATACCCAAACGTTAATGTAGTAACAGAGATGACTAACTTAATCAGTGCTTCTAGATCCTATGAGGCTAATGTAACAGCATTTAATGCGTCTAAATCTATGGCGCTTAAGGGATTAGAGATAGGAAAATAAATAATTGATAGATTTTAGGAAGGTGTAAGTTATGGATATAACATCAAATATTTCTTCTGTGATTTCAGGAATTCAGGAGAAGAAAAATACAATGATAAACAGAGGCGGTGAGTCTACTGGAGCAGCGGACAATGCCTTTTCATCAATATTTGATCAGATGATTAATCTGGTAGGAGAGACAGATGCATTATCAGCAGCGGCTGAGAAGGCAGAGATTAATTTTTCTTTAGGAAACGCAGATAGTACTCATGAGGTAACTGTTGCACAGCAGAAGGCATTAGTTTCATTGCAGTATACAGTAGCTGTGAAGAATGCGCTTATGGATGCATACAGAGAGATTATGAATATTCAGATATAGTAAATACGGAGAAGTATAGTAATGGATGAGAAGCTTAAAGATGCCCAGAAAAGGCTAGTAGAATTTTGGAAAAAATATGATAAAAAACAAAAGACAATAATAATCAGTATCACATCAGTTGTGTTGGTGGCACTGATTATTCTTGCTGTAATTTTGACAAGGACAGAGTATGTAACACTTATTGAATGTGAGGATACAGTTACAGCGGCTAACATAGCCACAACACTTGATGGTGAAGCTATGAAATATAAGACTGAGAATGATGGTTTGACTATTTTGGTTGCTGAAGAGAATTATGAGAAAGCGTCATATCTTATAGCACAGAGTGGATATACATCTACACTTTATTCTTATGAGGATTATATGGAGGATGGTGGTTTTTCTGCTACATCTACAGATAGAGAGCGAGGCTGGCAGAGAGTATTGGAAGACAGAATGAAAGCTACAGTAGAGAGCTTTGATTATGTTAAGACAGCGTCTGTTATGTTTACTATGCCTAAGGAGAAGTTGACTATTCTTGATAATGATGAAGAGACATACGTAAGCTTAAAACTGACGCTCCGTGGTGATATGCCAGAAGGTGCAGCGGAGAGCTTGGCTAGGTTTGTAGCTACAGCAGTAGGTAATCCTACAACAAACAGTATCACTATTATCGATAATGCTGGAAGAACATTATTCCAGGGTTCTAAGAACTATGAGGATGATGGCAGTATATCAGCTTCAAAGAATGAGGAGATAAGAAACAGATTCCAGAGTGAAGTAATCAATAATGTAAGCAAGGCGCTTATGGCTACAGGACGTTATGCAACAGTTACTGTGGCGCCATCTCTTGATATTACATTTGATAAGACAGATAAAGTGACAACAGAGTATTTTAACCCAGACGAAGTGTTAGATAATGAATATATTTATCAGCAGGAGGGTGGTACAACTCAGGGCGGAATTCCAGGAACAGATTCTAATGATGATGATACAGGGTATATGATTGAGTTGGGTGAGGGAACATCTAATTCAGTAATGATTAATAAAAAAGATTTTGCTGTAAGTAGTACTATTACATCTATAGAAGGTGAAAGAGGTAAATGTAATAGAGCTAATTCAACTATTGCCGTTACCGTTAATCAATATGAGCATCATGACAGAGCAGTTCTTGAAGAAAGCGGAGCTCTAGATGATATGACATGGGAAGAGTATATCGAGGCTAACAAGGCGGTAAAAGATTTAGAGATTATAGCTGGAATTGAAGAATTGATTAAAGCGGCTAGTGGAATTGATAATATAGTTGTAGTAGGCTCAATTATTCCTGTATTTGAAGATACTACAGATGATGGAAAGTTTGTAGATAAGATTCTTCCAATAATCCTTGCAGTTATTATCTTAGCTTTATTAGGATTTATGGTATGGAGAAGCTTAAGACCTGTTGAAATCACAGAGGTAGAGCCAGAATTATCAGTTGAAGAGTTACTTTCATCTACAAGAGAGAAGCAGCAGAGCGTTGAAGATATTGACCTTGAGGAGAAATCAGAGACTGGCAAGGCTATTGAGAAGTTTGTTGACGAGAATCCAGAGGCGGCGGCATTGCTTCTTAGAAATTGGCTTAATGAGGATTGGGGCTAAAAGGTAAATTGGAGGTATAGTTATGGCAAAAAGTGTCCAGATGTCTGATGTAAGTGGTCTTACAAAATCTGCTATTTTGCTTATTGCATTAGGACCGGAGAAATCAGCAAAGATATTTAAACATCTTAAAGAAGAAGAAATAGAACAGTTGACATTGGAGATAGCAAATACAAGAAGTGTATCGCCACAGACTAAGGAAGATGTTATGGCAGAGTTTTACCAGGTGTGTATAGCTCAGCAGTATATAGCAGAGGGTGGTATTACATATGCTAAGGAATTGCTTGAAAAAGCCCTTGGCGTGGAGAAGGCTCAGGATGTTATCAGTAAGCTTACAGCATCTTTACAGGTTAGACCGTTTGAGTTTATCAGAAAGACCGACCCTGCACAGCTACTTAACTTTATACAGGATGAGCATCCGCAGACTATCGCTCTTATCTTATCGTATTTGCCAGCTCATCAGGCATCTATGATTGTATCTGCTCTTCCCCTTGAGAAGCAGGCAGATGTAGCAAAGAGAATAGCTAAGATGGATAGAACATCACCTGATGTTATCAAAGAAGTAGAGCGAGTGTTAGAGAAGAAGCTTTCATCTTTAGTAAATCAGGATTACACAATTGTCGGTGGTGTGGATGCTATCGTAGATATCTTGAATACTGTAGACAGAGGAACAGAAAAGCACATCATGGAGAATTTGGAAATCGAAGAGCCAGAGCTTGCAGACGAAATCAGAAGAAAGATGTTCGTATTCGAAGATATTCTTGCACTGGACGACAAGACTATTCAGAGAGTGTTGCGTGATGTTGATAACAATGACCTTGCAGTGGCTCTTAAGGGCTCTAATGAAGATGTACAGACAGTTATCTTCAATAACTTATCTAAGCGTCTCGCTGCTATGATTAAGGAAGATATGGACTTCATGGGTCCTGTTCGTATGAAGGATGTTGAAGAGGCACAGCAGAAAATTGTTAATATCATACGTAAGTTAGAGGATACAGGAGAAATCATCATTTCACGTGGTGGAGGTGACGAGATCGTTGTCTAATTTGCTAAAAGGATTCTATATAGCTGTGGACAAAAGTGATAAAAGAGTCATAGATAGCAATGAGCTTATATCGGAAAAGCTTGTACATATTAGAAATTCTGTAAATAATGAAGGATTTTCCAGTGATGGTTTTTATGCAGGCTTAAATCCTGTCAATGTAAGTGAAATGCTAGATGAAAATAGTCATGTGATTGGCGAAAATGCTCAGACTGAAGAAGTCCAGGCCACTATAGATACAGAAACAAAAAAAGAAGATATAATAAATTCAGCAATGCAGGAAGCAGAAGCTATTGTAAATAGAGCTAATGAAGATGCATTGTCTATTATAGAAAATGCTAAGGCAGAAGCAGAAAGAGTGCTACAGGCTGCGAAGGATAGCGGGTATGCTGAGGGTATGCAGATTGCAAACCAGGAAGCAGAAGCTATGAAAGCGCAAGTGGTAGCGACCTATGAAGAAGAAAAACAAAGTATTATAGCTGAATATAGAAGGAAAGAGGAACAGTTAGAGCCAGAATTGGTTGATGTGATTCTTAGAATATTTGCAGATATAACAAAGTGTGTTTCCGTGGATAAGAAGGATATGATACTTAATCTTGTTAATAATGTGATGACAAGTGGAGAAGCTAGCAGAAACTTTGTAATAAGGGCTAGTGTTGAGGATTCAGTATTTCTTAGAGAAAATAAGGAAAAGATAGTAGGTGAAACAAGAGATGATATTCATATTGAAATAGTTTCAGATCCTACAATGAAGAGAAATGAATGTCTTATTGATACGGACACAGGTGTGTATGATTGCAGCTTGGATATTCAGTTGGAAAATTTGATTAATGATATTAGAATATTATCGGCAACTGGAGAATAAAAATGACAAGTTTAAACCTTGGAAAATACAATTCTATATTTGAAAAATGCTATGCCAAGAAGATGGGAAAGGTCACTAAGGTGGTTGGTCTTACTATTGAATCCATTGGACCTGATGCAAATCTTAATGATTTATGTAAAATAATCCCAAAGGATAATCCTAAGATGGAGGTTATGGCTGAGGTAGTAGGCTTTAGAGATAATAGAATTCTACTTATGCCTTTTGAAAGTGTGGATGGTGTAGGCCCTGGTAGTATTGTAGAAAATACTGGAAGTGTATTAAAGGTTGCTGTTAGCGATGATGTATTGGGAAAAACTTTAGATGGATTAGGAAGACCTATTACAGGAGAGGAACTTAGTAATGCAACAAGGTATCCTGTAGAATGTACACCACCTGATCCTATGACGAGAGAGATAATCAAGGATGTTTTGCCACTAGGCGTTAAGGCTGTAGATGGTTTGATTACAGTTGGGAAAGGACAGCGAATCGGTATATTTGCAGGTAGTGGTGTTGGAAAAAGTACACTTCTTGGTATGTTTGCTAGAAATACTAAGGCAGATATAAATGTTATCGCACTAATAGGTGAGCGAGGAAGAGAAGTTCGAGAGTTTATAGAGCGAGACCTTGGTGAAGACGGTATGAGACGAAGTGTAGTTGTCGTAGCTACATCGGACAAGCCGGCACTTATTAGAAATAAAGCGGCAAAGACAGCGACAGCTATTGCTGAATATTTTAGAGATCAGGGTAAAGATGTATTGCTTATGATGGATTCGTTAACTCGTTTTTCTATGGCTCAAAGAGAGATAGGATTGGCATCAGGTGAACCACCTGTAACAAGAGGATATCCACCTAGTGTATACAGTGAGATGCCTAAATTACTTGAGAGAGCAGGTATGTCATCAGTGGGGTCCATTACAGGACTTTACACAGTATTGGTAGACGGCGATGACTTTAATGAGCCTATCACTGATACAGCCAGAGGTATTTTGGATGGACATATTATGCTTTCAAGAAAGCTAGGACATAAAAATCATTACCCGGCTATTGATGTACTCCAGAGTATATCCAGAGTAATGGGTCAGATAGCTACGAGGGAGCATAAATCTGTAGCAGGAAAACTTAAAAATGTATTGGCTACATATCATGAAGCTGAAGATTTGATAAATATTGGAGCATACAAGAGTGGTTCCAATAAGAACATTGATTATGCTATTGAAAAAATAGATTTGGTTAATCAGTACTTACGTCAGGGTATTGATGAAAAGTTTTCCTTTGATGAAGAGCTTGATATGCTTAATGGAATATTTGAAGAATAATAGTTATGAGGTAATGGACAATGGCAAAGTTTGTATATAAAATGCAAAATATTTTAGATATAAAAAATAAGCTGGAAACCCAAGAAAAGACAGCCTTTGCCATAGAAGTTCAAAAGTTAAGAACAGAAGAGGAACGACTTGAGAGAATTAGAAAAGAAATAGAATATTATGAGGAGCTTATACGAGGACAGGGAGAGAATAAAATTAATATTCTTGAACTTAAAAGGTGTAATGAAGCCTTGGAGTATAAGAAGAATGAAGAAAAGACTCAGATTCAGCATGTGAAATTAGCTGAAAAGAATGTTGACATCGCCAGAGGTAGACTAAACAAGGTGATGGTGGAACGAAAAACACAGGAAGTTCTTAAGGAAAAGGCATTTGAGGAGTTTGTTAAGGAATTAAATGAAAGTGAAAAGAAAGAAGTAGATGAGTTGGTAAGCTTCACCTACAATAAATCATAAGGCGGTGGCATAAATGGCAAAGAATGATGAACTTATAGATATTGAAGAGAAAAAAGGGAATAAATTTATAACATTACTAATTGCATTGATTATTATTGTGTTGTGGTTAGGTATGTTTGCGTTATGCATTAAGCTTGATGTGGGTGGATTTGGAAGCTCTGTTATGTATCCTATATTCAAAAATGTTCCTGTAATCAATAAGATTTTACCTGACAAGACTGTAGATGAGGAGGAGGAATATCCTTATAACAGTTTGGCAGAAGCCATTAATTATATAAAAGATTTGGAAAAAGAAATTAAGAATCTAAAGGATTCGGCTGATGCAGACGCTGAGAAAATAGCTGATCTTCAAGCAGAAATCGATAGACTTAAAGCTTTTGAGGAAAGCCAGCTGGCATTCGAAAAGCAAAAAGAACAGTATTACAATGAAGTGGTTTTTGGTGATAATGCCATAGACTATGAATATTACAAACAGTATTATGAGCAGATAAGTCCTGAGTATGCTGAGGTTTTATATAAGCAGGTGCTTGAAAAATATTTATATGATGAAAGATATAAGGATTTAGCAGATGCTTACGCAACTATGAAACCAAAGAAAGCTGCAGCTGCCTTGTATGAGATGACAGGTAATCTTGAAACAGTTGTTGCTATATTGCAAAATATGGAAATGGAAGCTAGAGCTAAAATACTGGATGCTTTAAGCGATACAGATGCAGTATTCTGTGCCAAGATTACTGTAATGTTATCACCACAATAGAATATAGAAAAATAATACACCTCTTTTTTAAATAATTTTTCATTTTGGCCTAAAGATATAATAAAGATTGGTCGATAAAGAATATGTGAAAAAATATTAAAAAGGAGGTGTTTTGATGTCAAACATTAGTGTGAATTCCCTAGATGGACTTAAGCTAAATCAAATCTCTTCTAGAACAAATGTTAAATCTACAGAAGATTTTGGCGAAACTTTAAAAGATGTAAGTGAAAATTCTAAAGAGCCAAAGACGGAAAGAGAAAAAGCTGAAGTTAATAAGCCGGAAGAAACTAAAGAAGTGAAAAAGTTTGAGCCAGCCAAGAAGCGAGAGACGGTTAAGCAAAAGGATGAACCTACTGATGAACAGCTTGCAGCTGCACTTGAAGAAGTGGTAAGTGAGATTAAGGAGTTTATTCAGGAAAAGTTCAACGTAACAAGCGAAGAGCTTGAAAGTATGATGTCTGATTTGGGAATGACAGATATGAATCTTCTGGAAACAAGCCCATTAACTGAGTTGGTTAAAAAGCTTGAAGGAATCACAAATCTACAGGATGTTTTAACAAATCCAAACTTCAAGGATGATTTGAAAGAATTGTTAAATCAGGTGGAAGAGATTAAAACTCAGGTTCTTGAAGGAGAAAAGGTGACAGTAGATGAAAACTTCCTGGTAAAAGAGGAAGTGGAAATTAAGCTTCAGGATAATGTAGAGGATACTGAAATGCCAGTTGTAGAAGAGGATGTTATCAATGATGTGGAAGTAGAAGAGCCACAGGTTCAGGAAGAAGAACAAACAGTTGCTCCAGAAAAACAAGAAACACAGGAAGTGATTCAAAATGAAACTTCTACAAACAGTGACACAAAGCAGGAATTCAAGCAAAATGAAAGTAAGATGGAGATGAAGGATTCCAGTGATACAGTGAATATCAATGCTGTAAGACCGGAAGATTTCGCTGAGAGACTTACTGAAGATTTATCTGCAAGAGTTGGTGAAAGACAAGCTATAACAATTGTAAGACAGGTGGTTGAACAGATTTCTATGCAGACTAAGCAAGGAATGACAACTATGGAATTACAGCTTTATCCAGCACATTTAGGAAGAGTTACAGTTCAGCTTGTATCAAAGGATGGCAACATCACAGCACAGATTACAGCAGAGACAGAGGCTGCAAAGAATGCATTGGAAACACAGCTTACATTGCTTAAGGAAAATCTTAATAATCAAGGTTTGAAAATAGAGAGTGTAGAGGTTACAATTGCAAGTCATGCTTTTGAGCAGAATATGCAGGGTGAAAAACAGCATGAAGAACAGTCTGGAAGCAAAAATCGAGGAAAGAGAGCTTTAAATATACTCAATGAATCGATAGTGGCTGAAAATGAACCACAACCGGAAATTATGGATATTATGGGAAATACAGTAAGTTATTCTGCATAAGGAAAGGAAAAAATATGGCTATTAAAGTTGAAAATGGACAAGTTAATACAGATTATACTGAGACTTATCAGAAGGAAGACACAAAGGGAACTAGTGAACTTGGAAAAGATGCATTTCTTACATTATTAGTTACACAGCTTCAGCATCAGGATCCATTATCTCCACAGGATAATTCAGAATTCGTAGCACAGCTTGCACAGTTCTCATCTCTTGAAGGAATTCAGAATCTTTCATCTACAATGGGTAACACACAGGCATTATCATTAGTTGGTAAGAATGTTGTTATAGAAGTAGGTAAGTCAGAAGGTTTGTCACAGACATCGATAGTTGCTGGATATGTTGATTTTGTACAGATGGTTGATGGAAAAGCAATGTTATCAGTAAAGGATCAGTTGTACAAGTTCGAAGATTTAGACAGTGTTATTGATGATTATTATCTTGGAAGTATCGTAGGTGGTGGAAATTCAAACGGAACTACAAATGATGCAACTGGAGAGACAGATAATAAGGCAGATGCTACAGAATAGTTAGTTAAAGCAAGGAAGCATAAAGGCATTAAACACAGTGCCGGAAGGGATAAGATATGGATATAAAAAATAATTTCTCTTCAATTGAACAAATTACCGGCCAGTACTTAAGAAATAATACAAATGTGCCGATAAATAAAACAAGTGGTGGAATGACATTCGAAGAGGTGCTTAGTTTAAAGAAATCTACTTCGGATTATAATCACAGTTGCAATGCAGCTATGATTAGTTTGAAATTCTCAAAGCATGCTGATGCAAGGCTTAATGAAAGAAATATTAATCTTACCGATGAACAGCTTAAAAGACTCAATGACGGAGCAAAAAAAGCTTCTGGGAAAGGAATCAACGAGTCGCTTATGATTATGGATGATTTGGCATTCATTGTTAATATTAAAAATAGTACAGTAGTTACAGCAATTGACAGCAAAGCAAGTGAAGAAAATATATTTACAAACATTGATGGTGCCGTAATAGTATAAGCTTGGACCTATTGCAGGAAAGCAACATCTCTGACTGACAGATGAGATGAAAGATACGGCTCCTATAAGGAGGTCATTAATTATGATGAGATCATTGTATTCTGGTGTTTCAGGACTTAAGGTTCACCAGACAGGTATGGACGTTATCGGTAATAATATTGCCAACGTTAACACAGTAGGATTTAAGGCTCAGAGAGCAACATTTTCAGAATTATTCTATCAGACAACACAGTCAGCGTCTGGTCCGAATGCAGCTACATCAACTGGTGGACAGAATGCTAAGCAGATCGGTTTAGGCTCTAACGTTGCACAGATTTCAATTAATATTACAAATGAAGGTGGTTCGCAGTCTACAGGTAATGATACAGA
Source organism: Lachnospiraceae bacterium (assembly GCA_017412055.1). GTDB lineage: Bacteria > Bacillota > Clostridia > Lachnospirales > Lachnospiraceae > SVEL01. The sequence goes on along the minus strand of JAFQOW010000039.1, from coordinate 94,837 downwards.
CCTTAAGATTAACGGTCAGGAATTCTTTATCGTACAGAAGGGTGGAGCTGACTACTATACAAAAGCTGGAAACTTTACAACAGACGGATTTGGTAATCTTGTAACAGGCTCTGGTGGATATGTTATGGGTTACACAGCTGAGAGAGATAACTTAACAGGTGATTTTATTCTTATGACAGATGAGCTTAGACCATTGTCATTATATGGTGAAGATTATAAGCTTACATCACCTAACCAGACAACATCAGCTAAGATTACAGGTAATATAAATTCATCAGATGAGGATTTTACATCAGATGGTTTAGGTTATAAGACAGCTGATATGTATGTTTACGATTCATTAGGTAATACATATAATGTTCAGTTTAAAATTGAGCAGGATTTCGATAGTACAACAGGTTATACATTGTCTATCAATAAGATATTTAATGGTACAGAAGAAGTTACAACTTTAGCTGCTAAATTCAATGAAACAGAGGATAGCATTCATATAGATTTCGACCCTACAAAGGGAACGGTTATCAGCGATAAGGATTTTAAGCTATCTATATTTAAGGCTAATGCTGATGGAACTGCTTCTACAGATGTTGCAGATACATTTCCACAGACCATAGGTGTTAATCTTGGAGATATAACAAACTACGGAAGTGATTATTCTATAGTTGCAAATAAAGGTGATGGAACAATTGAGAATCAGGGTGCTGGTAAGGCTGTTGGTAAGATGATAAGTGTAGCGATTCAGACAGATGGAAAGATTATTTCATCTTATGATAATGGTGATACACTTTGTATCGGACAGATTGCAGTAGCAAGCTTTGCTAATGCTGCAGGTCTTGAAAAGATTGGTGATAACCTTTTTGCGTCAACACTTAACTCGGGACTTGCAAATGTAAATGATGTAACTGCTTTTGGGGATGATATGTCAAGTGGTGTTCTTGAAATGTCAAACGTTGATCTTGCAAATGAGTTTACAAATATGATTGTAACACAGAGAGGTTATCAGGCAAATTCAAGAGTAATAACAACTTCAGATACTATGATTGAAGAACTTTTAAATCTTAAGAGATAATAAAAAATAATCAGGGATAGCTGTAAAAAACATTGTTTTTTAGGCTATCCCTAAAATTAATCCCAGTTAAAAATGGGCTGGGATTAATTTTTTAACTGAATTTTACAAAAAATATTAAAAAATTTGTTAAATATTGTTGGTAATTAACTAAAAATGTGGTATTATAATATAGATTGAATATGTAAAGACTAGATTATAAAGAATGGTGGTGGAAAATAGATGGATATAGCTTCAATAATTGGATTGGTAGCAGGTGCCATAGTAGTAGTTTTTGGTATTATTTTTGATGGAAAGGCTATTAATATGGGAGCGTTAATGAGCTTCTACGATTTACCATCTATTATCATTACATGTGGAGGAAGCTTAGTAGGACTTCTTGCTATGAATAGTGTAGGAAGTTTTGTTAATGGTTTTAAAAGTATTACGCTTGCTATAAAGATGCAGAGTATAGATGAAGGTGAAACTATAAAGAAGATTATAGATTTATCTAATATAGCTAGAAAAGAAGGTCTTCTTCAGCTTGAAGAAGCTGCAGGAGAGCTTGAGGATCAGTTTATGAAGAAGGGAATTCTTCTTATTGTAGATGGTACAGATCCTGACTTAGTAAGAGCAATTCTGGAGACAGAATTATCATGTATAGAAGATAGACACAAAGGAACAATCGGATTCTGGGAGGATTGGGCATCTAATGCACCTGCTTGGGGTATGATTGGTACGCTTATCGGACTTGTTAAGATGCTTGTGGATCTTGATGATCCTAGTTCTATCGGACCGGCGATGGCGGTAGCGCTTCTTACAACGCTTTATGGTTCTCTTATCGCTAACTGGATAGCGACACCTATAGCAAAGAAACTTTCTGCTAATAATGCAGCGGAAGTTCGTATGAAGGAAGTTATGATAGAAGGTCTATTGTCTATACAGGCAGGAGAAAATCCTCGAGTTATAGAAGAAAAGCTTAAGTCATTCCTTGCACCTGCTCAGAGAGATTCATTCTCGGAGAATGCTGAAGGTGGTGAGTAAGCATGGCCAAAAAGAAAAAGCAAGAAGCACCGGCACCTGGCTCGCCTGCATGGATGGCGACCTTCAGTGATTTGATGAATCTGTTGCTTACATTCTTCATTTTGTTATTTTCTATGTCATCTGTAGATGTTTCAAAATTTGAGGAAATAGCGGCATCGCTTAATGCTAGCTTTAGTATTTTTGATAGTGGGTCACCTGCTATAACTGAGGGTGGATTAATATCTAGTGGTGTAAGCCAGCTTAATCAGTTGGATAATTATTATACTTCTATGGGAACTAATCAGGATGAAAATTCTGATGAGGATATCTCAGAAGAAGAATTAAAAGATAAATATGATGAGATGCAGTCTGATGCAACAGAAGAGTTAGGCGGTAAAGTCGAGGAAGATTTGGAAGGCGAAGGATTGTTATCTGGTGAATATGAAGGATTTATTGATATGGAGATTACATCTCAATATGTAACATTGACACTTAATGGCTCTGTGTTATTCAATTCAGGTAGAGCTGAGATAAAGAAGGATGCCGCAGTATTTGTTGATAAGTTAGGAGATGTTTTGAAGAGATATAATGATAATCTCATAGAGATTAGAGGTTATACCGATTCAGTTCCAGTTAGTGCAGGTAATAAGTATGATGATAATATGGAATTATCTCAGGCTAGAGCTTATTCGGTTTACAAGTTTCTTGTAAATAGTAAGAATATGAGTGAAGAAAGTCTTGAGTGTTCAGGAAGAGGTGAACAGGAGCCTATAGCTTCCAATGATACAGCTGAAGGCCGTGCACTTAATAGAAGAGTAGAGATAAGAATTTATAGTATATTGACAAACGAATAGAAAGGCTTGGTGTGACATATGAAAAAAGGGCTAATTAATTTAATATTATTAGTACTTATGATAACAAACGTAGCATTGACTGCTATATTAGTATTTGCTGTAGTGCCAGCTATGAATTCAACTACTGAGTTGGTTGGTAAGGTGGCTAAGGCTATTGATTTGGAAAAGGAACTTAAGGATCAGAAAAATGAGACTATAAGTATCGATAAAACTGCTACATATACATTCTCAGAGAAGATGCCAATCTTACTTAAGACATCAGACAATGGAGATCAGAATTTTGCACAGATTCAGGTGACACTTACACTTAACACTGAAGATGAAGGCTACAAGAAGTATGAAAGTAAGCTTAGTGAGAATGAAAATCTTATGATGATTGAAGTTAACAGAGTCTTAGGCGGATATACAGCTGAACAGTTGTCAGATGCAGAGATTAAAGAGCAGGCTACAAAGGAAATCAGAGACGCGCTTAGAGATTTGTTTAACGAAACAGAATTTATCTACAGTGTAGGATTTAGCAGTTTTGTTATAGTTCCTAGATAATAATAAAATTTGTTATAATGACATAAAAGAATTGACGAGGAGGTGAAGATGTGAGTGAGGTATTATCTCAAAGTGAGATTGATAATCTATTGAAGGCTTTGAGTACAGGTGAACTGGATGCTGAAGAATATAAAAATAAAGACGAAAAACAAGTAAAAGTATATGATTTTAAGCGTCCATCAAAATTCTCAAAAGAGCATCTTCGTACCTTGGAGATTATCTTTGAACATTATGGAAGATTACTATATACAAATCTTCCGGCATATTTAAGAAAAACAGTTTCCGTAGATGTAGTAAGCTCAGAAGCCCTTATTTACTCAGAGTTTTCAAATGCTTTGTCAAATCCGGTATTACTTGGTATAATAGATGCCAGTCCTATGAACGGAAAGATAATAATGGAGCTCGGTACTAATCTTGGATACGCTATCATAGATAGAATGCTTGGTGGTTCAGGCGTTTCATTGGAAAAGAAGAGAGAATTTTCTGAGATAGAGATTATTATAATAGAAAGATTTCTATCAATATGTATAGATTTGCTGAGAGAACCTTGGCAAAATGTAGTTGCGATTAAGCCCCGACTTGAAAGAATCGAGACAAACCCACAGTTTGCTCAGATTATTTCGCCACAGGAGATGATGTCAATTGTCACATTGTCCATAAAGATTGGTGATGTTGAGGGACTTATGAATATATGTCTTCCATTTGATACATTGGAAGATGTTATGGATAAGCTCAATACGAAGTATTGGTTCTCAACTATGAAGGAAAAAGATGAGAATACATATGAGGAGATTATTGAGACACTTATTTCAAAAGCTGAGATACCAATTAAAGCCACTCTTGGAAAGAGTCAAATTTCTGTAAATGATTTTGTTAATCTGCAAAAAGGTGATATAATTAGGTTAGATTCACTTGTGGGACAGGAATTACAGGTTTATGTTGGAAATATAAGGAAATTTACTGCCTTACCGGGCTCATCAGATGATAAGTATGCGGTAAGAGTTACATCAATAATTAGGGAGGAGCAATAAAATGGACGGAATGCTGTCACAGGAAGAAATAAACGCCTTATTAAGCGGAATGGATACTACAGCAGCTGAAAGTGCATATGAACCAGAAGCAGACGCGCTTAGTGATATGGAAAAAGATATCATGGGCGAAATTGCTAACATAAGCATGGGAACGGCGGCGACTACATTATCTTCCCTTGTAAATCAGAAGGTGGATATTACTACACCTACGGTTGATTATTCGCACTGGGATGAATTAGTTTCACAGTATGATAGACCGTGTGTGTTTTTACAAATATCATATAGAGAAGGACTTAGTGGAAATAATGTTCTTATTCTCAAGGATCGAGATGTTAAGATTATCGCAGACCTTATGATGGGTGGCGATGGTTTGAATACAGACGGTGAGATAGGAGATTTACACTTAAGCGCAATCTGTGAGGCGATGAACCAGATGATGGGTACATCAGCTACATCCCTATCTTCTATGCTTAATATGAAGATAGATATCAGCCCACCAACAGCTAGCTTAGTTGATTTGAATGATACGGTGGATGAAGCGGATATTACAGACTTTCTTAAGGGAGGGTTTGTTAAAATATCATTTAAGATGACTATTGGCGAATTAGTTGATAGTGAGATTATGCAGTTATATCCGGTTGAGTTCTGCAGAGAACTTTGTGGTAAGTTTACATCAGGAACGGATTCAGCACCTGAACCTGAACCACCGGCGCCAGCACCAGCACCAGCGCCAACACCGGCACCAGCACCAGCACCGGCACCAACACCTATGGCAATGGAACAGCAGCCAATGCCTCAGCAGATGGATATGTCGATGATGGGAGGATACCCAATGCAGCAGATGGGTATGCCGATGCAACCAGGTATGATGGGTGGTATGCCTATGGGTATGGGTATGCCGATGCCAGGTAACCAGATGATGGGTGGATTTATGCAGACACCTATGCAGGAAGTGAATGTTCAGACTGCACAGTTCCAAGCATTTTCACCAGATTTGGTAGCAGAGAATCAGAGAGAGAATATCAATCTTATTATGGATGTTCCACTTGAGGTTACTGTAGAGCTTGGTAGAACAGTAAAATCGATTCAAGACATACTTGAATTTGCACCAGGAACTATTATTGAACTCGATAAGATTGCAGGTGAGCCAATCGATGTACTTGTAAATGGAAAGTATGTGGCAAGAGGTGAAGTTGTAGTTATCGAAGAAAATTTTGGTGTAAGAGTTACAGAAATTATTAAATAATTTTTTGATAGGAGAGATAAAAGTTATGGCAAAAAACATTTTAATTTGTGATGATGCGGCATTCATGCGAATGATGATAAAAGACATTTTGACAAAGAATGGTTACAACATTGCAGGTGAAGCGGAGAATGGCAAGGTTGCTGTTGATAAGTATGCCGAGACAAAGCCTGACTTAGTTATGATGGATATTACAATGCCAGAGATGGATGGTATTCAGGCACTTAAGAAGATTAAGGAAAATGATCCAGGAGCAACAGTTATTATGTGTTCTGCTATGGGTCAGCAGGCGATGGTTATTGAGTCTATTCAGTCAGGAGCTAAAGATTTTATAGTTAAGCCATTCCAGGCAGATAGAGTTCTGGAAGCTGTTAAGAAGGTATTAGGATAATATCATATGGATGCATTTATTAAGCTTGTTGCTTCAATATTAATATTTGTGTTTGTACTTGTGCTTACACGAATTACCACAGTATACATTGCTAAGCTCCAGAAAACTGGTATGGCAGGAAACAATATTACTGTTATTGAAACACAAAGGCTTTCAAACACAAAGTATTTGCATATTGTGAAAATAGGTGAAGAGTACTTTGCACTAGCTTCAGGCAAAGACACAGTATCCTTCATTAGTAAGATAGATTCGCAGGGGCTTAATTTGCCCCTGGAGAATCTGGAGGAAGAAGGAGGAGCGACACCTTATACATTTGCAAATGTATTGGAAAAATTCAAAAAGAAACAAGATAAAGAGTAAGGTATGGCAGGCTTATGAAGAAGATATTTTTAAGAATACTGTGTCTTATCCTTTTTGTGTTTTGCTTAACAAGCTCTGGTAGCACAACTGTTTATGCTACAGAGATTCAGGAAGGCGATGATACAGCAGGAGAGGATACAAACACAATTATAGACGCAGATCCGTCTGATTCTGATGTATTAGGTATAACCATAGGAACAGATTCAGAAAGTGTAAGCAGTGCCCTACAGATAGTTATTGTATTGACGGTTATTGCATTATGTCCGTCAATACTTGTTATGTTAACATCTTTTACACGAATTCTTGTAGTTATGCACTTTACAAGAAGTGCTCTGAACACACAGTCAGCACCGCCTAATCAGGTATTGATAGGTATTTCATTATTTTTAACAATATTTGTTATGGCACCAACCTTTAGTGAAATATATGAAGAGGCATATGTTCCATTTAGTAATGAAGAGATTAATCAGGATGAATTCTTTGATAAGGCAATGGAGCCACTTAGAGAGTTTATGTTTAGGCAGGTAGATGAGAAGGATTTAAATTCCATGTGTGAAATAGGTGGAGTGACAGAGGTTGATGATGTTCGAGAGGATGTACCTACATCTGTCTTAATTCCAGCATTTATAATAAGTGAACTTAGAACAGCATTCTGGATTGGATTTTTAATATTCGTGCCGTTCTTAGTTATAGATATGGTAGTAGCATCGACACTTATGTCAATGGGTATGATGATGCTTCCACCGACAACAATATCTATGCCGTTTAAGATATTATTATTTGTCTTAGCGGATGGTTGGAACCTGATAATTATAAATCTTGTACAGACGTTTAAGTGACGGTAGGAGGTAGTTTATGACAGTTGAAGCTGTTTTAGATGTTGCCATAGAAACTATATGGACAATAATTATCACTTCGGCACCACTTCTTATTGTTTCGCTTATAGTGGGTCTTGTTATAAGTATATTTCAGGCAGTTACATCTATTCAGGAGCAAACGCTCACATTTGTACCAAAGATATTAGCTATATTTATCTGTATATTGATTTTTGGGTCATTTATCCTAAATACAATAGTGGATTTTATGACTGAACTTTGGAACAGTTTTGGAGATTATTTGTAATGAATATTGACGTTGTTATTTCACAGCAGGATATAGAATATTTTATATTAATATTGGTAAGAATTACATCTTTTGTTTTTTTAGCCCCCTTTTTTGGAATGACTAACACACCGATGCAAACCAAATTGGGGCTCTCTGTATTTTTAACACTTATTATGTATAATGTTTTGCCGGAAATGACGGTAGAGTATACGTCACTTTTGGAATATTCTGCGATAGTTGTTAAAGAAGCTGCGGCTGGTTTACTTATAGGTTTTTCAGCATATATATGTTCGAATATTATATTGTTTGCAGGTAGAATGATAGATATGGATATGGGTTTAGCTATGGCAAGTATGTTTGATCCAACTACTATGCAGATGTCGACTATCACAGGTTCTTTGTACAATAATTTAATAATGCTTTTAATGCTAGTATCTGATATGCATGTATTTTTGTTAAGTGCTATAAAGGATTCATTTACACTTATAAGCATAGGTAATATGAAGATTAATGCCAGCATGTATGAAACTATGATAGGCTTTTTGACAAATTACTTTGTCATTGGATTTAGAATAGTATTGCCTATATTTGTTGCGATTCTTATTCTAAATTGTGCATTAGGTATCATGACAAAGATAGCACCGCAGATACATATGTTTTCAATTGGTATTCAGATAAAGGTTATAGGAGGCTTAATTATACTATTTTTAATAGTACCGCTCCTTCCTACAGTTGCAAGCTTTATATTTAGAGTTATGCAGGAAATGGTTATTTTGGTAATGAAAGGAATGCAATAAGGTGGATATTGAATATATGCCTTTAAAACTGAACCTGCAGTTATTTGCAAAGGATGGACCAGGTGGCGAAAAGACTGAACCGGCGTCACAGAAAAAGTTAGATGATGCCAGAAAAAAAGGACAAGTCGCAAAAAGCAAGGAAATAGTTAATGCAGCTTATCTTGTTATTATTTTCGTTTTTTTGAAGATATATGTAGGTACTGTGGGAGAAGGCCTGGTAGAGAGCTTTAAAAAGTTTTATAACCTGATTCCAAAATACGCTAAAGATGCCGATGACGCCAATTTAGGTGTAGGTTTATCAGTATTAGGAGAAATGTTTATAGATATAGGCTTACTTATAGCACCATTCCTAATTATTTCATTTATTATTTATTTCTTTGGAGATTTAGTTCAGGTTAAATGGAAAATTTCAGGAGAGGCATTAAAGCCTAAGTTTAGCAACCTAAATCCAGTTAATGGTTTTAAGAGAATGTTTTCAACACAGTCACTTATCAATTTACTTAAATCAGTGGCTATCGTTGGAATTTGTATATATATAGTATATACAGAATTGGTTGATAAGATATATGCCCTATATAACTTATATGATGTAAGTTTACAGCAGGGAATTGCCTTTGTAGGCGATACGGTGCTTTCAATAGCACTTAAGATTAGTATTTTTTACTTATTTATAGGAGTAGCTGATTATATATTCCAGATACGTAAGTTTAAAAATGATATGATGATGACAAAGCAGGAAGTTAAGGATGAATATAAACAGTCCGAGGGAGATCCTACTGTAAAATCACAGATTCGAAGAAAGATGAGAGAAGTTTCTCAAAGAAGAATGATGCAAAAGCTGCCAGAGGCAGATGTTGTCATCACAAACCCTACACACTTTGCAGTAGCTATAAAGTATGATTTAAGTATAGCAAAAGCACCAGTAGTTGTGGCAAAGGGTGAAGATTTTCTTGCTCAAAAAATTAAGGAAGTAGCAAGAGAACATAATATTGAAATTGTAGAAAATAAACCATTGGCAAGAGCGCTATACCATAGCGTTGATATAGATGAGGAGATTCCTCAGGAGTTATATCAGGCAGTAGCTGAAGTGCTAGCGTATGTATATAACTCAAAAAATAAAGCTGCGCCAAGAGCATAAAATATTAAAGGATAGGAGTGAGAGTAGTGAAGAAAACTGATATTGGTTTAGGTCTGTATATATTGGCAGCCATTGTATTTCTCATTATTCCACTACCAAGTATAATCCTTGATATATGTCTTGCATTTAATATGGCAGTAGCTCTTGTAGTACTGTTTAATGCAGTATTCTCAAAAGAAGCGATGGATATGTCATCGTTTCCTACTGTGCTTCTTTTAACTACATTGTTTAGAATATCTTTGAATGTTTCGTCTACAAAGCTTATTCTTTCAACTGGAGACCCAGGTGAGGTAGTTGAAACCTTCGGAGAATTCGTAGGTGGAGGAAGCTTAGTAATTGGTATTATCGTATTTATTATCTTATTGATAGTTCAGTTTATGGTTATCAATAAAGGTTCTGAAAGAGTAGCGGAAGTAACTGCAAGATTTACTCTTGATGCTATGCCAGGTAAGCAGATGGCAATTGATGCTGATCTTAATACAGGTGCTATAACAGATCAACAAGCAAAGGAGAGAAGAGAAAAGCTTCAGGCTGAATCTGCATTTTATGGTTCCATGGACGGTGCTGTAAAGTACGTTAAGGGAGATGCAACAGCAGGTCTTATGATTACAATCATCAATTTTATTGGTGGAATTGTAATGGGTGTACTTATGCAGGATATGGAAATAGGTGAAGCACTTAATAGATACACGATTCTCACTATTGGTGATGGTCTTGTAAGTGCTATTCCATCACTTCTTATATCTTTGGCAACAGGTATCCTTGTTACTAAGGTATCTAAGGATATGGATATGGGTGATATGTTAGTATCACAGCTTTTTGAAATTCCTAAGGTTATGTGGGCTGTAGGTGCAGCTATGATTTTCTTAGGTGTGACAACAGAGCTTCCATTGCTTGTATTTGTTCCTATGGGTATAGCTTGTGTACTTACAGGAAATAAGATTAATGAGAAAGCTGGTATTGAAAAGATAGAAGAGGAAGCTGGTGGAGTAGAAGCAGAGGCAGAGGAAATCAGACGCCCAGAAAATGTTGTTTCACTTCTTCAGGTTGACCCTATTGAGTTAGAGTTTGGATATGGTATAATACCATTAGCAGATGTTAATCAGGGCGGTGACTTACTTGACAGAGTAGTAATGATTAGACGTCAGATAGCATTAGAGCTTGGTGTGGTTGTTCCAATTATTCGTTTGCGAGATAATATACAGCTTAATCCAAATCAGTATATTATTAAGATAAAAGGTGTTCAGATAAGTGAAGGCGAGATATTATTTGACCATTATATGGCTATGAATCCAGGTATGGCAGAGGAAGAGATTACAGGTATTCCAACCTTTGAACCTTCATATCATCTTCCTGCTCTTTGGATTACAGAGAGCCAGAGAGAGAGAGCAGAATCTCTTGGTTATACAGTAGTAGACCCACCTTCTATTATTGCAACACATCTTACTGAGATTGTTAGAAGTCATATTGATGAGCTTCTTACAAGACAGGATGTACAGAATCTTATTAACAATGTTAAAGAATCAAATCCAGTGCTTGTGGACGAGCTTATTCCAAAGCTCCTCGGTATTGGAGAGGTACAGAAGGTATTGCAAAATCTTTTACGAGAGGGTATTTCTATAAGAGATTTGCTTACAATATTTGAGACTTTGGCAGACCATGCTGCTGTGACAAGAGACACTGATGTGTTGACAGAGTATGTAAGACAAAGCTTAAGAAGAGCTATAAGTGCGAAATTCTTTACTCCTAGTGAGACAACTACAGTTGTCACATTGGACCCGAAGAATGAGCAGGAGATTATGTCTAGCGTTAAGCAGACAGAACAGGGCTCATATATAGCTCTTGACCCTGAGAGACAGAGACTTATAATATCTGCTCTAGAGCAGGAGATAAAGAAGATGGAAGATATGGGTAAGATACCTATGATTATTACATCGCCTATTGTCAGAATGTATTTTAAGAAGATGACACAGGATTATTTCAGGGATTTAATTGTTATCTCATATAATGAGATAGAGCCTAATATTGAATTACAGTCAGTTGGGATGGTGAGTGCATAATGATAATCAAGAAATTTCAGGCAGCTACTGAGACAGAAGGTATATTAATGGCTAAGCATGAGCTTGGAGAAGCTGCGGTTATCATGAATATAAAGACAATTAAACATAGAGGAATTGCAAGATTATTTAAAAAGGATATCGTGGAGGTGACAGCAGCCCTAGAAGAGCGTGTGCACACAACAGATAAGATTCCAGTTAAGAAGATAAATGCAATTGTTGATGATTCGACAAAACCAATGATGGAGCTTGATAAGCAACAGAATAATGCTATTGAACAAAAGCTTGATAATCTTCAAAATATGCTTCAAAGTAAGATTGCATCCAATGCTCCTGTAGAAAAGAAGGAAGCTGAGACAGAAGATAAAAGCAAGGATAAAGGCGTGAATTTTAAGTTTATGCAATTAGTGTATCGTCAGTTATTGGATAATGAGGTAGACGAGAAATATGCTAATCAGATTATAGGCGAGATAGAGTCAGGACTTAAGAAGGAATCTAATATAGATAGTATTTTAGCAGGCATTTATCAGAAAATTATCTTAAAGCTGGGACAGCCTAAGGTGATAGAGCCTGTTGAGAAGAAAACTAAGCTTGAGTTCTTTATGGGACCAACAGGTGTTGGAAAAACAACTACAATTGCAAAGCTTGCTTCTTATTTTAAGCTTGAGAAGAAGCTAAAGGTTGCTCTTATAACATGTGATACATATAGAATAGCGGCTGTTGAACAGTTAAGAACATATGCAAATATTTTGGATGTTCCACTACAGGTGGTTTATACTCTAGAAGAGTTTAATGCTGCTATAAAAGGATTTACAGGCTATGATATGATATTTGTAGATACAGCAGGTAGATCACACAAGAATAATGAGCAGTGCAATGAGATTATGCATTTTGTAAATGATTGCGTAATTGATGAAAACGTGGAAAAAGAGGTATTCCTGGTACTTAGTGCAGCAACAAAGTATAAGGACCTTATAAATATAAATCAAGTATTTAGTTACTTAAAGAATTATAGCTTGATATTCACTAAATTAGATGAGACAACTTGTCTTGGAAATATACTAAATATGAAGCTACATACAGGACTTCAGCTTTCGTATGTGACAAGTGGTCAGGCGGTACCTGATGATATCAGTATTATTGATGCACAAAAGATAGCAAGAAATCTTCTTGGTAGTGCAGAATAGGGGGGGAAGATATGGATCAGGCAGAAAAATTAAGAAGTATGGTTAAGTCCCAGGAAGGGGCAACAAAAGAACCGGCAAAAAGACTTGCACGTGTCATAACAGTGACAAGTGGAAAGGGTGGAGTAGGTAAATCAAGTATAGCTATTAACCTTGCTATGCAATTTAGAAAAAAAGGTAAATCAGTTATAATTTTTGATGCTGATTTCGGTTTGGCCAATATTGAAGTAATGTTTGGTGCCATACCAAAATATAACTTGGCTGATATGATTTTTAGAGGTAAAGGGTTTAAGGACATTATAGTGGAAGGACCAGAAGGAATAGGATTTATTTCAGGAGGTTCAGGTATAAATGGATTAGGTAATATGAACAGAGAACAGGTTCAGTATTTGGTATATAAGCTGAAGGAATTAGAGACTTTAGCTGATATAATAATTATTGATACGGGAGCTGGTATATCTGACAGTGTTTTGGAATTTGTTGCATCAAGTGGAGAGGTTATACTTGTTACAACACCAGAACCAACATCTATAACGGATTCTTATGCATTGCTTAAGGCACTAAATGCAAGAGAGAGTTTTGATGCAGAAATATGTAAAATAAAGGTAATAGCAAACAGGGTATTAAATTATGACGAAGGAAAAAATCTCTTTTCAAAGCTAGAGGTTGTAGTGACTAAGTTCCTTAATATTAATTTATCATTTTTAGGTGTAATTCCTATGGATATGAATATGTCTAAATCCATTATGCAGCAGAAACCAGTAACCATGGCATATCCAAATTCAGCAGGCGCTAAGGCTATAGAAAGAATTACAGAAGGATTACTTGAAAATAAAGAAGCAGAAGGACCTAAGAGAAATAGTTTGGCAAGAGCTGTTGCTAATATTATAAAAAATGGATTTAAGAGTAAGTAAAAATACTTAAAGAAAACGTATTGGAGGTGGCAGTATGGTATCTAATGTTTTAAAGGTTGGCGATAAGGTTGAACTGACAAAGGTACAAGCTGCACAGGGTGATGCAGGTATAAGAAAAAAAGTATATGTAAGTCAGATATACGAAGTAGTTGATGACACTAAAGTTAAGGTGGGAATGCCTATAGAGAATGGACATATAGTGGCAATGGCACCTAAGACACGATTGGACGCGTGCTTTTATACAGCTCGAGGGTTGTATCATGGACGCGTTGTTGTCGTGGAAAGAATGCGTGAGAAAAATATATATGTAATGGTTGTAGAACTCCAATATGAATTAAAAAAGTTTCAGAGAAGACAGTATTATAGATTGAATTGTACAATGGATTTACTTCACAGACCATTGAGTGAAGAGGAATTAGAGTTATTTGATTACAAAGGAATTACACCAGATATTGATGATATCAAGGGTTTTAATAATGGTGTAGCTCTAGATTTCAGCGGTGGTGGAATTAGATTTATATCATTGGAAAAGTATAACAAGGAAGATTTAATAGTTGTTAGACTTAAGATTAGTTACGAAGATGAATTTAAGATATACAGTATAGTAGGTCGTGTTGTGGCTTCGGTTCCAGCAAGAAACGGAAGAGGAAATATAGAGAATCGTATAGAGTTTGTCGGTATGAACAGCAAAATACGTGAAGAAATCATAAGGTATATTTTTAAAGAAGAAAGAAAGCAGAGACAAAAGACTTTAGATGTATAAATTATGAAAATAATTATAGATAGGAGATGTAATAAATGGCAGCGAAAAAAATTTTGGTAGTTGATGACTCTGCACTTATGAGAAGGCTTATATCTGATATAATCAACTCAGATAATCGATTTTGTGTGAAAGACTTAGCTACTAACGGGCTTGAAGCGTTAGACCTTATAATAAAAAATCGTATGTTATATGATGCAGTTGTTCTTGACATTAATATGCCAAAGATGAATGGCCTTGAGTTGCTTGAACAATTACAGAAAAATAAAATAAAGATTAATGTTATAATGGTCAGCACTTTGGCAAAAGAAGGAGCTAGAGAGACAATTATTGCATTGGAAAGAGGTGCTTTTGACTTCGTAACAAAGCCAGAGAACTATCTAGATGCAAAGGAAGAACATTTTAAAAATCGTTTATTAGAAGTATTAAGCGTTGCAGCTAATGCAGATATGCCGAGTTCGACTGCTGAAAAATCTGTGGAAAGTGTGAAGAAAACAATGGCTTCAACTACAAGAAGTTCCTCAGGTTTAAGAACAACGGAAGACGCAGGTTCATTAAAGCCTGCGAGAGTTAGCGCAATGGCTTCATTTAGACCAAAATTTAAACCTCATAAGAAATTTACAGGTAGTAAGGAAGGTAAGAGTAAGCTGGTTGCTCTTGCATGTTCAACTGGAGGACCAAAATCCTTACAGTCAGTTATACCTAAACTTCCTGCAAATCTTGATGCACCAGTTGTGATGGTACAGCATATGCCTAAAGGCTTCACCAATTCTTTGGCTATGAGACTTGACGAAATGAGCAAGGTAAAAGTTAAAGAAGCTGCTGATGGTGATGTTTTACAAAAGGGCTGGGTGTATATAGCACCAGGTGGCAAGCAGATGAGAGTTTTAAAAGTAGGCGGAACTTATAAAATTGCAGTTACAGATGAACCGGCAAGAGATGCGTTGAGACCATGTGCGAATATTATGTATGAATCGCTTGTGTGCTCAAATTTTGATGAAATTACTTGCGTGGTTTTAACCGGCATGGGCGCGGATGGAACAATGGGTATTGGAACACTTGGAGAATCGGTAAATGTATATGTTATCGCTCAAGATGAAAAGACCTGTGTTGTATATGGTATGCCAAAGGCTATCGCAGAAGCGAATATAGTAGATGAGGTGTTGCCATTGGATAAAATCGCCGATGCTATTACTAAGAACGTGGGGGTGCTAAACAATGGACGTTAGCCAGTACTTGGAAATATTTATTGACGAGACAAAAGAACATTTACAAAACCTCAGTCAACAGCTTATGATTCTTGAAGAAGAGCCAGATAATGCGGATACAATTAATGAGATATTCCGTGCGGCACACTCTTTAAAGGGTATGGCTGGTACAATGGGATATAAGAGAATGCAGCATTTAACACATATTATGGAGAATGCACTCTCAGAAATCCGTAACGGTAAGATGAACGTTAATGCAGAGTTAGTAGATGTTTTGTTCCAGTGTCTCGATGCGTTAGAAACATATCTTGATAATATTGTTGAATCGCAGGATGAAGGAACAGAAGATAATGAACCAATTATTGCAAGACTCAATGTATTCCTTAACGGTGGTGGTGGAGAAGCTCCAGCACCAAAGAAGGAAGAGAAGGAAGCTCCAAAGCAGGAGGAGTCTTCTCAGGGTAAGGAAGTTAAGCTTAATGAGTATGAAGCAAAAGCAGTAAATGAGGCATTTAATAAAAACTTAAACGTATATAGTCTTGAGGTACATGTTGATGAAAACTGTATTTTAAAGGCTGCTAGAGCATTCCTTGTATTCAAGGCTGTTGAAGAATTAGGTGAGATTATCAAGTCTGACCCATCAGCACAGGATATTGAGGATGAAAGATTTGATTTGGAATTTACTATTGTAGTTATTACGGAAAAGGATATGGAAATTGTTAAGAAGGCAGTTGAAAATGTATCCGAAATCAGAAAGGTAGTAGCTAATAAGATTTCAAATGTACCTAAGACAGCTGGAGCAGAAGAAACTTCAGTTGAAAAGAAAGCTGATTCATCAGCGGTTGCAGTTGCAGAAAAGAGTAGTGCACCTGCGGCAGCTAGCAAGTCAGCAACAACAACTAAAACTGGAGGTAAGCCAGTTGTAAACAGATCAGTAAGAGTTGATATCGAAAAACTTGATGTGCTTATGAATCTTGTAAGTGAGCTTATCATTGCGAAGAACGGTCTTATGTCAGTTAGCAGCAATGAGGAAGGCATGGTTTCAGCAGCATTTAACGAGCAGGTTGAATACTTGGAGAGAGTTACAACAAATCTTCATGAATCAGTTATGAAGGTTCGAATGATGCCGATTGAAACAGTTACACAGAAATTCCCTAAGATGGTTAGAGATTTATCTAAGAAGCTTGATAAGCAGATGAAGCTCTTTATCACTGGTGAAGATACAGAACTTGATAGAACTGTTATCGATGAAATCGGTGATCCACTTATGCATCTTATCAGAAATTCTGCTGACCATGGTCTTGAAGATGGCGAAACTAGAGCACAGAGAGGCAAGGATCCAGTTGGTAATATTTACCTTGATGCATATCAGGATGGTAACAATGTTGTTATCGAAGTTAGAGATGACGGTAACGGTATCGATGTAGAAAAGATTAGAAGTAAAGCAATCGAGAGAGGTGCAGTAACACCAGAGCAGGCAGAAGCATTAACAGATAAGGAAGTTATCGACTTCTTATTCCAGCCAAGCTTCTCTACAGCAAAACAGGTTACAGATGTATCTGGTAGAGGTGTTGGACTTGACGTTGTTAAGACAAAGATTGAGTCACTTGGTGGTGATATCGAAGTTAAGACTATGCTCGGAGAAGGAAGTACATTTATTATCAGACTTCCACTTACACTTGCTATTATTCAGTCTCTTATGGTTGAAGTCGGCGGTGAGAAGTATGCTATTTCTCTTGGAAGCATTCAGACTATTGAAGATGTATTAGTAACAGATATTAAGTATGTTCAGTCAAAAGAGGTTATTAACCTTCGTGGAACAGTTATTCCACTTATTCGTCTTGACAGCATTCTTGATATTGAGCCTTCACAAGAAAACGTTGAAAGCTTGACAGCAGTTATTGTAAAGAAGGGTGACAGATTGGCAGGTCTTATAGTTGATAGCTTAATAGGACAGCAGGAAATCGTTATTAAGTCACTTGGTAAGTACATGAGCAACAATTCGAAGATAATAAGCGGCGCTACAATCTTAGGTGATGGTGAAGTTGCACTTATCCTCGATGCAAATGCTTTAGTATAGTGTGGAGGTGTTGTTATGGAAATCGCAAAAATCGAAAACCAAACTACTCAGTACATAGTTGTAAATCTTGGTATTGAGCAGTATGGAATAGATATTAAATATGTTGATAATATTGTCCGTATGCAGAAAATCACAAGAGTTCCAAAGGCTCCAAGATTTTTCCGTGGAGTTATCAACCTTCGTGGTGAAATAGTTCCAATTATGAGTGTAAGACGTAAATTTGAACTTGACGAAGATGTTATAACAGACAAGACAAGAATTATAATATTAAAGCCGGAGCATCAGGAGGCTATAGGTATTATCGTTGACGAAGTTAAGGAAGTATTAGCTTTGGATTCAGATAGTATTGAAAAAATACAGAGCAATCAGAATGATGAAAAGGCAAAGTATATTAACGCAGTAGGAAAATATAATGACAATTTAATATCAATTCTTAACATTAATGGAGTGATAGATATTTAATCACGGAAAAGAGGAATTATGTCAAAAATAGATTTAGGCAATCTTAATTCTCTGCAATATGATGTACTAAAGGAACTTGGTAATATCGGTGCTGGAAATGCAACAACTGCACTTTCTAAGCTTATCAATGCAAAGATTGATATGAGAGTTCCGAAAGTTAATTTGCTCGGTTTTTCTGAATTGGCAAAAGCCATGGGAAGAGAAGAAGAGATTATGGTAGGAATACTACTGTTGCTTGAAGGTGATGTAGATGGTATGATGATGTTCCTTTTGGATGTTTCATCTGCACGTGCTCTTGTTAATAGTCTTATGGGCAAACCATTAGACGATGCTAGTGATGATATTAATTTTGACGAGATGGAATTCTCGGCACTTCGTGAGATTGGTAATATTATTACCGGTTCGTATTTGTCAGCATTGTCTGATATGACTAGATTAACAATTGTATCATCTGTACCTAGCTTACAGATTGATATGGCTGAGGCAATACTTAGTATACCTGCTATTGAGTTTTCAAAAATAGGTGATAAGGTATTACTTATACAGACACAGTTTGATGATGATTCACAGATAAGCGGTTATTTTGTATTAGTACCAGAACTTGATTCCTATGATAAGATTTTAAGTTCCTTAGGATTATAGAGGATAATAATATGAGTGAAACAATCAAAGTTGGTATGGCTGACCTAAATATATGTAGGGAACCTGATTGTTTAACCACTATTGGTCTTGGATCGTGCGTTGGTATTGCATTATATGATTCGGTTACTAAAATTACAGGACTTGCACATATTATGTTACCAAGTAGTAAAGAGATAAAGAACAACTCTAACATTGCAAAATTTGCAGATACAGGAATTGTAGAAACTGTCAGACTTATGGAAGAAGCTGGAGCAAAAAGAAGCCGTCTTACTGCGAAGATTGCAGGAGGTGCGTGTATGTTTGCATTTGCCATGAAGAACAATGATGCACTTAATGTTGGAGAGAAAAATGTACGAGCTGTAAAGAAAGTACTAGAAGAATTAAAAATACCGATTTTAGCTGATGATACAGGATTAAATTATGGTAGAACAGTTATTATTGATTCTAACACAGGTATTTTTACAATTAAATCAGTCGGAAAACCAGAAAAACAGTTATAAGAAAGGTGGTGAGGACGATGGAAAGAACTAAATATATTCCGTCTATAGTTTCATTGACAGGTGGATTGATGGCTTGTATAGTTACAATGATTAATCCATACGAAACATATGAAATATTTTTAATAGTTTTGTCGGCGTTGATAGTTTTTTACATCGTCGGAGCCATTGGTAGAAAGATAATAAATAAAGCTATTTATGTAACAAAGATTGATGATGGCTCAGATGCCGAGGAGGGTGAAGAGTCTACAGAGGAATCGGAGGATTCTGAAAAGAAAGATGAACAAGAGAATTCAGAGAGTGAATCTTTGGATGGGGAAAAGGTGTAACTAGATGACAGAGACAGAAAAGAACAAACTTTGGGAAGGATATTCGAGACATCGAACTGCTGAAGTTAGAGAAAAATTAATAATTGAATATGCTCCATTAGTAAAGATTGTTGCCGGACGTTTAAGTATGTATTTAGGTTACAATGTTGAGTATGATGATTTAGTAGGCTATGGTATCTTTGGATTGATAGATGCCATAGATAAATTTGATTATGGGAAGGGCATAAAGTTTGAAACTTATGCCAGTCTTAGAATCAGGGGTGCAATATTAGATCAAATTAGAAAAATGGATTGGATTCCAAGGTCACTAAGACAAAAGCAGAAGAAGATAGATGCGGCTATGAGTAAATTGGAACTGGAGCTTGGCAGACCTGCTACAGATGAGGAGTTAGCTAAGGAGATAGGAATCAGCGAGGATGAACTTCTTAACTGGCAGGGACAGGCTAATGTTACCAATGTAATATCTTTGGATGAATTTGTAGATACAAGTGGTGAAAAGAATGTGGAGTCAGTAGGTGTTAATACATTTGAAACACCAGAAGAGGTTATAGAAAAGGATGAATTAAAAAAACTATTGGCCGAATCCTTGGAAACACTTACAGATAGAGAAAAGAAGGTAATCCTTTTATACTATTATGAGGAGCTTACATTGAAGGAAATAAGCTTGGTGCTTGAGGTGTCAGAATCAAGAGTGTCTCAGCTTCATACCAGAGCCTTGCAGAAAATGAAAACAAAGCTAGGTTCAGCAGCAGGATATGTATTTGGACTATAATATGGTATAATACAATAGGATTTGACAGAATTTATTTGTGCAAGACTGTAAAAAGGTCTTGCACCTTTTTTGTTGCTCGTATATACTAATAGTATCTATGTAGTGAATTAAATTAATAGGAGTTTAGATATGGCACAAAAGAACGCATATTTTCAATTAGATATTAGAGAAGCAAGTATAAAATTAAAATATTTCCCACCAGTAAATGGCGGTGAAGCACTTAAAACAGATGAAGTGATTGAATACTTGAACGATAGACATATAGAGAATTATAATCTCAAGCTTATCAATGAGACTATTCTTACAGCTAGAGAGCCTGTAAGTATTACTATATGTAATGAAACTACACATACGGTAGATGAGATAATGAAGGTGAAGGTTACACCTGATAAAATGTATGCAATAGCTAGATTTTATCCACCAAGTGAAGGAAGAAAAAGAGCTGATGCAGATGAATTTGAAAGAGATTTAAAGGCATTAAAGATTAATACTGGAATCGTATATGAGGCCTTAAAGAAGCATGAGTTAGAGCCAGAGTATTGTACAAATGTAATTGTAGCATTAGGTACAAAGCCAATTCAGGGAAAGAATGCTTCTATAGAATATAAATTCCAAGCAGATAAAAAGTCAAAACCACGTCTTAAGGATGATGGTTCTGTAGATTTCCATCACTTAGATAATATTAGTCATGTATCTAAAGGTGACGTATTAGCTGTGCTTACAAAGGAAGATTTAGGTACACCAGGTGTAGATATTTATGGAACACAGGTAAGACCTGCTAGAGTAGAACGCATGACTCTTAAGCATGGAAAAAATATTGAGCTTTCAGAGGATGGATTAAGACTTATATCACTGGTAGATGGACATGTTACATTGGAAGGTGATAGAGTATTCGTTTCAGATAATTATGATGTGCCAGCAGATGTAGATAATTCAACAGGTGACATTGAATATAATGGTTCAGTTACTATAAAGGGAAATGTAAGAACAGGTTTTTCAGTCCATGCAAATGGAAATATTGAGATATTTGGTGTTGTGGAAGGCGCAAGTATATATGCTGACGGAGATATAATCCTCCACAGAGGTATCCAGGGAATGGGTAAAGGAAAATTAGTTTGTAAGGGAAATCTTATATCTAAGTTTATCGAAAGCGCAGATATTAATGTAGAAGGATATATTGAAACAGATACTATTCTTCATAGCAATGTAATAGCCAAGGGCGATATATTTGTAAGAGGAAAGAATGGTAACATTATAGGTGGTAAGGTTCGTTCATCTGTACTTATAGAAGCAACAAGAATCGGTTCTGCCATGGGAACAACAACAGAGGTAGAGGTCGGCACAGACCCTACAGTTGCAACGAGAATGACTGATATTAAGACGGAAATAACAGAAAAGACAGAAGAGAGAATAAAGTTTGACCAGCTTGTTCAGCTTATGAGAAAAAAACAGGAAATGGGCATATTAGAGCCTGAAAAGAAGGCGCTTATTCCGCAATTTACTAAGAATATGATTCTTTTAGATGCTGAAATAAAGAAGCTGTCTGATGAATATACATCGCTTTCTGAACAGCTTGCAAGCAATATTCATGCAAAGATTCAGGTAAATAGTGATGTTCATGCTGGAACGAAGGTGATTATAGCTGGCGATTACATATTGATTCATGAAGATTTAGCACATGTTAAGTTTATGAAGCAGAAGGGTGAGATAAAACCATTATCATTTTAATGGAGGGATAGTATGATTGTAAAACCAGTAGTTATACAAGGAACAGTTCAAAATAGTCAGAATATGACTAGTATTAAACATGCGGAAAACACTAAGCCTTATGTAGAACAGGCTAATATTGCTGCCACTACACATAAAGAAGTGCAGCATAAGTCAGAGAATGTAATTCGCAAGGATAATATAAATAAGGAGCAAAAGAAGTTTGATGCCAAGGATAAGGGTGCTAATGAATACGTTAGTGTTAAAGTAAAGAAAAAGGTCAATGACAAAGGTGAAGAGTCAGTAGAAGAACAAGTGCTAGTAAAAAGCCAAGGTGGATTTGATATAAAAATATAGAATAGAAGGAAGCAGTAAAATGTCAGGTTTAGAAATATGTTTAGTAATTATAGGACTTATATGCGTTGCATGTAGTTTCCTATTTTCAGAGCATCTTATGGCTCAGGATATGAAGGATGAGATGATAGGTGGCGTCAATGTAGCCAATGTGACAGAGGAGATAGTTAAGAGAGAGGTTGAAGCAGAGGTTGCAAATGTTATTGACGATAAAATAGAACAGATGGAAATAAAAATAGACAAGCTCACTAATGAAAAGATAATGGCTATGGGCGAATATTCTGAAGAAATTCAGGAAAAAATCAGTCAGAATCATGATGAGGTTATGTTTTTATACAATATGTTAAATGATAAGGAAGAGGTACTTAAGAATACTATCAGAGATATCGAAGCTGTTAAGGCAAGTGTAAAGAAGATGGCCATAGTTAATGATGTGGCTAAGGATGTGACAAAGAAATCTGCAAATGTAGTAGCGAATGAAGAGCCGATGATAAATGATACAAGTAAAGTGGAAATCAGTGAAGCTAAGGAAGAAGTAAAGTCCACTGAGAAATCAGGCAGCTTAAGAAAGCGTGAAATAAGTAACAATAATCAAATGATTCTTGATCTCTATGCTAAGGGCAAGACAAATATTGAGATTGCTAAAGAGCTTGGTCTTGGTATAGGTGAGGTAAGATTGGTTATCGATTTATTTAATTCTAGATAGGAGCTGTGTGATGAAACTAAAATATTATTTGCGAGGATTAGGAACAGGCGTACTGTTTGCTACGATTATATTGATGATATCCTATTCCTATAAAATGTCAGATAAACAGATAAAGGAAAAGGCATTAAAGCTAGGAATGGTGTATCCAGAGAATGGAACTGTTACAGAGGAGATAGATACCACTAATTCAGTATCTGACAACTCTACAACAAGTGAAAACAATAGTCAAACGGAAAAGGAAGAGATTACAACTTCAAAGGTAGAAGAGTCTACTACTAAAGAAGAGACTACAACCGTAGAAGAAACAACAACTAAGGAAGTGACTACTAAAGAGGAAACTACAAAGGAACAGACTACACAGGAAAGTACCACTAAGGAGCCACAGACTGAAGAAGAAACCACAAAGGGCAATGAGACTGCTAAGACATATGTGCTTACAGTTACTGCAAAGACTAGTTCAAAGCAGGTTGCTATAGCTCTAGAGGAGGCAGGGATAATATCAAATTATAAAGAGTTTGATAAATATCTTTGTGACAACGGATATGCTTCAAATATTCAAAATGGAAAGTTTACGATTACAAGTGATATGTCATATAAGCAAATTGCGGAGACAATTACAAGTAAGCCTAAAAAGTAATATCAATCCGTAAACAACATAATTCACATTATCGGAACTCATTATAATATAGTTGCCGATTTTCTGGTGTAAATGTTGATTACTGCTACGAATATCCATCTACTTTTTACCGCTGTTTCGATGAACCCGTGATTTGCTAAATGCCCTCTTGATACAAGTTTATTACTGTGTGATATTTTCGATAAAACACAACTTTAGCTAAGTGGATGTTCGCAGGGCAACGGACAACATATGGAGATTTTCGTTAAGTTTTCAGCATCCCGCGTCAAAGATAATGCCCACCTGCCAAAATACTGTTTGAAGAAGCTTGGCTACTCTCGCTACGCGAGAGTTAATAGGCCAAGCTGATGAGTTATGGAGGCAGGTGGAAAATAAGCATTCTTTGGCGCGGGATACTGAAAATAGAAAATCGAATCGTTGTCCGTGTCCTGTGAACACCACTGGCTATGTTGTGTTTTTAATGAAAATACACATAGGCTTAGTATCAAGAGGGCATATAAGCAAATCATCGGAACCCTCGAGAGGCGATAAAAAATAGATGGATACTTCGTACGCAGTCATACAAGTAAATGCCAGAAAATCGTCTCATAACATTTATGGGTTCCGATAATGTGAATTATGTACTGAATTTTTTTGGAGTAGAATTATTTAAAAAGTCCTTGCATAAGGGCTTTTTTTATGTTAAGATAACAAGGCTGACTGTGTAAATATACATAGAAAATGCAATAAACACACATATGAATTCTCAAAAGGTGCCGTGCTCGAGGTCTTTGAGGTCTGTAAAGACAGGAAGTATGTGAAAGAAAATTATTAAAAAACCGGAGGTATTAAAAATGAGCGTTATTTCAATGAAGCAGTTACTTGAGGCAGGTGTTCATTTCGGACATCAGACAAGAAGATGGAACCCTAAGATGGCAGAGTACATCTACACAGAGAGAAATGGTATCCATATCATCGACTTACAGAAGTCAGTTGGTAAGGTAGACGAGGCTTACAAGGCTATCGCTGATGTAGTAGCTGAGGGTGGTACAATCCTTTTTGTAGGTACAAAGAAGCAGGCTCAGGATGCTGTTAAGACAGAGGCTGAGAGATGTGGTATGTACTACGTTAACGAGAGATGGTTAGGTGGTATGCTCACAAACTTCAAGACAATTCAGTCAAGAATTGAGAGATTAAAGGCTATCGAAGTTATGGCAGAAGATGGAACATTTGATGTTCTTCCAAAGAAGGAAGTTATCGAAATTAAGAAGGAGTGGGATAAGCTTGAGAAGAACCTTGGTGGTATCAAGGATATGAAGAAGATCCCAGATGCTATCTTCGTAGTAGATCCTAAGAAGGAAAAAATTTGTGTACAGGAAGCACATTCACTTGGTATTAAGTTAATCGGTATCGGTGATACAAACTGTGATCCAGAAGAGTTAGATTATATCATTCCTGGTAATGATGATGCTATCAGAGCAGTTAAGCTTATCGTTTCTAAGATGGCTGATGCTGTTATCGAGGCTAATCAGGGTGAAGCTGTAGACGTAGAGGAAGCAGCTGAGGAGACAGTAGAGGAATAATTAACATCTACAAATAATATTATTGAATACTATGCACAGCTCGGAGATATTATATTTTCGAGCTGTCACGAAATAAAAATATAATTTTTAAATATGGAGGAATATAAAGATGGAAATTACAGCATCTATGGTAAAGCAGCTTAGAGAAATGACAGGCGCTGGTGTTATGGCTTGTAAGAACGCACTTGTTGAGACAGAGGGCGATTTCGATGCAGCTGTTGAAGTGTTAAGAAAGAAGGGTGAGGCTACAGCTGTAAAGAAGGCTGGTAGAATCGCAGCTGAAGGTACAGTACTTGCTTATGTTGATGGTAACAAGGCAGCTATCGTAGAAGTAAACTCAGAGACAGACTTCGTTGCTAAGAATGATACATTCAGAACATTTGTAGCTGATATCGCAGAGCAGATTATTGCATCTGATGCAACAACAGTTGAAGCATTATCAGAAGAGAAGTTCATTAAGGATGAGTCTAAGACAGTTAAGGAAGAATTAGTAAGCAAGATCGCTGTTATCGGTGAGAACCTTACAATCAGAAGATTTGAGAAGATTAACACAGATGGTATGGTTGTTCCATATATCCATGCTGGCGGTAAGATTGGTGTATTAGTAGAGGCTGCTACAGCTAACACAGGCGATGATGTTAAGGAAGCTCTTAAGAATATCGCTATGCAGATCGCAGCTCTTTCTCCAAAGTACGCTGTAAAGGAAGAAATTTCAGCAGAAGAGCTTGATAAGATGAGAGAAATCACAATCGAGAGCGCATTAAATGATACATTTACACTTCCAGCTCCAATCTTAAAGGGATTACTTGAGAAGGCTGTTAACAGCAATGTATGGTCAGCAGAAGATGTTGCTGTTTACGAAGAGAAGAAGAACGATAAGTATTTAGTAAACTTCCTTTCAAAGGAAGCAAAGGCTGCATTAGCTGAAATCGCTGTTGCAGATAAGGCTGAAATCGTTGAGAATAAGATTTTCTTAGGTCTTGTAGATGGACGTATGAAGAAGCAGCTTAAGGATATCTGCTTATTAGAGCAGACATACGTTAAGGCTGAAGATGGCAAGCAGACAGTAGCACAGTACATTGATCAGGTTGCTAAGGCTACAGGTTCAGAGCTTTCATTAAAGAAGTTTGTTCGTTTCGAGACAGGAGAAGGTATCGAGAAGAAGGAAGAAAACTTTGCAGAAGAAGTTGCAAAGCAGATGGCAGGTAACTAAGAAATATTTCTTAGAACAGACAAAGCCAGAAAATAAAGCATTTTCAAGCCTTGCAAGCGATTTTGAGAGAAGATTCAAAGTATCGTAATCTATCATAAATTATCGCATAATATCGTGATAATTTGGGTAAAAGTTGGGTACTAGAATGGGTAAAATGTGATACCCAACTTCTTAACGAGAAGTTTGCTTGTTACTTAAAAACGGATTGAAAATGAAATATTTGAATGAAATGATAAGACATCATTGCTTATAGAAATATAGGTGATGATGTCTTTTTGTGTGTAGGGATATTTTACATTTGGAAAGTCATCTGTATTTTACGTAGATGGTATATCTATTATATTCACGTCTTGGAGTGGTTATAGGACTATCGAAGTATATATTATTGTTTCAACGAGCCTTTTCTGTAGAAATTATCGAACTATGTTTAAAAATATAGAAATTAAAAAAAGCCTATAAAATAAGGCTTTTTTGGAATTTGCTATTTAATTAAAATGATAGTAATAATGTCTGAAAGTATTGAAAATAAAGGGTTTTACCGAACTTAATCGAAAAATGCTACCGAACTCATTACCGAAGTGGTATTATTAAGAAGGGGGATTGTATGTGATTAGGTCACTGATATTCACATTGAGGTAGTGGCACAGTTTGCAAATCAATCCTACATCTAATCGTTGGAATTCATTACGACAGTATCTATTGAAGTTAGAGCGTGGTATATCTAAGTCCTTGCAGATTTGGTTTTTACTAATCCCTTTTTCTTTCAATATATCGTTTATTTTTAATGTTAATGTACCATATTCCATAGTTGAATCTCCTTTACTTTCTAAGAAATATTATATATAATGAATGGTGATATAATAATTCACTATAAAGTCACTCACTAAATAGATAGGTGCAAAGTTGTGCTATTATATTATGGAAAATAGTTGTTATATTATGTATAATGGAAATATATACGAAAGGTGGAATGGTTATGGCATTGATAAACTGTCCGGAATGTGGAAATGAAATTGAAGAAAACGTGTTGTCTTGTCCGAATTGTGGTTTTCCTATAAAGAATAAGGATAAAGTAGAGCAACCGATATATAAGAATAAAAAGTATATTGGAATAGCCATGTGTATCATAGGGTGTATTTTATTCATAGTTGCTATTACTAGGATTAATAATGACGATTATAAGTTCTATTTAGAACATTATGAAACGTGCATGCAAGGTTATGATGAAAATATTACAACTGCTAACTCATATACAAGCGGATTTTTTAAAAGTAGTTACAAGAATATAGCATCAAGCTATAAAGAAATGGCTGAAGATGATTATAAGGAAATATGGAAATATAGAATCGAAGCCATTATTGCTTGTGGAGCAGGATTGATATTGCTTGTTATAGGATATAAAAATATTAAGAGCAAGGGGGAATAGCGATGGCACTTATTAAATGCCCTGAATGTGGTAGAGATATATCGGAAACGGCAGGTTCGTGTCCAAGTTGTGGATACGTGTTAAAGAAGTCTAAAAAGGATAATGGTATCAACACAAAGAATAATACAGTGATTATTATAGGTGTGCTAATTGTTTTAGCGATTATATGTGTAATATGGTATCAATCAGACCATAATAAAAAGGATAACTCATCATATAGTAATTCATATTATGACAGTTATTACGATTATCCTAAAACAGGAAATGAGGGAGCGTTGGCAAAAGCAAAATCATATTTGAATTCATCAGCTTTCTCATATACTGGATTAATAGACCAATTAGAATATAATGGTTTTTCTGAAAGTGAAGCAAAATATGGAGCTGATAATTGTGGAGCAAATTGGAAAGAACAAGCACTAAAAAAGGCAAAATCATATTTGAATTCATCAGCTTTCTCATATGCTGGATTAATAGACCAATTAGAATATAATGGATTTACGGAAGAAGAAGCGAAATATGGTGTAGATAATTGTGGAGCAAATTGGAAAGAACAAGCTGCAAAGAAAGCGAAATCGTATTTGAAATCTTCTTCGTTTACGAGGTCAAAACTTATAGACCAGCTAGAATACAATGGTTTTACATATGAACAAGCTGTCTATGGTGTAGAGCAAAACGGATTGTAAAGGAGGTAGAAGAAGTGGCGATATATTATTGTCCAAAGTGTAATAAGAGATATTTTCTTGATGATAAGGAGCAAAATTTATTGGAGTTTCAACATGAATTTAAGTGTGAGTTTTGTGGAACCGGATTTGATAATAAGCAAGGAAATGTAAGTAGTAAATCAAACAGCAATCCTATATCAGAAGTTAATGAGAAGTCTAGTATAGAAACGGTACATACTACTGGTGAAAATCAAACTATGCAAATAAATGATATATCTAAAAATTCTGACGAGTTGGAATTATTATTGAAGATAGAACGTAAGCAACTTGAAGTTCTTGAAGATATAAAGAGTATGATAAAATTTTTCTTTATATGTGCTATTATTGGGATTATATTATCAATTATAATTCCATTTTTGTAAGAAATATGTAGAAAGAAGGTATTTACTATGGCGTTAATTAAGTGTCCTGAATGTGAAACAGAAATATCTGATAAGGCGGAAATGTGTCCTAAGTGTGGTTTTCCTGTTAATAAAGAGGCACAAGGAAATGTTTTGGAAAAAGTAAAAAATATTGATAAAAATAAGTTGAAAAAGTATATTATTGTGGCAATAACAATAATTGCAATTATTGTTATAGGAAAAGGCTTTATTCATCCTAATTTGCAATTTGAAGATTTTGTGTTTGGGGATGCAAGAGTAAGTGCATTATTGGGATATTCAACCGGTACAGATGGTAATGAAAAATATTGGGATAATTGTGTTAAGTTTTACGATATTAAAGTAGACCATCTTACATATGAGGATGGATGGTATTGGTTTTATTTTTCGGAAGATAAAAAGGATGAAGTTAGACAAATTATTAGTGATTATTGTGACTATAGTGGTGTAAGTAGTTTGTATTATGATGAAAGTGAAGAGTTAGCTGTATGGTGGGAAGGACAATATGGTATTGGAGAGTATAGAGATTATTATGTCATGAGAGTTGCAAAATCAAAAAAATAAGCGTTATATTGATGTGGATTTTTATTTATAAGGTAGGTCGATTATGACCTGCCTTTTTAAAATGGTTATTTTAAGTGTATGTGTCAAAAACGATTTTTTTTGGTACATTTATTCGAGGAGAGGTGTCATAACTCAAAGGATATGATATGGCAAAATCTTTGGCTGGAAAAGAATTAGAACAATAAATCAGACAACGCAAGGATAAGTGAAATGAAGCAAGGGTGGTTGTTAATGGTATTAATATGTGCAAATAAAATCTTAAAGAGTGTAAAGAAGAGTTTTAAAAGGCGAAAGTATAGGCATTGGAGAATATTGATATCAGAAATCGAAATATTACCTTGAATCAATGGTTCGAAGAGTGGTTTGATAACTACAAAAAGCCTTATATCAAACCGTCTAGCGTGTTTCCGATGCGTAGTAAATACAATAACACATTTGGAGCAAAGATTGGTAATAAAAAGCTTGTGGATATACATAATATAGATATTCAAAATATCATAAATCAGTTAGTTGAAGAAGGAAAAGCAGTTTCATCTATCAGAGATGCACTTGGTAGGGTAAGGGATTGTATGGAATCTGCAAGGAATAATAGAATCATACCAATTAATCCTTGTTTTGATATTAGAGTTCCTACTGAAAACAAAAAAGTCAAAAGAAGATTTTTATCAGTGGAGGAACAAAATATTTTTCTTAAGCAGGCACAGCAGGATGGTGATTGGTATTTTGAGATGTTTTGTATTATGTTTTTAACCGGTGTCAGAGTGGGGGAATTAGGTGGACTTCAATGGAATGATGTGGATTTTGAGCAGAAATGTATAAGGATAAATCGTTCATTGAGCTGTCAGTATGAGCAGGGTGTTAAGAAGATGGAGCTTACAACTCCGAAAACGCATAATTCCTATAGAACAATACCATTTATCGGTGAAGCGGAAGAAATGCTTTTAGCACAAAAGAAAAAGCAGGAACAGGCAAAGAAACGTTTGGGTAAGCGCTGGAGAGAGCAGGAAGGATTTGAAGACTTGGTATTTACAACCTCATTAGGTTCGCCAGTTACAAGATATGTGGCTGAAAAGCAGATAAATAAGGTGGTTGAAGCTATAAATTATGCTAAAAATCTTCAGTCTGTATTAGAGGGGAGAGAGCCGAAAATGTTTGAATCGGTGTACCCTCACGCTATTAGACATAGCTTTGCTAGTAGATGTTTTGAAAATGATATGAATCCAAAGGTTGTTCAAGCTATTATGGGCATTAGCATTACAGTACTACGATAGATATTTATACGTATGTAACTGAGGCGAAGTATAAGGAGGTGGTGGAGAAATTTGGAAGGGCGGTGAAGGAAGAATAATATAGTTTAGTATGCGAATATTATTAAAGGCAGTAATCTTCCGTAAAAAAATTACGGAAGATTATTGCGATTTGTTGATTAATAGGTTATACTATAGTAAAAAGTAAGGTTTAAACAGAAAAGGTGGTATGAGATATGCTTAGAAAGTTTGAATTAAAAAATTATAAGAATTTTAAAGATAATATTGTAATTGATTTTGGTAAAGTCGGTGGATACCAGTTTGGTACAGATTGTATTACTGATAATACAATTAGTAAGGTGCTCATATATGGAAGAAATTCTACAGGAAAAACTAATTTAGGAAAAGCACTTATTAACATTGGTTTTACATTGTATGGTTATAAGATAATGTCAGAAGGAGGCATATTTTTGAATGCCGATTCAGAAGAAGAAAACGCATTATTTGTGTATACATTTAAATTTGGGGAGGATGAGGTTGTATATAGATATAAAAGAATATCCGAGACAGAGCTGGAGGAAGAAGAGTTGAGTATAAATGGAATGGAGATTTTTTCATGTTATTATAAGGACAATTTTTCAATGAATTGCAATAACGTTTATTTAGGGATAGAGAATACCACACTTGACCGCTTTATACAGACAATAGGTTCAGAGGATGATAACGAAGAATATAGTGGACAGCAGATTCCTTTTTTGCGTTGGATAATCTTTAATGTAGCCATAAAAAAGGGTTCGTTACTTCTTAAATTAGCTGATTATGTAAAAAATATGTTTATGATGACTGTGAGTGGTGGATTAGGAATTAGATTAAGAAGGGCTTATGATAGATTTTTTGAGTCTTTAGAAGATGAAGAAGAATTGAAGAAGTTTGAAGAGTTTTTAAATTTCATGGGAGTAGAGTGTGAACTTGTGCTGAAAAAATTGCCAGATGGACAGAATGAATTGTATTTTAAACATAATAAATTAATTCCATTTTATGAGAATGCATCAAGTGGAACGGTGGCTTTAATGAATGTATATCGCAGACTGATTATTGCGGCTAAGAATACATCTTTAATGTATTTAGATGAATTCGATGCATTCTATCATTATGAGATGGCAGAAAATCTTGTGAAATACTTTAAGCAAATGCTTCCAAACTGCCAAATAATATTAACTACACATAATACAAATCTTATGACAAATAGGTTAATGAGACCTGATTGTTTATTTGTGTTATCAAGGAGTGGGAAATTGACAGCTTTATGTGATGCAACAACAAGGGAATTACGAGAAGGGCATAATTTGGAGAAAATGTATATAAGTGGAGAGTTTGAAGCCTATGAATAATGAGAATTGGAAAGAAGCACGAAAAAGAAGGAAGAATCTGCTTATAGTAGAAGGAAATCATGAGAAAAATGAATTATTCGGATTGATTTTTAAATGCTTTCCAGAAATTAGTATAGATATGGAAGATGTATGGATTTATGGAACCAATATTTATATGCTGTATGAAGATATTGTTAAAGAGTATGATGTGGATTGGGATGAACAGGATGTAGATTTACCTTATGTAATAAGCAAGAAGAAAAACAGGGATAATATTCAGTATAAAAATGACTTTACTAATATTATTTTGGTTTTTGATTATGAACATCATGACCCGAATTTTGATGAAGATAAAATATTGAAAATGCAGAAATATTTTACAGATTCAGCGGATGTTGGTAGGTTATATATTAATTATCCTATGATTGAATCCTATCAGCACTTGGAACAAATTCCGGATAACGAGTATGAAAATAGACAGATTTCAGTAACATTACAACCGGGAGTGCAGTATAAGAATAAAGTAAAAGATACTGTTGTGGCTAAAAGTGTTGATTTAGTTCGTAAGATGCGAGAAATACTTACGGAACGTTTTAGTGTAATGGATGATATTGCATGTAGTAAATGTGTAGATGAATTATTATCTATTTCAAATACCAATAATTTAATAGATAATATTGAAAGTAAGTTGAAAAATATTATTGAGCAAAAGCACATAAATACTGCAAAGCATCAGTTTAAGGATTTAATATCTAAGCTTGGTTATATAAATGAAAGACATTCATATTGGATTTATATGAGAGAAATGATAAATCAGATTGTTATTCACAACATCTGCAAGGCTAATAAGATACAAAATGGCATATATCCAATATCTAGCAACGAATATAAAAAATGTTTTGAACAGTTGGATTTGGATAAGATTTTACAAATACAAAATGAAGCTAGTAGAGATGAGCAGAATGGTTACATATGGGTATTGAATACATGTGTTTTTGTGATTGCAGATTATAATTTTTCACTTGTGCTAGCTGATAAGTAATAGGATTGTGGATAGTAGGTAGTAAGTATTAGTTGCTTTTAGATGTAGACAAAAAAGATTTGATAGAAGAACTCTTAAAGGAAAGGATATGAACAGGGGTATGCAAATGGATAGTAGGGCTAATATTGAGATTCATACTTTTCAAGCATATGATGGGGATTGTTTTTTGGTAACAATATATGAGCCTGAAAAAGAAGTGAATTTATTGATTGATTGTGGTAGTAGTGAAACATATCGGAATTATGTTAAACCATATTTACTTCGTATGGCAGAACAACAAAAGAAAATTGATTATCTAATTTTAACTCACATACATAGTGATCATATTGGGGGAGCAATACCGCTTTTATTAGATAATGGAAGTTCTGATGATGCACATATAATAGAAATTTCAAATGTAATCTATAATGGTTATTTGGGGTTAAACTTAGAGTCGCATGAAAAAAAAGAGTGTACAATTAAAGAAAATAGAATATATCAAGGAATTATTGCTCAGGGACAGGCTGTATTAGGAAGAAATGTAACAGAGAAGCGGATAACTTTAAATGAAGAATTATGTATTTCTAAATTATTAATTCAAGGCAATTATAATTGGAATGCATGGAACGAAAACGAATTACATGCAGTTGTTGCAGATTCACAGATGAAAATCGATATTGGTAACCGAAGCTATATTCAATTTATTTCTCCAAATCGAGAACAGTTACGCCGAATGAATAAAAAATGGGAATTATATATGAAAAAAATTTACAATAAATTTCCTGATATTGATAATTTGCATATCCGTAATGCATTTGAAGCATTTCAATGGATAATAAATAATGAAGATTACGAAACCATACAAGGAATGGTATCGGCGGATGTGTTAACAAAGGAAAAAATTTTGCAGATGGCTGAAGGAAGGTATTCTTACGATTATACTGATGAAAACATGGAATCAATTGCGTTTGTGCTTGTTAGTGGAAGTAAGAAAATACTGTTTTTGGGGGACGCCAATATTGAAGTGTGTAGAAAGAATTTAGAACAGATATATGGAGATACACCTGTAAAAATGAATTTGATTAAATTACCTCATCATGGTAGCAAACGGAATATATCAATGCGTTTTCTGAAACAATATTTTTCTGATTCATATCTTATTTCGGCAGGAGAAACAAAAATGAGACCGTCTATGGAAACAATTGCAATGATATTGATGAACGATTTGGTAGAAAGTAAAAAAATATATATTGTTAATAGGAATCAGACTGTTGAATGTTTTGACAAAAAAAATATACATTCGGACTTTGATTTTGAATTTATTGATGTAAAGGATAAAGTGATAGAAATATAGGAGGAATGATGCCGTGATAGATATCAAAAAGAGTATTTGCCAAATTATATGCCAGAATCAGATAAAAGGAACAGGATTTTATATAGGTCAAGGGAGAATTATTACGGCTGCACATGTAGTAGAGGGATTTTTTGATGTGCAAGCGTGTTTTATGGAGAATGATAAAAATCAATACATATATGATTGTAAATTACAGGAAATACAACCAGAAAATGATATTTGTATTATGTTAATTAATGAAGAACAAAATGATTTAGTTCTATCTGAAATAAAACTTTCATTTAAAAGCATCGCTGTAAACAGTAAGTTTTTTTCATATGGCTATCCGGGAGAAAACCAAGGCAATATGGCATTAATAAGTGGAACGATTTTAAATACACACGACGGATGCACGGATACTGTATATACAGGGGTTCTTGAAGTTGAACGAGGAAAATTACATAATTATCAAAGTTTTTCTGGTGCACCAGTAATTATAGAGGATGTGGCAACTGGAATTTGTGTGTACCAAAATAATGACCAACTTAGAATGGTAGAGTTTAGTAAAAATCTTGCAACATTGACGCCTGCTTTAGATATAAAATCTGAAAACGAAAAGAAATATGTTGCTAATGTTGCAGTGGATATTAAGGCAAACTATTTTATATCAAGACGCTATTTGGAAAAAGCAGTGTCTACTCAAATAAGTGCTAAAAAAACTTCGCAAATGTTCGTAATAAAGGGATGTAATGGAGTTGGTAAAACAACATGGATAGATTTACTTGAAAATTGGGAAAACATGGAGGTTATCGGTAAATATTATATAAATAAATATGATGATACGATGCCTTCTGTATATCGAAAAAGTGAAGAAGCACTTTATGACTGGTTTTGTATGATTGCAGGTCAGTTTTTAGTTGAAAGAATAGAAATTGCAGAAAACAATAGTTATGTAGAACGATTAAAATGCGTGAATAGTATATTTGAAAAATTGGATCAATATCTTGAGAGTATTGATAAATTTGGTTTAATTTGTGTGGATGGTCTGGATGAGTTCGCAAATGATGATATGAGGCTGTTTGATATTTTCTGTTCCTATTTTACTGCATATAAGGGAACTAGAATCAGTTTTATATTTACGCTCAATAATGAGAACATACTTCCTAGAGCTGTCCAAAATACGATTGGGGAGGAAAATATTCTGGAAATCCAGCCATTTGATGTTACTTCCCTTAGATTATTTCTTTTAAATAATCTAAATATGGATGGTGCAGAAAAGTATGTGGATCAGCTTGTTGAAAAATCTGAAGGACATGCATTGTATCTTCATTATATTATTGATACAATGAATAATTTAACTGAAAATGATGATATAGATTTTATCGTTAATGATTTTCCTGCATATGGAGGCAATATATATAAGTATTATGATTATAAATGGAATGATATTAGGCAGAATGAGAATAGCGTAAAATTAGTAGCTTATTTGGCAAGGACCCGAATCAATATAGAAAAGCCAATATTGTTACAAATGGTTTCTACTAATGAAAGGATTGCCTTTGATGTTGCATTGGATAATATGGGTGGATTGTTGGTGCAAGGGGAAAGAATTAGCTTTTTTCACAGTTCCTTTCAAAAATATGTATCTGATAAGACAAAATATTTGGAAGAAGAGATACATCATGCTATGGCAACATATTGTCTAGGTCATCAGAATTTTGAATATGGTGTAACACAGCTGCTGTATCATCTTTCAAAAGGCAATGAAGAAGATAAAGGGCAGTGTATTTTATTATGCAATCAAACTTGGATGGATAAATGTGGTGGATTCAATGGTGGACCGGAAGTCATGCTTCAAGATATGCAAACGGTAGTAGGTCTATGTTGTGAGGTTGGAACATTTGCTCAATTGATTGATAAGTTATTACTTATGCAAAGAGCACAGGTAAGATATGATGAAATTTTTGCACGTTTTGCAGGCGACTTGGCAATGGCAGAGATTGAATTAAATCGTCCGGGAAAAGCTTTAGAGTATTTATATAGATATAATACATGCTTAGTTAATGATGAACAGTTGTTGGCTTGCCTTCAAAGATTGATAAGTAAAGAATATTGGGATTATGTGGATTTACTAATTGAGAGAATTGAGAAAGACATATTTAAATATTTATTTGAAGGACAACCAATATCACTATCGCAGATATGTACAATGAACCGTGTATATCAGATGGCAACATTGTCTGGAAGTGAGTATTATTGTGAAAAAGGGAAAAGGTATCTACAGATTATTTTTTCACAAGAACTTGATGATTGGGAAGCAGATTTTGTTATGCAATCTTCAACAGATTATAATTTGTGGAAAAATGGTGTTGTTGCAACAGCTGAAAGATTAGAAACAGCAGGTATACCGGTTAATCAAAAAACGTATAACAATTGGATTTTGTCAATAGTTGGAGCCTCGGAAATAGAAAACTATACAGAAAAAAGAAGTAATGACTGGCTTCTGGTGTTGAAAGAAATTGCAAAATTAAAAGAAAAGCAAGCGTGTAAATGTGATGATAATATTAGGGATGTTTTTGTTGATGTATGTATGTGCAGGAGAGAATATGCTGCATTGTTGCCAAAAGATTATATAGTCAATGCATCAAAGTTGGAAGTTTATAGTATTAGAGATAAAAATGGTGTAGATATAGACTATCAAAAAATTCATAATCTATTTGTTCAGAATAGAAATAAAATGTATTTAGACGGAGATGGAGAAAAGTGTACTTGTGTATCTTGTGATGTTTGGAAAAGAGATTGGGAAAAAGGGTTATTCCAATTAGTGGCATGTGTTGGAAGTTATTACGGTCTTGGATTGCTGCGAATAAAGAAAGAAGATGTAGAAGAATTTAAGCGGATTCTTGAAAGAAGTTTGTTTTCATTTGATGAAAGGACAAATTTTGAGCACGCATATCATATTCCAGAAAAAGTTATGGAATATATATTTTCGAAAATATCATTGTATTTCTTTGTACTATATCCTGAAGAAACAGAGTGGTTTTTAGATTTTGTAAAGACAAAATCCCAAGATCAATTTGGAGTATATTATGAAGGGTATTTTCGAATTATGATAGGTATTATCTCAGTATATCAGCAACAACAGGGTGGAGATGATATTATAGAAATACTTAAAATTTCTTTCGCTGATATAATTTCTAAAGTTGCAAACCGATATGAAAGAACAAATTTGTTATTGCAAATGGTAAAATATTTTGTACGTTCCGGGTGTGAAGACTTAGCTGAAAATGCGTATAAAGAAATGTTGAAGGGGTCCATGGGACCATTATGGTATAAAGAAGCGCAATATAGTTTACTCGAACAGTCTATTGAAAATATGCAAAAAGATGATATAGACGAACAAATTATAAAGCAAAGTATGACAATTCTTGATGCAGCATCAGGAGGAATGACGTTTGAACGTTATATCAGAACAACAAAAGAGGCATTAATAGAAATAATTTGGCAAAAAGGAAAATATAGACTTGCACTTGATTGTATGAATGTTCAGTTGTTGCCAAAAGAATGGCAGGCGATGGCTATGAGTTCATACGAACCAGTGGATCAAAAACACAATTTAGTTGGCAATTATCGGGTAGCAAATTGTATCTTTCCACAAAGGATGATGTATTCTATTTTGAATGATAATAATATTCCAGATGATTTTCGATGGGCATTTAGTGAAATTTTTATGCTTGTTGAACGTAGAAATTTTCATCATTATATAAAAATTCAAGCAGATATTCTTGCAATGGGTGGAGGTCAAAAGAAAAATTACTACGATAGGATTGTAAATGTGTTGGTATGCGATGCGAGCCAGTATTACTGTAAGGATTTGTTGGCGTTATATGAAAAATATCTTTCTAATGATGAATATGAAGTAGTTGTAGAGTTATTAGAAGAATATACTGGACAAATTCATATAGAAGAAAAATCAGGGGTAAAAATAGACGAAACATCTATAGAACTGAATGAAAGTGCGATAGAGTCTGATGAAAAGGATGAATTATATCTACCGGGAACATGGGGAAAGAGAGGTGCAATTAAGCAAGCAGAGCAGATTTGGAATGAAATTCAGAAGGAGGAGAAAAAACAAAATATATCAAAGATAAAAGAGTTGTGCAAAGAAATTATTAAGATAGAAGAGGATAATGGCTGGGCGATTTGGAATCATGGTGCAGATAAGTATGCGGATATGTCTATTAAGAAACTTAGTCAATTGGCAGAAAATACTAATGAATTTCTTAATGAAATTAAAGACCTTATTAAGGCGCCTAAATACTCTGCGCGCTGGCAAGAAGTAGAGAAACTATTAGATGTTTCTGCCGATATGCTTACAAAAGATGAAAAACAAAAATCTCATACAGCAATTGTAAAACATTACAAAGAAATGATGAATATACCAGAAAGTCTTTTTGGAAGATATAATGAGTTAAGGGATGATGAAATGTCAGTAATAGAGGCAGTTTTTGAAATGCTTCTTAATTATATGATTTATCCTCAGCATTATATTTCACAAAAAAGTATAGAAATGTTTAGTTGGATAATGGAAAAAAACGATAGTTTGATACCTTTGCTTATTAAGTATTGCCAATCAGATAATTTGGAAATAGCAGAAATCTGTTCATGTTATTGTTTGAAATTAGCTGAAAGATTAAGTCAGCCATTAAGGAAGGAACTTGAAAGAACTGAAAATCTTGATATTATTATTTGTCAAATACCTTGGATGATAGTAAGAGGAAATCTGTATTTGGTGTTAAAACAGTATACAATACGAAGTAGCAAATTAAAATCTTGTTTTGATAAAGTTTCTGGTATATTTTTTAAAGAACAAGATAAATGTGATATGGAAGAAGCAGTTGATATAAAAAACAAAATTAATGAAATTAATCATCAATATCATTGTATGGAAGATAGTCAGTTCCAAAATATTTGCAATGCAATAAAGTGGGATAAAAAACTGTATGATGAGTTTAATCAAGATTTGTTTAATCAGTATGTAGAAGTTATTTGCGCTGGATTTCATGATAGTAGCTTGAAAATAATTTTATGGAGAAACAAATGGTATGAATTGATGAATTCATTACAATTTGATTATATGAATCAAAATAATGTGTGTGATAATCTTAATGCACTGAGGCGTGTAAATTGGACATTTCCATTACCAAATGCGAAAAATACATTTGCAAAAAGAAAATTCTACGATATTAAAAAATTGCTATTAACAAGTGATAGCACAATTTTGAATGCCATTTTGGGAGGAAAGGAAATGGTATTGGCTTATCAAGGAGTAAAATTAGAGAAAGATAATATAGAAATGGCATCGATAAGATCTTTTCTTGTATCAAAACAATTATCGGAGAAAGAAATGGTAATGGAAGTGGTACAATGTATTGGAACATGTGGAATAAGTGATTATCCTTACAAATCCGATAATATGAATAATTGTAATGTTAATGAAATTACATCATCGTGCTATCCAGGTTCTATGATTGGTTACAATTTTTCAGGTAAGATGTTTAATTTAGCTATTCTAAATAAAGCAGCAATTTCGACGAATGCAGTGGAGGAAGGTACCTTTATTGGAGATAGAGAATGGGAAAAAGAACAATCGGGCAGACCGGACTTTTACTGTGCATACGGAAGCATAGAAAAATCTGGAATTCCCAAAAATCCTAAACAAAAAGTATTAGTATATATTGAATACCAGTGTAACACCATAGAGAAGAGATTGTTAGTTGATATTGATAAACATGCAGTATTTTTTATGTAGAAAAGAGGAATAAAATAGATATGAAAATGGTTAGTATGCAAACACCTACCACAAGAGAAGAGTTTGAAAATCGATTAAATAGATTACATTATAGTATTGTCAATGGAAAAATGCATTTTTCAAGCGATTTACAACAAATGCCAATAGAAGAATTATTGCATTTAAGAATCATGCCTAATGGAAGAATGGATCTGCTGACTGTAGATGAGAGTGTGCGATTAAATGCCAACATGATGCTACAATTCGATGGAATGCTGGATAATTTATTAGAAAATACTAAGTAGAAAAGGACATAAGGGCTTGAATTTATATGAATTCGTATTATTAAAAGTATAATGAACTGCCCCAATTATTTTCAATTCTGCCCCAAATCCTAAACTATAGGCAGAAACAAAAAATAAGTGACAATCAGTTATTCTACCCCAACATAACCTTGGGGCAGAACCAACAAACATGCTTTTGAATATATAGTAAAATCAACCATTCTACACCAAATTCCGCAAAGCAGATGGCAGGCAACTAATATTTTGCTATAAAATGTAATATAAGAGTCGATGTGTGTAATACATTATCGGCTCTTTTTCTATGAAAATCCCTATTTTCCTTGAAAAACCATTTATTTTGTGGTATTATAAATCATATTTAACGTGATAATTAAAATAAAATTATGGAAACGAGAGGAATAACATATGTTTTATAATATTCATTATGATATATGCGCTATCATAGTGCATGTATTTGCGTTATTTTTTGTGGTTTATAAAAAAGAAATAAGAAGGGTTCAGAATAAAGTATATCTTACAATTTTAGTTACAGGACTTGTTACAACTATCTTTGACTTACTAAGTGCTATAACTAACTCATATATGACAGAATCAAAAGTTATTTTAGGAATGTTATTTAACTATGGGTATTTATTATTGCATAATATTATGCCAATTTTGTTTTGCATATATATAGTTGTGGTATCAGGTTCATATATGAACAAAACTAAAGTTTTCTACATTCAGTTGTTTATGCCAACTGTTATAACGATTATTTTATTTATATTAAATCCTTTTAA
This sequence comes from Lachnospiraceae bacterium, assembly GCA_017412055.1. Taxonomy (GTDB): domain Bacteria; phylum Bacillota; class Clostridia; order Lachnospirales; family Lachnospiraceae; genus SVEL01. The sequence goes on along the minus strand of JAFQOW010000039.1, from coordinate 53,286 downwards.
TAATGGAATATTTTATTATAACGACAAACTTGAATATTGCCATGGAACACTTATGATATGGCTGTATGTCATTGCGGCATTTTATATGGCATTATGTGTATTCCTTATTATTAGAAATAGCTCATTGTTATCAAAGGGTAAGAAGCGAGCTATGATAATATTGCTGGCAGGAACTGTTATTTCTATAGGAATACAGAGTGTATATGGAAGCTTGCTTATTGAGATGTTTATTCAGGGTCTAGCATATCTTGGGATTTTATTTACTATTGAAAATGAAGATGAGCTTCGTAACGGTATAACAGGTATATATAATAGAAAGGGATTTATTTCAGAGAATATTATTAGAATTAAAAATAATATTAAATATACAGTTATCACCGTCAAGCTTACTAATTTAAAATATTATTCAAGCTTAGTAGGTATTATGTCTACAAATGAATTGTTAAAGGATATAGCAATGTGGTTAGATACGCAGGTGCCAAATTGTGCATATGACTGTGATAACTGTTCATTTTCAGTTGTATTAAATAAATATACCAAGGAAGATGTAGAGAAAACCATTGATTTATTTAAGGAGAAGCTATCGGAGGATTGGATATTTAATGATATGAAGCTTGCGCTGAATTCTAATATTTATATTATTAATATTCCAGAAGATGTAGATACAATTGAGCGTCTGATGGGAATAGTTGATAGTGAATATGAAAGCGAAAGTGATAATAAAGTGACTCTCATAAGAGGCGAAAAGCTTAATATGTTCCAAAGAGAGAGAAAAATTCAGGAAGAGATTCAAAAAGCGCTTATTAATAGAGAGTTTAAGGTGCTATATCAACCTATATGGGATAAGGAAAGTGATACAATTCATTCTGCAGAAGCATTAGTGCGTATGCCAATTGGAGAATTGGGATTTATTTCTCCAGAAGAATTTATCCCTATTTCTGAAAAAACAGGCGATATAATAGAGATTGGTGAGTTTGTATTTGAAGAAGTATGTAAAATGTTTAGTGAGCATAATGTTAAACAATATGGTGTAGAATTTATAGAAGTAAATCTTTCTACAGTACAGTGTATGCAGAGGAATTTGGCAAAGAGATTTAAAGAAATATTAGATAAGTATAATGTATCTGCGTCATCTATTAATTTGGAGATAACAGAATCAGCAGCTGCCAATAGTCCGGAAATGTTTATAAATACCATGTCTGAGCTTAAAAAATTAGGATTTACTTTCTCTATGGATGATTATGGAACAGGATATTCAAATTTGTCTCATATGTATGACACGGACTTTGATATAATTAAGCTTGATAAGAGCATATTGTGGAATTCATATAAGAGTAAGAAGGCAGATATTATTTTGCAGAATACTGTTAAGATGATTAAAGAAATGGAACATAATATTGTTATCGAAGGTGTAGAAACAGAGGAACAGAAGGAATATGTATCTAGACTTGGTTGTGATTATTGTCAGGGATATTATTTTTCTAAACCAGTAGCTAAGGAAGAGTTTATAGAATATTGTAAAAAATATAATAAGTGTTAGCGATATTTGATATTCATAACATTTATGAAAGTGTATTATATTTTTATCTAGATTTTTACAAATCACTGTAGTATTATTATCTTTAGACAAACTAATGAACAATTGGAGGAATAAAAGAAATGGGTGACGGAACAAGAGGTTTTGATCCTAAGAAAGTTAAGCAGATTAAAGAGATAATAATATTTACTGCGATTATTATGCTTATAATTATGTACAGTGGAAAGTTGGGAAATCTTGCACTGTTTGTTATTGATATTACTATGCCATTTATCATCGGAGCTGCTATAGCATTTATTATCAATATGCCTATGAAGGCTATAGAAGAGAGGCTACTTAAAAAATGGACTGGAAAATGGGCTGATAAGTTAAAAAGACCTATAAGTATGGTAGCAGCTATAATATTGGTAGTAGGTATTATCGTGGTAGTTATTATAACGGTATTGCCACAGCTTATTACAACTATTAAAGAGATTATAGTATTGATACCAGATGCGTTCAATAAAGCGTATGATTGGGTGTTAAAAACTTTCCAGGATAATCCAAAGATAATGAAGTATTTAAAGGAGATTGATCCATCTTCCATCGATTGGTCAGGAATGTTATCAAGCGTAGCTAGCTTTGCAAAGAATCAGTTTGGTCATGTATTAGCAGGCGCTGCAAGTATTATAGGAAATATTGCCAATGGATTTTTAAATGGTATTATTTCAGTTATATTTGGAATATATGTACTTGCTCAAAAGGAAAAATTGATGTCTCAGTGTCAGAGAATTGCCAAAGCATATTTAAAAGAAAGTAAATATAATTTTGTTGTAAAGACAGCAAAATTACTTAATACTAATTTTCATAATTTCCTTACAGGACAGTGTCTTGAAGCTGCTATTTTAGGATTAATGTTTGTCGTTGTAATGACAATATTAAGACTCCCATATCCACTATTAGCTGGTGTGCTTATTGGATTTACAGCGCTTATTCCTATCGCGGGAGCGTTTATTGGCTGCTTCATATGTGCGTTTTTGATTTTGATTATTTCACCAGTTAAAATGCTCATATTTGTAGCGACATTCCTTATATTACAGCAGATTGAGGGTAACTTTATATATCCAAGAGTAGTGGGAAGCAGTGTTGGACTTCCATCACTATGGGTTCTTATGGCTGTAAGTGTGGGCGGTAGCCTTATGGGTGTTATAGGTATGCTTATATTTATTCCTATTTTCTCTACAATTTATATGCTTCTTAGAGAGGATGTGAATAAGAGAAACGCTATTAAAAATGGCAATCAACTACAGCTTATAGATATAAGTGACAAAGAAGATGAAGAGGCAGGAGAAGCAGTTACAGAAGAGGAAGAAGAAGGTAGTCAGGAAGACTAAATTATCTTGACATAAATATATCTTATGTTATTATATTAGTTGATAAAGGACAGTTCGTTTGTACCATCCTGTCCATAAACAAAACCAGGGCTACTTGAATAGAATAAATCTAGTTTGATGCAAGAATTAGAATAGATATCAGGTGGACCCTAGGGTTCACCTTTTTTTATGATAGAGGGATTTAGTGAGATGATGCGGACTTGTCCATTTTATTACATTATATAATAGGAGAGAATTATGTTTACATTGAAATCAGAACATAGCTTTGATGCAGCACATTTTCTTTCAGGATATAAAGGAAAATGCAGCAATATCCATGGACATAGATGGAGAGTTACAGTTGAAATTAATAGTGCTAAGTTAAAGTCTGATGAACATTTAAGAGGCATGATAGTTGATTTTGATAAATTGAAAGAGGACTTAAAGTCTGAGGTTGATTATTTCGACCATGCTCTAATAATCGAAAAAAATACTTTAAAGCCAGCTACGTTAGCTGCTTTAGTTGATGAGGGAATTCGACTCATAGAAGTAGATTTTAGATCTACTGCAGAGAACTTTTCTAAGTACTTTTTTGATAGAATGACAGAAAAAGGATATGATGTCAGATGTGCAACGGTTTATGAAACGCCTAACAACTGTGCATCTTATTATAAGGATTAGAAAGAGGTAGAATATGGCAACATATAGTGTGGTTGAAAAGTTTGTTAGCATAAATGGCGAAAGCACTAAGGCTGGACAGCTTGCAGTTTTTATAAGATTTGCAGGATGTAATCTTAACTGTAATTACTGTGATACAAAATGGGCCAACGAATTGGATGTTCCTTTCCAAACTATGACAGAGTTTGAGATATATGATTACATCAAAAGTACAGGAGTTATAAATGTAACCCTTACTGGTGGTGAGCCACTTTTACAAGAAAATATTGATAAATTATTAAGAATATTAAGCAGTGATAAGACATTGTATGTTGAAATAGAAACTAATGGAAGTGTGGATTTAACTCCATATAGAGATATTAGTGATAACATTTCATTTACTGTCGATTATAAACTACCTGGAAGTGGTATGGAGCATATGATGCTTCTTGAAAACTATGAGGTATTAGAAAATAAAGATACTGTAAAATTTGTAGTAAGCAGTATTGATGATTTGAGGAAAACAAAGCATATAATCGATGAAGAGGGACTTATAGAAAAGTGTAATGTATATATAAGTCCAGTATTTGGTCGTATAGAGCCAGTAACAATCGTTGATTTTATGATTGATAACAAGTTGAATAAAGTAAATATGCAGCTTCAGATGCATAAGATAATTTGGGACCCTGATAAAAAAGGGGTATAGGAGGATATATGGCTATTGATAAAGAAGCGATAAAGTTTCATATGAGAGAGATTATTAAAGCTCTGGGAGATAATCCAGAGCGCGAAGGCTTAAAGGACACACCTGACAGAGTTGCCAGAATGTACGAAGAGGTTTTTGAAGGAATGAATTACACCAATGATGATTTGGCAGTGATGTTTGATAAAACCTTTGAAGATGATGTGGAATATGAAACAGATAGCAAGGACATGGTGGTTGTTAAGGATATTGATATATTTAGCTACTGTGAACACCATCTTGCTTTAATGTATGATATGAAGGTAACAGTTGCATATATTCCGGCGGGAAGAGTTATTGGATTAAGTAAAATTGCAAGAATTGCTGATATGGTTTCTAAGCGTCTTCAGTTACAGGAGCGTATCGGTTCGGACATAGCAGAGGTTATGCAAAAGATTACGGGCTCTGAGGATGTAGCTGTCTTGATAGAAGGAAGTCATAGCTGTATGACAGCAAGAGGCATAAAGAAGCCAGCGTCTAAGACATATACAACTACTCTTAGAGGAATATTTAAGTCAGAGCAGACATTACTTAGCAGTATATATAGAGGTGAATATGAGAGTATTAGTTCTAACTAGTGGAGGAATTGATTCTACAACATGTCTAGGCATGGCTGTGGAAAAATATGGTAAAGAAAATGTGGTGGCTATGTCAGTATCATATGGTCAAAAGCATAGCAAAGAGATTGAAGCTTCTAAGGAAGTGGCTAAATATTATGATGTAGAATATATTTATATTAATTTAGCAGATATATTCAAATATAGCGATTGTTCACTATTAGAGCATTCTGATAAGGACATTCCCCATGACACTTATGCCAATCAGATAAAGGAGACAGATGGAGAACCAGTATCCACATACGTACCTTTTAGAAATGGTTTATTTTTATCTACAGCGGCGAGTGTAGCTATAGCTAAGGATTGCTCAGTTATATATTACGGCGCACATAGTGACGATGCGGCAGGAAGTGCATATCCTGATTGTTCGGTAGAGTTTAATAAAGCTATAAGTGAAGCTATATATGTTGGAAGTGGAAAAAGTGTTAAGGTTGAGGCACCTTTTGTACAATTAAATAAAAAGGATATTGTAAAGGAAGGACTTAAGATAAATGTACCTTATCACTTGACATGGAGCTGTTATGAAGGCAAGGATAAGCCATGTGGCAAATGTGGAACATGTATTGATAGAGAAAAGGCATTTGAGTTAAATGGTGTAGTTGATCCGTTGTTAAAATAGGAAGGAAGAAATAATATGTCAGAGAATAAGGAAAAGATTGAAGGATTATCACTTTTAGGTAACAAAACAAAGTATCCGGATGACTATGCGCCAGAGGTTTTAGAAACCTTTGATAACAGACATCCAGATAATGATTATTTTGTAAAATTTAATTGTCCAGAATTTACAAGTCTATGTCCTATAACAGGACAACCTGATTTTGCTACAATTACCATATCTTATGTCCCAAATATTAAGATGGTGGAGAGCAAATCATTAAAGTTATATTTATTTAGCTATAGAAATCATGGTGATTTTCATGAGAATTGTATAAATACGATTATGAAGGATTTAATTAAGCTTATGGACCCTAAATATATAGAAGTTTGGGGGAAATTTACTCCAAGAGGTGGAATTTCTATTGACCCATACTGTAATTACGGAAAAACAGGCACACGCTGGGAGCAGGTAGCCTTTGATAGAATGGCTAATCACGATATGTATCCAGAAAAGATAGATAATAGATAAAATAGTTGTTTTACTATTGCAAGTTTCGTGATATAATGTTCGAAAAGGGCTATTAATCATTTTGAAATGTTTAATACATTATATAGAAGGGATAAATATGTACGAGGAAGGAAAAAAGCTGGATTTTTCAGATGACCGAAAAAAACGCGTGGCTAAGCTTAAGAAGCTTATAATGGCACTGGTTATTACATTGATAGCTATACCGACTATTCTTTGCATTGTTTTAGTTGTTAAACTTTTTATTTTGCAGGATAAGGTGGACAATATCCTTGATAATAGGGATAAAGTGGAAAACACTACGGAATATATAGGTGAAACCACTGGGAATGTAGAAGAAGGTTACACAGATAGTCAGACGGGAAGTGAGAGTCAAGAATCTCAGGAGCAATCTAGCGAGGAGCAGACTACAGAGGAACAGACTACGGAAGAACAAACTACAGAAACACCTAGTACGGAGCCATTGCCAGATGGAAAGTATGCATATCTGACATTTGATGATGGACCTAGTGCAAACACTATGAGTATACTTGATATCTTGGATAATTATGGTGTCAAGGCTACATTTTTTGTAAATGGACATACAGGGTCGGTTATGGAAGAAAGGTATAAAGCCATTGTTGATAGAGGTCATGCAATAGGAATTCATACATTTTCACATGATTATGATAATGTATATGGCGGACTAGATAAATTTGAAGAAGAGATAGTTTCGCTTAGAAAATATATATTAGAAGTTACAGGCAAGGATACAACCCTATTTAGATTTCCAGGCGGAAGCTCCAATACAATAGCTGACGATATTAAGCCTTATATACAGTGGCTTAATGATAATGGATATTCATATTGGGATTGGAATTGTTCAAGTGGCGACGCAACAGGCAAGAAGATTACAGCTGAAGAGATAGTTGCCAATTGTATGGTTCAGGCCGATGCAGGTTATAAGAATCTTGTAATACTTATGCACGATCTTAGACCGAAGGAATCAACAGTAGAAGCATTGCCAGCGCTTATTGAAGCATTGCAGGCGCGAGGTTATGAGATAAGAGCAATTGATGAACGCTCCACTTTGGTGCAACATCGTAAATTACAATAATTTGGAGGTACAAAATGAGTTTTTTAAAAGAGTTTAAGGAAGATTTGTCACAGGCAGTTAATGAGCTTGTTGAAGAGAAGGCAGTAGAAAAGGAAGAGGCAGAAGCTGTCGTAGAAGAGAAAGTGTCAGAGAAGGAAGTTAAGAAGGCTACAGAGGAAGTAGTAGAGGAAGCTGTAGCTGTTGACGAGTCAGCTGCTGATGATATGATTAATACAATTGATGAAGAAGAGTTCACAATTGATGTAGACGAGCTTGATGCTATGCTTGATGAAGTAGAAGAAAGTGTTATGGAAGAAGAAATCATCGATACAACTGTAGAAGAAGAGCCAGTTGTAGAGGTGAAGGAAGTTAAGGAAGAAAAAGAAGCTGATCTTCCTAGTGATGAAATTGCTGAGATTACAAAGGGAACAAGTGTTATCGGTAATATTGAATCTGATGGTTCTATCAATGTATACGGAAAGATTAAGGGCGACATCACATGTAAGGGTAAGCTTATGGTTACTGGACGCATAGAAGGTACATCAACTGCTAGAGAGATTTTTGCGAATAATGCAAAGATTGAGGGTGATGTACATAGTGATGGCACAATTAAGGTTGGAAATGGTTCGGTTATCGTAGGTAATGTATATGCTACATCAGCAGTTATCGGTGGTGCTATAAAGGGTGACATCGATGTTAAGGGACCTGTTATCGTAGATGGCACAGCTGTAATTCAGGGTAATATTAAGTCTCGTTCAGTTCAGATTAATAATGGTGCAGCTATCGAAGGTTTCTGTTCACAGTGTTATGCGGATATTGATTACAAGTCATTATTTGAAGATACATTTTCAATTAACTAATAAGGAAGGAAGCAACTATGAGTGAGTATAAGAGAGTACTTATTAAGCTTAGCGGTGAAGCTTTAGCTGGTGACAAGAAAATGGGCTTTGATGAGGCTACATGTGTAGGCGTGGCAAAGCAGATTAAGGTTCTTGTGGATAAAGGTATCCAGGTAGGTATAGTTATCGGTGGCGGTAATTTCTGGAGAGGTAGAACTAGCGAGAAAATTGATAGAACAAAAGCAGATTCTATTGGTATGTTAGCTACAGTTATGAACTGTATATATGTTTCTGAAATCTTTAGAACAGAAGGTATGATGACACAGGTGTTAACACCATTTGAGTGCGGTTCATTTACAAAGCTTTTCTCTAAGGATAGAGCAAATAAATATTTTGAGAAAGGTATGGTAGTATTTTTCGCAGGTGGAATTGGTCATCCATATTTCTCAACAGATATGGGTACTGTGCTTAGGGCTATTGAGATTGAAGCAGATATTATATTATCAGCAAAATCAATTGATGGTGTATATGATTCAGATCCAAATAAGAATCCTAATGCTAAGAAGTTTGAAAAGATTGCTATCTCAGAGGTAGTAGATAAGAAGCTTGGCGTTATAGATTTAGCGGCATCTGTCCTTTGTATGGAAAATAAGATGCCAATGCTTATCTTTGGATTAAATGAAGAAAATAGCATTATAAATAATGTAACAGGTAATGTTACAGGTACAATCATTACAGTAGAATAATAAATTTTGGAGGAATATAAAATGGATGAAAGATTAAACCAGTTTGAAGAGAAAATGTCTAAGTCAGTGGAGGCACTTGTTTCAGAGTACGCTTCTATCAGAGCAGGTCGTGCTAACCCACATATTTTAGATAAGTTAAAGGTAGATTATTATGGAACACCTACACCATTTCAGCAGGTAGCTAATATCTCAGTTCCAGAAGCTAGAATGCTTCAGATTCAGCCTTGGGAGGCAAGCCTTATCAAGGAAATTGAGAAGGCAATTTTAAATTCAGATTTAGGACTTGTTCCTAACAATGATGGTAAGGTTGTTCGTATCACATTCCCTGAGCTTACTGAGGATAGAAGAAAAGAGCTTGTTAAGGATATTAAGAAGAAGGCTGAAAACGCTAAGGTTGCAGTTCGTAACATTAGAAGAGATGCCAATGATGCATTTAAGAAGCAGAACAAGGCAAATGAGATTTCAGATGATGAGGCAAAGCAGTTAGAGGCTGAAATCCAGAAGCTTACAGATAAGTATGTAGCTGAAATTGATGATACAATGGAAAGCAAGTCAAAGGAAATAATGACAGTATAGTTATAAAAAGGGGAATTTAAGTTCCCCTTTTTACTGTAATCATAATCGCATTGCGATTGTGATTTAATGTGCTATAACAATCGGGAGGAAAATATGGCGAAAAAATCTGATATTGATATATCTCAAATGAAGATACCAAACCATGTTGCGATTATATTAGATGGTAACGGAAGATGGGCAAAGAAAAGACTTATGCCTAGAAATTATGGTCATATGCAGGGTGCAAAGACTGTGGAAAAGATTTGTGAGGATGCTTGGAATATGGGTATTCACTATCTTACAGTATATGCCTTTTCTACAGAGAACTGGAAGCGTCCGGAGGATGAGGTAAATGCACTTATGAAGCTTCTTAAGAATTATCTTAAGGATTGCATAGAACGTTCAAATTCCAATGATATGCGTGTGCGTGTTATTGGAGATAAGACAGGCTTAACTGATGAGATAAGAGAAAAGATAGCTGAGCTTGAAGAGATGACAAAGAATAATACAGGTCTTAATTTTACAATAGCTATTAATTATGGCAGTAGAGACGAAATGGTTAGAGCTATGAAAAAAATGGCAGTAGATATTAAGAATGGCAATGTTTCAGAGGATGAAATCTCCGAAGAAGCATTTGGAAATTATTTAGATACAGTAGGAATTCCAGACCCGGATTTACTTATCAGAACAAGTGGAGAGCAAAGATTATCAAATTACCTTTTATGGCAGCTGGCATATACAGAGTTTTATTTTACAGATGTGCTTTGGCCAGATTTTTCAAAAAAAGATTTAGAAGATGCAGTATTTGCATACAATAAAAGGGACAGAAGATTTGGTAAGATAGACACATAAGGAGGAAATTATGGCTATTAGCAATTTATTTAACAAATCATTTTTAACAAGAACATTAAGTGGAATCGTTTTAATTGCGATATTGCTAGTTACATTTATATTAGGTGGATATGTAATATTTGGACTTACACTTGTATTGTCCCTTATTGGAGTATCTGAAATTTACAAAACGGTAGGTATTGAGAAAACACCATTAGGTATATTAGGTTATGTGGCAGTGCTTGCATATTATGGTTTGGTTTTATGGAAGGGAACTGAATTTATGGGAATGTTCATTATAGCGCTACTTATCGCTATAACAGCATTATATGTATTTACTTTTCCTAAGTATAAGACAGAGCAGGTTATGATGGCATTTTTTGGCGTAATCTATGTGGCTGTTCTTATGTCATTCTTGTATTTTATCAGAATGACAAATGATGGAGCATTTACAATATGGCTTATTATGATTTCTTCATGGGGCTGTGATACATGTGCATATCTTGCAGGTGTGACAATGGGTAAGCATAAGATGGCACCTATTTTAAGTCCAAAGAAGTCAATCGAGGGCGCATTCGGCGGTGTTATAGGTGCAGCTTTAATCGGAGCAATTTACGGTGCAGCCGTAGGCTCTCATTTAGATGCTGTTTCAAATGCACCTTTATATTTTGCTATCCTTTGTGCGTGTGCAGGACTTATTTCTATGGTAGGTGATTTAGTTGCATCTGCTATTAAGAGAAATTATGAGATAAAGGATTACGGTAAGCTTATACCAGGACACGGTGGAGTGCTTGATAGATTCGATAGTGTTATCTTTACAGCACCTATTATATATTATTTAATTTATTTTCTAATATAGAAAGTGGTAGATTGTATGAGAAATTTAGCGATTTTAGGGTCTACAGGTTCCATAGGAACGCAAACCCTTGATATAGTTAGTAAAAATAATGATTTAAAGGTAATTTCCCTTGCTGCATATGGCAATATTGAGCTTCTTGAAAAGCAGATTAGACAGTATATGCCTAAGCTTGCATGTGTCTATAGTGAGGAAAAAGCTGCTAAGCTTAAGGAAAATATCAGTGATTTAGATGTAAAGGTTGTATCTGGAATGGATGGACTTATAGAAGCAGCATCTATGGATGAAGCTGATATTGTAGTGACTGCAATAGTAGGTATGATTGGTATAAGACCAACGATGGCTGCCATTAAGGCTGGAAAGGATATAGCTCTTGCAAATAAGGAGACACTTGTCACAGCAGGACATATAATAATTCCAGCGGCTAAGGAGTATAATGTAAATATACTTCCAGTGGATAGCGAGCACAGTGCTATATTCCAGTGTTTAAATGGAGAGAGAAAGGCCGATGTCGATAAGATATTGCTTACAGCATCTGGCGGACCATTTAGAGGCAAGACAAGAGCTGACCTTGAAAATGTTACAGTTGAGGCAGCTTTAAAGCATCCTAATTGGGCTATGGGAAGAAAAATAACCATAGATTCGGCTACACTTGTGAACAAGGGACTAGAGGTTATAGAAGCTAAGTGGTTATTTGACGTGGATTTTGAAGATATCGATGTAGTTGTACAGCCACAGAGCTTAATTCATTCTATGGTTCAGTTTAAGGATGGTGGAATTATGGCGCAGTTAGGAACACCAGATATGAGACTTCCTATACAGTATGCTATATATTATCCAGAGAGAAGATATCTAGACGGAGACAGAGTGGATTTTTCAAAATTAGTAGGAATAACATTTGAAAAGCCAGATACAGATACATTTGAAGGCTTGAAGCTTGCATATGAGGCAGGAAAATGTGGTGGTTCAACACCTACTGTTTTTAATGCGGCAAATGAATTGGCTGTAGCTATGTTTTTGGATAAAAAAATAAGATTCTTGGATATTTATGAGATAATAAAAGAATCTATGAATAACATTAAACATATAGATAATCCTTCCATAGAGCAGATACTTGATGTAGAGAAGGAAACGTATGAATTTATAAGGAGTAGGTGGAATTAATGAGTATATTTTTGGCGGTAATAATATTTGGCTTACTAGTATTTATCCATGAGTTTGGACATTTTATTATAGCTAAGAAAAATGGTATTAGAGTAATAGAGTTTTCAATAGGAATGGGACCAACACTTTTCTCTTTTGACAAGGGAGATACTAAGTATTCTTTAAAATTATTACCTTTAGGTGGAGCTTGCCAGATGTTAAGCAAGGAATTAATAGGTGAAGAAGATACTGTTATGGATATGGAAAAATCCTTTGAGAGTAAATCTGTTTGGTCTAGAATGGCTGTTATATTTGCAGGTCCATTTTTTAATTTCTTTTTAGCGTTTGTTTTTGCGCTTATAGTTATTGGATTTATAGGATACGATCCAGCGGTAATTACAGGTGTTCAAAAGGATTCACCAGCAGAGGAGGCTGGACTTTTACCGGAAGATATTATCACAGAATACGATGGTACAAATATAGATGTAGGTAGAGAAGTTTACTTAGAGCAATATATTGATGGAATCGATGATAAAGGTGTAGAAATTACCTATGAGAGAGATGGTAAGGAACATACAACAACACTTAAACCTGTATATCAGGAAAAATATATGATAGGATTGACATATACCCCAGATGATGGTAAGGCTATTATTTCAGAAGTGACGGAGGATGGTCCTTTACAGAAGGCTGGTTTTAAGGCAGGCGATTATATTGTAGAGATAGATGGCACAAAGATTAATACTGCCAATGAGTTTTCAAATTATGTAGATAAGAATCCTTTCTCTGAGAAAAGTGTTCACATAGTTGCATATCGTGGAGATGAGAAATTAGAAGCAGATATAACACCAGTTCTTGGAATAAAGGGATATGAAACAGGTTTTTCATATAATACTAATGGAAGACTTAAGTGTTCTGCTCTTGAAGTTATTAAGTATAGCTTTGTAGAGGTTAAGTATCAGGTTAAGCTTGTATTTAAGAGCCTTGGAATGTTATTTACAGGAAAGCTTGGCATCAATGATTTCTCAGGCCCTGTAGGAATCGTGGATGCTATTGATACTGTTTATGATAGTAGTAAAGAGGATGGAACTGAGTATGTAGTTGTAAATATGCTTAGTTTTACAATACTGTTAAGTGCAAACCTAGGTGTTATGAATCTTTTACCGATACCGGGACTTGATGGTGGCAGACTGTTATTCTTAATAATTGAGGCTATAAAAGGTAAGCCAGTAAAGCATGAAGCATATATAAATATGGCAGGAATGTTATTACTTATGCTGTTTGCACTTTATATTTTATTTAAAGATATAATAAACTTGTTCTAATGTAATATTTTGAGAGCTCGAAGAGCGAAAAAATCTGGTATCATAAAAAATATGAAATAAATGGAGGTACTGTATGTATAGAGAGAATACTAAGGAAATTCGTATCGGTGACAGAGTAATAGGTGGAAATAATCCTATTTTAATTCAGTCTATGACAAATACAAAGACAGAGGATGTTGAAGCAACTGTAGCACAGATAAAGGCTTTGACAGAGGCAGGCTGTGATATTATAAGATGTGCAGTACCTACTATGGAAGCAGCCAAGGCATTGGCCGAGATAAAGAAGCAGATTTCTATACCACTTGTGGCAGATATTCATTTTGATTATAGGCTTGCTATAGCAGCTATGGAAAATGGAGCAGATAAGATTCGTATAAATCCTGGAAATATAGGAGATATGGATAAGGTAAGGGCTGTTGTAGATGTGGCTAAGGAGCGAAATATCCCTATAAGAGTGGGAGTAAACAGTGGTTCTTTAGAGAAAAATATTCTTGAAAAGTATGGAAGAGTAACTGCTGAAGGTATTGTAGAGAGCGCTCTTGATAAGGTTAAGATGATAGAGGACTTAGGATATGATAACTTGGTTATCAGTATTAAGTCTTCTGATGTGATGATGTGTGCTAAGGCTCATGAGCTTATAGCGTCTAAGACACATTATCCACTTCATGTAGGCATAACAGAGGCTGGAACATTATATTCAGGTAATATTAAGTCGTCTATTGGACTTGGAATTATCCTCGGCGGTGGAATCGGCAATACTATAAGAGTTTCTCTTACAGGTGACCCACTTGAGGAGATAAAGAGTGCTAAGCTTATTTTAAAAACTCTTGGTCTTAGACAGGGTGGTATAACAGTTGTGTCATGTCCAACCTGTGGAAGAACTAGAATAGATTTAATAGGACTTGCAAATCAGGTGGAAACTATGGTTAGCAAGTATGACCATTTAAATATAAAGGTAGCGGTAATGGGTTGTGTAGTAAATGGTCCTGGCGAAGCTAAAGAAGCAGACATAGGAATTGCAGGTGGAATAGGTGAAGGATTACTTATAAAGAAGGGTGAAATCGTATCTAAGATACCAGAGGATAAGTTACTAGAGGTATTGGAAGATGAGCTGAAAAATTGGCCTGCAGATTAGATGTAATTAAGGAAGAAGGGTGAAGAGATGGAAAGACGATTTTTTAGCGTATTTCCTGATTTAAAGCTTAATAGAGAATTAACAGAGCTTTTTGGTCTTGTGGAGGTATTAAAAATTACTACAAACAAGGATAAAAGCTCTATTCGTGTTTATATTTTAAGCACAAGACTTATAGATAAGAAGACGCTTCAATATGTGGAAGCGCAGATGGAAGAGCAGTTATTTAAAAATCTTAATATAAATGTATTTTTCGTGGAGAAATTTACGCTTTCAAGTCAGTATAATCTAGAAAATCTCTATGAAATATATAGTGAAAGCATTATGGCAGAGGTAAAGAGCAAGGGCATGATTCTTGAAAATATGTTAAGAAGAGCTGATTGTACTTTTGAAGGAGATAATCTTGATATAAGAATAGAGGAGACGGCTCTTAATTTGGAAAAAGAAAATGAGCTTAAAGAGCTTCTTGTTAGTATATTTACGGAGCGATGTGGTCTTCCAGCCAATATAACATTCTCTTATAAGGAGCCTGAGGATAGTAAGTACCGCAAGCAAAGTGATAAGAAGATGGAGCTTGAGATTGCAGCTATCGTGGATAGGATAAAGGAAAATGAAGATAGTGCCACTGAGAATAATCAGAATGACGAAAAATCAAATGTTAAAGATAATAAAGAAGATGACAAAGCTAGAGAGAATAAGCCAGAGGATAACAGTCAGAAATCTCAGAGTGTACCTAAGGAAGCAAAGGAAAATAAGGCACCACAGCAGAAATCCTCAGGGTTTGATAATAAAAATGGATATTATAGAAGAGAGAAGGCTCAGACTAGGGAAGAAAATCCAGATGTTATATATGGAAGAAGCTTTGACGGTGATTTGACTGAGATTGTAAATGTTTCCGGAGAATCAGGGGAAGTTATTATACATGGTCAGATTATCACCGTAGAGACAAGAGAAATCAGAGGGGAAAGAACTATAGTTATGTTCACTATCTCTGACTTTACGGACACTATTAAGGCTAAAATATTTATGAAGAATGAGCAGCTTCTTGAGATTATGGATGGAATTAAGAAGGGTGCATTTGTAAAGCTTAAGGGTATGGCGCTTCTTGATACATATGATAAGGAAGTAGGTATAAATTCTGTAGTTGGTATTATGAAGGCAAAGGACTGGAGAGTACCACGAATGGATACTAGTGTAGAGAAGAGAGTAGAGCTTCATTGCCATACAAAGATGAGTGATATGGATGGAGTTTCTTCAGCGACCTCTCTAATTGAACAAGCTGTTAAATGGGGACATAAGGCTATAGCCATAACAGATCATGGAAATGTGCAGGGATTTACCGACGCATTACATGGTATCAATGACCTTAAGTTTAAATATAAAAAAGAAGGCAAGGAGTTTGATTTTAAGGTTCTATACGGTGTAGAGGCTTATATTGTAGATGATTTAAAGGAATCAGTTACAAATTCTAAGGGACAGTCCTTAGATGGTTCCTTTGTAGTATTTGATATAGAGACAACAGGCTTTAGTGCCATATATGATAAGATTATAGAAATCGGTGCAGTAAAGGTGGAAAAGGGTGTGATTACAGAACGTTTCAGTCGCTTTGTTAATCCACAGAGGCCTATTCCATATAGAATCGAGGAGCTTACTAAGATAAATGACTCTATGGTTATGGATGCAGATACTATAGATAAGGTACTGCCAGAGTTTCTTGAATTTGTAAAGGATAGTGTACTAGTTGCCCACAATGCAGAGTTTGATATGAGCTTTATTATGCACAATGCTACTGCCCTAGGTTACGAATACGATTTTACTTACGCTGATACAGTGACCTTAGCTAGAGCACTTATCCCAACAATAGGTAAATATAAGCTTGATAATGTGGCAAAGGCATTGGGTATTCCTTTAGAAAATCATCATAGAGCAGTAGATGATGCAGGATGTACAGCCAGAATATTTGAAAAGTTTGTAGAGATGCTTAAGGAGCGAGAAATCTATAATCTAGATGAACTTAATGTATTTTGTAAGCCTTCAGTGGAGACAATTAGAAAAATGCCAACTCACCACGCTATTATCATAGCTACAAGCGAAGTTGGAAGAATTAATTTATATAGAATTGTATCAGAGTCCCATCTTACATATTTTGCAAGAAATCCAAGAATTCCAAAGAGCTTGTTCTTGGAAAACAGAGAGGGCTTGATAATAGGCTCTGCTTGTGAGGCGGGAGAACTTTATCAGGCAGTGTTTGGCGGAAAAAATGATGCAGAAATAGCTAGACTTGTGAATTTTTATGATTATCTGGAAATTCAGCCTCTTGGCAACAATATGTTTATGGTTGATAAGGAAGAAGCAACCGTTGAAGATTTGATAGAAGTAAATAAGAGAATCGTCAAGCTTGGTGAGATGTTTGATAAGCCGGTTGTGGCTACATGTGACGTTCATTTCTTAAATCCTGAGGATGAAGTATATAGAAGAATAATTATGTACAATAAGGGATTTTCCGATGCTGATAAGCAGGCACCACTTTATCTTAGAACTACAGAAGAGATGCTTGAAGAATTTAAATATCTCGGTGCTGATAAGGCTTGGGAGGTTGTTATTACAAATCCTAACAAGATAGCTGATATGTGTGAAAATATTTCACCAGTTCATCCAGATAAGGCAGCGCCTGTTATACCAAATTCAGATCAGATGCTTAGAGATATTTGTTACAATAAAGCCCACGAGATGTATGGCCAGAATTTGCCAGAGGTTGTAGTAGAGCGACTTGAGAGAGAACTTAATTCTATTATATCTAACGGATTTGCCGTTATGTACATTATCGCTCAGAAGCTTGTGTGGAAGTCAGTTGAAGATGGATATTTAGTTGGTTCACGAGGTTCCGTTGGTTCATCATTTGTTGCGACTATGTCGGGTATCACAGAGGTTAATCCGTTGAAGCCGCATTATTATTGTAAGAAATGTCATTACAGTGAATTTGATTCAGAACGAGTGAATGCTTATGTGGGAGGCGCAGGTTGTGATATGCCTGATGCCAATTGTCCAGAATGTGGCGAGCCGCTTGTTAAGGCTGGCTTTGACATTCCATTTGAAACATTCCTTGGATTTAAGGGTAATAAGGAGCCGGATATTGACCTTAACTTCTCAGGTGAATATCAGAGTAAGGCTCACGCTTATACAGAGGTTATCTTTGGTAAGGGACAGACATTTAGAGCTGGAACTATAGGTACATTGGCAGAAAAGACAGCCTTTGGATATGTTAAGCATTATTTTATTGAAAAGGGTATTCCGAAGCGTGCTTGTGAGATAGAACGTATTGCAAAGGGCTGTGTAGATGTAAGAAGAACTACAGGACAGCACCCTGGAGGTATCATTGTACTTCCGTATGGAGATGAAATATATAAGTTTACTCCGGTACAGCATCCAGCTAATGATATGACAACAAAGACTATTACAACACATTTCGATTACCATTCAATCGACCATAATCTACTTAAGCTTGATATACTTGGACACGATGATCCGACCATGATTCGTATGCTTGAGGATTTGACAGGAATTGATGCGACTACAATTCCACTAGATAACCAGGAGGTTATGTCATTGTTCAAAAGTCCTGCGGCTCTTGGTCTTACACCAGCAGATTTAGATGGATGTAGACTTGGTTCTCTTGGTATTCCAGAGTTTGGAACAGACTTTGTTATTCAGATGCTTGTGGATACCCAGCCAAATACATTCTCGGATTTAGTTAGAATTTCAGGTCTATCACATGGTACTGACGTGTGGCTTGGAAATGCGCAAACTCTCATAGAGCAGGGGCATGCAACTATTTCTACAGCTATATGTACACGAGATGATATTATGACATATCTTATCAATAAAGGTATGGACAAGGAGTTATCGTTTACTATAATGGAATCAGTACGTAAGGGTAAAGGTCTTAAGGAGGAATGGGAGCCACTTATGCTTGAAGCAGGAGTTCCTGAGTGGTATATTTGGTCTTGTAAGAAGATTAAATATATGTTCCCTAAAGCTCATGCGGCGGCATACGTTATGATGGCTTACAGAATTGCATACTTTAAGGTATTTTATCCATTGGCATATTATGCGGCATACTTTAGTATCAGAGCTAAGGCATTTAGTTATGAAATAATGTGTCAGGGTAAGGACAAGCTTATGTATTTTATGAATGAATACAAGAAAAAGGCAGAGCTTGGAACTATAAGTAATAAAGAAGCTGATTCATTGAGTGATATGAAGATAGTTCTCGAGATGTATGCAAGAGGATATGAGTTTTCTAAGATAGATATTTATAAATCTCATTCCAACAGATTTCAGATAATGGATGGTAAATTATTGCCGTCTTTAAATACTATAGATGGCTTGGGCGACAACTCCGCAGTAGCAGTTGTGGAAGCGGCCAAGGAAGGTAAATTCCTGTCAAAGGATGACTTTAGACAGAGAACTAAGGTAAGTACAACAAATATTGAACTTATGAGTGACTTAGGATTATTTGGTGACTTGCCTGATAGCAATCAGCTGTCATTATTTGATTTTGTATAGTTTAGGAGAAACAAAATGGGTGAATTAAAGGCTATAGTTGGCAAAAATAAGGTAAGAGAAGAGCAATTGCGACGAGAGCGTGCTATAGAGGCTAAGCGCAAAAAGGAATTGATGGAAAAACGTAAGAGGATGAAGCGAATTAGATTCGCAGCTGTATGGACAGCTTTGATTTTTGGAGTTCTTACAGGTGGAATTCTTCTTATCAATGGATTGCTTAGTGTTTTAGATAATGACTCAAAAGTTAAGGAAGAAATCACTACAGAGGTGGTGGATAATCCAGTGGATACAGGAGTTTATGTATTTGACAGCAGCATGTACAAATACAAGCATTCCCAGGATATACTTAATAGATTCACTAACGTTAAGGTCACCAATGAAGACTTGGCACCAAAGGTGAATTTCATAATGGAGCATAAAGCAGCATATCCGGAAAATCTTCTCAAGCTGGTAGCAAAGTGTCCAGAAGCAATAGACTTTGCATTGGAGTATCCTTTTAAAAAGGGTGATGATACTTTGGTAGTAGATTTGTCGGCTGAGTATGTAGAAGGCGAGATTCCTTATCTTATGCAGTGGGATTCTAGATGGGGATATGTAGAATATGGTGTGGAAACTATTGCCTTGGATGGGTGTGGACCTACATGCCTTTCTATGGTAGCCATAGGACTTACTGGAAATATAAGATGGACTCCTATTAGAATATCTAATATGGCTATGGAAAATGAATATTATGTAGAAGGTGCAGGAACAGCGTGGAAGCTTATGTATGAGGGTTGTGAAGCTATGGGGATTAGTGGAAAAGAAATTCCTTTATCAGAGGAAGTTATGAGCGCTGAAGTTAATGCTGGAAGACCTATTATTGCCAGTATGGCACCTGGAGATTTTACAGATGCAGGTCATTTTATTGTAATTGTAAGCTATAAGGATGGTCTCTTTTATGTAAATGATCCAAACAGCAAGAAGAATAGTGAAGTAGGCTGGTCATATGATACTTTAAAGACTCAGATAAAGAATATGTGGTCCTATAAAGTCGCTGAATAAAATAAGGATGTCAAGGGTTAATTAAAAGCTTTTGACATCCTTGTTTTATTGTGAAATTATGTACCATATAGTAGATTATGAATAATAAATATGTGGTACAATACATGTGTTAGCACTCGACTAAAATGAGTGCTAATTTTTGCTTGACTTTTTTAATTAATAGATTTACTATAGTGTATAGTGAAAAAAAATAATAAAAAGGAGATGTTTAAAAATGGGACAGCATGGTAGTCTTTCAATTAACAGCGAAAATATTTTTCCAATTATTAAGAAGTGGTTATATTCTGACCATGATATATTCTTTAGAGAGTTGATTTCTAATGGTTGTGATGCCATTACCAAGCTTAAGAAGCTTGAGATTATGGGCGAGTATCAGTTGCCTGACGATAATAAGTTTAAGGTTGAGGTTATCGTAAATGATAAGGAGAAGACTTTAACTTTTATCGATAACGGTTTAGGTATGACAGCTGATGAAGTAGATGAATACATTAACCAGATTGCTTTCTCTGGTGCTACTGCATTTATGGAGAAGTATAAGGACAAGGCTAGCGAGGAGCAGATTATCGGACATTTTGGTCTTGGTTTCTATTCAGCATTTATGGTAGCTGATAAAGTTACTATCGATACACTTTCATATAAGGAAGGCGCTACACCAGTTCATTGGGAATGTGATGGCGGTACAGAGTATGATATGAAGGATGGCGATAAGGCTGAGCGTGGTACTAAGATTACTCTTTTCTTAAATGAGGATAGCTTGGAATTTGCCAACGAATATAGAGCAAGAGAGGTTATTAAGAAATATTGTTCATTTATGCCTACAGAGATTTATCTTACAAATCCTAATGCTGAGGAGCAGTATGAGACAATCGAACCATCTGAAGTATTAGATACAGATAAAGTGGTAGAAACAATTGTAGAGCCTGAGAAGACAGAAGAGAAGGAAAATGAGGATGGCACAAAGGAGACAGTTGTCGTAGAGCCTTCAAAGACTATGACAAAGATTGTTAAGCGTCCAGTTGCTCTCAATGATACAACTCCACTTTGGGCAAAGCATCCTAATGATTGCACAGAGGAAGAATACAAGGATTTCTATAGAAAGGTGTTTAACGATTTTAAGGAGCCACTTTTCTGGATTCACCTTAATATGGATTATCCATTTAACTTAAAGGGTATCTTATATTTCCCTAAGATTAACAATGAATATGAGAGCATCGAAGGAACAATTAAGCTTTACAATAATCAGGTATTTATCGCAGATAATATAAAGGAAGTTATACCAGAGTTCTTAATGCTTCTTAAGGGTGTAATCGATTGTCCAGACCTTCCACTTAATGTATCTAGAAGTGCATTACAGAATGATGGTTTCGTTAAGAAGATTGCTGATTACATTACAAAGAAGGTTGCAGATAAGCTTTCTGGTATGTGTAAGACAGATAAGGAAAATTATGAGAAGTACTGGGATGATATCAATCCATTTATTAAGTTTGGTTGCTTAAAGGATGAGAAGTTCTGCGAGAAGATGAATGATTACATTCTCTTTAAGAATCTTGAGGATAAGTATCTCACACTTCCAGAGTGCCTTGAGAAGAATAAGGAAAAGCATGAGAATACAGTATTCTATGTGACAGATGAAATCGCTCAGGGACAGTATATTAAGATGTTCAAGGATGAAGGTATGGATGCTGTTATCTTAAAGCATACAATCGACCAGCCATTCATTACACAGCTTGAGCAGAAGAACGAAGGTGTTAAGTTCTTGAGAATTGATGCAGACTTAACAGATAACTTTAAGGAAGATTCAGGCGAAGTTTCAGAGGAAACAAAGGCTGTATATGATAAGCTTACAGATTTATTCAAGAAGTCTTTAGGTAACGATAAGCTTGAAATCAAGATTGAGAAGCTTAAGAACGAAGGTATTTCATCTATGGTTACTCTTTCAGAGGAAAGCCGCCGCATGCAGGATATGATGAAGATGTACGGCATGATGGGCATGGGTATGGACCCTTCTATGTTTGGTCCAAGCCTTACACTTGTACTTAACGCAAACAATTCTCTTGTTAAGTATCTTATGGATAACACAGAGTCAGAGAACGCAGGCCTCTTCTGCGAACAGTTATATGACTTGGCAGTTATCCAGCATGAACAGTTAAATCCAGAAGCAATGGCAAAGTTTGTTGAGAGAAGCAACAAGATAATGATGTTACTTGTGTAGGATGGAAATTAGTTAATTAATCATTTGTTTATTTATGTATTTTTTGAAGTCAATATCTCCCGCTTAAGGCGGGAGATATATGATATATTTTTCTTTTTTTTATTTAATTTGTTTTGTAAATCCCCATTTTATAATTGTAAATGAGAAGATGTGGCATGGAGGAAATTATATCTCTACCTAAAGCTAGAAAAAGGCAAGAAAGGTAAGAGAAGATGTGGCACGGAGGAAGTTTAGTTCATACAGTAAAGGTGGAAATAGTATTTACTGTATGAGAAGATGTGTCACAGAGGAAGCTTAGTTCATACAGTAAAGTTAAAATAAGTGTGATTGTATGAGAAGATGTGTCACAGAGGAAGTTTAGTTCATACAGTAAAGGAGGAAATAGTATTTACTGTATGAGAAGATGTGTCACAGAGGAAGCTTAGTTCATACAGTAAAGTTAAAATAAGTGTGACTGTATGAGAAGATGTATCACGGAGGAAGTTTAGTTCATACAGTAAAGGTGGAAATAGTATTTACTGTATGAGAAGATGTGCCACAGTGGAAGCTTAGTTCATACAGTAAAGATGAAAATAGTATTTACTGTATGAGAAGATGTGCCACAGTAGAAGCTTAGTTCATACAGTGGAGTTAAAAATAGATTTAACTGTATGAGGATATGAATATAAGAGAGAAAGAGGAAAAATATATATGATAAAAATTTATAAAAACAATGTAAATAAGGTTATGCAACCAGCAAATGCTGAAATAGCTAAACTAGAAGATATGTTAAAAAAAATAGACGACCAACTAGCGAGTGCACCAAGTGGTAGTTTAAAATGTCATAAGAAAGATGGACAAACATATTATTATAATGCTTATATGGCAAAAGATAGTGATAAAGAAGATAATATCAAGTGGAAGAATGAATATATAAAAAAAGACTCGCCACTAGCAAAAGAATTAGCTAATAAACAGTATTATGCAAAACTAAGGGTAGCTGTTACCAATAACCTTAACCAACTAAAAAGATTTATCAACAAATATCAGGAAAATAAAATAGACGAAATATATGATTCTTTAAGTGACGAAAGAAAAAGACTTGTTACACCGCTACAATTAAGTATAAAGGAACAAGTTAGAATCTGGGATGAGGAAGAATATGAAAAGAATAACAGTTACCCTGAAAATCTTCGTTATGAAACAGATCAAGGTGATTTAGTACGTTCTAAGTCAGAAGTAATAATAGCCAATATTTTATATAAGCATAGAAAAGATATAATATATAAATATGAAAAGCCACTATCCTTAGTTATAGATGGAAGAGAAAGACAGGTACATCCTGACTTTTCGATAATTAATGTACATACAGGAAAGATAACATATTGGGAGCATGCTGGATTAATGGATGATGCACACTATGTAACAGAATTTGTAAGAAAGATGAATGCTTATGTTTACAATGGCTTAATACCAGGGAAAGATGTGATAGTAAGTTATGAGACGCAAGAGTTGCCACTAGATATTGGAGTGGTGAAAAAAATGGTAAATCAGATTACAGAGATTTAATAAACCAAGTAAAAAGGAAAATAATCCGTGGGTGTTGCAATAATTTCAACACCCGCGGATTATGGATAGATTATCTACGAACTCATCCCACCTATAAATTTCTCACAAACCCCATCCCAAGCTTTCTCAAGTGTCTTATCCATACTAAATATATTAAGAGAAGCCATAGAAATGCAGTCTAAAGCAGCAGTACTAACTTCTTCGCCGCCTATTCCATGCTTGCTGTCATATCTAATATTAATATATAATCCACCAATATCCTTTAAGCTAAGTCCACAAGGATTTTCTGCTAATAGCTTTTCAGTATAGCTAGCAGAAGCCTTTAGAACAATCTTAAATCTAAGAGGAAGCTTACTTCCCTTTATAAGATTAAAGCAGATTGGCTTTATAGTAGCCCAGGAAGATAAAGTGCTGTCGGCAAGAGAAGCAAGTTCTTCCTCTGAATAAAAATCATTTTGTACATGACCGTCTATGGTGAATGTGTTGAAGGTTGTAACGCTAGCTTCTTCCAGTAAGAATTTATCAAATGTATCGCCTACGAGAAGGCAATTCATAAACTTTTTTATATCCTTAGAAGGGATATTTATACTGTTCATATTAAAAGTCATCCTTTCACAAAAAATATTACATATTTTGGCTCATACAATAGAATCATTATAATAAAAAAAAGTCTGGTTGTAAACTAGACGTCTTTCTGTTAAAATTTGAAAGTAATAGTCAGCTGTGCAGAAAATATTGAATAAATTTTACGAGACTGCTTGCAGACTAAGGAAAATAATGTTGCTTTGGCGGTATATAGAAAGGTATGGAATTAAAATGGTACTTAACGTAGAAAATCTTAGTCATGGCTTTGGTGACAGAGCTATATTTGATAATGTGTCTTTTAGACTTTTAAAGGGTGAACATATTGGACTTATCGGTGCAAATGGTGAGGGTAAGTCTACATTTATGAATATTGTAACTGGTAAGCTTACTCCTGATGCAGGTAATGTAGAGTGGAATAAGAATGTTCGTGTAGGATATTTAGACCAGCACGCAGTGCTTGAGAAGGGTATGACTATCGGTGATGTGCTTCGTTCTGCCTTTAAGTGGCTTTTTGATATGGAAGAGAAGATGAATGCCATATGTGATAAGCTTGGAGAGGCTTCAGCGGAAGAGATGGATGAGATGATGGAGGAGCTTGGAACTATTCAGGACATGCTTACTAATCATGACTTCTATGTAATAGAAGCAAAGGTGGAGGAGGTTGCCAGAGCTTTAGGTATTCTTGAACTTGGTCTTGATAAGGATGTTACAGAGCTTAGTGGTGGTCAGAGAACTAAGATTTTACTTGCTAAGTTGCTTCTTGAGAAGCCAGATATCTTGCTTCTTGACGAGCCTACTAACCACTTGGATGCAAATCATATTGAATGGCTTAAAAGATATTTACAGGAGTATGAGAGTGCGTTTATTCTTATCTCTCATGATATACCATTCTTAAATAGCGTTATTAATATCATTTATCATATGGAGAATCAGGAGCTTAATCGTTACGTAGGTGATTATGATAAGTTCCAGGAGGTTTATGCAGTAAAGAAGGCTCAGCTTGAGGCTGCATATAATCGTCAGCAGCAAGAAATAGCTGACTTAAAGGATTTCGTGGCTAGAAATAAGGCCAGAGTATCTACTAGAAATATGGCTATGTCCAGACAGAAGAAGCTTGATAAGATGGATGTTATCGAGCTTGCTAAGGAGAAACCAAAGCCAGAGTTTAATTTTAAAGAGGCTAGAGCTGCTGGTAAGGTGATTTTTGAGACTACTGATTTAGTTATTGGATATGATAAGAGTCAGCCGCTTTCTAAGCCAATGAACCTTAGAATGGAGCGTGGTGAGAAGATTGCTATCGTGGGCACTAATGGTATAGGTAAGACAACATTCTTAAAAAGTGTGTTAGGTCTTATTCCAGCGCTAAAGGGAAAGGCAGCTTTAGGTGATTATCTCTATAAGGGATATTTTGAGCAGGAAATCAAGCCTTCCAATAATACATGTATAGAAGAGATTTGGGAGGAGTTCCCATCATATACTCAGTACGAGGTGCGTTCGGCTCTAGCTAAGTGTGGTCTTACAACAAAGCATATTGAAAGTCAGGTTAGAGTGTTGTCAGGTGGTGAGCAGGCGAAGGTTAGACTTTGTAAGCTTGTTAACAATGAGACAAATATTTTGCTTCTCGACGAGCCTACAAATCATCTTGATGTAGATGCAAAGGATGAGTTGAAGAGAGCTCTTAAGGAGTACAAGGGTGCAGTACTTATCGTGTGCCATGAGCCAGAGTTTTACGAAGGTCTAGTAGATAAGGTTTGGAACCTTGAGGAGTATTCATTGCTTGCATAATTTACAATAACAAATGTGTAAAAAAACAAGATATTGATATAAATATAAGGTTGTTAATATTTTCTAAAATGAAAAAAGTACAGTCCTAGTTTTGGGACTGTATTTTTTGTATTATCTGAATATAAGGATGAGCGCAACAAAGATAAGCGCAAAGCTAAACATAGAATATATAAGCATTTTGGAGGAAAAAACTATGGCTACACAATTTATATTTGATAACTTATTTTACTTTCCACTTTTGGTGTTAGTGATATTGGCAATATATCTTATTCAATTTTGTTCATGCATAAGTCCTAATCGCATAGAGTTTGATGGAGACAGCAAAAGAGAGATGAACATAATGAATAGATATAATATATTATCTGAAAATGCATTTTCAGTTTATCTAGGATGTATATTAGCTGGAATTGTAGTAGCTGTGTTTGCTCAGTCCACATGGATTTTGATTATGCTTATGATTTTGCAACTTGTATATATATTACCTGTAGGCTTTGTGATGCTTGCAATGTATGAGAGAAGCAAAAGGTATTGGCAGGAAAAAGACATTGACACTTTGCAACAAAAATATATATAATACAGTATATATTTTTGGATGAAAGGAAGTATAGATATGGCAATATTTACGACGGTACAAATATTATTTACATTTATACCTATGATTTTTTGGTTTATAATTATTGTGGTTATTATTAAATCAATTAGGAAGGGAAAGAATGGAAGTGAGAATGTAAGAAGAGAGATATCACTTCAAAGAATGGATGATTATTATAATGAATCTGCGTCTCCTAATAGATATAGCACTATTAATTCTCATTACTCTCAGCAGACATTACAGGGAGCAGGTTTTGGAAATAATACAAATTCACCATATAACGGTGGACATACTCACGCTTATGAGCATAAGGTAGAGCCAATAGGTGAAGCTACTGTACATGAAATCTTTGAGGATAGAAAAGAAGCTTATAGAGAAAGAAAACAGATGATGAAAGCTGATTTGCCTAAGACTTCCTATTCTAAGATGGAAGAGGCAGGTATAAATTATACAAGTAGTTCATCTAATCAGACTCAGTATAATAATTATGGAACGAATGGGGATGTGAATTCAGCAACAGGTTACAATGAAGAGAATGTTACATGTAAGTATTGTGGTGCAGTCAATATTTTACCTATATCGAGAACTAAGGAATATAAGTGTTATTTCTGTAGAGAAGTAATATAACAAGATAATTATACATAAAAAATGTAGTTGCTTATTTGATATTAATGATATATCATAAAGCAACTACATTTTTATGTTAATCTTATATAATTTCCTTAATTTTCTTTTCACAAATCTTTTCTAATATATAGTTAAGATTGCTTATACTATATTCTTTATTTTCAATAAAATATCGTATAATCAAATCTTCCTTTGAGGAATTTGTGAGGGCATGCTCTGCTGACATAAGTAAAGCCTTTGTCTCCTCAAAATTAAGCTTGAAGGCCATAGCAAAGAGTACAGCCTCACCCTTGCTTGGATGATAAGTTTTGTCATTCTTAAGCTTTGAAATAAAGCTTTTTTCAAAGCCACACTTGTCGCAAAGATATCCCTCATCTATGTCAGTTGTCTTTAGATAAGCTAATACAATTTCGCTAAAGGTTTTTGGATTTCCGTGATTTTCGTACCATTCCTTGCAGGCATCTCTGTCAGGATCACTTTTTAATGAAAGAGTATTATATTTGTTCTTTGCATGGTTGTTTCGTTCTCTGACAAAGTGAACCTGGATAAATATATCGATTTCTTTGCATAGCTGTTCACGTTTTTTCTTAATTCTACGTTTTTTGAAATTAAAAAGTCCCATTTATATATACCTCGCTTTAATATCTTAAGTTAGATTTAGATTTGTCAACCTTAATCTCAAAACTATGTATATATTATCATAAAAAATAAAAAATGTATATTGTTTATTTATATTTGCTAAGGTAAAATAGTTCTAGAAAAAATTATGGAGGTTGCACAGCTAAATAGATATATTCTATTGTAAGCGTGGAGATAAGGTAAGATACTATGAGTTTTAATGAAATTGTTATGTTTGTCATGGCTGTAGGAGTTATACTTGGAGCTATTGATAAAATTATTGGAAATAAGGTTGGCTTGGGAAAGGAGTTTGAAGATGGTTTTAAATGCATTGGTTCAATTGGATTTACCATTATAGGTATTATTTCTTTTGCACCGGTTATCGCCAGAGTGATATCGCCAGTTATCACGCCATTTTTTACAAAGTATGGAATAGACCCAGCTATGTTTGGTGCGATTCTGGCAAATGATATGGGTGGATATACTCTTGCTACAAGTTTGGCAACAGATAAAGCCATAGGTCTACTGGCTGGAACTACAGTGTCTTCTATGATTGGATGTACATTAGTGTTTGCGATTCCTGTTGGAATAGGATTGATTGAAGAGAAGGACTATAAGTTCTTTTTTAAGGGCGTAATGCTTGGTATTATAGCTATGCCTTTTGGAACTATTATAGCAGGTTTGTTTTATGGAATTGGATTTAAAAAATTACTTATTAACTGTATTCCATTGCTTATTTTTGCATTGCTTTTGATTATTGGATTGGTATTTTTTCAAAACTTTATGATAAAGGTTTTCGAATTATTTGGTAAGCTGATGAATATAGTTGCAATAGTTGGCATCGCACTGGCAGCCTTTGACCATCTTACGGGAATAACCTTGGTAAAAGGGATGGCACCTCTTACAGCAGGTGGAAAGGTGCTTATAGATATAGGCATAATACTTATGGGAAGCTATCCTATAATAAAGGTTATCAAGTGGATTCTTTCAAAGCCACTTGATTACATAGGCGATTATTTTGGGCTTAATGCAGAAAGTATGCTTGGAATATTGGTTGCATTAGCTAATTCAGTTCCAGTATTTTCTATGATTAAGGATATGAATCCTAGAGGAAAGGTCATAAATAGTGCGTGGTTAGTTTGTGCAGCGGCAGCACTTGGAGCACATCTTGGATTTACAGCATCAGTGGCCCCGGGGATGATAGCTACATTGATTATAGGAAAGATTTCGGCTGGACTTATAGCGATGTTACTTGCAGCATTAACCAGCGCAGAAAAAATGAAGTAAAAAACTTGTCAAAAAAGCAAAAATGGTGTAGACTATTTTTGCTTTTTATGAGAAAATAAGTAGAAGTATCAATTTTCGAAAGGAGATTTATAATGATTTATTCACATGAAGTTGAAAAAATGTGTCCAGTGGCACAGGGCGTTCATCATGGCGCAGCTCCAGTTCCTACAGAAGGAAGATGGGTAAAAAATAAAGAAGTAAAGGATATCTCTGGTTTAACACACGGTATTGGTTGGTGTGCTCCACAGCAGGGTGCTTGTAAGCTTACACTTAATGTTAAAGAAGGTATCATTCAGGAAGCATTAGTTGAGACAATCGGATGTTCAGGTATGACACATTCTGCTGCTATGGCTTCAGAAATCTTACCAGGTTTAACAGTT
This sequence comes from Lachnospiraceae bacterium, assembly GCA_017412055.1. Taxonomy (GTDB): domain Bacteria; phylum Bacillota; class Clostridia; order Lachnospirales; family Lachnospiraceae; genus SVEL01. The sequence goes on along the minus strand of JAFQOW010000039.1, from coordinate 23,518 downwards.
ATGGAAGCATTAAACACAGACTTAGTTTGTGATGCTATCAATACAGCTATGAGAGAGTTATTCTTACAGATAGTATACGGTCGTACACAGTCTGCATTCTCAGAGGATGGACTTCCAGTAGGTGCAGGTCTTGAAGATTTAGGTAAGGGTCTCCGTTCACAGGTTGGTACAATGTACGGAACACTTAAGAAGGGTCCTCGTTACCTTGAGATGGCTGAAGGTTATGTAACAGGTATCGCTCTTGATGCTGAAGATCATATCATTGGTTACCAGTTCGTAAGTCTTGGTAAGATGACAGACTTTATCAAGAAGGGTGATGATGCTAACACAGCTTGGGAAAAGGCTAAGGGTCAGTATGGTAGAGTTGCAGATGCAGTTAAGATCATCGATCCTAGAGAAGAGTAATAGAAGGAGGACATTAAAATGGCATTATTTGAATCATATGAAAGAAGAATTGACAAAATCAATTCTGTTTTAAATAGCTATGGAATCGCTTCTATTGAAGAAGCAGAGAAAATTACAAAGGATGCAGGTCTTGATGTATACAATCAGATTAAGGGCATCCAGCCAATCTGTTTTGAGAACGCTTGTTGGGCTTACATCGTAGGTGCAGCAATCGCTATCAAGAAGGGTTGTAAGAGAGCAGCAGATGCAGCAGCAGCAATCGGTGAAGGTCTTCAGGCTTTCTGTATCCCAGGTTCAGTTGCTGATACACGTAAGGTTGGTCTTGGACATGGTAACCTCGGTAAGATGTTACTTGAGGAAGAGACAGAGTGTTTCGCATTCTTAGCTGGTCATGAGTCATTCGCAGCAGCAGAAGGTGCTATCGGTATCGCTGAGAAGGCTAACAAGGTTCGTCAGAAGCCTTTAAGAGTTATCTTAAATGGTCTTGGTAAGGACGCAGCTCAGATTATTTCTCGTATCAACGGATTCACATTCGTAGAGACAGAGTATGATCCATACACAAATACAGTTAAGGAAGTTTCTAGAAAGGCTTATTCAGAAGGTCTTAGAGCTAAGGTTAACTGCTACGGTGCAAACGATGTTTGTGAAGGTGTTGCTATCATGCATAAGGAAGGTGTTGACGTATCTATCACAGGTAACTCAACAAACCCAACAAGATTCCAGCATCCAGTTGCAGGTACTTACAAGAAGGAATGTATCGAGCAGGGTAAGAAGTATTTCTCAGTTGCATCAGGTGGTGGTACAGGTAGAACGCTTCACCCAGATAATATGGCAGCAGGTCCTGCTTCATATGGTATGACAGATACAATGGGACGTATGCATTCAGATGCACAGTTCGCAGGTTCTTCATCAGTTCCAGCTCACGTTGAGATGATGGGTCTTATCGGTGCAGGTAACAACCCAATGGTTGGTATGACAGTTGCAGTTGCAGTTTCTATCCAGGAAGCAGCAGAACAGGGTAAGTTTTAATTAAATAATAAAAAATTCAAAGGCTTTTCAAGGTTACTTGAGAAGCCTTTTTGACAAAATAGTTATAAAGTTATGTCGTTAAAAATGAGAAGAAGGATAGGGGAATGGATAGTAAAATAAAAAAAGATTTATTATGGAAACTATTAGGATATGCAATAGGTGCGATAATAGTTTTTCTTGAAATAAAAAATATTGTATCAGAAAGTTTGTTTCAGATGGTTTTTGAAAAAATAAGAATAGTTCATTTGGGATATAATGTAATTGGTGGTTTTTTGTGTACAATATTTGGTTTGTTTTTAATATTTTGTTTAATATTTAATAGTAATAATAAAAAAAAGGAAGAAGTTAATTTTAGAGTTATAAATTGGAAAGGTAAAGAATATAGATTTGAAAAAATAATTTATGAAAAAATTAGTTTGTTTGGAATAGCATTTGCACTATTTATTATTTTATGTGGTATTAGTTCAAGTCTTTATGGATTAGATAAAGATACTGATATCTTTATTCCTACATATGTGAATGATATGATTTGGGGATGTGTTGGTATAGTAGTATCAATGATGATTTGGTACATTGGATATAAAATGAATAATTGTATAAGCGGAAGATTGACCGATTTGCAACCACTTAATGCTAAGTGTATTCTATCAAAAAAGAAAGATAAAAGAAAGAGAGCAAAATATGAGAATTTATATGGTTACTGTATAGAGACAACTTTCTATGTTCACATAGAAGATATAAGGTGTAAAGAAATAAATGTTCCTAAAAGTGATTCTACTAAAATCATATATTATTGTAGTAAGAAGAAGGTTACTATAACAAAAGAAGAGTTTGTAAGGGCAAGAAAAGTAAAACGTTTTGCGATTTTGTTATTTGTAATTAGTGTTTTTTATGTGCTAAATATAGTGTGCAAAAATTTTCTATTAAGCTAAAAAAACAATATTTTATATAAAAATGGAGTATAACTATATGAAAAGGCATTAGTAACAGGTAGTATTGTATTTGTAACTAAATTATTTTAGCTATTATAATTATGAGTATTACCTTGATGTAACTGAATAGGATAAGCTTATGCCAGTGACGGAGTCCATAGAAGAAGGACTTAAGGAAGCATATGAGTGGTATAAGAATTGTAGAGATGAGGTTATGCGAAAAGGATATATAGATGATATATTAAAAAGTAATATAAATATAAAATAACAAATAAATTGAATACTAACAAAAAGTATGTTAGAATAAAATAAAAATGTTAAAAAGGTGTTTTTATGAAAAAATATTTAGCTGAGATATTCGGGTTAAGCGCTAAAATTGAAAACTGGGATGGTAAGAGTAAATTGCCACTGTATTTGAGAAATAAAAGGGAATATTTTGTGCTTTCTATTGGAAATGTACAGAGTGTTTTAATGAAGAATAACTCTGACAATTTTAATGTTTCCGGTTTTGAAAAGGAAATGCAGGAAATTGAAAAGTATGCTGAAATGTCAGTTATACTGTGGCTGGATGCTGTTTCTACTTATCAGAGGAATGCATTGGTTAAAAATAGAATTCCATTCATTATACCAAATTCGCAGATTTTTGTACCGGAATTAGGAATGAGCTTGAAGGAATTTTGTGCAGGTAAGAGAGAAAAAGTTGAAAAAATATCTGCTACAACACAATTTTTGCTTTTATATTTTATTTATCAAAAGAAGCATGAAGAAAAGAGCCAGTCAGAGCTTGCAGAATATCTTAATATGTCAGCTATGAATGTTAGTAGAGCTGTACAGGAGTTGCAGGAACTTGGTTTGTTGGAAAGTCGAAAGGAAGGAACAAGTAAGGTAATCAAATCTGTAGAAATAGGAAAGAAATTGTATCAACTTTCGAGCGTATATTTACAGTCACCGGTTCAGAAGAAAATTTATGTGAGTCTTAAGTATTTTGACATGGATTTACCGTTTGCCGGAGAGACTGCATTGGCAAAAAAAAGTATGTTGAATTACCCGAAATGTACAGTTTTTGCTATGGATAAGAAGTTGGTAAAGGATATTCCAAAGGAAGCTATAGTAGAACCAAAGTTTATGAAAGATAACGATTATGTGGAAATTGAATTATGGAAATACAATCCGTCAGTATATATATCTGAAGAAATGGTAGATGTTGTGTCATTGGTGCAAAGTCTTAAGGATGTGAAAGATGAACGAGTGGAGATGCAGATTGAAGAGATTATGGAGGAATACAAATGGTAATAGGCCTGGAAGCTTTTAGAGAAGCATTTAAGGGGTATGAGGATTGTTATACAATTATCGGTGGTACGGCTTGTGATATTCTGATGAACAAAGCAAATCTTGATTTTAGGGCAACTAGAGATATTGATATGATTTTGTTGATTGAAAACCGATTTGAAGAGTTTGGTGAAGTATTATGGAAGTTTATTAAGGATGGTGCATATAGATGTGGTTGGAAAAGTTCTGAGAAGTTGCATTTCTATCGCTTTACTGAACCACAGAATACGAATTATCCAATAATGATAGAACTGTTTTCAAAAGATCCGGGGTATCAGTTGCATGAAAGTGATATGGTAATCACTCCATTACATATTTCAGATGAAATATCCAGTCTTTCGGCTATAATGTTGAATGATGACTACTACGAGTTTATGGTGAGCGGAAGAAAAGTAGTAAATGGTGTCGGTGTTTTAGGCGCAGAGCATCTGATTCCGTTTAAGATGAGGGCATGGTTAGACCTTTGCAGACGAAAAAGTGAGGGTGAACATGTAAATTCAATTGACATTAAGAAGCATAAAAATGATGTATTCCGTTTGATGAATATAATAAATCCTGATGAGGTAATTAATACACCGGAAACAGTTAAAGATGATGTTAGACAGTTTGTTAAAAGAATGCCAGAAGAACGTATTAATATGAAGAATATTGGACTTGATATGGAATTGGATGAGGCGTTATATATATTGAAAAAAATGTATCTGTTGTAAGATGTTTATGAGTAAGTGTTGTATCGTGTCAGCTTTAGAATTGATGATGTTATGTTTTATCATCTTGATTCGAAGGAACAATTTGAACAACAGTTAGCAGAGGTGAAAAAATATTTAAAATTAAGTTCTTATGGATATATGGGAGTAGATATTTAGCTAGATAACTTCGATTTATGTTAAATTTGATGTTAAGGAAGAGAATATATGAATAAAATTCTTTTAGAAATAAGAAAAATAACGATGGACTGTGTTGACACATATTTATCTGATATTTCTTCAAAAGATTTAGAAGATAATGGTGCTATTTTTTATATGAATGGAAAAAAAGTAATACCTATTACGAGGAGGTTTCTTATATGAGTATATATAAAAAACACATTAGAAATATATCTAGATATATAATAATTATTGCCATAGCTATATTATTAGCTTTTAATTATCAGCTCTTTGTAGTAGAAAATAATTTTGCACCAGCTGGTCTTAATGGTATAGCCACTATGATTCAGTATAAGACAGGCTTTAGTATTGGCTATATGTCATTGATTATCAATGTACCATTATGTATATTTGCATATTTCTTTGTACAGAAGAGATTTGCAAAGTATTCATTATGTTTTTGTATTACCTATTCATTTGTATTTTTATATCTACAAAACCTTGGTTTGGAAGAATTTCAGTATAAATCAATGGGACATGATACTATATTTCCAGCAATACTTAGTGGTGTAATAAGTGGTGTTGTGTACGGTACTTGTTTTAGAAATAATGCATCAACTGGCGGAACTGATATTATTTCCAAATATATCAGTAAGAAAAAGCCAGAGCTTAATTTCTTTTGGATTACATTTGTAATTAACAGTTTTGTGGCAATAGCATCTTTTTTTGTGTATGCAACAAAGGATTTAAATGGGAATATGATTTATGACTATAAGCCAGTATGCTTATGTATAACGTATTCATTTGTTTCTAGTTATGTGGGTAGTGCGATTATAAGAGGAACTAAGAGTGCTTGTAAATTTACTATAATTACATCCCATCCAGAGGAGATTACATCTGAAATAAGTGAAAAGCTACATCATGGTTCTACACAGATAGAGGCTATGGGTTCTTTTACTCATGAAACAAAAACGGTACTTATTTGTGTTATTAATAAGCATCAGATAATTGAGCTTAACAAAATATTAAAAAAATATGATAATACATTCTCATTTGCAGAAACCGTAAATGAAATTTATGGTAATTTTCTTAAATATTAATACCATCATCATAGAAAAAGAGAATAAGTTTTAGTTGTATTTATTAAAATGTAGAGTTATTATGAAATTATCAAGTATTTATAAGAGGAGGATATTAGCAATGAAAAAGAATCTAATCACAAAATGTAAGATAGCTGTAGTATTTGGAGCTGCATTAATATGTTTGGCAGCATGTAAAGGTAATAGCGAAAAGGACAATGGAAAAGATACTACTGTAGCTACAGAAAGTGAAACTAAGTATGATGTAGATGGAAAAATAGAGTCAGCAAAAAAAGAAGTAGCTGCATTAAATGAAAGATTACAGGATGAATCCTTAAATCAGACAGAGATGAATCAATTGGCAACAGAAATATATACTATCTGGGATAATACAATGAATGATATGTATAATGTATTAAAAGATACTGTTAGTAAAAGTATAAAAGAAAGCTTTGAAGCATATCAAGAGAAATGGTTAAAAGAGAGAGAAATGGAAATTAAGAAAATTCAGATAGAGTATAAGGATGGAAGCATAGCAACATTGTCTGCAATGATGAAGGCAGCAGAGATGACAGAAGAAAGAGTATATGAATTGAAAGATTATTTTTCTGAATAGCACTTTGGTTTTTTATTAAAAAAGTTAATTTAAACAACATTTTTTTCTTGCACGGTACATATAGTAGTGATAAAATAAAAAAGTTGAAAAACTTATGTATATAAGTGGAAAAGGAGAACTACTATATGGGAAAATATTTTGGAACGGACGGTTTTAGAGGTGAAGCAAATGCTGATTTAACATATGAGCACGCTGTTAAAATCGGCCGTTTTTTAGGTTGGTACTACGGAAAAAAGAACGATAAGAAATGTCGTATCGTTATAGGTAAGGATACAAGAAGATCTTCGTATATGTTTGAGTATGCCTTGGTTACAGGTATTACAGCGTCAGGTGCAGATGCATATCTTATGCACGTTACAACTACACCTTCTGTGGCATATATCACAAAGGTAGACGAGTTTGATTGCGGTATTATGATTTCTGCAAGCCATAATCCATTTTATGACAATGGAATTAAGCTTTTAAACGGTAAGGGTGAAAAAATGGAAGAGGACACTATCGCAGAGGTAGAGAAGTTCCTCGATGGCGAGTATGGTGAGCTTCCAATAGCTAGAAAAGACGAGATTGGTCGTACAGTTGACTATGTGGCAGGAAGAAACAGATACATAGGATACCTTATCTCAAACGTATCATATTCAATGAAAAATATAAAGGTAGGTCTTGATTGTGCAAATGGTAGCTCTTGGCAGATAGCAAAGAGCGTATTCGATGCACTTGGGGCTGAGACACACGTTATAAATAATGCGCCAGACGGAGTGAATATCAATACTAACTGTGGTTCTACTCATATAGAAGTGTTACAGAAGTATGTAGTAGAAAATGGCTTAGATGTAGGTTTTGCATATGACGGTGATGCTGACAGATGTATAGCTATCGGCGAGGACGGAAGTATTATCAATGGCGATTCAATTCTTTATATTTATGGAACATATTTAAAGAGCAAGGATAAGTTACCAAATAATACAGTTGTTACAACAGTTATGTCTAACTTTGGTTTATACAAGGCTTTTGATGAGGCAGGTATTAACTATGAAAAAACTGCTGTAGGCGATAAGTACGTGTATGAAAATATGATTGCCAACGGTCACGGAATAGGTGGCGAGGAGTCTGGTCATATTATATTTAGCAAGTATGCGACAACAGGTGATGGAATTCTTACATCTCTTATGCTTATGGAAGCTAAGATGCTTACGGATAAGAAACTTATTGAATTAGCAGCGCCATTTAAGGTATTTCCACAGGTCCTTAAGAATATCAGAGTTAAGAGTAAGCCAGAGGCTAGAGCTGATGAAAAGGTTGTAGCTATTGTAAATGAAGTGGCAGAAAAGTTAGGTGATGACGGTAGAATTCTTGTACGTGAAAGTGGTACAGAGCCAGTTATCAGAGTAATGGTTGAGGCTGCTACATTAGAAGAATGTGAAGCATATGTAGATAGTGTTATTGAGGTTATCAAGGCACAGGGACATGCGGTATAAAATGGACAGTGTATAAAAACTGGAAATTTTAAATAAATATTTTTATATTTATATTATATGGGAGGATACCAAAATGATTATCATTAAAACAAAGAATTACGAAGAACTCAGCAAGAAGGCTGCAGATATTATCGGTAGCTTAGTAGTGTTAAAGCCAGACGCAGTCCTTGGTCTCGCTACAGGTTCAACACCAGTGGGTGCATACAAGGAGCTTATAAAGGGCTATGAAGAAGGAAGATATGATTTTTCTAAGATTAAGTCTGTAAACTTAGATGAGTACAAGGGACTTAGTGGAGACCATGATCAGAGCTACAGATACTTTATGAATACAAATTTATTTGACCATGTAAATATCGACAAGGCTAACACAAATGTGCCAGCTGGTTTAGTAGACGATGGTGAGGCTGAGTGTGAGAGATACAATCAGCTTATTAAGGAGCTTGGTGGTATAGATTTACAGCTTCTTGGAATCGGCGGTAATGCTCATATTGGTTTCAATGAGCCATGTGATGAATTTGTAAAGGGTACACATCTTGTTACATTGGAGGAAGGTACAAGAGAGGCTAATGCTAGATTCTTCAATTCAATTGATGAGGTTCCTACACAGGCTTACACAATGGGTATCGAGAACATTATGTCAGCTAAGAAGATTCTTCTTCTTGCAAATGGTAAGGCTAAGGCACAGGCTGTATATGATACATGCTTTGGACCAGTTAAGCCACAGGTGCCAGCATCTATTTTGCAGTTACACGCAGATTGCATCGTAATCGCTGATGAGGATGCATTAAGCTTATGTACAGAGAAGGGGTTAATCTAATGGAAAATGCAAAGATAAAAAACTTATATACATTGGAAGAGACTATAGCTGGGGAATACTTAGGAAAGTTTGAGTATCCTTGGGAGGCTCTTAAGGGAATTAGTGATTTTATAAAGGAAATAGGTCCTACTCTTGATGTAGAGAAGTTTGAGAAGCGCGGGGAGGATATATGGGTAGCAAAAAGTGCTAAGGTTGCACCAACAGCTGCTCTTAACGGTCCACTTATCATTGATGAGGATGCGGAAATTCGTCACTGTGCATTTATAAGAGGTAGTGCTATCGTAGGAAAAGGCTCAGTGGTAGGTAACTCTACAGAGCTTAAGAATGTAATTATCTTTAATAGCGTTCAGGTGCCACATTACAATTATGTAGGCGATTCTATTTTAGGATATAAGTCACATATGGGTGCGGGCTCTATTACTTCAAATGTTAAGTCTGATAAGACATTGGTGGTAGTTAAGGATTGTTATGATACAAAGGAAGAGATAGAGACAGGCTTAAAGAAGTTTGGTGCTATGCTTGGAGATAATGTAGAAGTAGGATGTAATTCAGTTCTTAATCCTGGAACCGTTGTGGGAAGGAACAGCAATATTTATCCGCTTTCAAGAGTGCGTGGAGTTATTCCTGCAAACAGCATTTTTAAAGATAAAGATAATGTAGTAAAAAAGTACTAGAAAATATAAGTTAAAGACTTACAAAGGCTACTAATTCCTTGAAATAGTAGCCTTTTATAATGCTATAAAAAGTCTATTTATGAAAAAAGGATTGAGAAGTGTTTGACAATTTATGACAATAATTGTAAAATTATGTCTAAAATACATAAAGAAAAGGAGATAAAAGGACATGTTACAATTTATTTCAGAAAATCCATGGATAATCGCAGTTATCGTGGGAGTTTTATTATTAATCGTATTCCTCCTTGCAGGATATGAGAAGGCACCATCAGATAAGGTGTTCATTATTTCAGGTTTAAGAAAGAAGCCTAAGATTTTAATTGGTAAAGCGGGTATTAGAATTCCATTCTTCGAAAGAAAGGATATTCTTATCGCAAAGCAGATAAGTGTTGATATTAAGACAAATGGCTATATTCCTACACTTGACTTCATCGGTGTAGATGTGGATGCTATTGCTAAGATTGCGCTTGATATCGAATCACCAGAAGGTATTGCATTGGCACAGAAGAACTTCTTAAATATGGATGAGAATCATATTAGAGAAGCGTTAACAGATTCTTTACAGGGTAATATGCGTGAAATTATCGGTACTATTAACCTTAAGGAAATATGTAATAATAGACAAAAATTCGGTGATCAGGTTCAGGAAAAGGCACAGAGAGATATGAGTGCTCTCGGTGTTAAGATTATTTCTTGTAACATTCAGAGAATTATCGATGAAAATGAATTGATTAATGCTCTTGGACAGGATAATATGTCTAAGATTCAGAAGGAAGCGTCAATCGCTAAGGCTGAAGCTGATAGAGACGTAGCTATAGCTCAGGCAGAGGCTAAGAAATTAGCTAATGAAGCTGAAGTTAATGCTATGACAGAGATTGCTATTAAGCAGAATGAGTTAAGTATTAAGGAGGCTGAACTTCAGAAGCTTTCTGATGCTAAGAAGGCTGAGGCTGCTGCCGCATACAGAATTCAGGAAGAGGAACAGCGTAAGATTTTAGAAATCACAGCTACAAATGCTGATATCGCTAAGCAGGAAAGAGAAGTAGAACTTAAGGCTAAGGAAGCAGAAGTTAAGGAGCAGGAGCTTGCTGCTACCATTAGAAAGCAGGCAGAGGCTGAAAAGTATAGAATTGAGCAGAATGCACAGGCTGACTTATTTAAGCGTCAGAAGGAAGCAGAAGCTAAGAAATACGAAGAAACACAGAGAGCAGAGGCTGAAAAGGTTAAGGCTGAAGCAGCTAAGTATGCTAAGGAGCAGGAGGCTGCTGGTATTGCAGCAATCGGTTGCGCTGAGGCGGAAGCTATTAAGCAAAAAGGTATCGCCGAAGCAGAAGCGTTGGAGCGTAAGGCAGATGCTATGGCTAAGTACGGTAGAGCAGCTATTTTAGAGATGATTGTAAATACATTGCCAGATATGGCGGCTGCAATTGCTAAGCCACTTGAATCAATTGATAAGGTTACTATTATAGATGGCGGTGGTGCAGGTAATAGTTCAGGAGTAAGTTCAATGGGTGGATATGTTCCAGCAGTACTTGCTAAGACGATTGAATCTGTTAAAGAGACAACAGGCATTGATATAAACGAGATAATCAAGGCTGACACATATGATGCAAAGGTTAATAAAAACCTTAATGTAACAGGAATTGACAATGACGTAAATGTTAAGGTTGATTCTAAGACTGAATAGTAATAAATTATCCCCTACAGATGAGAAAATCTTGTCTGTAGGGGATATTTTTGTTTTGTTAATTAATATATATACTTTAAATTATAGTAAGTTAGAGTCTGACATTTGATGCTTGTGTTGTGATATATCCTATAATGGTATATAAATTTATTGTCAAATATAAAATAATGCTTGAATAAACTGACAATATATCTTAAAATATAATTTAGAGGTGTACAAAAGAACGTGAAATGGATTTTGTACAGGAGACATAAATTATATTGCAGGAGGTAGACTTTATGAATGTGTACACGACGGAAAAGATTAGAAACGTGGTACTTTTAGGACACGGTGGAGCTGGAAAGACAAGTCTTGTTGAATCTATGGCATATCTTGCAGGTATTACTACAAGAATGGGTAAGGTAGATGATGGCAATACAATTAGCGATTTTGGAAAGGAAGAGCAAAAGAGAAAAATTTCTATACAGACATCTGTAGTACCTATTGAATGGGAAGGAATTAAGATAAATGTACTTGACACACCTGGTTATCTTGATTTTATAGGTGAAGTGGAAGAAGCTATAAGTGCAGCAGATGCGGCAATTATAGTTGTTTCAGGTAAGGCTGGCGTGGAAGCTGGTACAGAGAGAGCGTGGGAGCTTTGTGAAAAGTATAAGTTGCCTAGAATCATATATGTTACAGGTATGGACGCAGATAATGCTTCGTTTAAGAATGTTGTAGAATCTTTGACAGAGATGTATGGTAAAAAGATTGCGCCATTCCATTTCCCTATTAGAGAGAATGAGAAATTTGTAGGATATGTGAATGTAGTTAGTGAGAATGCGGTAAAATGGAACGGTAAAGATGTAGTAGAATGTGATATTCCAGATTACAGTGTAGAAAATCTTAATTTATATAGAGATATTCTTATGGAAGCTGTAGCAGAGACCAGTGAAGAATTTATGGAGCGCTACTTTGGTGGGGAGACATTTTCAGAGAATGAGATTAGAGCTGCACTTAGAGCGAATGTTATAGATGGTTCCTTAGTCCCTATTACGATGGGTTCAAATACATTATGTCAGGGTACATACGCACTTGTAGATGATATTGTAAAGTATCTTCCAAGTCCGGAAAATAAAGAAATAGCTGGTATAAATATGAATACTAAGGAAGTATTTCAGGCTAATTATGATTTTGCCAAGGCTAAGTCTGCATATGTATTTAAGACAATTGTTGACCCATTTATCGGTAAATACTCTCTTATCAAGGTTTGTTCAGGTGTATTTAAATCAGACGATATGATTTATAATCAGGATAGAGATATAGATGAGAGAGTAAGTAAGCTTTATGTATTACAGGGTGGTAAGCCTATAGAGGTGCCAGAGCTTCATGCTGGTGATATCGGTGCCATAGCTAAGCTTACAGCTGCTAGAACTGGAAATAGCTTGTCTACTAAAGCTAATACCATAGTATATGGTAAATTTGAGATTTCAAAGCCATATACATATATGAGATATAAGGTTCCTAATAAGAATGATATAGATAAGGCAGCTCAGGCACTTCAAAAGCTTTCGCATGAGGATCAGACTCTTAAGATTGTAAATGATACAGAAAATAGACAGCTTTTATTGTATGCAATGGGTGATGTTCAGTTAGAAGTTATCCAGAGCAGACTTGAGAATGAATATAAGTGTAAAATAGAGCTTGTAAAGCCTAAGTTTGCATTCCGTGAGACGATTAAGAAGACTGCGGACACAGAATATAAGTATAAAAAGCAGTCTGGTGGTCACGGTCAGTATGGCCATGTTAAGATTAAGTTCTCTTCGTCAGGAGATAATGAAACTCCATATATATTTGAACAGGAAGTAGTGGGTGGTGCAGTTCCTAAGAACTTCTTCCCAGCAGTAGAAAAGGGCTTACAGGAATCAGTTGTAAAGGGTCCTTTAGCAGCATATCCTGTAGTTGGTGTAAAAGCTGTATTATATGATGGTTCATCACATTCAGTAGATTCATCAGAAATGGCATTTAAGATGGCTACAATTCAGGCGTTTAGAAAGGGCTTTATGGACGCAGGTCCAGTGTTATTGGAGCCTATTATGTCTTTGAAGGTGACAATACCTGATAAGTATTCTGGTGATATTATGGGTGATTTGAATAAGCGTAGAGGCAGAGTGCTTGGTATGAATCCAACAGCTAATGGAAAGCAGATAATAGAAGCTGAAGTACCTATGATGGAGCTTTATGGTTATTGTACAGTTCTTCGTTCTATGACAGGTGGTCGCGGCAACTATGAATATGAATTCGTAAGATATGAGCAGACTCCAAAGGAAATTCAGGATGCAGAGGTTGCAGCAAGAGCAGCTAAGGTTGCAGAGAATAGTGTGGAATAAATATTGACTTTTGCTTATGTTTTAAGTAAACTTGTACCTAGCAAATCTTAATGAATGAGACTCACGTGCGCATGTTTAGAAACATTCTAGATAATGCCCGTGAGTCTTTAATGTGTAGTAAAGCTGTAGTTTATTGATTTGAAAAGAGGACTGATTATGCAACTAATTATTACATTGTTTTTGTTGGGAGTAGGACTTGCTATGGATGCTTTTGCTGTAGCTATATGTATGGGATTGTCCATGAAAAAGGTAAAAACTAAAAATGCTATTATTGTAGGATTATTTTTTGGAGGATTTCAGGCTTTTATGCCATTTTTAGGTTGGTTGCTTGGAAATCAGTTTGAACAATATATTGTAAGTGTTGACCATTGGATTGCATTTGGCTTACTTGGAATTATTGGTGGTAAAATGCTATATGAAGCCATAAAGGGAGAGGAAGAGTGCGACCATGACCATAGTATAAAAGAAGAAATACTTGATATAAAGGAATTATTCATCCTTGCTATAGCTACAAGTATAGATGCTTTAGCTGTTGGAATTACCTTTGCATTTTTAAAGTATCCAGTAGGCTTGTCAGTGACGATTATAGGAATTACAACATTTGTAATATCTGTAGCAGGTGTGTATATAGGCAATTTCTTTGGCGAGAAGTTTAAGAAAAAGGCTGAAATTGCTGGTGGAATAATACTTGTGGGAATTGGTGTAAAAATTTTACTTGAGCATTTAGGAATGTTTTGATAGAATTTACGATGTAGTGTTTTACGAAAGGAAGGATAAATATTATGGATATGCTTAAAGCTGTCGGGATTTTACTTGTGGGTTTTGTGCTTTTGATTAAAGGTGCAGATTTCTTTGTTGAGGGAAGCTCATCTGTAGCTAAGAAGCTTCGTATTCCATCGATAATAGTTGGTCTTACAATTGTTGCTATGGGTACAAGTCTTCCAGAACTTGCAGTAAGTGCAACTGCTTCTTTGGCAGGAAATAATGCGATTGCTATTAGTAATGTGGTTGGTTCAAATATGTTTAATCTTATAGTTGTATGTGGTACATGTGCAATTTTTGCTCCACTTACTATCAGTAAGGATATATTAAAAAAGGATTTTCCTATAGCTATTGGATGTGGATTATTACTTCTTGGAATGGGCCTTATAGGAATGGAAGTATGCAGAATTGATGGTATTATTTTATCAGCTTTATTTATTACATATATTGTCATTTTGGTTAGAGCAGCATTAAAGGCTAGAGCTAATTCGAAGGATGAAGAGGTAGCAGAAAAAAATATACCGGTATGGCTTTGTATTATATATATTGTAGGTGGCATAGCTGCTATTAAGTTTGGTGGAGATTTTGTCGTAGATGGAGCAGTTAGCATAGCTGGAAAGCTTGGACTTTCTGAAAATCTTATAGGACTCACAATTGTAGCAGTTGGAACAAGTTTACCAGAGCTTGTAACTTCTGTAGTAGCAGGCAGAAAGAATGAAGTTGAAATGGCTGTTGGTAATGTATTAGGTTCTAACATCTTTAATATTTTACTTATATTAGGTGTAGCCGGTACTATAAGCCCTATGACATTTATTGTGGAAAATGTTATAGATATTATCATACTTACAGCTGCAAGTTTATTAATTTATGTGTTTGCGTGGACTAAGGAAAGAATTGACAGAAAAGAAGGTATTATAATGTTGCTTATATATGCAACTAATCTAGTATATATTTGTTTAAGATAATATATTTGATTTTATAGATATAAATTAAGAGAACAATTTCTGGAGCTTGAGAAATTGTTCTTTTTTTGTTGTGATATAAATTATAATTATTAAATTATAGTATATTTTACTTGAATAAATGTAAATAAGTGATAAACTATAATTAATTATAAATGTCAGTTACAAATTTATAAAAATTTAATAATGGAGGTAGTAGTATGTCAAAAACTATTGGACGCAAGGTATGTGGCCTTGTAATTTTGTGCGGTATTATTATGGTTCTTATGTGCGTAGCTAATATCGCAGCTTTTAAGGTAATGGAGAAATATGTAGATGACTTGGAGGCAAGTGTTGAAGAGTATGGAAAAGCTTGTGCCAGTGATGATGTGGCTACACAGATTTCTAGTTCTAAGGAGTTTAGAGGAATCTTTGATAAGTCAGATACAAAGGTTGCAGGTACTATAATATTTAACTTTATACTTGTGGGTGCATCTGCGCTTGTAATCGTTGGTGTAATTATTGTAGTTAGTAAAACTGTTTCTGGACCAGCTAAGAAGGCTAGTAAGGAATTGTCGCAGATACTTACAGAGATTGATAATGGCGAAGGTGATTTAACAAAGAGATTAACTATTAGAACAAAGGATGAAGTAGGACAGCTTGTAGTAGGATTTAACTCATTTATAGAGCAATTACAGAATATTATATCTAAGCTTAAGGTTGAGTCAGAGAATCTTCTTACTTCAGCTGAAAATGTTATGACACAGGTTAATGAGTCTAATGAGAATTCGGTTAACATTTCAGCAGCTATGGAAGAATTGTCAGCTTCTATGGAAGAGGTATCTGCTACAGTTGAGCAGATTGCAAATGGTAGTTTCAATGTTCTTGAAAGTGTTAAGAGTGTAAATGAGAAGGCCGGTGAAGGTGCAGATATAGTCGAGACTATTAAGATTAAGTCAGGGGATATGTACAAGGAGACAATTGAAAGCAAGGAGAAGGCTAATAAGGTTATCAATGAGATTAAGGAAGACCTTAGAACTTCTGTGGAAGAGAGTAAGAGCGTAGAGAAGATTGGTGAGCTTACAGCAGATATCTTAGGTATTGCAGGTCAGACAAACCTTCTTTCCCTTAACGCTTCAATTGAGGCTGCAAGAGCTGGTGAAGTAGGTAGAGGCTTCGCAGTTGTTGCTCATGAAATTAGTGTACTTGCTGATAGCAGCCGTGATACAGCAAACAATATTCAGGAAATCAGTAATATAGTTACATTGGCAGTTGAAAAGCTTGCTAAGAGCGCGGAGAGAATGATTGATTTCATCGATGAGCAGGTAATCAATGATTACGATGGTTTCGTAAAGGTAGTTGAGCAGTATAGAACTGATGCTGATAGTATGAATGACATCTTGAAGGAGTTCGCTAAGGAAGCAGCAGATATTGAAGATACAATGCAGGCTATGGCACAGGGTATTAATGATATTTCTATAACAGTTGACGAAAGTGCAAGAGGTGTATCTGATGTGGCAGAGAATGCTGTTAACCTTGTAAATGCTATGTCACTTATTAAGGATGAATCAGAAGCTAATGAGAATATTTCTAAGTCACTCAATGAAGAAGTAAGCAGATTTAAGGAAGTATAGAAGTACATAAAATATGTAAATATAGGGCTATTAGAAAATGAAAAAAAATTCATTTTCTAATAGCCTATTTCTATTCTTTGTGATAAAATATAAAAATGTGTAAATAATGCTTATTTTTCTTGACAAAATCATTAGAAAAGGTTATTATTTACTTTATGATGGTAAAGTTATAAAATATAACTAAAAACCAAAGAGAGGAAGATTCATTATGAAGAGAAAGGTTTTTTCAGTATTAGTAGCAAATACTGCCGGCGTACTTAACAGAGTAGCAGCTCTTTTCTCAAGAAGAGGCTACAACATTGATAGTCTTACAGTTGGTGAGACAGAGAACCCTGCATATTCAAGAATGACTATTGTTTGCACTGGTGATGATGAGATTCTTGAGCAGATTGAGAAGCAGATTAGTAAGCTTGTGGATGTTATCGAGATAACAGAGCTTACAGATTATGATTCAGTATGTCGTGAGCTTATATTAGTAAAGGTTGGTGTTTCTGGCGAACAGAGACAGCAGGTAATAGCTGTAGCAGACGTCTTCAGAGCAAAGATTGTTGACGTATCAGCTGAGTCACTTATGGTTGAGCTTACTGGTAATCAGAGCAAGCTTGATGCATTTATTGAATTGTTGCAAGGATATAAAATTGAGCAACTTGTTAGAACAGGTATCACTGGACTTCTCCGCGGAAAAGTCAATTAAGTAATACATATAAAGCTATAGGAGGAATTAAAGAAATGGCAAAGATTTTTTATCAGGAAGACTGTAATTTATCATTATTAGAAGGAAAGACAATCGCTGTTATCGGTTACGGTAGCCAGGGACACGCACATGCCCTTAATGCAAAGGAGTCAGGTTGCAACGTTATCATCGGTTTATACGAGGGTAGCAAGTCTTGGGCAAAGGCTGTTGCACAGGGATTTGAAGTATACACAGCTGCAGAAGCTGCAAAGAAGGCTGACATCATCATGATTCTTATCAATGATGAGTTACAGGCAAAGATGTACAAGGAGTCAATCGAGCCAAACTTAGAGCCAGGTAACATGCTTATGTTCGCTCATGGTTTCAATATTCACTTTGGTCAGATTGTACCACCAGCAGATGTTGACGTAACAATGGTAGCTCCAAAGGGACCTGGTCATACAGTACGTAGTGAGTATCAGGCTGGTAAGGGTGTTCCATCTCTTATCGCTGTACATCAGGATGCTACAGGCAAGGCTCAGGATATCGCTTTAGCATATGCTTTAGCTATCGGTGGAGCAAGAGCTGGTGTTCTTGAGACAACATTCAGAACAGAGACAGAGACAGACCTTTTCGGTGAGCAGGCAGTACTTTGTGGTGGTGTTTGTGCACTTATGCAGGCTGGTTATGAGACACTTACAGAAGCTGGATATGATCCAAGAAACGCATACTTTGAGTGTATCCATGAGATGAAGCTCATCGTAGACCTTATCTATCAGTCAGGTTTCGAAGGTATGAGATATTCAGTATCTAACACAGCAGAGTACGGTGATTACATCACAGGACCAAAGATTATTACAGAAGAGACAAAGAAGGCTATGAAGAAGGTTCTTTCTGATATTCAGGATGGAACATTCGCTAAGGACTTCCTTTTAGATATGTCAGAGGCTGGTGGTCAGGCACACTTCAAGGCTATGAGAAAGCTTCAGGCTGAGCATCCATCAGAGGTAGTTGGTAAGGAAATCAGAAAGCTTTACAGCTGGAACAACGAAGAAGATAAGCTTATCAATAACTAGTTTTATTTAAATATTTTGCCCCTGCTTAATAGCGGGGGCTTTTATAATTTGTGGTTAATATACCTAAAAAATGAGAAATGAAAAAAATAGTACTATAGTACTAGAAAATTGTTGCAACAAATTTGGAAAATAATGACACTTAATATATAGAAATGCATTTAAACTAAGCATTCAGCTGAAGGGAAGAAAGGTATGATTACAGAAGTTATAGTTAAACGAGCCGTTGATGGCGACGATGAAGCATTTAAAATTTTATATGAGGACTTATACAAGGATATGTATAGGATAGCTTACTATAAGCTGCAAAATGTAGAAGATGC
The DNA here is from genome assembly GCA_017412055.1 of Lachnospiraceae bacterium. Taxonomy (GTDB): domain Bacteria; phylum Bacillota; class Clostridia; order Lachnospirales; family Lachnospiraceae; genus SVEL01. The sequence goes on along the minus strand of JAFQOW010000039.1, from coordinate 4,834 downwards.
AGAGGATGTGGTAAGTGATGCTGTATTTGATATGTATAGGGGAATCCACAAGCTTAAAGATTTAACAGCCTACAGGGCATGGGCAATGAGAATATTAAATGTCAAATGTAGTATAAAGATGAAGGAATATTACATAAATAGGACGGAAGATATAGAAGAGCTAGATTGCCAAAGTCTTGAGAATGTGGAAAGTGAGTCAGTTCTTAGAACTGATATAAAAAAGGCTTTAGATATTCTTAGTGATGAAGAAAAAACTATTGTGTTGTGCTCGGCAGTGGCGGGAATGAGTAGTGATGAAATAAGTGAAATGATAAATCTTAATAGTAATACTATAAGGTCAAAGTTAAGCAGAGCTCTCTTAAAGCTGAGAAATTGTAAATGCTTTAAGTATGATTATTAAAGGAGGTTAAATATGAATAATGATAAAGATATTAGAAGTTTAAATTTAATAAAGGAAGATGCTGATAATGTACAGATTCCAGATAGCTTATCTCCAGATAATATGATGAAGAAGATAGCTAAGATGAAGGAAGAGGGAGCATTTAAGGAGAATAAGGAAGAAAATATAAGTAAAGATAATAAGGGTAACAAGAAGAAAAATAAGAGAAATAAGAGAAAGCTTATGGCTTTAATAAGTGGTGGGATGGCTACAGTGGTAGCTGCAGCATCCTTAGGCATTATTTTGTTGGGACCTGGAGCAAGAAATACAACAAATGATAGGCTTATTTATAATAATATATATACTAATGTGGCTAATGGCAGCTTTCAGGGGAACAATGTTGATACATTAGCAAGCTATGAGGACTTAGCAAGGTATTATATGGCTCAGAGTACAATGAGAAAAAAGGAAAGTTTAGGAGATAAAATAGAGGATTTCTTTGAGGATTTCTTTTATAAGGAAGAAATGGAGTTTGACCCTGAAGATGATGGAGATTTGGATAGTAATTATGGCAGTAATTTTGATAATGTGACTAACGCAACTGGCTCATCAGCAGAAGAATCGAAGAATCCTAGCTCAGGTAATCAGAATAATGAATCGACACCAGATTATTCAGAGACTAACACAAGAACTGAGGATGTAGGGGAGGCTGATATAGTTAAAACAGATGGAAAGTATATTTATTATCTAAGCAGTAAGCTAGATAGAAGTAACAAGGATAATATTGATCTTATACTTACTATTGTAAGAGCTGATGGAGAAAAAACTATAGAAATTTTTGAAGGTTCAATTAGCGAGCCTATATTAAATACAGTTTCAGAAAAGAGCAATATTTATTTTGCTGATAAGGAAATGATTGTATACGAAGATAAGCTTGTAGTGGTATGCAGCTACGGTGGATGTACTGTATTATCCTTCTATAATATTAAAGATAAAACAAATCCAGAGTTTATAAATACATTGTATATGGAGGGTATATACGATTCTTGTAGATTTGTAGATGGTCACTTGTATATATTTTCAGAGAAGAGTATAGGATTAAGATACGGAAATGAATATGATATCGTATATAATGACATATATTATAAATACGAGGAAGAGAATATTGAAGACCTTTCTATAGATCAGTTAAAGGATAAGTTAACTGTTTCTACTAGCGAAGGTAAATTAAATCCAGATGATATTTACGTAGCAAATTGTGAAAAATTTGAATTATATCATATGATAGGTACCGTAGATATGACAGATACTAGTGATTTTAAGCAAGTAAAGGCAGTCCTTGGTCAATCAAGCGGAACAATATACGTAAGTGCAAAGAATATATATTATGTGGATTCAGTATATGCTAATGAAGTAAAAGCCAATGTGGGAGAGGAAGTTGAAGATTGTAATAAATCTGAGATAATTAGACTTTCTTATAGCGATGGTAAGGTGGTTCCATCTGGAAGAAGCGTTATAGAAGGTTCTGTAGGGGATGAATTTGCTATAGATGAATATAATGGATATCTTAGAATTGCAGTGAGCGTAAATCGTTGGAAGGGTATATGTCAGAGTGTAGATATGGAATATTACAACGGTTCGAAGTGGGTTACAGATAAGGTTGTGCGTATTCATCCATACACATATAGTGATTATAGAGAAGTTAGTGCATTATATGTATTAGATGAGAACTTAGAGGTTGTAGGATCTATACCAGCACTTAAGGAAAATGAGCGAGTTTACGGTGTAAGATTTGATGGTGAAATAGCATATGTGGTTACTTATAGACAGATGGACCCATTATTTTCAATTGATTTATCAGACCCTACAAATCCAACAGTTATAGGAGCATTGAAGATTCCTGGCTTTTCAACATATCTTCATAAGTGGGATGACAATAAGCTTATAGGAATAGGACATGATGATGGATGGAATATAAAGATTTCTACCTTTGATATAACAGATAAGACAGATGTAAAAGAGACTGATGTATGCGTTTTAAAGGATGCATATAGTTCAGAAGCACTATATAATCATAAAGCTGTATTTATCAGTCCAAAAAATAATCTTTTAGGCTTTGGTGATAGTGATGGATGCTATAGATTATTTAGCTACAATAATGGAAATCTTGTAGAAAAGGTAAAAGTACAGATGGATAATAATTTCCTTGCCAGCGCAAGAGCACTCTATATAGGTGAATATATCTATATAGTAGGAGAAAATAACGGAGTATATGTATATAGAATGAGTGACTTTGAGAAAGTTGCAGAAGTAAATTAGTTAAATTATATAGTTTTATTGACCGACCTTTAGTTGTTAGTTGAAACTAATAAATATAAAGGTCGGTTTTCTATTATTTTATGCTATTGAATTTTCTTATTTAGTGTGTTAAAATATCATAATGATTTTACCATACAAGGAGGAATTATTATGGGAATGACTATGACACAGAAGATTTTAGCTGCTCATTGTGGTCTTGATTATGTAGAAGCTGGACAGTTGATTGAGGCAGATTTGGATCTTGTATTAGGAAATGATGTTACAGCTCCTGTAGCTATAAAGGAAATGAAGAAGTTTAACAAGGAGACAGTATTTGATAAAGAAAAGATAGCAATCGTTCTTGATCATTTTACTCCTAATAAGGATATTAAGTCAGCAGAGCTTTGTTTCTGCGCTAAGGAATTTGCTTATAAGAATGATATTACAAATTTCTTTGAGACAGGTGAGGTAGGTATTGAACATGCCCTTTTACCAGAAAAAGGATTAGTTGTAGCTGGTGATGTGGTAATTGGTGCTGACTCACATACATGTACATATGGTGCCCTTGGAGCTTTCTCTACAGGTGTAGGTTCCACAGATATGGCAGCAGGTATGGCTACAGGTAAGGCTTGGTTTAAGGTTCCTAGCGCTATTAAATTTGTTCTTACAGGAAAGCCTGCTAAGTGGGTAAGTGGTAAGGATGTCATTCTTCACATTATCGGTATGATAGGTGTAGATGGTGCATTATATAAGTCTATGGAGTTTGCTGGTGATGGAATTCAGTATCTTTCTATGGATGATAGATTTGCAATTACAAATATGGCTATTGAAGCAGGTGGAAAGAATGGTATCTTCCCAGTTGATGAGGCAGCTATAGAATATATGAAAGAACACAGCACAAGAGAGTTTAAGGTATTTGAAGCAGATGAGGATGCGGTATATGATGAGGTATATACAATTGACTTAAGTGAACTTAAGCCAACAGTAGCATTCCCACATCTTCCAGAGAACACAAGAACTATCGATGAAGTAGGAGATGTTAAGATTGACCAGGTAGTTATCGGTTCATGTACAAACGGTCGTATTGAAGACCTTCGTATCGCAGCTAAGGTTCTTGATGGAAAACATGTGGCAAAGGGTGTTAGATGTATTATCATTCCAGCTACTCAGAAGATTTATCTTCAGGCTATTGAAGAAGGACTTATGTCAATCTTTATTAAGGCAGGCGCAGCAGTTAGCACACCGACATGTGGTCCATGCTTAGGTGGTCATATGGGTATCTTAGCAAAGGGTGAGAGAGCTATCGCTACAACAAACAGAAACTTTGTAGGTCGTATGGGACACCCAGAGTCAGAGGTATATCTTTCAAGTCCAGCAGTGGCAGCAGCTAGTGCTATTACAGGTAAGATTACTAACCCAGAGCTTGTTTAATATTATTTGAGATAGAGAGGAAATAGCCATGAAAGCAATAGGAAAAGTTTTTAAATTTGGTGATAATGTAGATACAGACGTAATCATTCCAGCAAGATACTTAAATGCTCCAGACCCATCAGAGCTTGCTAAGCATTGTATGGAGGATATAGATCCTGAGTTCGTAAATAAGGTAAGTGCAGGTGATATCATAGTAGCAACTAAGAATTTTGGTTGTGGTTCTTCAAGAGAGCATGCACCTATATCTATTAAGGCAGCAGGCGTTAGCTGCGTAATCGCTGAGACATTTGCGAGAATTTTCTACAGAAATGCTATCAATATAGGATTGCCAATTATTGAGTGTAAGGAAGCTTCAGAAAAGATTGAAGAAGGCGATGAAGTAGAAATTGATTTTGACAGCGGTATGATTTACAATAAGACAAAGGATGAAAGCTACAAAGGTCAGGCTTTCCCAGAGTTTATGCAGAAGATTATTAAGGCAGAGGGTCTTATTAATTATATTAATCAGAAATAATAAATAATTAATAAATAATTAATAAAAAACTTGCAAATATTAAGTAACCTTAGTTATAATAATTAAGGTTACTTTTTTATGATATAGGAAAGTTCTCTGAACTTCCTATATCATAAAAAACGCTCCGCGAGGATGAGCACTCGCACGAGAAGAATATGTCAGCTAACGCTGACCGTGCTCGGCTCGCAAAGCGGAGCAAGTCCCTCTAGACA
>JAFQOW010000038.1 GCA_017412055.1 Lachnospiraceae bacterium | reverse complement strand
CTTAGAAGATTTTCTATTTTCATTCCCCACACCTTGCAAATGCTTATTAGTCGCCTGCCTGCGTAACTTGCGCCTTGGCTTATTGCCCCGCAGGGGTATAGCCAAGGTCGCTCGAACATACTCGGCAGGCGGCATTATTGCGGCGGTGTGGGGATGAAAACTTAACGAAAATCTTCCGATGATGTCTTTCATCCACACGAACATCACCTAGCTACGATGTATTTTATTGAGAATATCACACAGTAATAAACTTGTATCAAGAGGGCATTTAGCAAATCACGGGTTCATCAAAACAGCGGATAAAAGTAGATGGATATTCGTAGCAGTATTTCACTACCTGTAGGCAGAAAATCGCCATATATTACATTAAAAGGTTCCGATAATGAGAATTATGTATATATAAACTTTGTGAATTGTAAGTTAATGGTATTTTGGTTGCAAAAATGATGTATTTTGGTTAAAATATGGGTTAGTTATATGTTGAAAAGGAGAGCATAGGATGTCAGAAAAGAAATTTGAAAAAGTGAATACAGAAGGTGTGCGCTTGAACAAATACCTTAGTGAAGGTGGCTATTGCTCTCGTCGTGAAGCAGATAGACTTATAGAAGCTGGCAAGGTATTTATAGATGGTAAAGTAGCTGTAATGGGGCAGAAGGTTTTGGAAGGTCAGAAGGTTACAGTGGGGAGACCAGATAATAAGAAAGAGATAAAAAAGCAGGAAGAGCTTATCCTTATAGCATTAAATAAGCCTGTGGGGATAGAGTGTACAACTGATAAGTCTAATAAAGATAACATAGTTGATTTTGTGGGATTTAGGTCAAGAGTATTTCCGGTGGGAAGACTTGATAAAAATTCAGAGGGGCTTATTTTGCTTACAAATGATGGTGAGTTATCAGATAAGATGATGCGTGGTGCTAACTATCACGAAAAAGAATATATAGTAACTGTTGATAAGAAGATAGATAGCGCTTTTATAAAGAAAATGGGTGCTGGGGTGCCATTAAAGGATGAGGAACATAATATTGATACAGTTACAAGAAAGTGTCATATAGAAAAGATAAGTGACAATAAATTTAAGATTATACTTACCCAGGGGATAAATCGACAGATACGAAGAATGTGTAGCTATTTTGGATACAATGTAATAAAATTGAAAAGAATTAGAATTATGAATATAAAGCTAGAAAATTTAAAAACAGGTCAGTGGAGAATGGTATCCACTCATGAACTAAAGGAGCTTAAAAATCTTCTTAAGTAGTGTAAGGAGTGGATGCTTTAGCAGTAAATTTGAAAAAGCTAGAAAGATTGATTTTGTTGATTTTATTATAGAATAGGAGATATTATGAGCAAGCAGGATAGAATTAAAGAATTAGTACAGCTTCTTAATAGAGCCGGCAAGGCATATTATCAGGAAAGCCATGAGATAATGAGTAATTATGAATATGATGCCTTATATGATGAACTTGTGGCATTGGAAAAAGAGACAGGAATGGTACTTGCCAATAGTCCTACCATAAATGTAGGTTATGAGGTGCTTAGTGAGCTTCCAAAGGAAACACATGAAAAGCCTATGCTTTCCCTTGATAAGACAAAGGAAGTAGAAGGACTTAAGAATTTTTTAGGTGATAAGGAAGGTCTTCTTTCTTGGAAGCTTGATGGATTAACTATTGTGCTTACTTATGAAGATGGAAAGCTTGTAAAGGCAGTAACTAGAGGTAATGGAGAGGTAGGAGAAGTCGTTACAAACAATGCTAAGACATTTAAAAATATTCCGTTGTCGGTGCCTTTTAAGGAGCAGCTCGTGTTAAGAGGTGAAGCTGTCATTAAATATACAGATTTTGAAGAAATCAATAGTAAAATAGAGGATGTGGATGCAAAATATAAGAACCCAAGAAATCTATGTGCAGGTTCCGTAAGACAGCTTAGCAATGAAATAACTGCTGAGAGAAATGTCAATTTCTACGGATTTGCATTGGTTAAAGCGGAAGGTGTAGATTTTGAGAATTCATTGGAAAAGCAGTATGAGTTTTTAGCTGGTTTAGGATTTAATGTGGTTCCTTTTAAGCGAGTAAATGCTGATAATATAGCTGATAAGGTGGCTGAATATGCAAAGGAAATCGAAACCTTCGATATACCATCAGACGGATTAGTTCTTATATATGATGATATTAAGTATGGAGAGTCATTGGGAAGAACTGCTAAGTTTCCAAGAAATGGTATTGCATTTAAGTGGAAGGATGAAACTGCAAAAACTAAGCTTGTAGAGATGGAATGGAGTCCTTCAAGGACAGGACTTATTAATCCAGTTGCAATATTTGAACCAGTTGAGCTTGAGGGAACAACTGTGACAAGGGCAAGTGTGCACAATATTAGCATAGTGGAAAGCTTGGAGCTTGGAATTGGTGATGAGATAGAGGTATATAAGGCCAATATGATTATTCCACAGATTCTAGAAAATCACACTAGAAGTGGTAAGCTTATGATTCCTAATGTATGTCCTGCCTGTGGTGGCGAGGCAACTATTAAGGATGCTAGTGGAGTCAAATCCTTATATTGTACAAATGATAAATGTGTAGCGAAATTTACAAAGAAATTCACTTTATTTGTAAGCCGAGACGCTATGAATATAGATGGCTTATCTGAGGAGACTCTTGACAAGTTTATAGGTAAAGGCTTTATCAAGGAATATGCTGATGTATATAAGTTAAATAGATTTGAAGAAGAGATAGTAAATATGCCAGGCTTTGGTAGAAAATCCTATGATAATCTTATAGCTTCAGTAAATAAGTCTAGAAAAGTTCCGGTATTTAAGCTATTATATAGCTTGGGAGTACCTAATATAGGCGTGGCTAATGCTAAGGTTATAAGCAAACACTTTGATTATGATATAGATAAGATAATAGGAGCAACTGCAGATGAATTGGTGTCTGTAGAAGGTGTCGGAGATGTGATGGCTAAGGCTTATGTAGAGTATTTTGCAGAGCAGGATAATGTGGATGCATTGATGGCACTTCTTGAAGAAATACAGTTGGAAAAGCCTGAAGTAGTGGAAGTGAATATGGACAATCCAGTGGCAGGAAAGACATTTGTAATAACAGGCAGTGTAAACCATTTTGAAAATAGAAATCAGGTTAAGGATTTAATAGAAAGTCTTGGTGGAAAGGTTACTGGAAGTGTGACGGCAAAGACAGATTATCTTATAAATAATGACAATATGTCTACTTCATCTAAGAATAAGAAGGCGAAGGAGCTTGGAATTCCGATTATAACAGAGGAAGAATTTATTAAAATGACTGGAATTGAAATATAGTAATCATATATGATATAATGTGTAATTATTCCAAGCTATTCAACTGTGGTTATGAATAATTATAGGAAATGATAACAATTGGAAGGTAGGAGATATTATGCCAGTTAAAGTACAGGGAGATTTACCTGCAAAGGTAGCTATAGAAAATGAAAATATATTTATTATGGATGAAAGTCGTGCTATAAGCCAGGATATTCGTCCGCTTAAAATAGGTGTGCTTAATCTTATGCCGGTTAAGCATGATACGGAGATTCAGCTTCTTAGAGCTATGTCAAATACACCATTACAGGTGGATGTGACATTTGTATGTGTGGAAAATCACATTTCTAAGAATACACCTATGAGCCATTTAAACAAATTTTACTCAAAGTTCCCAGAGATAAAGAATCAGAAATTTGATGGTTTTATTATAACTGGTGCGCCACTTGAGAAGATGGATTTTGAACAGGTAGAGTACTGGGATGAGCTTAAGGAGATTATGGATTGGACTGAAACTAATGTGACAAGTACACTTTATCTTTGCTGGGCTGCACAGGCAGGACTTTATTATCATTATGATATACAGAAGCATTTTCTTGATAAGAAGATGTTTGGAATATTTGAGCATAAGGTGCTTAAGCGTAGAGAGCCGCTTATGAGAGGCTTCGATGATGTATTTTTAGCGCCACATTCTCGCCATACAGGAATAGATGATGAGAAAATAGCTAAGGATGATAGACTTACTGTGCTTGCAGAGTCAGATATAGCAGGTTCGTTTATAGTGATGGCAGAAAAGGGTAAGAAGATATTTGTAACAGGTCATCCAGAGTATGATAGAGATACCCTTGATAAGGAGTATAAGAGAGACTTATCAAAGGGCATGGATATAGAGATTCCATATAACTATTATAGAGATGATAATCCACAAAATATTCCACTTCTTACATGGCGTTCTCATGCCAATGCCTTGTATACAAACTGGCTTGACTATTATGTATATCAGAATACACCTTATGAGTGGAATTAATTGTTAAAATGTTATAAAAAACCTTTGCGTAAATAGGAAATATGTACTATAATGTAATTAATAAGTAGTTCGTGTTTAATATGAGAGGGAGGTGTTTTTATGACCTATGAAGAGTTAGTTGAAAGTGCAAGAGTCGCTACAAAAAAGACACAGGTGAGTAAGGCTGTAGGCCATATGGCATATCAGTTCAACATTAAGGGAGAAGGAGAAGGTGCGTTTTACATTGAGATTGATGAAGGAAAGATTAATGTTGAACCCTATGAATATTATGACCGAGATGTTTTGGTGGTTACATCGGCAGATATGCTTATGAATATTATCAAAGGAAGAATTCGTGCGCTGGATGCCTATGCCAATGGTCAGATTATGGTATATGGCGATCCAAGAAATTTAGAATATTTAATGTTCTCCTAATTATAAACCGTGGTTCTAGGATGCTGCGAGGTGATAAGCGTAGTTAAGTGTTTAGATACTTAACTACGCTTATTGTGTGTAATAAAGCACAGGCAAGCTCGCTGGCTAGAAGACCCCATAGATAGCCCTTTATTCCTAGAACTGGTATAAATAGAACAATGAAGCCTAAGCGTATAAATGCTGAAATAATATTGTGTATAAATGTCTTCTTAGTTAATCCCAATCCGTTTAATATGCTGCCAAGGGTTGAAGATATAAAAATAAAAGGACAAAGCCAGGCCAGGATAGTTATAAATTCACCAGCAGTGGGTGAATTAAAAAAGAAAACTCCGATGAATTTGCCAAATATAACAAAAAATGCTGAACATAGTATTCCAAATACGGTGCAGTACTTTAAAGTATTTGAGGCAAGTAATGATATGCGCTCATAGTTATTTTGTGATTTGGCCTTAGAGATAACAGGAAGTAACATTTTAGCTACAGCACAGGTAATCGTAGAAGGAAACATTATAAAAGGAATAGCCATGGCAGTCAGTATTCCGTATGTGCTTATAGAATCTGCTCTACTCAAACCAGATTTTAAAAGAAAAAATGGTATGGCGGAGGCTTCTATGCTATGGATGATACTTAAGGATACATTTGTAAGAGTTACAGGTGTGGCAATGTGTAAAAGCTTGCTATTCCTTTTTTTTAGTGAAAGCTTATGGGTAAAGGAAAGTCGGTCTTTTGAACAAAATAGGGCTATAATGGAAAATACGGTTGATAGTATCTCACCAGCTAGCAGGCCTACAACTGCTATTTTTGATAGGGAAGTTACGTTATGTGAGATGAAAGGATTTAAAAATGTTAATATAATAAATACTATGATTATTCTTCCAAATTGTTCCGTTAGTTGTGTCATCCCCGGGATAAATGCATTTTGTTTGCCTAAAAAATAACCATTAATGCAGTTATGTATAGTAGCAAATGGCACGCATAGAGCTAATATGGCAAGAAGATGACCACATCTTGGTTCGTTAAGAAAGCTAAAAGCGATATATTTGCCACCAAAGATAAGTACAAGACTGCATATTAGTGATATGGGAAGGGATATAAGCAAGCCTGATAAAAGTGTAGAATTTGCTTTTGTTTCGTCCTTTGATACTTGTTCGCATATGGCAAGCTGGATTCCAGAGGATGATATGGACATACATAGAATGTATATTGGAAAAATCATTTGATATAACCCCATTCCTTCTGCACCAATATTAGAAGATAGGAATATTCTATAGTAGAAGCCTAAAACTCTTGTAATTAGTCCGGCAACAATAAGAGTTATTGTTCCAGAAAATATTATACTTTTATATGTTTTCATATTTTTTGCACATAGATTAGATTCTTGATAAATTATATGCATTAAAAACTTGACTAATTACTTGTAGATGTTATAGTAAAAATATTAGGCTTTTTTAAACTTCTAAGAAAGAGGTAAGGTCTATGATATATCTAGATAATGCAGCGACAACTTCCATGAGAAGAGAAGCTTATGAAAAGATGTTGCCTTATTTTATAGATTACTATCAAAACCCTTCGGGGGCATATGAAAGCGCCATAAATACTCAAAATGCCATGGAGGAAAGCAGAGAAAATATAGCATCCCTAATAGGAGCTACAAAGGATGAAATTGTATTTACATCAGGAGGCACAGAAGCTGATAATTATGCCATTAAGGGATGTGCTATGATGCATAAGGATAAGGGACGTCATATTATAACAACTAAAATAGAACATCATGCAGTGCTTAATACCTGTAGATTTCTTGAAGAAAATGGATATGAAGTCACTTATCTTGATGTGGATGAGTATGGTGTGGTAAAGCTTGATAGGTTGAAGGATGCCATAAGACCAGATACCGTACTCATATCGGTGATGATGGCAAATAATGAGATAGGAACCATTCAACCTATAGAAGAGATAGGAAATATAGCAAAAAAGAGAGGCGTATTGTTTCATACAGATGCAGTTCAGGCTTGTGGACATATTCCTGTTAATGTAAAGGAACAAAAGATTTCCATGCTTAGCGCCAGTGCTCATAAATTTGGAGGTCCAAAGGGAATTGGCTTCCTATATGTTGCTGATGGAGTGAAAATTAAACCATTTATCCACGGTGGAAGTCAGGAACAGGAGCGGAGAGCAGGAACAAGTAATGTGCCAGCTATTGTAGCTATGGGAGAGGCGGCCAGACTGAGTGGAATAGAGATGAAAAAGCATACAGAGTATGTTACAAAGCTTAGAGAATATGCCATTATGCGTATATTTAGAGAAATACCTTTTGTTAGGCTAAATGGACATAGATATAAACGTTTGCCTGGTAATATGAATTTTTGTTTTCAATTTGTAGATGGTGTAAATATTCAGGTTATGCTGGATATGAAGGGTGTATGTGTATCCACAGGCTCAGCTTGTTCTACAGGGTCAGGTAAAGCTTCACATGTATTGTTAGCTATAGGCTTAAATGAAGAATTGGCAAGCAATGTAATAAGAATGAGTATTTCATATACAACTACGAAGAAGGAAATAGATGAGACCATAAATTATTTAAAAGAAATAGTGTATAAACAAAGACAATTGTCTAAAGAATATATTGAGATAACAAAACCGTATAGAAGATATGGTTGGAGGAGATAGGATGGATAAGAAAAAAGTGGTAATAGGTATGTCAGGAGGGGTTGACTCTTCTGTAGCGGCGTATCTTTTAAAGGAACAAGGGTATGAAGTCATAGGCGTAAATATGGACGTATGGCAAGGAGAACAGGAGGATGCCAGGACTGTTGCAGACAGTCTTGGTATAAAATACGCTGTCTATGATTATAGAGAACAGTTTAAAAGAGATGTGGTAGATTATTTTGTAGAAGAATATATGGCTGGAAGAACACCAAATCCTTGTAATATGTGTAACAGACGCATAAAGTGGGAGTGTCTTTTAAAAGCAGCAAAGGATTTTGATGCTGAGTATATAGCTACAGGACATTATGCGAGAATTGATAAGCTTGCCAATGGAAGATATGCTATATGCAATTCTGTTACAGCCACAAAGGATCAGACATATGCACTTTGTAATCTTACTCAGGAGCAATTAGCGCACACGCTTATGCCTATAGGTGAGTATGAAAAGGATAAGGTTAGACAGATTGCTAAAGACATAGGGATTCATATAGCAGATAAGGCTGATAGTCAGGATATATGCTTTATATCTGACGGAGATTATGCATCATTTATCAGTTCTAATATAGATAAAACCATAGAAATAGGAGAATTTGTAGATAAAACTGGAAAGAAGCTAGGTACTCATAAGGGAATTATCCATTACACTATAGGACAACGTAAGGGATTAAATCTACCTATGGGCCATCCTGTTTTTGTCACGGATATAAATGTTAAGGATAATCAGGTGGTTATAGGTGAAAGTGAGGACTTATTTACAACTAGAGTTATAGCTTCCCAGTTTAACTATATGGCAGTTGATAGGATGGAGCCAGGAGAAGAGTATGTGGGTAAAATACGATATGCTCATAAGGGTACAAAATGTAAGATTGTAAAAACGTGGGATGACAAGGTAGAGATAGAATTCATAGAGCCTGTTAGAGCAGTTACACCAGGTCAGAATCTTGTGTTATATATTGGAGAATATGTTGCTGGTGGCGGCGTGATTGTGAGAGGCTAGTAAGGAGCGAAAACGTGAGCTTAAAGGAAGAAAATATAAGAAAAATGATTAATAGAGAAAAAATCATTAAGGATGCAGAAAATCTTATTATAAATGATAAGGTTAAACTTAGTGTGTCTAAAAACTTCTGGAAAGGCGAGGAATTAATCAAAGGAAATGTGGATGGTTTTAACTGTAGTGGTGCTATAAGTGGAGAGAATGTTAAAACGTATACCTGTCAATGTGGCAAACACCTGGTAACAAAGGGGCTTTGTGAACACTTGGCAGCTACCTTACTTGTATATGCAAGAGGTGGAAGTGTAAGGGAAAATACTATGGTGTACACATCTATGGAAGCTGACAGAATACTTAAGAAATGTAGAAAAGAAGCATTGGAAAGCTATCTACATGAGTCAGATGTAAGTAATCTAGGTTTGACATTTGAAATATATCTAGAGAATAATATTTTGCTGGTAGATGTATATGTTTTGGAAAAAAAGAGAAGATATCATATTGATGATTTATATGAATTTGAAGAAAATTTTGCACTTGGTTTAAGTGCCGGTTATAAGTGGAAGATATCCCTTCTTCATAAGCTGTCTTCCTTTAGGGAAGAATATTGGCCTTCCGTCGAATTTGTGTTATCAAATATAAGAAAAAGAAAGGAATTGGATAAGCTTACAGAAGGTATAAGAGGTAGGATAGAGAAGGATAGAGGTAAGATGTATCTTGCCTGTGATGAAATAGACAGATTTATGCAGCTTGTATATGAATGTAGTGGACAGGTTGTGTTTAAGTATATGGAAAATCGAAGCATTTATAAGAAAAATGTAGTTCTTACAGACAATAATCCTGATATAAATATAAAAATATCCATGATTAGAAATGCTGGATATAAGCTTCAAATGTCTGGGATAAACAAGGTTATCTATGGTCATAAGAGAATGTTTGTTATAGCTGACGAATTTATCTATATGGTGGCTGAGGATTATACAGAGGATATAGGAGAATTTATTTGTGAGATTTTAAGAGCTGGAAGAGATAGAGAATATGATTCCTATAGTGTAACTATAGGAAAAAAGGATATGCCTGCATTTACGAACCTTGTTATCTCTAAGTTAAAGAAATATTGCAAGCTGACAGCTTTAGATATAGATATGGATGAATTTGACCCTTGGGATATGGAGACATCATTTGCCATAGAAACTAATGAAGCTGGTCAGATAGTTTGTACTCCATATATTAGGTATCAAGACAAAGTTGTAGATATATTTGGTGGAATAGCAGAGTATGACGGAATATGCAGAGATTATAGAAAAGAGGCAGAGTTAAAATCCATTCTCTTAATGTATTTTAAAAAAGATAATGATAAAAACATATATTATACCGAGGATTACAGACAAATATTTGGATTGATAAAAAGTGGTATAGCAGAATTGCAAAAGTTTGGAGAGGTTAGTGTGTCTAGGGCTGTCCTTGAATATAAAATAGTAGATTCCATGAAGATAAATGCCAATGTATCAGTGGATGGCGGCTGGCTTAAGCTGGACATAGATGCAGGAGAATATTCTATGGAGGAGCTGGAAGAATTGCTCCGTGCTTTTGGTAAAAAGGAGAAGTACATTAAGCTTTCAGATAATAAGCTTGTAAGGCTTGATGATAATGGATTGGAGCTCTTGGCTCAGATGGCTTACGATTTAGACTTTTCAGCTACAGATATTATAAATAAGCAGGTTTTTGTACCAAAGTATCGAGCTATGTACATTGATGGAAGACTTCGAGAGGGCAATTTGGCTGCTTACGATAAGGATTCAGCGATGAAGGCGCTTGTCAGAACTGTAAAGCAGATAGAGGACAGTGAATTTATGGTTCCTGAAGAGCTTGAAGAGACCTTGAGAGGATACCAAAAGTATGGATTTCACTGGTTGAGAACTCTTGATGTGTGTGGTTTTGGTGGAATCTTAGCAGATGATATGGGACTTGGAAAAACACTGCAGATTATCACATTGCTATTAGATGAAAAGCTAAGTGTGTCTAGAAATATGCCTTCCTTAATCATAGCACCAGCTTCTCTTATATATAACTGGGAAAATGAGATAAAGAAGTTTGCGCCTATGCTTAACACCTTGATAATAGCTGGAACTAAGGAAAATAGAAGAAGGCTATTAGAAGGCTATAAGGAATATGATGTGCTTATTACATCATATGATTTACTAAAAAGAGATATAGATATGTATGAAAACATCAGGTTTAGATTTCAGGTTATAGATGAAGCTCAAAATATTAAAAACTATTCTACAGATAATGCAAAGTGTGTAAAAAAGATTAATACGCAGACACGTTTTGCATTGACGGGAACACCTATAGAGAATAGATTATCAGAGCTTTGGAGTATATTTGATTACCTTATGCCAGGCTTTTTATATACATATAATAAATTTAAGTCAAAATTTGAGCATCCTATTGTCACAGCTCAGGATGTGGGGGCTATGAAGGGTCTTAATAGGATGATTAAGCCATTTGTATTAAGAAGACTTAAAAAAGATGTGCTTAAGGAGCTTCCGGAAAAGCAGGAATATGATGTATATACACAGCTTCAAGGAAAACAGCATAAGTTGTATGTGGCCAATGCATTGAAGCTTAAGGGGATTATCGAAGGTACGGTAGAGTCTGATTTTGGACAAAAGAAGATGGAATTTTTATCAGAGCTTATGAAGCTTAGACAAATCTGCTGTGATCCGTCTATCTGTTTTGAAGGATACGATGGAGATTCGGCAAAGCTTGATATGTGTGTAGATATGATAAAGAATGGAATAGCTGGTGGACATAAGATTTTATTATTTTCACAGTTTACGTCTATGCTAGATATTATAAGTCATAGATTAGAAAAGGAAGGAATATCATTTTATATATTAACTGGAGCTACAGATAAGGATAAAAGAACAAAGCTTGTAGACCAGTTTAATAATGATGAAACAAGTGTGTTCCTTATTTCTTTGAAAGCAGGTGGAGTGGGATTAAATCTTACTGGAGCCGATATGGTTATTCATTACGATCCTTGGTGGAATGTGGCCGCAGAGCGTCAGGCGTCAGATAGAGCCCACAGAATAGGTCAAAACAAGGTGGTATCTGTATATAGAATTATAGCGAAAAATACCATAGAGGAGAGAATAGTTACTCTTCAAAAATCTAAGGAGCGTTTGGCTGATAATATTCTTAAAGGTGAAACAATTTCATTAGCTAGCTTGTCAAAAAAGGAATTATTAAGTATACTAGATTATTAGAAATGAGGAGGATACCATAATGAAGAAAAGATTTAGACAGTATATTATAGCCATTGTTATATTGCTTATCAATGTATTGGCGTATATTCAGTATACAGGTAATATTAATAAGAGATTAGAAACACAGACAGAGGTACATCTTAAAGCACTTATAGATGAAACAACAGAATGTATAAATATAAAGCTTGAGGAAAGAATTAAAACGTATACAGCAGTAGCTACGTTGATTGGTAACTTAGAAGATGCTGATATGGATAAAATCAGTAAAGCGTTAAAAAATCAGGCGGATTCAGCAGGATATACGGATTTTGATTTGATTGATAAAAATGGAAATGGTCTTAAAGGAAAAGGAGACCTTAAGTATGCAGAGGATGAGAATTTTAAGAAAGCATTGGAAGGAAAGGTATCTATTGCAATCTCAGAGGATTCATTCGGTAGCGTTAAGGGTGTGAATTACTTTGTTCCTGTTACTAAAGGAGAGGTCGTAAAGGGTGTATTTAAAGTGTACTCAACTCTTGAGCAGTTTACAGAGCTTGTGGATATCGCTGATTTAGGCGAATATGGCAATGTGTTTGTGGTGATGCAGGATGGAACACTTATATCAAGAGGTTATGGTCTTGACGAAGTGGATAATATAAAACTTCTCCTTCATAATGATAAATCAGCTACAAAGCTTGTTAAGAGTATGCAGTCAAGAAAGAGCGGATATATTTCTTATGATTCAGGAGAAGCTAAGAAGTACATATTCTACGGAAGAACTGATTACAATAAGTGGTATATGGTATCGATGATTTCTGCTCAGAGCGTAGAGGCGACAAATGAGGATATCAAAACTGATGCAACGGTATTTTTCTTTGAGGTTGCTATGCTTACAGTTATCCTTATGCTGTTCCTTATAAGAATGGTATTCTCTGAGAGTAAGGGAAATCAGATGAACAGACAAAGATATCATATAGTAACCAAGTATTCTGACAGTATTATTATAGATTACAATTGTGAGAAGGATAAGATGTACTGTAATGAAAACTGGAAGAAGGTACTTGGATTTGAGCCTGATAAGACAGAACTTAGAGCTGATATAGCAAGGTATATTGTAGATGAGGATAAGGAAAGATATAACGAGATTATAGAGGTTCTTAGAAAAGAAAAGGAATTTGTAAAGTTCCAGGCAGGAATAAAGAATGATAAGGGCGAGGTTGTTAAGTTTATCTTTAAGCTTACAGCTATTAAGACTAAGAGAGGCAAGATGCAGAAGGTAGTGGGTATAATAGAGCCTAGTACATTTAGCATGTAATAAAGGAGAACTTATGAGAAAGCAAATAGCCAAGATATTGACGATTCTTCTTACATTCATAATGATAGCAGAAACTGCTATAGCAGCTGATAAGATAGAAATATATACTTCTGATTCAGGAAAGAATATATATACAGCTACTGGAATTGATAATGAGGTTCCAGAGCTGTTATCCCAGTCTGCCATAGTAGTAGATATGAAAACAGGCTATACCATAGTGGAGAAGAACATAAAGGATAAGCTTTATCCTGCAAGCATTACCAAGATAATGACAGCTATTCTTACCCTTGAAAATGCGAAAATGGATGAAGTGGTAACATTTTCTTCAGAAGCAGTATTTTCTATAGAGGAAGGAAGTAGTGCGGCTTTAGTAGATATGGATGAGCAGCTGACAGTAGAACAGTGTCTATATGGACTTATGCTTATATCTGGTAATGATTTGGCGAATGGGCTTGCAGAGCATGTGGGTGGTTCTATGACCGAATTTGCCAATATGATGACTAATAAGGCAGAGGAAATAGGATGCCTTAATACGAATTTTACAAATGCTCATGGACTTCATGATGACAATCATTACACAACAGTATATGATATGGCAGTTATAGGAAAATATGCTTATGAAAAGTGTGAGATGTTTAAGACCTTATGTTCTACAGGCTATTATGAATGTCAGCCGACAAATAAGCAACCTTTGGTAAGGCAGTGGAGAAATAATAATAGACTTATAAATCCTTATGAGCCAGTGTATTATGAAGAGTGTATCGGTGGAAAGACTGGATACACAAATAAATCAGGTGGAACATTAGTGACATATGCCGAAATTAATGGAAGAACACTTATGTGTGTGGTTATGAAATCGGCCAATTCCTTAAGTGCATACGCAGATACAACAAATCTTTATGATTATATTAAGGAAAAGGTTGGAGCAGATGTATTTAATAAGTTTGATGAAGATTTTGCTAAAAAGAATGAAGCTGGTGAGAAGCAGACGGTTACTACAAGTACAGATAGTACAGTAAGTACATCAGGTGACAAGGAAGCTTCAGCAAATTCAAAGGAATCAGAAGATGATGGAATGTGGATTGGCTGGAAGATACTTATATTAGCGGTGACAATATTTATTATATATTATATATACATACAATATATGAGATATCAAAAGAGAAAGAAAAGACAGGAAATGCGTAGACGCAGACGAATGGAAAATCAAATGCATACTCGCCGATAAATACCAATTGTTAATTATTGAAAATCTTTTAGCAGTGTGCTAAACTGTCAGTTGGTTAGTTAAAAAATAATATAAAAGGAGATATAAAAATGAGCAAAAAGCCAGTTGTTTTAATGATACTTGATGGTTATGGATTAAATGAGAAGGAGCAGGGAAATGCTGTATCTATAGCAAAGACACCTGTTATGGACAAGCTTATGGCAGAGTGTCCATTTGTAAGAGGTAATGCAAGTGGAATGGCTGTAGGTCTTCCAGATGGTCAGATGGGTAATTCAGAGGTTGGACATCTTAATATGGGTGCTGGCCGTATTGTATATCAGGAGCTTACAAGAATAACAAAGGAAATCGAAGATGGTGATTTCTTTAAGAATGAGGCTCTTCTTGCTGCAATGAATAATTGTAAGGCTAATAATTCAGCACTTCACACATTTGGTCTTCTTTCAGATGGTGGTGTACACAGCCATAATACACATCTTTATGGTCTTCTTGAGATGGCTAAGAGAGAGGGTATCGAAAAGGTTTATGTTCATGCATTCTTAGATGGTAGAGATACAGCTCCTACATCAGGCAAGGGCTTTATGGAGCAGTTAGTTGCTAAGATGGAAGAGATTGGAGTAGGTAAGGTTGCTTCAGTTTCAGGCCGTTACTATGCAATGGATAGAGATAATAGATGGGATAGAGTAGAGAAGGCATACAAGGCTATTACAGAAGGTGCAGGAGAGGAAGCACAGTGTCCTGTTACAGCTATAGCTGATTCATATGCAAAGGACGTTACAGATGAGTTCGTGGTTCCTACAGTTATAATGGAAAATGGTGCGCCTGTAGCTACAGTAGCTGATAAGGATTCAGTTGTATTCTTCAACTTCCGTCCTGATAGAGCAAGAGAAATCACAAGAGCATTCTGTATGGATGAGTTTGATGGATTTGATAGAGCAGCTAGAAAGGATGTTACATTTGTATGCTTTACAGAGTACGATGGAACAATTCCTAATAAGGAAGTAGCATTTAAGAAAGTTATGCTCGATAATACATTTGGTGAATTCCTTGCAGCTAATGGCTTAAAGCAGGCTAGAATTGCTGAGACAGAGAAGTATGCTCATGTAACATTCTTCTTCAACGGTGGTGTAGAGGAGCCAAATGAGGGTGAGGACAGAATCCTTGTTAAGTCTCCAAAGGTAGCAACATATGATTTAAAGCCAGAGATGAGCGCATACGAGGTATGTGATAAGCTCTGTGAGGCAATTACAGCTGATAAGTATGATGTAATCATCATTAACTTTGCTAATCCAGATATGGTTGGTCATACAGGTATCGAAGAGGCAGCAGTTAAGGCTGTGGAAGCAGTAGACGAGTGTGTAGGTAAGGCAGTAGAAGCTCTTAAGTCAGTAGATGGTACAATGTTTATCTGTGCTGACCATGGTAATGCAGAGCAGCTTGTTGATTACGAGACAGGTGAAAGCTTTACAGCACATACAACAAACCAGGTTCCATTTATTCTTGTAAATGCAGCACCTGAGTATAAGCTTATGGAAGGCGGATGCCTTGCAGATATCATTCCTACATTGATTGAGCTTATGGGAATGGAGAAGCCAAGCCAGATGACAGGTAAATCATTACTTTGTAAGTAATAATAATATTTTAGAGGGATTCGTATGGGAAAGCTAAAAAATGTACTTTTAGTTCTTACGATGACTGTAATGTGTCTCGTCCTTTACTACGTAGCTGTAATATTCATAGATATTAATAAGCTGGTAAAGGAGGAGCCCGCAAATTCTGCACTTGAGACAGAGGAATCAACAGATGAATCCAAAGAGCCTGGCACAGAAAATCCAGGAGAAGAGAATACTGATGATGGAAACCAGGAGAATAATAATGAAATCTCCATAGTTGTATTTGGTGAGAATTTTGTCCATGACAGTGTAATAAATAGTGGAAAGCAGTCAGATGGAACATATAATTATGACTTTCTATTTGACAATTTAAGAATGTATGCTGAGGAAGCAGATATTGCAGCTATATATCAATCTACAATCATAGGTGGCAATGATTTAGGTATAAAGGGATATCCTAATTTTAATACACCAGCTGAGATGATGGATGCTATAAAGAAAGCAGGCTTTGATGTGGCACTTATGGCGTCAAATCATACAAATGATGTAGGTACTAATGCTATAAAGAACTGCATTTCTATGTGGAAAGAGGCTGGCATTATGTCTCTTGGTATAAACAGTACTAAGGAAGAGGCTGACACTATCCAGATTATGGAGGTTAAGGGTGTAAAAATTGCCATGCTTAATTATACTGCAGGTATGAATAAGCCTATAGAAAATGCAGATGATAAGTATATGGTTAATTATCTTACAAAAGATAAGGTGGTAGCGGATATTACAAAGGCTGAGGAATTAGCTGATTATGTTATTGTATTTCCTTATTGGGTGTCTGAGTACACTCATGCTACAACAGATAATCAGAAAGCATTAGCAAAGGCTATGACAGAGGCAGGAGCTGACTTAATAGTTGGAGCAAGCTCTCATTTCATAGGAGAAATAGAGAATATAGAGGCAGATAACGGCAATAAGGCTATGTGTTATTATAGCATTGGAAATTTCTGCTCTTCCTTTAATTATGCAGATGCTATGGTAGGTGGTATAGCCAGAGTGACATTGAAATTGGACAATGATACTATAACACTTGATGAGGAGAAAACAGGTCTTATGCCTATAATTACTCATTATACTCATACGGCTGGAAGTGGTGATGCCAACATATTAGGTGTTTATCCTAAGTGGTCATATACAACTGAGATGGCAGCAGGCCATGGAATTATCACCAGAGGCGGCGTACAGTTTAGCATGGAGATTATAGATAAGATAATATCTGAGAACATAAAAGAGGAAAATCTATTAAGTCAATAGTAATGTAAAAATGTGCTTGATTTTATATTATTGTTGTGATAGAATTGAAAAGCTTAAGTATAGGAGGTGTAATAACGGTGAACACATTTTTAACAGTTGTTTTTTTGATAATAAGTTTAATTTTAATAGTAGTTGTATTACTTCAGGAAGGTAAGTCAGCAGGGTTAGGCGTAGTTAGCGGTGGCTCTGATACTTATTGGGGTAAGAATAAGGGTCGTTCGATGGAAGGTGCACTTGAGAAGTTTACTAAGATATTAGTAGTTCTTTTCTTTGTGGTAGCACTTGTATTGAATATTATAAAATAGTTTTACATAAGGCCTTTTCTACTATTGTAGAAAGGGCCTTTTTATAACTTTCGCAAGGTTTTTGATATCATTTCGTACTAATTTATACTGTCTTTTTACATGCTACGAATATTTGATTTTCTAAATATTCTCCGCTATCGTAAAAAATACAATATAAATTTGTACGAAATGATAAATATACTTCTGTGAAATGAATTAGTAATCAGGATTTATTAAATGATATATAAGGGTAAATAAGCCTAAGTAAGACGAAGAAAGGCGTATAGAGATGGAGAGAATTGAGGAGAAGAAAAAGATTATACTGGATATTTTAGCTGGCGAGTTCTATGTGCCTATGAAGATTAAGGAACTGGCTATTGTTCTTAATGTGCCTAAAAATAATAGAGAAGAGCTGGCGTATGTGGTAAATCTTCTTGAGAGTGAGGGAAAGCTTGTCATTACTAAGAAAGGTAAGATTATGCTTCCAGAGAAGCTTGGCAAAGTAGAAGAAAAAATGGAGGCTGACCTTATAGAGGGTGTATTTGAGTCTAATCAGAGGGGCTTTGGCTTTGTTAGGATGGAAGATGGGGATGATATTTTTGTCCCTGAGAGTCAGGTACATGGCGCTCTTCATACAGATAAGGTTCTTGTGAAGATTACTAGCAAAAGTAAGGATGATACAAATCTTAAAAGAGAGGGAGAGATTGTTAAAGTCTTAGAGAGAGGCTTTGAGGAAATCGTAGGTATCTTTAAGAAGAGTAAGAGCTTTGGTTTTGTGATTTCAGATAATACAAAGTTTACAAAGGATATCTATATACCAGTAGAACGCTCAAAGGGTGCGGTAACTGGACATAAGGTGGTTGTAAAGATTACGGATTTTGGTGGAAAGAATAAGAAGCCAGAGGGAATTGTAAAGAAAATCATTGGACATGTTAATGATCCTGGAACTGATATCTTAAGTGTGGTTGAGTCATTTAATATTCCTATGGAATATCCTAAGGACGTGCTTGAACAGATAGAGGATATGCCAGAGGAGGTGCCAGCAAAGGATAAGGCTGGAAGACTGGATTTGACAGGAATACAGATGGTTACCATAGATGGTGAGGATGCCAAGGATTTAGATGATGCTATATCGCTTTCAAAGGAAAATGGTATATATAAGCTGGGAGTTCATATTGCAGATGTATCTAATTATGTGACGGAAAACAGTCCCCTTGATAGGGAGGCATTAAAGCGAGGAACTAGTGTGTATCTAGTAGATAGGGTTATTCCTATGCTTCCACATAAGCTTTCTAATGGGTTGTGTTCACTGAATGCAGGTGTGGACAGACTGGCTCTTAGCTGCATTATGGAGATAGATGAAAAAGGTAAAGTTATAGGTCATAAAATAGCTGAAACAGTAGTAAATATAGATAAGAGAATGACTTATACAGCGGTTAATAAAATATTGTCATTAAACGATGAGGAAGCTATAAAGGAATACGAAGAGCTTGTACCAATGTTTAAACTTATGGAAGAGCTGGCCGCAATTCTTAGGGAGAAAAGAAGAAATAGAGGTTCTATAGATTTTGATTTTCCAGAGAGTAAGATATATCTTGATGAGAAGGGATTCCCTACAGATATATTGCCATATGAGAGAAATGTGGCTACTAAGATTATTGAAGACTTTATGCTTATCGCCAATGAAACTGTTGCTGAGGATTTCTTCTGGCAGGAGCTACCATTTGTGTATAGAACACATGATAATCCGGACCCGGAAAAGATGCTAAAGCTTGGGACTTTTATAAGCAATTTTGGCTATGGTATAAAAACAAGCGGCAATGAGGTTCATCCTAAGGAGTTACAGAAGCTTTTAGATAGAATTGCAGGTTCACCAGAGGAGGCACTTATAAGTCGTCTTACACTTCGTTCTATGAAGCAGGCTAAGTATACAACAGTAAGTACGGGACATTTTGGACTTGCCACACAGTATTATTGTCATTTTACATCACCTATAAGAAGATATCCGGATTTACAGATTCACAGAATTATTAAGGAAAATCTTCGTGGTAAGTTAAGTGAGAAAAGAATTAGACATTATGAAAATATTCTTCCAGAGGTTTCGCAGGAAGCTAGCCGCTTAGAGCGTAGGGCAGAGGAGGCAGAGCGAGATGTAGAGAAAATGAAAAAGGTTCAGTATATGTCTCGAAGAATTGGTGAAGAATATGAAGGAGTGATTTCTGGAATTACTGCCTATGGAATGTATGTGGAGCTTCCAAATACTGTAGAAGGCATGGTACATGTGTCTAATATGAGAGATGATTATTATCATTATGATGGTGATCATTATGAAATGGTCGGTGAAAAGACAGGAAATGTTTATCGCTTGGGACAAAAGGTTAGAATATTGGTGGAAAATACCGATAAGATTAACAGAACAATTGATTTCTCTATTGTTATTTAGGTAAAAATGAGATATGATTTTGTTTGATAAGAAAAGAGGTAACAAATTATGGGTAAGGAAGCATCAAAGCTAATAGCTAATAATAAAAAAGCATATTTTGATTATTTCATAGAGGACACTTATGAGGCAGGCATATGCCTTCATGGAACCGAGGTTAAATCTATACGAATGGGAAAGTGTAGTATAAAAGAGGCATTTATCCGTATAGAAAATGGCCAGGTATATGCATATAATATGCATATTTCTCCATATGAAAAAGGAAATATATTCAATAAGGATCCATTAAGACCTAAGAAGCTTATGCTTCACAGAGCTGAAATTAATAAGCTTACAGGTCAGCTGGCCACTAAGGGATATACTCTTGTACCATTGGAGGTATATTTTAAGGGAAGCTTGGTTAAAGTAAAGGTAGGCCTTGCCAGAGGTAAGAAGCTTTACGACAAGCGTCAGGATATTGCTAAAAAGGATCAGCGAAGAGAGGCAGAGAAGGACTTTAAGGTTAAAAATTTGTATTAATTTACCATTAAATCAGTGGTTTAAATCGTACTTTAATCGTTGACTTTAAAATTAAGTTGGTATATTATAAATTGAAGTTACAAAGTAACTGAAGTTTATATATAAAAGGCTACAGAAGTGGCCTATCATCTCGGGGATGTACTGGTTTCGACAGGGGCTTTGAAGATGGTGAAGCTATCCGTATGCAATGCGTTAAATGGCAAACTTAAATATAAACGCTGAAGATAATTTAGCTTACGCTGCCTAGTTGCAGCTGTCTTAACCTAGTGTCCTACAGCTAGGATTAAGGCATCGACCTTGTAGGGAACATCAAAGGCAAAGCTTTGAGCCTTTGATAGATTTATGAAGCTACTGAATCTGTAAGGGTGTTTGTTCCCGTACAGAGGAGGGAATGTCAAAGAACAAACTATGATAGTAGAAGAACATGGGATGGGCTTTTGGACAGGGGTTCAACTCCCCTCATCTCCACTTGAGGAGTCTTACACAAACTTTTTTTGGTTCTTAGGTGGCTTTGCAGTCACCATAAGGTTGTAAGCTCCATATTTAGGTAAAAGTAGAGAGTTTTTTGCTCTCTGTTTTTTACGATATTTAGAGATAAAAATAAGTATTATAGAGTTGACATAGAGCCATAAAATGATGTAGTATAAATAAAAATATATAAGTCACTTTGGTTTTTATTAGTAAAATTTTTATTTGAAAGAAATACTATATGATAAGATTTTGAAAGGTAATGAAGATGACAGAAGAAGAGTTGCTCGAGGAATGTATATCGAATTTTCCTACAATTTTTAAGGATGCTTTGGTAAACAAGCCAAAGATAAAAGAAAAATTTATAAAGAATGTTAGTAAAGAGTATAAGGAATTGCCAGTTTATAGAGCCTTGTGCTATGAAAATAGTATAATAGATGAAGATTTTCGTAGCTATAATGAATTGGCATTGTTAAGAAAGGAAGAAGGTAAATTAGATACATTGGAATGGTATTCTGTTTCGGTAAATGAGGACAGAGAACAACTTATAAATGTATTAGATATTCCGAATGAAGAGAGAAAAATATTGGGAATTGCTAAAGGAATGATGCAATGTGAGTTTGGACCTGCTGATTTTGTTGGGAAAAAGACACATCACAATTGGTATTTATATGATGGTGTGATTTCATCACTGAAAGAGCAATTTAAGATTGAACCTATATTAGCTGAAAAGGGTGATAATTATGATGAAAGATTTGGAATTTTGGAATGAAATTAAAGGTATTGGAGAGTTGGATGTAGAAATGGAATTGCTGGTTGGAATGGAACCTGTTCTGTTTGTATGTGTTTCGGAAGATAATCCAAACATTAAGTATTTGGTTATGACATATAATTCATCTAAGAACACATATGTTATGAGAAAAATAACTGACAAAGAAATTTTGCGTATGCTAGACAAAGAAATAACTATGGAAGAGACATTTAGATGTGGCGATGAAATTTTAAAGACTTATATGATGGAAGATGAGATATATGTTGAAAGATATAATCCATTAGAATTTGATGAAAGTATGTTACCGAGAAAGGGAGCAACATATAATATACGTTCTCAGTATATTTTGGATTATAAAAAACAATTGAGAGTTCCTAAGTTTGAGTTTAATTATAAATATAAAGCTTATGAAGTGGATATGCTTGATATTGTTGTTGATATTAAAGAAGAGATTTCATTTATGGGGAAAATGGAATATCAGCTTGCTTTAAGCGAACAATCTAATGTTGGCGAATTTAAAATACGCAAGATTGCGTAAATGAAGGAGAAATTATGAAGCAGATTAAAAAAAGTGGATTTCAATTTTCAAACCCGCATATAGAAAAAGTATTACTTCAAAGTAATGATGATTTTGAAGAAGAAAAATATGATGGTATGCCAATTTCATATGGTGTAAAAATAAAAGAGAAAGAAGAGTCTAGCGCAATAGTTGAATTGGAAATTAGCATAGGACAAGAAGGTGAAACAACTCCTTTTTATGTTGAATTAATTGTGGTTTCAAAATTTAGATGGACAGATGATGTTGAAGCACCAGCAGATTCGTTGTTGAAGCTTAATGCAACAACATTATTGATGTCGTATGCAAGACCTATTATAGCGCATTTGACAGCTGATGCAGGATTTAAGCCTTTTAATATACCGTTTGTTGATTTACGTAATGATTTTGCTGAATAAGGTGAAAATATATTTTAGATGAGCAGAGAGTTTTTACTCTCTGCTTTTACATATTATGAAATTATATAAGTATGAAAAGAATATAACGAGGTGAGTTTATGAGCGAACAAATAACCGTAGCACAACATTATGTGCCCAGATTTTATATGAAAAATTTTGCTGTAGTTAAGAAAGGCAAAAAGAATGAAAAAGCCTTTATTTCATTTTATCAGTTTAGTGGAGATATTTATAAAAACAATATACCTACAAAAAGTATTTGTTATAAAAATTATTTTTACGGAGAAGATAATGTAATTGAGAAGCAATTGATGAAAAAAGAGGAACAGTGGGCAAAGACTATATACGGAATTGTAGATAATCCAGAGAGATTATTATCTGATGAACAAAAGAAAAATTTGAAAGAATTTGCTGTATATCAGTATCAAAGAACAGAGGCAATGCTCAAATATGGTAAGGAATCTCGAAGTGAGATGTTAGTAACGCATTTTATGAACAACTATAGAGATTTGAATAAAAATGATGTCAAGAATATAGTCGAAGAAAGAGTAAATAAGCAAATACAAGCATCGTTATATATTAATATATGTGATGAACTTATAGAAGTTATAGACGATTTAGCAGTAAGCATAATAAGATTTAATACATCCCACAAACTAATAACTTCAGATATGCCTGTTATTGTAACAAATCCATTTAATATATCTAAAGCTGGAATGGGAAGCGTGGGAACAGTTATCATGTATCCGATTTCTAGTGATATAATGATATTTATATATGATAGTAAAATGTATTCGTTAAGTAGTGAATATGTAGTTAGTACAAATGAACAAGATGTTGTCAATATAAATAAATATCAAGTATTGAGTGCTGATGATATGGTAATGGCGATAAATGAAGGTGTGCTTGTAGCTTCTGTTATGCAAAATGATATAATCTTAGAAAGAGAAAAAAATATAGAGAAGAAGGTGCTTTCTAGTTATGATGGGCAAGGAACTTTTTTTGCATTGAAGTCAAGATGTATAAATTACAAATTTGATATATCGTTATTTAGGTTACCTAAAGAAGTGCAAAAGATACCTATAGCTTGTAGGGAGAGTTTCGATAGAAAATATGTATCCGACGTACGCTTTTCTATACTTTTTAGAATATATAGATTACCAAACTTATTAAGAGAAGATAAAAGATTTTCGCAAGCAGATATAAGAAATAAAAAAGAAGGATATAAAAAACTTCTACGGTTTTTAGATGAATATTGGAAGTACCAATGGAAGATAGAACAATAACCCCTGAGCTTATGGAAGAAATAAAAACAATTCCAATAAAAAAGTGGGAAATAGAACATTAGTAATGTATATATAATCAGTATAAATATTTGCTGTATTATACTGATTATGTATAAAGTGTTAATAATTCTAGCATATGACCCTCTTATATATTTTATATAATACAATTACATAAACACAGAAAAAGGTAAGATTTTGTTGATAGTATACAAAAAAACAGGTAAAAATCGGTCTAAAACATGTCTTTAACGACGTTTTAGACCGATTTTTTTGTGCATTTTGTCTTTTGATATTCCTCGAAAATGTCAAAATTCTCAAGAGTTAGTTACAACTGACTCGTTATTAAGGATATAGAAGGAAACACATTTATATTTCTTAGAAAGGTGGTGGCAAATATGGATGAACTTGTAATAAGTAAAGAACAGGCTAAAACGATAGCATGGTCTATATTTGCCGACATTGAGATGTATATAAAAGAACATCAAGAGGAATTTGAAGCCTTTCTTAAAGAAGAACAGAGAGGAGATGAGGATAAGAGTGCGTAAATCAATAAAAAGAATTAGAGCACCACCGATATATTATTGATAGGATGGCGTTAATGTAGAACTTTTGAAAGGAGAAGAGCAAAACGAACATGAAAGTGTGTGCTACTCCTAACAGTATTAGCTGTTGGGAAAAAATTAATTTTAAAACAGCAGAAATATATGTTAAAAAGCTACAAAAACGCATATCTGTAGCTTACGAGAACTGCGAATATGATAAAGTTGAATATTTGCAACGTAGATTAACGAGTTCATTCTATGCAAAAGCCCTATCGGTAAAGATTGTTTCTACCAATAGGGGAAAAGATACCAGTGGTATTGATGGTATAGTATGGAATACATCCGAGGATAAATTTGAAGCGATTGCTTCTTTGAAACATAGAGGATATAAACCGAAGCCGTTGCGTAGGATATATATTCCGAAGGCTGATGGGCGTTTACGTCCTTTGAGTATTCCAGTGATGAAAGATAGAGCTATGCAAACTTTATATAAGTTGGCATTAGACCCCATAGCTGAGGTGACATCAGATAAATGTTCCTTCGGTTTTCGTAAAAATTATAGTTGCAAAGATGCGATATCATATTGTTGTAGCATATTGTCTAGATACCCTTGGATGACTTATGTATTAAAAATAGATATAAAATCGTGTTTTGATAATATAAGTCACGAATGGATAATGGAACATATACCGATGGACAAAGTGATTTTGTACAAATTATTGAAATGTGGATATATAGATAATAATAGATATTATCCAACTGAAAGAGGTGTGCCACAAGGTGGTGCGTTATCATCTATCATTTGCAATATGACTCTTGATGGGCTAGAACGGATGTTGATAGATGAATTTGGGCAGAAAGTCTGTATGGTAAGATATGCTGATGACATTCTGGTTCTCGGAACTAATAAAGGCTTTTTGGTGCAAACCGTTATACCTGTCATTCAAGCATTTATGTCTGAAAGAAATTTGAAGATTTCAGAAGAAAAAGCCACAGTGAACCACATAAAATGTGGAGTATCATTTTTAGGGTGGCAAATATACAAGGAAAACTTTCAAATTATATGTGTGCCAACAAGAAAAAGTATTGATTCACTACTTTACAAGATATATAAGAAGATAAACAATGATTTATTATATGTACCTTGTAAAGATATGTATAAATCAATAAAACCAATTATAAGGGGGTGGTTAAATTATTATAATTGTTTGGCACAGAAACAGTCACTCTACGGAGTGGAATTTGAAGTTGTTTCTTGTATAATGCATTTGACAGGGGATAATGGCACTGCAGAGGCAGCAAAAACAATATTTTCAAAAAATATATATGAAAATATATAGCATTTGCTTATGTTAATATCAAAACCGCCATTGATATATTTCAATGGCGGTAATCTATATAATAATACCTATAGGTTATTGAACAGAAGCTAATTGTTCTTCTTCAATGATAGTATAGGTGCTATTATCAATTATGAACTGAACACATCCTTCGGGTGTTTCCTGCACAGTTATAGGAAGTCCTTGTAATTGAACTATTGTTGACAATAGTTGAACAACCTCAGAGGGCTTATACGAAAATTTGCTATCTAAAAGAGATATGTCTGTTTTTGCGTAAATGGGCTTTAATACTCGTACCATAATAATTGCTCCTAACATAATATAAGTGTTGTGTATGTCTGATTTGAAATACATATATTTCTCTTACAGTAATATACATCTCGGTTAGATGGTCTTATTTATAGTAGGTATAGTGACAGTTTCAAAACACCTATAACAACAAGAAACATATCTGCAAAGTGAAGTGTTGATGTCTTTCAATATTATATAAGGTTATAGAGCGATTAATGATGATATAGATAATTTTGCCCCTCGTATCTTGGTGATAAGAGGGGTATCTGTATTTTAGGTATAATTGTGGGCTAAAATGATTGTAATGTGAAAATGACTGTATTATTATGCCAAAATCATATATTATTCATCATCTATGCCTAATAGTATATTTACAGCTTGTTGTAAATCAGATTTTTCACGATATGCTTGTATAACTTTTCGTTCCTGGGTTGATAAATCATCAGTAGATAATCTAACATCCAGCAATTCACTTGGAGATACATTTAATGCTCTACATATATCAGCTAGTATATCTGCGTCAGGTCTGTTAATGCCTTGTTCCCAATTTGATACACGACTATTGCTAACACCTATAAGCTGTGCCAATTCTTTTTGGTTTAATCCTCGGCTTTCACGGTATTTACGAATTCTATTGCCAATCTCATATCTCAACTTAGTCACCTCCGTACATATTGTTTATTGTAGCATTTATTCTTTAAAATACAACAAAAAATCAAGAAATTCCATATTTTTTCCTTGACTATCAAGAAAAACTGCTATACAATATATAAAAATCAAGAATTTCTTGACTAAAGAGGTGAATTGAATGAATGTTTATAAAAAGGTTCGGTCATATTTAGATGAGAATGGGATTAAGCAGATGAATGTGGCGAAAAGAGCAGGCATTCCTTATTCAACATTTAATGCGATACTTAACGGAAAGAGAACATTATATGCAGATGATCTTCGAGCTATTTGTTATGCATTAAATGTAAGTCCGGAGAAATTTATTGAACCCAAAGAAATATTGCGTGATGAATGACAGGAGGTAGTGATATGGCTTTCGATTTGAAAAATGCATATAATAAATATGCAAAATTTGGAACATCCTTTAATAGAGGAATTAACAAACTGGTTGGCAAAGATGTCTTACAAGATGTTAAGGAGATAGAAGCTCCTAGAGATTTTTTGCCATATACAGAATTTGCCAAGTATTCTGTTGAAGAACCAGCGCAGTGGACGGCATTAACAGGTGAAAGTAGAGTCTTTTCGTTAGAAGGAAGTAGTTTAAATGTTTCATCAACATTAGATGTATGTATGAAATATCGTAAGTTGTTTCAGACAACAGCAAGGTATTATGCTGATAGGTTTAAATTCAATTACCATAATTGTGTACAAGATTTTGATACACTAGTACATTATTTTGAAGAAATGTATCTCGAAGGATTAACGCCAATGATTTATAGAGCTTATAGTATTTTGTTATCATTAGGTGTTGTTAGCGCAGATATTGAAACATTTACTTTGCATCAAATTGCTACATATAAAAGAGCTAGTACATCTTGGGAAATTATGGTAGGTATCGAGACGTCTAGAAACCAAGCAGCTCAGAATGCTGGAAATGTAGTTGGAAATTCGGTGCAAATGCAAGGTGGAGGCTTTGGCTTTAAAGGTGCTATGAAAGGAATGGCAAAGGCTGAATTATTTAACTTTGGCATGGGTGCTTTAGGAAAAATTACTGAAATTCAGAATAGAATGAGCCAAGAAGATAAAGCAAAAGTATATGCAGAATTTAAACAAGATTTGTTTTTTGAAGAAGTGTATAGTGATTATGTTAATACATTCTTAACAATGATAGAAATACTTTCGGAGAATAACGAATTAACCAACGTTCACACGATTACAGGAAATGATTTTACGGTAATGGTTCGTAATTTACAAAATCCAATGTTTCCACAAGATAAGGTTGTTTCAGCGTTAATTAATCTGATTGCAACTTATCCGTTTGAACCAACTTGCTATGAATTGCTTAAACAGAAGATAGGAGAGACAGCAGAAGTTAATGAAATAATAAACTATTTTGTTGGATAATTGATTTAGTTTTTATATAGAGGAGCGAGTTAATCGTTCCTCTATATTTACATAAAATAAAACATCTCTTTTCGTTTATAACAAATAGCCTGTGTTTTTAAGCTGAATATCTTTAAAATACAGGCTACAATTATGTATAAAATATAAAATACGGAGTAAAGATTTTGTTGGTTGAATAAGAAAATAAAAGATGAGAGTGAACATCCTTAGTGATATAATGGTTTCGCTAAAAACAAACACCAAGAAGGAGTCACTCTCATGAATATTATAGCACTATTAGAAACTTT
>JAFQOW010000037.1 GCA_017412055.1 Lachnospiraceae bacterium | reverse complement strand
TTCCCTGATAGCTATCCATACTGATAAACGTACCAGTATCAGGATTCATATATCTTGCTCTTAAGTAGTAGAAGCCTGTGTTTACATCATACTGTTCACCACAGTATAAATATGCATTCTCTGTTTCTCCTGTCTTTGATACAAGATTTCCAAAAGCGTCATAATCATATGTATCTGTCACACTACCTGTTTCATCTGTAAGATGACGTACATTTCCATGTCCATCATACATATAATAATAGTCTTTGTTTCCTCTTTCTAATGTAAGAAGCTCTATTCCCCTTGTGTAATAAGCAAGTACATTACCTTCACTATCAGTTTCATATAATACCTGCGATAACATTCCATTTGTATCTACCACGTAATTAATTGTTTCATCTTCAGTTATCTTAGCTATTCTATTTCCTGCATAGTCATACTTATATTCTTCAACCGTTACATCCTGACCTGCTGATATAGTGGCTCTTACTAAGCGTCCTTCCACATCGTATGTGTATGTTGTCTGCTTATCAGCTTCCTTCTTAAAAATCAGATTTCCGTTAGCATCATACGTATATAGTACCTCTACTTCAGCTATATCACCATCTTTTACAGTCTCAGTCACTAACTGATTTAAACTATTATAAGTATACTCTGTAAGGACTCCATCTACTGTCTTTGTAAGTCTGTTACCTACCTTATCGTAAGTATATGAATACTTACTTACACTTCCGTCTGACTTTGTTACCTTTTCACTAACCAATCGATATAATTCATCATATTCATACTCTGTCCTTTGGTCGTTTTCTGTGACAGCAAGTCGTTCCCCTGCTTTTCCTAAGGTATAGATATATTCCTCTATGATATTTAAATCTTTATCTATTACCTGTTCTGATATAAGCTGGTTAACATCATTATATACATACTTTACTACGATTCCATTGCCATATGTTACCGCAGTTCTATTTCCATTGGCATCATACTCATATAAGGTTGCTATTCCATTTCTGTCTACAACCCTTGTCACTCTGTCCATTAAGTCATACTCATATGATGTATCACCATACTCTGTTGAAACCTTAGTAAGCCTTAGTGATGTATCGTATGTATAGCTTATGTTTGTGCCATCCCACAAGGTTACTGCACTTAATCCATCCATTTGGTCATATACATATGTTATAGTTCCATTTTCATCTGTAACTGACGACAACAAGCCATTTATTGTATATTCATATGTTGTTATCTTGCCACCTACATTTTTTATGATGACTCTGTCATACTCATCATATGTATACTCTGTTTTTACTCCTGCATAATCTGTGCTTGTAGCTATGTTTCCCACTTCATCATAGGTACATGTAGCTACGCCTCCCATTGCATTTGTCACTTCTACAACTCGACCAATTGAGTCATACTCATATGTTGTCTTATTTCCATTAGCGTCTGCTACGCTTATTAACTCGCCTACTTGATTATATGTATAGGTCCACTGACCGCCTAAAGCATCCATCACACCTATTAATCTATCTGCCTTATCGTAAATATATCTTGTTTCATAACCATTCTGGTCTGTCTGTTTTACGATTCTACCTCTTGCATCATACTCTGTCTTTATAGATGTTCCATCTGGCATTATGGTTTCTATTCTATTTCCATCAGCATCATAAAGGAACTTATACTCTGCTCCTCTTGGGTCTACCATTGACGATAGCATAGATAATTCATTGTATGTAAATTCCGTTTTATTTCCATATGCATCTATAATAGCTGTATTTCTGTCGATAGCATCATACTCATACTTCGTTACTCCACCATTTACATCGCATACCTCTACTACACGGTACTTTGCATCATATTTGTATGATACCATAGCTCCATTTGAATAAGTCTTTGTAAGCATATTTCCTACCGCATCATATGTCATATATATGCTTCTTCCCATTCTGTCTGTAGCCTTTATGTTTCTTCCTAACTTGTCATACTCATATAATTCAACTGTGTTATCAAAGTATGTTATCTTTATTAAGTTACAGTCATTATCATATTCATATGTTGTTCTTCTGCCTTTACCATCTACAGTTGCTGTCATATTGCTATTGCCATCATACTCAACACTTGTAACTAAGCCATCTGCATAGATTACCTTAACTAATCTATTCATAGCATCATATTCATAGTTTTCCGTTATGGCGCTCTTACCTTCAGCCGTTTCTTTTACTACTGTTTTTGATAAACAATTACCAGACTCATCATATGTAAAGGTTGCTATTTCTCCTTCGCCGTTTACAGTTGATATTACATTACCTGCACTATCATATGTAAAGCTTAGATATTCTCCAAGCTCATCACTTACGCCTGTAACTCTGTATGATGAATCAAACTCATAATATACACCATTTCCTAATGCATCATGAGTACTTGTAATCATTCCATCTTCATCATAGTTTATAATAAGCTGTGTAACTCCCATAGCTGTGATAGATGTAATATTACCTTCATCATCATAATTATTCTTAACTACATTTCCTAACGCATCAGTTGTAGATACAAGATATCCCTTTTGCGACACCTCATATGTAGTCTTATTTCCCAAGGCATCTATAGTCTGCGCTATATTTCCATACTCATCATAAGTATTAAAAGTTGTATTTCCTAAGGCGTCTGTATATGATAATATATTCCCTCTATCATCATATGTATAGACAGTTTTATTGCCAAGCTTATCCGTGATAACCTCTGTCTTTCCCTGAATATCATGGTCATATGTCACTCGATTACCATTACCATCTACTGTAGCAATCAATCTTCCCGTCTCATCATATTCGTTTCGAGCTACTTCTACGCCTCTTAAATCTGTCATACTTATAAGATTGTGCTCTTCATCATACTTGTAAGTGATAGCATATCCCAAAGGGTTAATTACCTTTGACAAATTTCCAGCCTTGTCATATTCATAAGCTGTCACTTTTCCATCTGCTTCTGTTATAGATGTAATTCTTCCTTCTTCATCTCTTTCAATGATTAATCCATTTCCTGCTTCATCTACAAATCCCTCATCAGTTACCTTGATTTCATGATTATGCTTATCTAATATTTTCTCAACGCCTGTTTCTTTATCAATTATAAGCTGTGTTCCATCCTCTAATGTAAGCTTGTATTTATCTATTTTAAAGAAATCTCCATTGGAATCTATAAACGTATGCTTGCCTGCAAGGTCTGTTATGTACGCATTGTTATCTCCATATATTTCAAGCTTGCTCTTTGAACCTTCCTCTGCCTCAAATTCAATAGTTGTATGCTGAATTGGTATATATTTTTGTGTCTTGGTTCCAAGCTTGACTGTAAATCTCTCACTTGTTCCATCACCCATATTTACAACTACATCATGAACTATGTCTTCTGTTAACATATAGTATGTTCCAAGATACTGACCATATGGTGTAACACTCCATCCAGTCCACATATCATTCATCTCGCTAACCGTAGCACTTCCTAAACCAAGTGTCCAACCTACTCCAAAGTCACCCTTTGCTTTGTTTGAACTGCTATAATACCTTACTACATTAACAGGTATTGATGATATAGTTGTTCCTATATCATTAAAGCTCAGATTTACATTTCCTACCTTTAGCTTTGCCGCCACTATATATCGATAGTCGTTGTATCTTACATTTCCACCAAAATCTACTGCTGTAATTCTAAAGTCATACATTCCATCCGCTAAAACTGTTGTATCTATATATGCTATTTCTTCATTATTTTTTTCCTCTGTCTGTTTTGTAAGTAATATATACTTATCTGTTCCTACAGGCTTATACTCTATCTTATAGTAATCTAACCCTGTCTCATCATATACAGAACCTACTATAGCTACTGATTTGTCTATAGTTGTCTCTGACTCTGGTGATACTACATTGATATTTGGCGCCACCTTATCCGATAGATTATAGAAGTGACATACGTCCTCTACCTCTGACTTATTTCCACTTGAATCTAATGCAACAACCTTTACCACAACCTCTTTCACTGTATCAGAGGTAAATTCAATAATATTTTCATCAAGTGTTACTTCCACACCATCCACATATACTTTAATTATATCTACTTCCTTATTGTCAG
This sequence comes from Lachnospiraceae bacterium, assembly GCA_017412055.1. GTDB lineage: Bacteria > Bacillota > Clostridia > Lachnospirales > Lachnospiraceae > SVEL01. Next base: position 19,963 of record JAFQOW010000037.1, on the reverse strand, counting down.
TAACCTTTACATACCCTTTTACCGTTTCATTAAGGTTTGCCACATTTTTTGAAATAACTAAGCTTATGTTAGGATTTATTATATCCTTTTCAACTTCCGCATCAAGAATTTCTCCACTTCCTTCATTTTCATTACTTACAATATATGAATTCTGTATATACGATTTATTGCCACCTTTATCTATTACTGTAAGCCTTATTTCGTATATTCCATTTTTAAGCTTTGTGGTATCAAGACTTCCTAATACTCCATTTACTACAGCTTCGCTTCCTTCACTTATTGTTGTAAACTTTTCTATACCCTGCATTCTATACGCAAGAGTATAGCTTAATACACACTCCTCGTCTGTAGCATTTCCTATTATATCTGCCTGACCCCCGATAATACTTCCGTGGCTCGGACTTAATATTTCTGCATTTGGTGCATTTTTATCTCTGTCTTCTACAATTACACACTTTGTTGTTGCCTTAGACATATTTCCTGCATCATCTATAGCATAAACTTCTATATCCACTATGCAAGCCTCAGTCTTTGTAAATGTAAAGCTTCCGTTTCCTGACAGTATCTCTTCCCCATCTACATATACCTTGACAGCCTGCAAGCCTTTGTCATCTACAGCTTCAACTATACATTCTACCTCTTCTAAAACCTTTGCTTCTATCTTTGAAAGAGCAATATCAATAGTCGGTTTGATTATATCTTGTTCTTCTTCATCCATGGATGTATCTACAATATATGACATCTGCACCATAGAATAATTTCCACTCTTATCCCATGCCGTAAGTACTATATCATATACACCATTTTCAAGGGCTGATACATCTATAGTACCTAATACGTCTTCCTCCACAGCATTATAAACTTCTGCTATAGTTACATATATATCCTCTGTAGCTTTTTTATACTGCAATCTATATCTTGCAAGTTGTATATCATCAGTTGCACTACCTATAATCTCTACACTACCGGATAAGTTACTTCCGTGAACTGGACTCAATATGCTTACTTCCGGAGACTTATCATCTCCCTCTTGGGCTACAATTATAGACATTTCTTTGATAATCGTATTGCCACACTTATCTGTTGCACTTACCTTTATCTTCTTTATACCTGTCTTTGTATCACAGATTACTAATTCGCCAGCTCCCTCAAGTGCTAATTCGCCATCCACATAAGCTTTAATTTCAGCTATTCCAGATTCATCCTTCGCATCTATTTTTATTCTTATCTCTTCTCCTACCTTCACTATATCTGAAAGAAGATTCACCATAAGCAATGGAGCCTCATGGTCTACTTTTTCTGTATCTATAATTCCACTTTCATCACTTACCTTAAGCTCATACTTATATATAACCTGTGCTATATTTCCAGCATTATCATATGCTGTCAATCTTACATCATAGAAACCAGACTCTAAGCCCTCTACATTCCACTCTCCCAATATAGCGCTATTTTTGCTCTCATAACCTTCTTTTATAAGTGTATATTCTCTATCTTTTTCATGCTTATACTCTAATAAATATTTACTAAAGCTTGTTTCGTCATATACGCTTCCTACTATCTGTACAGAAAAATCCATTACTGCATTATTGCCAGGAGATATTATCTCTACAATCGGTGCCATTCTATCATTTAAGTCAACGATTTCAAGATATTTAATCTCCTCTGTTCTATTGCCATATATATCTACTGCTACTGCTTTAATCGTTACAGTTTCATTTTCATACCCCGTATAAAAGGTTCTTCCTGCATGTTCTACTGCCAACTCATCATTTACGTATATTTCGAATACATCTACACCCATATTATCAGTTGCATAGCCTGTAATCTTAACTGTTTCTCCAACATGTGCTTTTGTCTTCTCAAGCTCTAAATGTATAGTTGGAAGCTCTTTATCATCTACAGGTTCTGGCACATAATATTTTGAAGTATCTATAATATGCACCCTAGGATAACTTATCTGTCCTTCCTTATCAGTTACTACAAAATATACAAAATATATTTCACCTACATCTAATTTATTACCTATAGGTCCCTCTGTCCAAGTTTCATCAGATAACTTCTTCCACTTATATTCCTTACTGATAATACCTTTTGACGACTCATTTATATGGTCCAAATCGTAGCTGTCTTCTATAATATTTACAATTACACTATTCTTATCATTTGGATTTTCTTTTACATCTATATCAAGTACTGCTATTGGTCTGTTATGAACCATCAATATCTTCTCATATGATTTTTCATCTGACCACAACCTATACTCATCAAATGCTTCATTATCACCAACAGGATTATCTCGCACCTTAAGTCTCATTGTATAAGCTCCTGCCTTGCTAAATACTGATAATGGCTCCTTAGCGATAATTGTTTCTATTTCATTTCTTGCTTCCTCATTATAGAAAGGTGTAGGATCATATTCATATACCCACTCCTGTTCATATAATGGGTCATTTTCTGCATCCTTATAAAAATCAATATATGTGATAGGCTGATCCTTCGCCACATAATAATCGACCGTAAAATCCTTATTATTCTCACTACTTGATATATAGTTTGCAAGATTTGATGTTGCATCATCTACGTCATCTAATTCAAGATATAATCCACTTCCGCCTGTTACCTTCATAAGCTCTTTATACTGTGTATCATTTTTACTATTTCCAATACCTATAAAGCTTATTTCATTCTCCACAATCTGTTTTGCAACCTGTGCATACTCATTTTCTGTTTCAAATTCTTCTAGCTGTCCATCACTTAAATTAATTACATATCTACTTGTTTTACTCTTCCACTCATACCCATCAAGTACTTCTGACAAACTCTTGCCCTCTATAGTAGACATTTTTATATTACTAAAAGTAAAATATGACTGTTGACTACAGCCATGACTTGCATGACTTATTACCGGTCCGTAGCCATATCCATAATTATTGCTAGGCAACTTATAATTATCTATTACAAGCTTATCTCCATCCCATAAAGAAAGCTTCTCTTTATCTACAACTATCTTAATGCTATGCGATGCATATAAATTACTAAATGAAAATGTTCTTAACTGCTTTACATTACTTGTACTTCCATTTTGATAGCTTGATGTAGATATTCCATTTATCTGATAAAGCTTTAATCCCGACTGTGTAATAAGTACACAAAATCCATATATTTTACCTCCCTTAACCGACGCATTAAAGAGGAAGCCTCCGCCTTCCATACTATGCCAATCCGTATTGTCTCTCTTTATATCAAATGTGAAAATTTTTTGAGAATCATTGTTATCCTCTACAATCAAAAAATCTCTTAACGGAGCATAACTGTATCCAAGCATTTTTATATTTTTATCATCATATATAATATGCTTTGCTAATGTAGGTAAATACATATCTCTATAATTATAATGATCATATTCTTTCCACGCGAAGGTATCCTTAGCTGTAAGACATGATGTCTCCACTGTTGATAAATGTACCTTATACCCTTGTTCTTCTAATTCACCTTTTATCCTCTCTATCTCTTTTGCATATGTATCAACCAAATCTACATCAGATGTTCCAACTGTAAATACCAAATCTATATCCTTTGATATTCCTACATCCACACTGGCTTCCGGGGCACTATTCCCTACCAAAAATGTCTTATCTCTTTCCTTCTTTTCTCCAGTATTTGCCCTTCTATAATCCCCTTCACATATATACTCTTCTATAGTATTATCAAAACTTTCAATAGCTTCTAGCTCTACCTTATATTTTCCAACTTCTTTTGTTTTATAACTTAATTCTTTATCATTTTCAGAAGAAACTATTACTCCTTCCTCTTCTTCAAAGCTACCATTATTATTTGCATCATAATAAACAGTCCATATCCTCGTAGCAATCTTATCATTATCTACAGAATATGATGCATCCCTTATAACAATTTCTGCCTCACCCAAACTATCTCTATAATAGCTATCATTCTCTATAAGATAATCAACAACTGGTGATTTATCTTCTTCAATATCAAGCTTTAACTCTCCTGTATTTTCTAAAGTCTCTGTTTTTAGTGTAACTTCTACTATATATGTTCCTTTATTTTTAAACAATAAATTCTTTACATATTCATCCGAGGTACTTTCTTCTATATAGTACTCTACACCCTCTTCAACCATAACCTTTTCGCCATCAATCAACTGATAAAGCTTCCATTCTGTCTTTTCCCTAATAGCTTTATCTAATTTCTTTGTACCATTTATATCAAGCGTTATCTTTCTATTTTCCTTTAATTCGCCTGTCGCTTTTATTTCTGGTGTTGGTCCAAATAGAAAATCTAATAATTCCAAATCTCCTTCACCTTTATTAATTACAAGATTTGAACCCCAAAAATTGAATTTATCTGATATAATTCGACCGTTTATTTGTACATTTGACCCTGTTATAGTGACTGTTCCATTTGGTGCATATATTACACCATTAATTGTTGTATTAGACGCATATATATTTATATCACCATTAGCAGCGCATAACACAAGCATTCCTTCATCTGCATTAGCTATATTTGCTGCCGAATAATTTATTCCATCTCTTGCATAGATAATTCCGCTTCCAGTAAACTGGCTAGAATACACTCCCAGTGTTCCCTCTACACATATGCCATTTTTAAGACTCACATACCTATCACTAAAGCTTGTCCAGTTATAATATGTTGCACAATTATTTTCCATTAAATAATTATATATCTGCTGTGAATAATCTGGTAATTCTACCTTCTTTGTATTTTCCTTCAATTCTCCAATCTTATCTATATAATCCCTATCAGATACACTTATAGTAATATCATCACTGGCTTCACAAACGCCATCAATATCTATAAGTGAACCTCTGTATACAAAATCACTATTAGAATGCACATCTCCCGATATTTCTATCTTAGACGCATTCATCTCTAATGTTTTGCTCTCATCTCCTGTAAATAGTGCGTAATCAAAAGCATTGGCATAATTTGCTTCAACTACCACCTCATTTTCTTGTTTCTTGTAACTATCTGCTTTAACTGGCATAACTGATAAGATATTTCCTATCATAACAACCGTCAACCCTAAAGCGATAACTCTCTTCCAAAGCTTCCTCATTTTCTTCCTCCTAAGCTACCTATATTGGAGATATACAAAAAATTACCTATGTCAATATAGGCATGTCCTCATCCCCGCGAAGCGTTTGTTCTAATATAGAAAATTCTCATCAATAACCTTCCTATATGATAAAAAAAAGGCTGCAACAATCAGATTTCTCTAATCATTGCAACCGAACTATCCTAATAATATATGTCACTTTCACACATTACCTTAGACTTCTAGTTTTGCGACCCTACATTTCTATAAGTGTGCCCCTTTGTAATTGTCTCCACAGTAATGAATTATATAATTATGCATATAATCTGTCAATAGTTTTATTACTAATTTTCACCTATTTCACCGCCGCAATCTCCCACGCAGTTATGATTCCAAGTAACTTTTCATCTCTTTTGCCATGCTGGGTCACGAAGATAATATTAATTCTCTCTTTATTATCTATGTCCTCCTTAAATATATCCTTTATTTCACTAACCAGTGTACTATTTCCTACAAAAGCAAATTTATTTGATGCGACATTTTCTATGGATATATATTTTTGTATCATATCAAAGGTAATTTCATTGCTAAATATATCTGCACCTTCAGTAACCATTATATCTAACACTGTTTTTGCACTAAATAAACCAACTAATACTCCATCCTCTAATATAGGAATATGCTTATATGAATTCTCTTTCATCACGGACATTGCATCTTGTACTTTATCAGTCATACTCATATAGCATAATTCACTTTTCTTGACCATCACATTTGAAGCCTTAAGTGGTCGTGCTACCTTTTGTATAACCTTATCTAAAAGCTTTATCATCTCTTCACTTGGATATACGGCATATTCTCCGTTTATCTTTGGATTGTGAGATAATAAGTTTCTTGTATCTCTACATAAATCTAATTCATTTTCAATTACTTTAAAATCCTTGTTATTTATAAGAAAATTCATAACAGATTCATTATTATCAAGGTTATATTCATTTCTTACTAAAGTTTCCATCTGCTTATATTTATCCAGGAATTCTTCTGTTCTATTAATATCTGACATATTAGTCTCCTTTATTTGTGTTTGTTGGTTTATGTTACTGATTTATGTTACTTTTCGTTATCTTTTGTTACGTTTCTTACTTATATGATTATAACACATTTCATTTTTAGTACTAGTATTTATTTTATTATTCCATATTTTCATACAGTTAAATCTATTTTTAGTTCTACTGTATGATTTAGTTTCTTCTGTGTCACATTTTTTCATACAGTTAAGTCCATTTTTACTACTACTGTATGATTTAGTTTCTTCTGTGTCACATTTTTTCATACAGTTAAGTCCTTTTTTGCTTCTACTGTATGATTTAGTTTCCTCTGTGACTCATTTTTCTCATACAGTTAAGTCCTTTTTTACTTCTACTGTATGATTTAGTTTCCTCTGTGTCACATTTTTTTCATACAGTTAAGTCCTTTTTTGCTTCTACTGTATGATTTAGTTTCCTCTGTGGCTCATTTTTTCATACAGTTAAGTCCTTTTTTGCTTCTACTGTATGATTTAGTTTCCTCTATGGCTCATTTTCTCTTACCATTTAGGTTTTTTCGACTTTTTAGGTAGAAAAATGCTTCCCACCACGCTCGTCCCGACTCTAAAAACTCTTTTGTGCTCCGCACTCACACCTACGGTGTGTAACTAACTTCGTTGGTTAGGAGTTTTTATCGTGGAACTCATTATTCGAATTCGTCCCGACTCAGAATTTGACGTGTGCGAGCACGTACTCCTTCGGAGTACCACCACACTTCGTGTGGTGCGTCAAATTCTTCGTGGGACGAGTAGCAAAAATGAAAATAAACCGGAGTCCTTAGGAACTCCGGTTTGCTTTCATTGTTTGCTACTCGTCCCAGTTGTGATAAACTGCTTGAACGTCGTCGTCTTCGTCGAGTAGGTCTAAGATTCTATTTATCTTCTTGATATCATCTTCTGATGATAATTCTACGTAATTCTGTGGTATCATTGTAACTTCTGCCTGTGCCATTACGATGCCTTCCTTTTCAAGAGCTTGGCGTACTGTCTCACAGTCATCTGGAGCTGTAAGGATTTCGAAGCTGTCCTCTTCCTCTGCGAAATCTTCTGCACCTGCATCAAGTGCTATCATCATAACTGTATCTGCGTCCATATCACACTCTTCCTTGTCGATGATAATCTGACCCTTCTTATCAAACATATAAGATACACAGCCTGTTGTTCCTACATTTCCACCACCCTTTGTAAATGCGTTTCTTACATTTGAAGCTGTTCTGTTTCTGTTATCTGTAAGAGCATCTACGATAATAGCTGTTCCATTAGGGCCATAGCCTTCGTATGTAACTACTTCGTAGTTAACTGAGTTAGCATCACCAGCTGCCTTCTTGATACCTCTTTCGATTGTATCGTTTGGCATGTTGTTTGATTTAGCCTTTGCGATTACTGCTGCAAGCTTTGAATTGTTAGCAGGATCTGGACCGCCTTCCTTTACTGCTACTGCGATTTCACGTCCAATAATTGTGAAAATCTTTCCCTTTGCTGCATCATTTTTTTCCTTCTTGTGCTTAATATTGGCAAATTTTGAATGTCCTGACATATCTCTTTTCTCCTCATGCTTATAATTTATTTTAGGTAACTATGACCCTATTTTTTATTTCACCATATTATATGAATTTACGTAATATGTTGGCAATATATAAAATACAATCTGTATTTTAATTTATACCTTGTCTAATTTTCATATATAAGACTATTTATAACTTTTTCATAAATTTCAAGTCTTATCCTCTTCCACTTCATCTGTTTCTTCCTTCAAAAGTTCAAGTCTTACCTCTGCTATCATATTACCCTCAACTGATAATACCTGAAACTGACCCTTATCCGTGTCAATAATTATTTCCTCATCCTCTTCTTCATCTGGAATTCGCTCTAATTTACTTATCAAGTAACCATTAAGAGTTTCAAATTCCTCGCCCTCAAAGGATATTCCCACTGCATCCTCTATAGCTGCAAGTGATGTCATTCCTTTTATAAGATAAGTATCTTCAGATTCCTTTAAGATGCTATCATCCTCTTCATCATACTCATCCATGATATTTCCTACGATTTCCTCCAATATATCCTCCATTGTAACGATTCCTGCCATCTGACCATACTCATCTATGACAATACACATATGATTTTTAGCCTTTTGCATCTCATCAAACAATGAATCAATATTTTTGGTTTCGGGAATAAATACAGGCTCTCGCAAAATATTTGGCAATTCTTTCACCTTTATATTTTTATCTTCTATCTTATTATATGTAGTGAATGCATCTCTAAAATGCATTATACCTACTATATTATCGATATTGCCTTCATAAACTGGAAATCGTGAATTATTCTCATTGATAATAAATTCAACTGTATCAGCTAAAGTCCAATCACCATCTATAGCTATTACATTTTTTCTGTGAGTCATAATATTCTCAGCATCTTTTTCATCCATTTCCATAATATTGGAAATCATCTCAGCTTCCTGCTCTTCTAAAACGCCCTGTTCGTGACCTTCATTTACTATAGATATAATCTCTTCTTCAGTGACACTGTCGTGCTCTTCCTTATAATCAATTCCCATAAGCTTCAAAAGCACACTGGAAATCAAAACTATTATAAATGTAAATGGCTTACACACAATCATTATCACATTGATAATATTGACTAATCCAAGCGCCCATTTATCTGGCTTTCTATTACCTATACGCTGCGGAATTATTATTCCTACGCAAACAAGAATTACAATATGAGCTACAAATGCTAAAATCTGTATAGGCACTCTATACTTATTAAATATCACAAGATTATATGCACCTGATATCACTGCAAAGGTTGTAGCCATAAATTGTATGGTAACTACAAAGTTTCTTGGATTTTCAACTATTCTGCTAAGCTTCTTAGCTCGCCTGTCACCGTCTTGTACCTTATTATTTAACTCAGCTTCATTAATATTCTGACTTGCCTCACCAAAACAATACGTAATAAAATTCAGTAAAATAAAAGCTGAAAACAAAATTAACCCTTGTATGGGACTACTGTCCATTATAAAATCATTCTCCTTCCTAGAATACCATGTTATTAAACCATTTATAACATATGAAACTTATTGCTCTTGTAACCTTCCTAATAAACAATAAATGAGTTAACACAAAAAATATGCATTAACTCATAAAATATACCATATTTAACCTTATTTAGTCAACTACCCTTGCCCTATATAAGCTCAAGACTTACTAGTAAAGCTTCATTTACTCTCTGTAATATTTCACCATCCAGATGTCCTACCTTATCCTTTAAGCGCTTTTTGTCAATAGTTCTTAGCTGTTCCAAAAGTATGACTGAATCCTTTACTATATCGTACTTATTAGCTTCGATTTCTATATGAGTTGGCAGCTTTGCCTTATTCATTTTACTGGTAATCGCCGCTACGATAACTGTTGGACTATGTCTATTTCCAGTATCATTTTGAACTATGAGCACCGGTCGTATGCCTCCCTGCTCAGACCCTATAACAGGTCGTAAATCTGCATAATAAATATCTCCTCTTCTTATAACCACTTTCAACACCCCTGATAATTATGTAATAATATATTTATCATTATCTCCGGGTATTTTAATTTTATACTCTTTTTTTAATATTATATGACTATATCATCTCATACAAATCTACATAGTAATCCTTTGTAGATATTATCTTACCATTTCTATAATATACTCTAGGTATTCTTTTTCCCAGATTACATACAAACTCGTAATTAAATGTGCCTGCAAGTTCTGCTAGTTCCTCAACTGTGATGGCTTCATCTTTGTCTCTTCCCACAAGTGTAACCACATCACCTTTTTTTACATCCATATCTGTTACATCTACCATAAACTGGTCCATACATACTCTTCCAAGTATTCTGCATTTCACACCGTTTATCAATACATAACCCTTATTTGATAGATTTCTTGGATATCCATCGCCATATCCCAAAGGAATAGTAGCTATTTTCATAGGCTTATCTGTTACAAACGTAGAACCGTAGCTAACTCCGACCCCTGCTGGTACTTCCTTCACAAATATAACATGACTCTTTAATTCCAGTGCTGGTCTAAGCATTACAGCCCTCTTATTGACCTCATCAGAAGGATACATTCCGTAAAGAGCGATTCCAGCTCTCACTTCATTCATATTTGCCATAGGCATATCTATAATTCCTGCGCTGTTAGAGCAATGCTTTATCTTAATATCTATTCCATTTAAAGCTAATTTTTCATTAAATGCATTGAAGCTTTCAAGCTGCATGGTTGCCGCTTTCTTATCAGCCGAGTCTGAAGCTGCAAAATGTGTAAAAATCCCCTCCATAATAATGTTTGGCATTTTAGCTATTTCACATATGTCACCTATAGCCTCATCAGTTGTAGCAAAGCCTATACGACTCATACCTGTATCGATTTTTATATGAACATATGCTTTTTTATTAATCTCTGATGCCTTCTGTGAAATCGCCTTTGCCATCTCCACATCATAAACCGTCATTCTTATATCATTTAAGATGGCTTCCTTCATTCTTTCCTCATAAATAAAGCCTAATATATAAATAGGCTTATGAATATTATGTCTTCGAAGGTTCAATGCCTCATCAATTGTTGCAACTGCATATGCTGCCACCAACTCATCAACAGTTTTGGCAATAGGTATGGCACCATGTCCATATCCGTCAGTCTTAATAACTGCAACCATCTGTGTGCCATCTGCAGTATTGTCCTTCAATTCCTTCATATTTGCATATATATTATCAAGATTTACACTTGCATATACTCTATAATACTTATCTATGCTTTCCATTTGTTTTCTCCTATATTTACTAAATGCTAAGCACTTTTGAAATCATCTCTATAATATCTGTAGCCATCATGGATGTCTGGCCTTGGCTTACAGCTGCCATATCTCCTGCCACACTGTGAATATATACTGACATGGCAATGGCCTTTGTCATATCCTCCCATACAAGCTCCTTTGTAAGTCCACCAGCAAGGATTCCTGCCACAATACCAGCTAATACATCTCCTGAACCAGCAGTTGCCATTCCAGGGTTTCCATTAATATTCACATAGACTCTATTATTACACTTATCTTCCAAAGATTCAATACCTAAAATCACTGTTGTTGAATCCTTCAATATAATATTAACATTATGCTTACATGAAAATTCATATGCCTTGCTTATCATATTGTTAGATATGGTAAGTATATCCTCCCTCATAAGCCTAGATGCTTCACCTATATGAGGGGTAAGGACGCATCTTTCATAAAGCATTTCCATAAGGTTATCATCAGCCGACATAATGTTTAGTCCATCTGCATCTATCACTAAGTATTTATTATGCTCTCTACAAATTTGCAAAACCTTTGTAAGTAGCTTATTTGCCATAGTAGCTGTACTTAATCCTGGACCTATAAGTACTGAATCCGCCCATAATATATCATCTATAAGAGGAATATTTTCTATATCCTGTTCAGATTCATAAGTATTTATCATCACCTCTGGCAGCTTACTATATATAAGCTCTCTATTAGCCTTATGAGTTATTACTTTAACTAAGCCAGCACCAACCTTGAATGCCGCCATAGAAGCTAAAAATGCCGCTCCATACATATTTTCAGAGCCTGCAATCACAAGTACTTTCCCATATGTTCCTTTATTGGAATGAGCTTTTCTTGGTAAATATTCTCTTAAATCTTCGTCCTCTATGACTGAATAACTCTGTAAATTAGTCAAACATTTCTCATAAGCTAAGCTTGGAAAGCCAATATCTCTCACTATAATCTGTCCACATACATCCTTGCCATTACAAAGATACATTCCTGCTTTTCTGGCACCAAAGGTAATGGTATAATTGGCTTTTAGAGCACATCCCATTATCTGTCCGGTGCTACTATTTAGTCCAGAAGGAATATCTACAGCTGCTACCTTTAATACATTTCCAGCTTTATTAGCTTTTGATATATTGGAATTGATAAATAATATCAAATCCTTCACTACGCCTTCAATTTCTCTGGAAAGACCGATACCAAATATACCATCTACTATAAAATCATATTCATTTTGTATTCTATGGCATACTTCATTATATGCATCACCTTCTCTTGTGGTTACATTATCTAAAAACTTAACCTGACAATTATTCGCTATAGCTTTTTGAGCTAAAAATTCCTCACTGCCTCTTTCCTCATTTCCAACAATCACAATATCTGCCATATATCCGGCACATACCAGCTGTCTTGCCACTGCTATACCATCTGCTCCATTATTGCCAGTACCACATATACATAAAACCTTTTTATCTCTAGATATGACGTTTTTAATATATTCCGTCATACTAAGAGCAGCTCTCTCCATTAACACCATAGACGGAATACCAACTTCGCCTATAGTATAATTGTCTACTGCTTTCATACCTTGCCCAGTTAATATTCTATCCATTCTGCCTCCTACTGTTCGTCTCCTTCAAATACGGCCATAGCCATAGCAAATTCTTCTGTATTTGATATAGATACAAATATATTCTTTCCAAAATATCTATCATAAATATACTTAGCACCATTGTAAAGATTCACATATGGCTTGCCTCTATCATCACGAAGAACCTCTATGTCAGTAAGTTCAAAACCTCTAAATCCTGTACCAAAACACTTAGATACAGCTTCCTTAACTGCAAAATTACCCGCCAATGACTGAGGCTTATCCTTAAATGCTTCTATCTCTTTTTCAGTAAATGTACGTGTCAAAAAGCCTTCCTTCTCACACGCCTTAGCCACTCTCTCAACAGCTACCAAATCATTGCCAATACCTATAATCATGTTTTAACCTCCTGTCCGTTTTATTATAAATAATTTCAATTTTTGTATTCTTTTAAAAATTAATCCTCTAGCTCTCTATACTTTTTATACTGTCGTATAATATCGCCATCTATCAAATCAGACAAATACTTATCCATTCTTTCATTGTCTTCTTTTTTCTGATGCAATAATGCCACTCGCTTCTTTAACTCTTCTCTAGTCTCTTCAATCCATTCTTCCAAGGTCTCAATATCTTCTTGATTTTCCTCATACTTATCAAAGATTTCCTTCATGGATTCAAGAGCCAGCTCAGCATTGGCCTCATCAAACTTACTTGGCAAATCAAGTTCCTCATCCTCAAGTAAAATCAGCTTATTATTTATCTCCTCTATCAATTCCTTGCTCTTACGAATCTTCTTATCAGCTCTGCTATTCTCCGGAGAATTCATATTTCTCACAATTTCATTCATCAATTGCTTCTTAACCTTGATAAGGTCCTTCTTATCAGTAGTTATTCTTCCACGACTCTTAAGCGCCTCATTTACCTTTTTCTCAAGCTTCGCAATCTTTGACGACTTCTCATCTGTATTAAATATAGCCTGCCATCTTATATCAAGAGTCAATGCCGGTATTCTGCACATTTTCAATTGTTCTAATATATCTTCTAATTCTATATATTCTTCATAATCCTTTTTCTTATTCATAGGCCCCTCCTTAATCAAATGATGAACCATTTTCCAACATATACGATATTCTCATAAGACTCTCTGATAAATGTACGCTCTCTACGATAACATTGTCTGGAACATTTAAATCTGTATGAGCAAAATTCCAAAATGCCTTCACACCTAATCTAGCCAATCTCTCCGCCACATTGATAGCCTGTGCCTTTGGAATAGTAAGCGCCACTATATCTATCTCATGTTCTTTTGCAAAATCTTCTATCTCATCAAGATTTCTTACCTCGATACCTCTGATGGTAGAGCCTGTAAGCTTTGGATTTATATCAAATATACCCTCGATAATAAAACCTCTCTTCTCAAAATTCCCATAATTGGCAATAGCTCTGCCCAAGTTACCTGCACCGATGATAACAAGAGAATGCTTCTTATCAAGTCCAAGTATCTTACCTATCTCCACGTACAAATGCTTCACATTATATCCATATCCTTGCTGACCAAAGCCACCAAAGTTATTCAAATCCTGTCTAATCTGGGATGCAGTTACTTTCATACGCATACTTAACTCATTGGATGAAATACGTTCAACACCCATCTCTATGAGTTCTCCAAGATGTCTATAATATCTCGGCAATCTTCTAATAACCGCATTAGAAATCTTATTCTCTAACATAATATCCTCCCTACAAATCCGAAACTACGTACCTAACCTAATTATAAGCTTAAATACCTAGCTTGTCAAATATTTATCAATTATCTTCAATGGACAAATTATATACATATACTTTGTCCATTGAAGATTAAGAAAAACGCACCAAATTGGTGCGTTTTTAGATTATCCTAATGTGATTCCAAGCTTTGTACATACACTGTTTATTACTTCAAGTAATTCCTCATCTGTAATAACAGTTACTCTTCCTGTTTCGTACTCTGCATCTACCCAAGCTTTTACATCCTTAACAAGGTCTGACTGCTTATCTACCTTCTTGTCATCCTTAAGCTTAAAGTATGTATTAATCCAATGAGCGATACCTGCAAGTCCTGATGTATTAGAAACTGCTACTAAAACAGGTCTATTAAGAATCTTCTCTGTATCAAAAATATTGTAGATTTCCTCATTCTTTAATAATCCATCTGCATGAATACCAGCTCTTGTAACATTGAAAGCCGAACCAACAAATGGTGTTCTTGAAGGAATTTCGTATCCGATTTCCTTCTCATAGTACTCTGCCATCTCTGTTATTACTTCTGGCTTCATACCATCTAATGTACCCTTAAGCTGTGCATACTCAAATACCATAGCCTCAAGAGGTGTGTTACCTGTTCTTTCACCGATACCGAAAAGTGAACAATTTACGCCACTTGCGCCGTAAAGCCAAGCTGTAGTAGAGTTTGTCACTGCCTTATAGAAATCATTGTGTCCATGCCATTCAATCTGTTCACTTGGAACACCGCCATGCTCTCTTAAACCATAGATAATACCCTGTACTGAACGTGGGATAACTGCACCTGAGAAGTTAACACCGTATCCCATAGTATCACATGCACGAATCTTAACTGGAATACCATATTCCTCCTGAAGCTTCATAAGCTCGATACAGAATGGAATAACAAATCCGTGAATATCTGAACGAGTGATATCCTCAAGGTGACATCTTGGTGCAACACCTGTTTCAAGACACTCTCTGATAACACTTAAGTAATGCTCCATACATTCTCTTCTTGTCATCTTCATCTTATAGAAAATATGATAATCTGAACAGCTTACTAAAATACCAGTTTCCTTTATACCGATATCCTTTACAAGCTCAAAATCCTTCTTACTAGCACGAATCCAGCTAGTAACCTCAGGGAATTTATATCCTCTCTCCATACATTTATATACAGCATCTCTATCCTTCTTACTATACAAGAAAAACTCTGATGCTCTGATGATTCCATTAGGACCACCTAATTCATGGAAATAATCATATAATCTTAGAATCTGTTCCGCTGAGTATGGTGCTCTTGACTGCTGACCATCTCTGAAGGTTGTATCTGTAATCCATATATTCTCTGGCATACAATGAGGCACTATTCTATCATTAAATGCAATCTTTGGTACCTCAGAATATGGAAAGAGATTTCTAAATGTGTTTGGCTTATCTACATCCACCAAATGATATATATGTTCTTCTAATCTTAAAAGATTAGTATGCTCGTCTAACTTTACTTTTCTATTATCCATCTTCTCGCCTCTACTTTCTCAATTTATAATCCTTATTATTTTAAACAAAAATGTGTAAAATGTCAACAATTTATTGTATTAAAGTACAAAAGAACCAATAAATTATATACAGAAATGACAAAAAAGGTATCTATAGCTCTCACCATAGATACCTTTTCCATAAGAAACTTAAAGAAATGTATTTATAACTTAAATGTTCTAATTGAACTATCAAGATCTTCTGCTAATTCAAGAAGCTTCTTTGTCTCCTCATCACATACGCCGATGATGCTTGATAATTCAGCCATAGCTGCTGATGTTTCCTCTGTAGAAGCTGCATTCTGCTCTGCGATAGCTGCAAGACTTTCTACACTTTCAATTACTACTGTCTTAAGTTCATTAATATGAGCCATCTCTCCCTTGATTCCTTCAATCGCTTCATTAACTGATGCAATTTCGTTATCAAGTGACTGGAACATTGTCTTTGTATCATCTAACTTATTGCTCTGAACCTGCATAATGCTCATAACATCATTCATAGTTTCAACGCTCTCATTTGAGTTAGAGATAAGTGTATTAACGATAGCTGCAATTCTCTCAGCTGAGCTTCTTGACTGGTCAGCAAGATTTCTAATTTCATTAGCAACTACTGCGAAACCTCTACCATTCTCTCCTGCTCTAGCAGCCTCAATAGAAGCATTAAGAGAAAGAAGATTTGTCTGGCTTGCAATGTTTGCAATCAAGTCGGTTGCTTCCTGAATCTCCATAGCCGACTTATTTGTAAGATTTGTCTGATTCTGTACTGTATCAACAGACTTCATAGTCTTTTCTGTTATTTCACTAAGCTCTTCCAATGTACTTCTAGCCTGATCACTGTAACCTGTCATCTTGCTTGAGCTTGTTCCAAGATGTTCTACATTACCAGATGCCTCAACGATAGCATTACCCATGCTAGTCATTTCATCATTAGCAGTCTGTGTTTCATTAGCCTGTGATGTTGCGCCATTAGCAATTTCATCTACTGCTATATTAACGCTACCCATTGTCTCATTAATTCTACCAAACGAAACACCATACTTCTCAGTAAACTGTGAAAGCTCTGCTGACGCTTCAAATATCTTTGTTACTACTGACTTAAAGTTATTGATAATAAGCTGAATTCCGTTAGCCATATCCCCGATTTCATCGGTTCTGCCTGTCAACTTATCGCTGACACTAAAGTTAAGATTACCCTGTGATACATTTTCCATATCCTTAACAGATTTCTTAATACTCTTAGTAATAGCTCTAACAAATAAGATAACCAATACTACTGCAGCGGCCATAATAGCTATAGCTGTTAATGCAATCATGAAAAGTGCTGACTTTGTAATCTGCCAAGCATCTCTCTTCTGAACGGCGATAATCATTATACCATTAGGATTACCTGTCTCATCCTTAGAATATACTTTATAATATGCATAAAAGCTATATCCATCTACATCATAATTGTCTGAGAAGTAGTATCCATTCTTTATACATTCCTTCTTAGCCTCATCTGATAACTTAACCTCGCTTGTTTCTTTAAATGATGAAAGCTTCAATTCATCATTAAAGAATAATGCTGTATATGCTCTCATGCTATCTCTAAAGTCATCCATATACTTCTTCTCGTATATAAGATTTGTAGTACCCTTGTATAACTCTCCGTCACTGCCTACCTTATACTCAAAATCACTGACACTGTCGTAGTGACTCTGTACTGCATAAGCAGATGCCTGAAGTTGCTTCTCTACAAGATTATTAGAGAGCTTTGTCATGTTCAACAATACATTGATAAGTACTGCTCCTACAAGAATAACCATAATCAAAGTCACGATACCAAGTATCTTTCCAGTAAGACGGATTGAAAACTTTTTAACCTTTCTTCCATCTACAGCACCTTCAAGCTTAATCTCTGACTTCTTAGACTTTTTATCAGCTTTCTTGTCTACTTTCTTATCTGCCTTCTTATCTGCCTTCTTATCTGCTTTCTTATATGCCTTCTTATCTACTTTCTTATCTACTTTCTTATCAGCTTTCTTAGAAGAATCATCCTTCTTAGTATCTTTTGAATCCTTTTCTGCATCAGCTTGAGCCTTCTTCTTTGCTTTTTCTTCAGCAGCCTTTGCTTTCTTTAATTCTTTCTCTTCCTTAAGTTTTGCTTTCTTTAATGCCTTTTCTTCTTTTGCCTTCGCAGCCTTCAAAGCCTTTTCTTCTTTAAGCTTAGCTTTATCTAAAGCAACCGCTTCTTTATCTTTACCTGCCAACACAAAAACCTCCTTAATAATAGTATGTTTAACCCTTATTCAATTCACCACCGTTAATTTTAATCAATTTTACCACATTTTGAAGAAAATAGCAACAATATAAAGAATAATATCAAAAAAAGTCACCACATAAATGTGATGACTTTTTAAAAATTTAATTAAAGCATTTTGCTATGTATTTTTAACTTCTATAGTCTAACAAATTAGCAAACGCCCTGAGCTAACATAGCATCTACTACCTTTTCGAAACCAGCAATATTAGCACCTACTACGTAGTTACCTTCAAAGCCATATTTCTTAGCAGCAGCGTCAAGATTATGGAAAATATCAACCATAATTCTCTGAAGCTTAGCATCTACCTCTTCGAATGTCCAGCTAAGTCTTTCGCTGTTCTGTGACATCTCAAGTGCTGATGTAGCAACACCACCTGCGTTAGCAGCCTTACCTGGTGCAAAGATAACACCGTTTGACTGTAAGTACTCTGTAGCTTCAATTGTTGTAGGCATATTAGCGCCCTCTGCTACAACCTTACATCCATTAGCAACAAGTGCCTTAGCATCATCAATTAATAACTCATTCTGTGTAGCACATGGAAGAGCGATATCACACTTAACTGTCCATACACCCTTACCTTCATGATATTCAGCGTTTGGTCTATAATTCTTATACTCTGAAAGTCTAGCTCTCTTAACTTCTTTAATTTCCTTAACGGCATCAAGATCAATACCCTCTGCATCATAAATCCAACCTGTTGAATCTGATAATGTAACAACCTTAGCGCCCATTTCAGTAGCCTTCTCTGCTGCATAGATAGCAACGTTACCAGCACCTGAAACTGCAACTATCTTACCAGCGATATCCATACCATTTGCAATTAACATTTCCTTTGTGAAGTAAAGTAAGCCGTAACCTGTAGCTTCCTTTCTTGCAAGAGAACCACCATAAGATAATCCCTTACCTGTTAATACGCCTTCGTATACACCCTTGATTCTCTTATACTGACCAAAGAGATATCCAATCTCTCTTGCACCTGTTCCAATATCACCAGCTGGAACGTCTGTATCAGCACCGATATACTTGCAAAGCTCTGTCATATAGCTCTGACAGAATGCCATTACTTCTCTATCACTCTTTCCCTTAGGATCGAAGTCTGAACCACCTTTACCACCGCCAATAGGAAGACCTGTTAACGAATTCTTAAATACCTGCTCAAAACCTAAAAACTTGATAATACCAAGATTTACTGATGGATGAAGTCTAAGACCTCCCTTGTATGGTCCAATTGAGCTGTTGAACTGTACTCTATAACCTGTATTTACCTGTACCTGTCCCTTATCATCTACCCATGGAATACGGAACTTAAGCTGTCTCTCTGGATTAACGATTCTCTCAAGTAACGCTTCTCTTCTAAACTTTTCTTCATTAGCATCAACTACTGGACGTAAAGACTCTAATACTTCCTTAACTGCCTGATGAAACTCTGGCTCTGAAGGATTCTGCTTTACAACTAACTCAATTACCTCATCTACGTATGACATATTTTTTTCCTCCTCTTAAGGCGTTGTAAAAACGACTTTTTGATTTCAAATTTTTCTCCGTTGCCTATTATAATACAACTCTTTTTTTAGTTCAAGTATTTTTTGCTTTAACGCACTAACAAAGCGGACAAGTCTGCATCATCTCCCTAAATCCCTCTGTCTAGAGGGACTTGCTCCGCTTTGCGACTTATTCGTAGTTGCTTTGCAACTGCGAATTGGCCCGAGCACGGTCAGCGTTAGCTGACATATTCTTCTCGTGCGAGTGCTCATCCTCGC
>JAFQOW010000036.1 GCA_017412055.1 Lachnospiraceae bacterium | reverse complement strand
TAATGCCCACCTGCCGAAATACTGTTTGAAGAGGCTTGGCTACTCTCGCTGCGCGAGAGTTAATCGGCCAAGCCGATAAGTTATGTAGGCAGGTGGATAATAAGCATTCTTTGGCGCGGGATGCTGAAAATAGAAAATCGAAACGTTGTCCATGTCCTGTGAACACCACTAGCTAGGTTGTGTTTTTAACGGAAATACACACAGCCTTAGTATCAAGAGGGGCATATAAGCAAATCATCGGAACCCTCAAGAGGCGTTGAAAAATAGATGGATACTTCGTACGCAGTCATACACGTAAATGGCAGAAAATCGTCTAATAGGATTTTATAAGTTCTGATAATGAGAATTATGTATATAGGGTTGGGGGTGAAGAATTATGACCACCCGTGAGGGTGGTCATAAAGTGCTATAATGGGTAGGCTCCACTGGACGTGTCTGCTACTTTCATGTCTATTTTGTCTGCTTGAGCTTTTCTGTATTGGAAGTATTCTGTGGCTACCTTAGGGAATAATGCGTATGTAAGGACATCTTCATCCTGCTGCTTCCACTGCGCACATTCTTTTTCATACTTTTCAAGCTGTGGCTCTATTAAATCTGCCGGACGACATATAATAGGCTCTTTATCGTCTATAGCTTTTTTCTGAACTTCTTCGTTGAATGGTTTTACTGTCATACCAAATTCTCCAGATAAAACCTTCTTAGATTCTTTTGTAAGAATCTTATATCTTTCTCCTTGAAGAACATTTAATACAGCCTGTGTTCCTACAATCTGTGAAGAAGGTGTAACAAGAGGTGGCTCTCCAAAATCCTTTCGTACTCTTGGAATTTCCTCAAGAACTGCTTCGTACTTATCTTCAGCATTTGCTTCCTTAAGCTGTGACACAAGGTTAGATAACATTCCGCCAGGAACCTGATATAGAAGTGTCTTTATATTAACACCTAAAACCTTGGTGTTCATAAGTCCACTCTTTAATGCAGCTTCTCTGTGTGGTCTAAAGTAATCTGCTATCTTGGCAAGCTTTTGCTGGTCAAGTCCTGTATCGTATTCTGTGCCCTTAAAAGTTTCAACCATTACTTCTGTGGCTGGCTGGCTTGTACCTAATGCAAATGGTGACATAGCTGTGTCAATAATATCCACACCAGCTTCCACCGCCTTAAGATAAGTCATAGATGCGACACCTGATGTATAGTGTGCATGTAGCTCAATAGGAAGCTTTGTCTCTTCCTTTAAAGCGCTAACTAATTCATAAGCTGTATAAGGTAGCAATAAGCCTGCCATATCCTTTATACAGATAGAATCTGCGCCCATTTCCTCTATTCTCTTCGCCATATCCTTCCAGTAATCAAGAGTATATGCATCTCCCAAGGTATATGACAATGCTATCTGAGCATGTCCCTTCTCTTTCTTTGTAGCACTAACTGCAGTTGATAAGTTTCTCAAATCATTAAAGCAGTCAAATATACGTATAATATCTATACCATTAGCTATGGATTTCTGAACAAAATATTCTACTACATCATCTGCATAATGATTGTATCCTAAGATATTCTGTCCTCTAAAAAGCATTTGCAGCTTTGTATTTTTAAATCCAGCTCTCAATTTTCTAAGTCTGTCCCAAGGGTCTTCCTTCAAAAATCTAAGACAGGCATCAAAAGTTGCTCCGCCCCAACATTCTACTGCATGATACCCTATTCCATCCATCTGTTCTACAATAGGTAACATCTGCTCTGTAGTCATACGTGTAGCTATAAGTGACTGATGGGCATCTCTAAGAACTGTTTCACATATTTTAACTGGTCTATTTTCAGCCATTTTGCATCCTTCCTTTCTGTATATTAGTCATTATAAGAATATTGCCATAAATGTTCCTGCTGCAACTGCTGTTCCGATAACGCCTGCAACATTTGGTCCCATTGCATGCATAAGCAAGAAATTTGTAGGATCTGCTTCTGCACCAACCTTTTGAGAAACTCTAGCCGCCATAGGTACCGCTGACACTCCTGCAGAACCTATAAGTGGATTAATCTTTCCACCTGTAAGCTTGCACATAAGCTTACCAAGCAAAACTCCTCCTGCTGTTCCGAAAGCAAATGCTACAAGACCTAATACAACAATTTTAATGGTTGCAACATTTAAAAATGCCTCTGCACTAGTTGTCGCACCTACACTAGTTCCTAACAAAATAACGACAATATACATCAATGCATTGGATGCAGTCTCTGTCAACTGCTTTACAACACCTGATTCTCTAAATAAATTACCAAGCATAAGCATACCTACTAGTGGTGCAGTGTCTGGTAAAATCAATACAACTACAATTGTAACTATTATCGGGAACAATATTCTCTCAAGCTTAGATACTGGTCTTAACTGTTCCATCTTTATCTTACGCTCCTTCTCTGTTGTGAGAAGCTTCATAATAGGTGGCTGTATAATCGGTACAAGTGCCATATAAGAATATGCTGCAACAGCTATTGGTCCCATTAAATCAGTTTGTCCCAGCTTTCCTGCAAGGAAAATAGATGTAGGGCCATCTGCTCCACCTATAATAGATATAGCTGCTGCTGATTTATCGCCAAATCCTATTAGAATAGCTAAAAAGTATGCTGAATAAATACCAAGCTGAGCTGCCGCACCAAGTAAGAAGCTCTTTGGATTTGCAATCAGTGGACCAAAATCAGTCATCGCGCCGACACCTAAAAATATAAGAGATGGCAAAATACTCCATTCATCAAGAAGGAAGAAATAATGCAACAAACCACCTACACCGTTGGCTGTTTCATCAGGCGACGCCATAATAGCAGGAAACATATTAACTAGTAACATACCAAAGGAAATAGGAACCAGCAACAAAGGCTCATATTCCTTTTTTATAGCCAGATATAGAAATATACAAGCTATTGCAATCATAATAAGATTGCCCACGGTAATATTAAAGAAAGCTGATTGCTTAATTAAATTACCAAAGGTTTCGAATATATAGTCCATAGTAAACCTCCTCCCTTATTAATTTAAGGAAGCTAACACTGTACCTGCCTCTACTGCTGCACCTTCATTTACATTAATACTTGCCACTATTCCATCCTGGGATGCCACTATTTCATTCTCCATCTTCATAGCTTCAAGAATCATAATAATATCATCCTTTTTAACAGCAGCTCCTACATTTACTTTTACACTAATGATTTTTCCTGGCATAGGACTTGTGATAGTCACAGCTCCCGCTGGCGTAGCTACAGGCTGTGACACCTTTGGTGTCACAACTGGTACACTCGTCTGCATCACTGGCACACTAGCCACACTTCCATTCAATTCCTCAACAGATACATCATACACATTTCCATTTACTGTAATTCTATAATTTTTCATACGCTTTTCCTCATCTTTCTTATATATGCTTCTTTTTTCTGTCTGCTTTCCTTATAGAACGAACTACAAAGGAATCGCTGCTAGCACCTGTACTCGCACATATTGCAGCAGTAATTACTGCAACTAATTCCATATCATCTACCAATTCCTCTTTTCCCTCTATCTGTGCAATAGCCTCTTCCAATGCCACCGACACAGAACCCTTATCCTTTTTAGTAAATATTTCCATAATCTTTGGAATATACTTGAAAAGATAAATGATAAATGATATAAGCAATAAAACTAAAAATACAGAGCATAAACCTATAATAGAATTAAACAATGCATTCTGCATCTTTTCGCCAAGGGTTTCATTACCAATGTCTACCAAATCAAAATCAATCCTCACTGGTACAATTTCTCCAGCTATATTAGACATAGTTGTTACAATTTCAAGATTTACTTTTTCATATCTTGCTGTAATCTCAATCTTTAGAAGCTGTCCGTCTTCCTTAAGTGTGGCTTCACTTAAGCTTTTAAACCCACCTAAGGTATCATTATTCTTATAATCCAACAATACCTCACTGGCATTCTTCGTCCAGCCCACTGAATTATTCGCATAATACTCTAGCTCATCTTTGTCCATATTCACAAGACTTTTTACCAGTTCCGTCACAGATAGTTTAACTTTATTTTCATCATATTTATAATCTGTGGCAGCACTTACATTAACTGTGAATACAAATGAACAAACAAGCAATAATAGTATGCTTTTTAGTATTTTTTTCATTTTATTCACCACCTCAAATTGTGCCATGCTTTTTAACTGGTCTTTCCTCTCGTTTTGTATAGAGCATCTCCAATGCACCTATCACATATTTTCTAGTATCCAAAGGTTCTATAATAGTGTCTACATAACCTCTCTTTGCTGCAGATAAAACACTATTTTGTAAAGAATCATACTCTGTCGCTTTATCATCTATAAAGCCTTTCTTATCCTCTACATTTTTCATCTCTTCATCATATATAATTCTAACTGCATCCTTTGCTGGCATAGTACCAATATTTGCATTCTTCCAAGCAAATACCATATCACAGCCCAAAGCTTTTGAATTCATAACCATCAATGCATTGCCATATGATGAGCCCACTATAACATTAACCTTTGGAACTGTGCTATTTGCAAATGCATATGTAAGCTTAGCTACCGCTCTAGCTATAGTTTTTTCTTCATCCACAGTTGCCTTATAGCCACTTACATTAGTAAGAGTAATAACAGGTATATTAAATGCATTACAGAAATTTACAAAGCTTGTCGCCTTATAGCAACCATCTGTAGTGAGCTTATCTCCTTTTAAGTCTTCACATTCTCCTGCTTCATCATATGCTTTAACTCTGTTAGCCACTGCACCAACTGTCATACCATTAAGCTTTATAAACGCTGTCACCATATCTTTGGCAAAATCCTTTTTTACCTCTAGAACAAAATTGTTATCTGACATAAGCTGAAGTGCCTTTAATGTATCTTCAAAACAGCCCTCCATACCGGTACATATTCGATTTAAATCATCGTTACAAGTATCATATACTCCATCCTCCTCATTATTGGAAGGAAGTAATGATACAAGAGTTCTTAACATTCCTATAGCTTCATCTTCACTACCTGCCATATCAGCAAGTCCTGTAACCTCACTGTGATATGTACAAGATGACGTATCCAGCTTATCTACATAATTACCATCAAGTGCGTTAGGAGAATTAACAAATAGCTTTCCTTCCTTAGACATAACTGTAAAGTCTGCCATCTCTGAAAGAATACCTAATCCACCTCCGCAATTACCAAATACACCAACGTACTGTGGTATCATCCCTGATGCTTTAGCCATAAGATTGTAAATTTCACCAAAGGCATTCATAGCATCCATAGCTTCCTGAAGACGTACACCTGCACTGTCAATTAATCCTATAACAGGCGCTCCCATCTTCATGGCCATCTCATACAATCTAACTATCTTTGTTGCGTGCATCTCTCCAACTGCACCACCTAAAACTGTTGCATCCTGACTATACACGTACACTAATTTTCCATCTATAACACCATACCCTGTTAAAACACCATCTGCTGGTGTATCCATAGCGCTTAGATTAAAATCTGTATTACGGGCATTCACAAGACCTCCGATTTGTACAAAGCTATTATCATCTAATAAAGCTTCGATTCTCTTAAGAGCTTTTTTCTCTGCCACATCACTCATCGCATGACCTCCTAATGTATTTTGCTTTTATTTAGTTTAATTCAATAGAAATACAGATAACATTTTCACAAAACTAATCTTATCCAATTATAATTGTACTTCTTTTTTTATAAATTTTCAAGTTAATTTTGACATTACAAACCAATTACTAATGCAATACAAACCTTCTAAATATTACACCAAAGGACCATTGAAAATCCTTTTTATCTATACTTTCACCTGCATATATATCAAAGCTTTTCTCAATACCTTTATCCAGCACATATGTTATCTTCCCTACCACCTGTCCTTTATTCACAGGAGCTTTTAATTCTTTTCTTATACTTATAACAGGTTTTATCCTCTCCCCCTCTTTACCTAGACACTTAACCTCTCCTGCAGCTATATAGGAGTTTATATATATATCTTCTTCATTTCCCAAGCCATATTTTCCAAAATCATAATATTCTGAGGTTATTCCTCCAGCAACCTTAATCTGTGGCAGTTGTATGCTCTTATCAAAGAAATCCTTTAATACAAATGTCTCTTTTCCATATTCAATTAATTTCTTAGTATCAGCCCATTTATAATTCTTATTATTAGGCCAACCGCACCCAAGCAAAGTGACAATGTAGACTCTTCCGTTATTTTCATAAGCACACACATAGCAATATCCTGCATCATTAGTAAATCCTGTTTTACCACTAATTATCCCATCCATGGTCTTAAGAAGTGCATTTCTATTTATTGCATTTCTAGTTATATTACCACTACTATATTCTCCTTTATCATTTTGGATTATATTTTTAAAGGTATGATTAGGTGTTCTTGTAATCTCTAAAAATTGTTCATTTAAAATACAATATTTCATAATAATAGCTAAATCCCTTGCGGTGGTACTATGCTTTTTAAGGACTCCATCCACCTCCTTTTCTCCATCAAGACCATTAGGTGTTATAAAATATGTATTAATACACCCCAACTCCAAAGCCTTTTTATTCATAAGCTCACAAAAGTTATCAACGCTTCCAGCAATATGTTCAGCGATTGCAACTGCAGAATCATTATGTGATTCCAACATAAGTGAATAAAGTAAATCCTTTAATCTATACATTTCCCCTTCTTTTATATTAAGCTGTACATCTGGCATAGATGCAGCATATTTACTCACCTTTACCACACTGTCCAAATCACCATTCTCTAAAGCTATAATACAGGTCATTATCTTAGTAGTACTTGCCATCGCTTTTACTTCATCGCCATTTTTCTCAAACAACACTTTTCCCGTGCTTCCGTCCATAAGAACTGCTGCTTGAGCATATAGCTGTTTACTAAGCTTAAGCTGTGACTCATCCTCTGTTGTTTTTAGCTCCCTTTCCCCATATACTGTTGTACAAGTTAACAGATAAACCATACATAAACATATAAACTTAAGTATTTTTCTTTTACTCATAATACCTCTGCATCAAAAAAACACATCCTCACATAATATTATGAGAATGTGTTTTTTATTATACATCTAACTTAAGCTGTACTTCCTTTTCAGCTTCGCTTTCAAACTCAGACACCTTATCACTATTAATCTCTGGAAGCTCATCTATAGATTTTACACCAAATTTTCTTAAGAAATCTTCTGTAGTACCAAAAAGCAATGGTCGACCTGGCGCATCCAATCGTCCCACCTCTGTCACCAGATTATACTCAATAAGCTTGTTGACTGCATGGTCACACTTAACGCCTCTTATCTTCTCTATCTCTATACGAGTAATCGGCTGCTTATAGGCAATTATCGAAAGCGTTTCCAACAATACATCTGTAAGCACATGCTTCTTTGGCTGACTTGCAACCTTTATTAAGTACTCATACATATCTGTCTTTGTGCACATCTGATAGGAATCCTCAAGGGCAATAATATTAACCCCCCTATCCTCTGCTTCATATTTATCTATAAGATTTGCTATAAGCTTTTTTGTTGTATCCACATCGTGACCTATAGCATAAGCAATCTTATCAACCTCTACTGCATCTCCCATTGTAAATAAGATAGCCTCCACTATTGCTTCATATTTCTTTATTTCCACTTCGTTCATACCGTCCTTTACAAACAACCTTTCTTTATTCCGCTAAATCTATAAGTATATCATCAAAAATTTCTTCCTGAACAATATTAATAAATCCTATCTTCATAAGCTCAAGAATAGCTAAAAATGTAACTATTACCTGCATCTTACCTGTCTGCTGTAGCAGTAAATCCTTAAAACTAAAATGCTTATTATTTCTAGCATATTCCTTAACGTATTCCATCTTTTCTGGAAGATTAACTTCTTCCTTCTCAATTTTACCAAACTTACTTCTAATAGGATCGACCTTATCTTCAACCCTTTGCATAACCTGCTTAAATATATCATTAAGCTTACCTAGAGTCACATCCTCTAAAAGCTTATCCAAATCAACTGGTGCTTCATACTGTAGTACTTCCTCTGGCACAGTAGGCTTTTTATACATAGCACGTCCTGCATCCAATTCTCTATCTCTAAGCTCTAGAGACATATACTTGTACATCTTATATTCAAGAAGCTGTCTTACAAGTTCATCTCTTGGATCTTCTTCCTCACCCTCTTCGTTAACCTGCTTTGGCAGGAGCATCTTTGATTTAATATCAATAAGAGTTGCTGCCATAACAAGGAACTCGCTCACCACATTCAAATCTTGTCTATCCATTGCATTTACATACTCAAGATACTGGTCTGTAATCATAGCTATAGGAATATCATATATATTAACTTTATTCTTATCTATCAGATGTAGCAAAAGGTCCAATGGCCCTTCAAACACCTGCAATTTTACTGGAATACCCATAATTTTCTCCCATAAACTTATATATCTCAACGACAAGTATTTTACATAAAAAATCACATTTTGTAAAGTATCACATTTATCTTCTTCAATTCACAAAGCATATACATAATTTGTGAATTGAAGTTTATCTTGTTATTCATTCTTCAATCTGTTAAACTTAGCTTACAAGTATATTTGTTACGGAGGATTTATGATTTACTTTATCGCAATAATTATTTTACTTATGTACGCCTGCTTCTTTCGTTCTATGTACGAACGAAGGGTTATAGATATTACAAAAATCAACATATTGCATGAGCTTGCCAGCGATTCTTCTCCTGTAATTTTATTTTTTTCAGACCTACATGGTGTATCCTTTGGCAATGATAATGAAAGATTACTTCGCACTATTGATGAAATCAAGCCTGATGCTATAATTATTGGTGGAGATATGATTATTGATAAATATAAGCATATGAAAACTGATAGTGACGCTCGCATTAACGCTGAGCATCTATTAAAAAAATTATGTAAAAAATATACTGTTTATTATGGAATGGGTAATCATGAGACTAAATCCAGAATATATGACGATATAAAAGTTGAATATAAAAACTATCTCTATAGTATTGAAAATAAAAATTTGCATATATTAGCAAATAAGCATGAATATGTAACTATAAAAGGTACTCGCTTTTGTATATATGGATTAGAAATCGAGCCTGAATATTATTCAAAGAAAAAATTAAAAGCTGTTGATGAAAATTATGTAAAAGATAAATTAGGAGAGTCTCCAGAACACAAACATTCTATTCCTATAGTTATCTCCCATAATCCCGACTCATTTCCAGCGTGTGCCAAATGGGGTGCTGAATATGTTTTATCAGGACATAATCATGGCGGCTTTGTAAGATTGCCAATTATAGGCGGTCTCATCGGCTCCAACTTCAGATTATTTCCAAAGTATTCAGCAGGTGTATATAAGGATAAAGAAAATAAATCCACTATGCTTTTATCCCGTGGTTTAGGTGCTCACACCATTAAATTTAGATTATTTAATAAACCTGAATTAATGATTATCAAATTCAAACCGAAAGGACAATAAATATGAATTTAAATAAACATAAACTTAAAATATCACTCATAATTTTAGCATCTCTTTGCTGTCTATGTTCCTGCTCAAAGGAAAGCACAGAAACTGGAGCTACAAACCATACTTCATCCTCTACTATGTCCGATAAAACCACTTCTATAGATTCCACTATTGCATATACCTTTGATGATGGTACTACTATCTCAAAAGATGAGTTATTGGCTCCTGTAAAGCATTATGACAATATATGTTCTACAGGAAATTCTGAATTTTTTAATATGGTTTATCCAGACGAGGTTCTTGATTTTTGCGTTAAATCCGCAAAAAAAGAAACCTCATCTGATTATGCAGCAATGCTCTATGATTTATATATGCAGATTTACGGCGAGGACTTCACTATGAGCAATGAATTTCTTCAATGTGAACCTCTAAGTGATGATGAATTAGCCGATTTTTCTGACTTTTATAATCGCAATGTAAAAGTCGATATCACTCCAGATTATGGATTTGTAGTCACTTCAAATTTCAGTATAACCTATAGAGATGAAAATGGCTCAGAAACAACTGACAGCGATATTGATTTTTATATAACTTATTATTATGACGGTCAAATGTATCTTGATTATCTCTATATTGATACTCTAGACTTATAATTATTTTTAAAGAAGATATTTAATAAATAATTTTTTTAATGTATTAAAATAACTTGCTTTTTCAATTTTTTCACATGTTATTATATCTACATTTCCTATATGCTTGTCACCTATATAATATTCTATTTTACCTATGGTGTCGCCTTTGTTTAATGGCGCCACCATTTTCTTATTAAAAATAACATTCTTTTTAACATTATCAAAATTTTCCTCATTAGTGGATACATAACTAAATATCGCCTTCGGCATAATCCTGACCTTCTCACTTACACCACCCTTTACTTTAATATATTTAATCAAATCACTATTCTCATCCTTATATAACTTACAAACACTATATCCATACTTAAGAAGGGATTCTGCCTCTTTAAATCTCACTTTATAATCTTGTGCGGCCATAACCACTGCAATTAAGTCTATATTATCTTTTTTTGCAGTAGCTGCTACACAATATTTTGCCTTGCTCGTTGAACCTGTCTTTAAACCATTTGCATACGGGTATTGTTTTAAAAGCTTATTGGTATTAGCTAATCCAAATTCGCTTTCACCTTTTCTTGTTACGTGAGTTATATTTTCCATCCATATAGTTGAATAATTATGTATTTCAGGATATTTAGTTATAAGCTCTCTGGACATAATCGCCACATCATATGCAGAAGTATAATGATTATCAGAATCTGTCAAGCCACAGCAATCTTCAAAATTAGTATTTAACATACCTAATTCTTTTGCTTTTTCATTCATCCTTGTGACAAATTCCCCCTCGCTGCCTGCTATATGCTCTGCCATAGCTACACATGCATCATTTCCAGAAGCCACAACAATACATTTAATCAAAGTTTCCACACTTTGTTTTTCGCCTTCTTCTAAAAACACTTGTGAACCACCCATAGATTTTGCATATGCCGAGGTTACTACTTCCTCATCCATAGTTATATTCCCTTTCTCTATTTCGTCAAATATAAGAAGAAGCGTCATTATCTTTGTTATGCTGGCTGGACTCAATCTTTCATCCTTAGCTTTATCATATATAACAGTTCCTGTAGATGCCTCCATAAGTACACAGCTTTTACATGAAAGTTGCATTTCTGCCCCATTAACTTCTTTTACTATTGTTTCCTTGTCATTTTCCTCAGTACTTGCTTTTGCGCTGATTCCTGAAATATTAGCGCACATCAGTGTAACTACAAGAATTGCACCTATTATATTTTTTCTTAAGCCACAAAAAAAGAACCTTATATAATTCATAAAAGCCTCATTCTTATCTTTTATAAATTATATGGTTCTTTTTTTATTTTATGACTTATTCTGTTTCTGTTTCTTCTGAAATATCATCCACGGAAAAATATGTGAATGGCTCTGAGGTAGTAAGTATTGTGGAATTACTCTTCTGTGAGACTGTTATAACAGACAGTGATTCTAATTCATCAACGTCTATAAGTAAAGTTTTTTCATCTACAAAGTATGTTTCGTACTCACTTCCATTTATAAACACATGGCTACACTCTGTAAAATAATTACCCTCTACAGCATACCAAGACTTTAATTCTTCTGTTAATGTATTATCTGCTACATCATCCTCTGTATTATTATCTATTTCTTCAAAGTCTGGTTTTACAGTTAACACTTCTGTCAATGTAGCTGGTCTTACATTATCCACATAAGCATCATATGTTCCAAGCTTCATATCAATTTCTACATATGGATTAATACCATCATATGCATACATATTTCCATATAATATGTCATATGTTAATAAATGAAGCTTACTTAAATAATCATCCTTATTTTTACATGCCTGATGATACTTGTTAATTAATCCGCCATCAATATTAAGATACTGCAATACTCTAGAGCTCAACTGATATGTCTCTAAATCTTTATCTGGCATATCTAAGTCAAAGTTGCTCCATACGATATATTCTGTCTCGTACAAATCACCATTCTCAAGATTTTTTTCTTTAATATTAAGACTTGGTAAATGGTCTCCATACATTACAAGCACTGTTTCCTCATCAAACTTCTCAAGCTCTTTTATAAGTTCTCCTACAAAAACGTCCATTTCATATATCATATTCACATAATATTCCCACATATACATCTCTTCCTGGGAATCGTATCCATCTGTCACCTTAATCACCGGATTTTCAAGAACGCTTTCCTTAGGATAGTCACCATGTCCCTGAACTGAGATTGTATATATATAATCATGTTCCTCTGTAGATGTAAGAACCTTCATAATCTCTTCAGTTAATACATCATCCTTAACCCAATCTGTGACAGTATATGACTTAGGATTCATATATTCAACAGATGTAAAGGAATCATATCCTAATTTTTTAAATACATTTCTTCTGCCATAGAAGGTGGCTGTATTATTGTGAATTGCATGAGTAGTATATCCATACTCTTTTAATATATATGCTGTAGATTCACAAGTCTTAGTCTTAAGAATAGTCTTATACGGAAATTCTCCCGGACCAAAATTATCAAGATTAAGTCCTGTCATTATCTCAAATTCTGTATTTGCTGTACCATATCCCACATTGTTTACAGTAAGGTATCCTGAAGGATATTTATCCTTTAACTGATTAAATATAGGAGTTGCATCTGATGACAACTCTAAATCCTTCATCTTGCTTACATCAAAGAATGACTCTAACTGTAAGAAAACAATATTTGGAGTTTTTAACTTATCCTCATTGACTGTGGACATATTATCTAGATACGACATCACTTCGTCTACTGCTGCTTCTGAATACTCAGAAGGCTCTTCTACACCTTTATAAAGCAAGCTGCATACAAAGCAATACGGAAAACCATAATCCTCATAAGCAATTGTCATATTTGGGAATTTTTGAGAAACTGCACCACTGACAAAGCCTATTTTTATAATGATAGCCATAACTATACCTGTAATAGCTACAAATAATATATTTTTTCCAAGTTTAATCTTATCTGCGTATTTTGGAAACTTAATCCATATTATTACAACGATAGCTGCTACAGCAACCACAGAAATAATAATCAATACAAGCTCAAAGGAATTTAAATACTTTCCTATAATGTCATCAATAGAATCTAAAAGCTTCAAATCTGTAGCTGAAAATGGTGTTACTCTCTTAGATGTGATAACAAAATTTGTCACACCTAAGCCTAACCATACTGTAGTAACAGTTAATATGTATGCCAATCGTCTCTTTAGCAAAAGACAAAATGACAATGTAAATAATATAATTGAAAAATTAATCAGAAATGAAAACGGGTCTCTAAATAAATAGATAGCTCCTTTTACCACTGATCTTGAGTTAAATATCTCAACAATTATATTACTAAAAAACGCTGATAAAAATAACGCAACTGCTGTCATCTTTTTACTTCTTGTCTCGATTATGTCAAAAAAATAATTCTTTAATTTACCCTTCATTCTTACGCCCTATCTTTCTAATAAAATATTTTTTCCTCGTCTAATACTGTGAATTTTCCGTCTTTATAAGACACAATTATTACATTACAATTCTTTTGTAAGCCCCCTGACCAGAATTTATCTATCCCATGGTCTTTTATATAGCACATAATGCTTTTATTCATAGCGCCATGGCCTACTATCATAACTCTCTCTAAGGTATCTGCAACAGGCATAATCTCCTTTTCCATAAAGCATTTAGTTCTCTCACATAACGCTTCAAGACTTTCGCCATTCTCATCTGGTACATATAAATGTGGTGCATCAAAAAAATGTTTAAAATGACTATCTGGATCCTTTAGCATATCATCCATACACATTCCTTCCATATTTCCAAAGCACACTTCCTTAAGTCTATCGTCCTTTATCAGAGGAATATCTCTATCTCCTTTAATAAGGCAAGCTGTTTCATATGCCCTTGACAATGGACTTGAATAAATCTTATCAAAATATACATCCTTTAGGGACTCACCAGTTATCCTGGCAAGTTCTCTACCATATTCATTTAAACTTATATCTATAGTTCCTTGACACCTTTTCTCTTTATTCCAAAGAGTCTCTCCATGTCTTACAATATATAATTCCATACTAATCTCCTATCGTAAACATATACGATTATATAACGATTAGTTTTTTCATTCAAGTATATTTTTCTATACAACGTATTTTATAATATCCCCATCAATTACAATTTCTTCTGCAATAAACTCATAAGCATCGTCTAATAAAGCCAATGCCTCCTTAGCTTTAGCTTCACTTTCTGCATAAATTGTCACAACAGCTTCACCTGCTTTAACCTTTTCACCCTTCTTTTTGTTAAGGAATAAACCTACAGAGCTATTTATTACATCCTCTTTAGTTCTTCTTCCACCACCAAGCACAAGACAAGCCTTACCAACTGTTTCTGCCTGAATAGCTTTTACATATCCATCAGTTTTTGCCTTGTATTCTATAACCACATCGCCCTTTGGAAGCAACTCTGGATTCAATATATATCCTACATCTCCTCCTTGACGAGCTACAAACTCAACCATCTTCTTTAGGGCAGCACCACTTTCTATAGCTTCTTCCACCTGAATATATGCTTCTTTAATATCAATATTTTCTTTAGCATTAACAACCATATGCGCAGCTAAAGCCTTTGAAATATCCATTAATTTCTTATCACCCTGTCCCATAAGACATAAAACAGCCTCATATACTTCCAAGCTATTTCCTACATATCTACCCAATGGCTCATCCATATCAGTAACAAGTGCCACTATATCTTTTCCTGCTGATTTTCCAATATCTACCATTTCCTTTGCCAAAGCCAAAGCATCATCTTCATTTTTCATAAATGCTCCACTGCCACATTTCACATCAAGAACTATGGCATCTGCACCTGAAGCAAGCTTTTTACTCATAATACTTGATGCTATCAAAGATATATTGTCAACTGTAGCTGTTACATCTCTCAATGCATATATTTTTTTATCTGCTGGTGCAAGATTTGATGTCTGTCCTGCAACTGCTATATTAATATCATTAACCTGACCTATAAAATCCTCTGTTTCAACAGATGTATTAAATCCTGGGATACTTTCAAGCTTATCAATAGTACCACCTGTATGTCCTAACCCTCTACCAGATAACTTAGCCACTGGAATACCCAACGCTGCCACTATAGGTCCTAAAATCAATGTGGTTTTATCACCTACACCACCAGTACTGTGCTTATCTACCTTAATTCCATTAATTTTAGATAAATCAAGTACTTCACCACTATTCATCATAGACATTGTAAGATGATAAGTTTCTTCCTTATTCATACCGTTAAACCACACAGCCATAAGGAACGATGACATCTGATAATCAGGTATAGAGCCATCTGTATATCCATAGACGATAAATTCTATCTCTTCCTTTGATAATTCTATTCCTCTTTTTTTCTTTTCTATCAAATCATACATCGTCATAACTATCCCCTCCTTACTTTATCTAAAAATGAATTACCCACTTCTAAAGCCTTACACTTAAATATATCTGCAATAGTTTGACCTATATCGGCAAAGGAATCTAATATTTCCAAATCCACATTTTCTTTTATATTTTTTCCATATATGAGAACAGGAATATATTCTCTTGTATGGTCTGTGCCCTCAGTTGTAGGGTCGCAGCCATGGTCAGCATTGATAATAAGCACATCCTCTTCTCTAAGCGCACTAATAATCTCAGGCAATCTTTTATCAAACTGCTCCAAGCCTTCCTTGTATCCCTTAGGATCATTTCTATGTCCCCACACAGAATCAAATTCAACTAAATTAGTAAATATCAATCCTGATTTCACACTATCCATATATTCCAATGTTTTATCTATACCATCCATATTATCCTTTGTATGGATAGCTTCTGTAATTCCGCTTCCACTGAATATATCCTCTATCTTTCCAACAGCTACTACATTTTCACCTTTGTCTATAATATTAGTAAGCAGATTTGGTTCAGAAGGCTTAAGAGAAAAATCTCTTCTATTACTTGTTCTTTTAAATTTCACATTAGAATCTTGTACATTATCAATAAATGGTCTTGCTATAACTCTGGCAACACCATGCTCACCCTGCAATATTTCCCTTGCAATCTGACACATCTTATATAACTCTTCTACAGAATAAACCTCCTCATGACAGGCTATCTGAAATACACTGTCTGCTGAGGTATATACTATTGGCTTTCTAGTTTTTATGTGCTCCTCTCCAAGCTCCTCCAGTATAGCTGTGCCTGATGCCGGCTTATTTCCAAGCACACCTGGAATTCCTGTTTTTTCTATGAAACTATCTATTATATCCTTTGGGAATCCCTCACTATATGTTGGAAACGGCTTTTTTGACCATATCCCTGCCATCTCCCAATGTCCTGTAGTAGTATCCTTTCCGCAAGATATCTCCTTAGCTTTTCCATATGCACCCTTAGGCTCATGGCATTTTTCTAAATATTTTGCTCCCTCTATATTTCCTATTCCCAATGATACTAAATTAGGAATATCTAAACCTCCCTGACTCTTTGCTATATTGCCTAAAGTATTCGTTCCCTCATCGCCATATTCCTTAGCATCTGGCAATTCACCGATTCCTACACTATCTAAAATTATCCAAATTACTCTTTTCTCCATAAAGTATTCTCCCTTCATACGCACAAAGTATTATAAATATTATACATCATTTCCTTAAAAATATCACTATGAACTTGTGTAATAGACTTAAATAATATATAATTCCATTATAAAACAAAAAGGATGGTATTTTTATGAGTACATTTAAAACTGCAAAAGAAAAATATGATGATTTACACTCTTCCTATGTATGTCTTCTAATCGTTGGAATACTTGGTATTATCTATGTTATTTTAGATTATCTTAAGGTGATACCTTTTAGTTTTAATAATAATGGCAACTTTATGTTCTACATTGTAATGGGTTCGTTATTCTCTATTTTTATAATTATGGGAATTGTTACATACAATAGTGCAAAAAAGATAAAAGCCCATATCGGTGATGAAGAAGAAACCACAGACAACATATTAGCTTGGGCTAAGGAAACTCTTTCTGCCGAGGAAATCGATAAAACTATCGAAGGTATTGAAGAATGTGGTAATGAAGAAAAATATTTACTAAGAGTAGAAGCCTTAAACAAACTCTTCGTAGAAGCTCATAGCTTAGACGATGAAAAATATATAAATTCTTTAATAGACGAAATATACCCAGAGCTTTTCGAATAAGCTCTGGGTATTCTTTTATCTACCATATTATTCTGCTTCTGGTATCAAGAAGGATTCTCCATCCTCTATAAGTCCTATAATTACAGTACCATCATAGGTGTTTACACCACAATATGTCACTGCTGTTGTAGTTGTTCCATCTGCTGATTTTGCAATTACCTGATATACATAGTATTCGTCATTATCTATATCCAGTGCATTGTGATAAGATATCTCGATAACCGAACCATCTGCTGTAACACCCTCTGCATTAATAAGGCCATTTGTAAGATACTGATTCCATATCTTTTCCTTAGCTGTTGATACAGTTTCATTTCTTGAAAGCTTTAAATTATACTGCACAGATGTAACCTCTGAAGAATTACCATATTTATCTATAACGACTACCTTAAAGGTGTGTACACCTCTTACCATATCCACAGGCTCTGTATATTCTGTGGAATTCTTATCTGGTTTACTTCCATCATATGTGTAATAAGCCTTTGATCCATCTGGAACCGATACTGTAATCTTAGTT
Organism: Lachnospiraceae bacterium; assembly: GCA_017412055.1. Taxonomy (GTDB): domain Bacteria; phylum Bacillota; class Clostridia; order Lachnospirales; family Lachnospiraceae; genus SVEL01. Next base: position 18,016 of record JAFQOW010000036.1, on the reverse strand, counting down.
GGTTCCTTGTATGTTCCAGCCTCTGGTGTTACCGCTGGACCTTCATTCTGACCTTCCACGATGCTATAAGTGCAATTTGCCTTATAGCTTACCATACCTTCTGCAGTAACAGCATATGTAGCTACTGTCACACTACCTAAATCTCTTATCTCTATAGGACGCTTATATTCTTCATACCTTGGCTCCTCACCATCCTTAAACACTGCATAATATATTGTAGCATCCTTATCTGCACTAATCTCTACATTGATAACATTCTTATATTCTCCTGCTGGAATATTAATTTCAGGCTTTTCTACAAACTGTTCACCAAGTATTGTCTTAGCTTCCTCTTCAGAAACTATATCAAACATACTTAATAAGCCTGCTATATTATTCTTCTTTGCATAATAGCTTAAAAGAATAGAAGCATTTTCCTTGCTGTTCTCACCAAGCTTATATAATTCCTCAAGGTTTTCCATATAGTAATCACCTGTATATTTCTGAGCCTCATATATTTTCTTAATGAGAAGTCTAGCCTTAACCTTTTCTTCATCAGTTTTTGCATTTTCAAGTGCCAATAATGCATTATCTAAGGCACCATCATACTTTGCATCCTTCTCGCCATCTTCTGCTAATTCTAAGTAATATGCAAAATCCTTAACAGTTGGTTTCTTTTCCTTATCATCACCACCAAGTACAAAAACTAACACGATGGCGATAATTGATACTATAAAAGCTATGGCACTTGCAATGATAATATACTTTTTCTTATTGTTCTTTTTAGAATTTCTTTTATTATTTCTATTCTTTTTTGGGACATATACTGGCTGAATATCTTCCTCTTCATCATCATCAAACATAAAATCATCATCAATATCTATATCTGACTTAGACATACCTCTATTGATATCTACAACCTTCAATCCCATATTTATCTCATCTAATGGAACATCTATTGTCTTCATATTATCTTCTTCAAAGTCAATATCTTGCTCTTTATCTTCTTCCATCTCATCCATAAATTCGCCAATGCTATTGGCAAGTTCCTTCTCGATAAGATTAAAGTCAGCCATAAGCTGAAGTGGATTACCGCATTCTAAGCAAAATGCTAAATTGTCATTGCACTGTGCTCCACATTTACTACATTTCATAATAAACTTCCTTCCTTACTATATTATAATAGTCTAAGACCAATTGGTCTTAGACTATTCTATCTCATAATGCCACCTTATAGCAACCTTTTTTTACATAACTATCTCTTTAATTTGGTAACTGTTACTCGACAATATAATATCTTTCCATGAACCTTTGCTGTAATAGTTGTCGTACCCACGCCTCTGGCTATTACATTTCCATTGGCATCAACTGTCGCTATTCGTCGATTATTTGTATACCATTTAATGTTTTCTGTTGCTCCAAATACATCAAGAACATAAGAATCGTATTGCTCTAATGTAATCTTTGATGAATTAAGTGCCGGTACTATAACTGTAAATGATGCTTCAACTCCCGAATCTGCCACACAGTATATCTCTGTCTGTCCTTGTCCCTTAGCTGTTACTACACCATTTTTATCTATTGTTGCCACACATGGATCTCCTGTTATCCAAGTAACCCCATCTGTAGAACGTGATGGCTTAAGTCTAGCATTTGCCGCTTCCGTTTGACCTGGAAGTAATACCATAGTAGACATATTTAATACTACTGATGTGGCTGGAATGTTTGGTTTTACTGTAACCTTAACTCTTCCTTCTATCTTATTGCCATCTGTAGATGTTGCATATACATAACATATACCTGTCTTAACAGCCGTTATACAGCCATTGAAGTCAACTGTGGCTATGGTTGCATCTGATGTAGTCCATTCAACTTCACTAAATGTTGCATCTGATGGTGTTACCGTCACCTTAATATCTGCTGACTGACCTTCAAGTAATGTTACTGAACCTGGCTCTACTGTAACCTTTTCTACTGGTTTTACAGAGGTGAGTGTATACATATCATATACACCACTGCCATCTGCTGCTGTAGCTGTAATTACTACTGAACCATAACCATTAGCTGTCACATTTCCCTTAGAATCTACTGATATAATATTTGGATTGCTTGATGACCACACAATTCCTGTATTTGTAGCTGTATCTGGCTTTGCCACAGCTTTAAGTCTTCTAGTAACGCCCTTGTTGATATATGGATCTTTATCTAAAATCTCTACACTTGTTACAAATTCAAATACCGTAACCTTACAGCTGGCTACAAGACCTCTTTCTACTGTAGTTACAAGAATAATTGTCGAACCACCTGATATACCAGTTACAACACCAGTTGCATCTACTGTAGCAACTGAAGGGTCACTTGACATATATGTAACCGACTTATTATCAGCGTCAACTGGTGTAATAGTTGGTATAATAACTATTTTTTCACCTGTATATATAGATGTTTCTTCGTAATTAAGTGAAATGCCGTCAACAGGTTCCGTAACTACTACTGTACATCTGTCTACCACTGCTGAATCAGCGCTTGTTGCTGTGATTACACATTCACCTGGTGCTAAAGTTGTAACCATACCTGTCTGGTCAACTGTTGCGATAGACTCGTCTGAGCTTGACCATACAACCGTCTTATTCCAAGCATCATCTGGTGCCACTGTAGCATTTAACCAGAAAATTGTTCCTTTCCTAACAGTCATTTCATGATTATTTAATGTAATACCTGTAACTGGCTGATAAACCGATACATTACAGTAATCAAATACACCACTATCCTCAGACTGACATATAATTGTTGCGCTACCACTTCCTACAGCAGTAATATTACCTGTTGCATCTACTGTTGCTACGCTATTATCAGAAGATGTCCAAATAAGTGTCTTATTTGTCGCATCATCTGGTGTAACAAGTGCTGTAAGTCTAAATGTATCTGTAATCTTAAGTGTGAGCTCATTATAATCAAGTGTTACCTGTGTAACTGGCTGATTAATATAAAATTCACATGTATCTATAAGGTTTGTTCCGTCCACACCAGTATCAACTGTCTGACAGATAATTGTTGCTTTACCTGGTTTTAAGAAAGTTACAAGACCATTCTGATCCACTGTCGCTACTGCTGGGTTAGATGATTCCCAAGTAACTGCAGTATTTACACCATCTCCGTCTGGTGTAATAACATATGATAACTGATATGTCTCTAATGATAAGCTACAATCTACTCTATCCTTTGTTAATTCAATCTTTGTAACCGGAACTCTTACATGAACCTTACATGCGGCTACTACTATTCCATCCACTGTAATAGCTGAAATAACTACATCTCCACCGCTGTGTGCTTTTACAAGACCATTAACCATTGTAGACTTCTCTACTGTAGCAATCTTCTCATCTGATGATACCCACTTAACTTCTAAGTTGTCTGGTATCGTTCCTGTATCATTATTAAATATAAGTGTAAGCTGATACTCACTGCCAACAGTTATCTCAACTTCCTTTGGCTCCATAATGATTCCACTTACAGGTTCTTTTACGAGTACCTTACAGGTTGCCATCTTCTGTACGCCATCCTCAGTTGTCTGAATAGCTGTGATAACTACTGTTCCTGTATTTGGGCCAGCCTTGATGATTGCTGCGTACTTATCAGTTTCACTATATGTAATAGAAGCAATTGATTCATCAGACGACTGCCATGAAATAGTTGTTGTCTCGCTTGTATCTGTTGGAAGAGCCTTAAGGATAAACTCTTCGCCCTTATTTATAATATTCTCAGTCATACTAAGCATAAAGTTATCTACTACAGATACTTTTATAGTAGCTGTATGAATTGTCTGAGTGTCTGTCTCATAAAGCTTATTTCCAATAATCTGTGCTGTAATAGTTGCATCACCTGCTGCTACAGCTGTTATCTTACCCTTAGAATCAACTGTAATTACGTCAGTATTTGACGAGAACCAGTTAACTGCGCTCTTAAGACTATCTGTAATATTTACGTTTAACTGAGCTGTATCACCTACAGATAATACCTTGTCTCCACCATATATACCAAAAAGAATCTTTACCTTTATTCTATGACCAAATTCATCTGCAAGCTTTTCAGGATTATTAACTATAGCTCCGATGCCTGGATACTGTTCTTCTGTCAATGAACCATAATTATATGTTGTATACATATATACTTCTTTGATACCAGCCATATTACCGACTACACGACCCATCTTATCAACTGATAAATATGTTCCGTCATCAGATGTTCCCCATGTAAGGAATGTTGGATCCGAAGCATTTGCCTGTCCCTTTTCATATACACTTACGTACTCACCTGGCTTTGCTTCTACCATTGTAGTGTCATTAAATCTCGCTTTTACAACTCTTATAAACTTAACTGTCTGTCCGTCAGATGTTCTAGCTGTAATCTCTGCTGTACCTGAACCTACAGCTCTAATTCCCACTACGTATCTGCCCAATGAATCATTAACTGGTACTAACTCTACAACTGACTCATCAGATGATTTCCAAGTTAAATTCTGCGCTTCCTCTAAGCTTGAGTAGTTTGTATAAAGCTGTGCTCCATCTCCTACCTGCAAAAGTTCAAATTCTGCTGATCTAGTCTCTAAACCTATAAAGAAATCTCTTGTAACTGTCTTATTAGCTGTTGTACCATCCTTAAATGTAACTGTTGTTGTACATGAGATTGTACTCTTACCTGCTCCATTAAATTTAAGCTTAACCTGATCATCTACACCCTGAATAGGAGAAATAGCTACAACCTCTGTAGCATTAGAAGACCATGTGATAGTTTTATCTGCTATAGTATCGTCACTTGATGTAACCTCTGCCTTTAAGCTTGGTGGTGTCTCAGCAAGTGTCCATTGCATTTTATCTTCACCGTCCACGATACTCATAGTAAGTACCACATCATTGGCAAAAAGAATGGTCATACCTATTACAGAGACTGTAAGTACGACTGCAAGCGCTGATAATACCTTCCAATGTTTTTTTACCTGTCTTATTATGTCTTTCATAGTGACTCCTCCATCCGTTATGTGCTCTATATTATGCATTTCGCAAACTTTCTAATATCACTTAATCAGTTTATCGGCACAACGCGCTATGAACTTAACCCCTTATATAGATTTTTTTATATATTTTTTTCTATATTTAGAATAAGGTGACAAAAAGCTATTGAATCATATTGTATAAAATTCATACTGCGCTTTTCACATACTACGAATATTTGATTTTCTCCACTATCGTGAAATAGCACAGTATAAATTTATACAATATGATAATTTACTTTTATAAACAGATTTTTGTCACCTTAATATATATACTGGCTAAATATACAATAACAATATAATAAAAATCCTAGCGTAAGCGGTTTACTTCATACTCGTCTAGCTTTGAGACGCAATAGAGTAAGCTACGGAAGCGCTTTTCTAAGTCGCCTTCCTCGACAATGACATCTAGTGATACTGCAATGTCATCTATGAGGCGGTCTGTAATTCTTGGACGCATGGCTATGAGTAGCTGACGCTTTTCCTCATAAGTTTCAGCATCAAGAAATGATAGTAAGTCTGTATTTGGTTGTTCTGCATTTGATGAATCACAATTGTTGTCACTATTGTTTGCAGTGTTTTCAAACATTGGTTCAGTTTTTACTGTTGTATCTGAAGTTATGCTGCAAACTTCTACTTGATTGTTGATATTGTCAAAGGAATAACCAACTCCAGCTACTCCTACACACTCAAATCTATATTTTTGCTTTACTTCTGGGTATTTTTCATGGTCCACTTCGCTCATAAACATATCGTATGGTCTTACGTATACTTCGTAGTTACCATATAACCCTTGATATACCACCATTTTTTCTTTTGTTTCACTGTGTGTAGCCACTGCTACTATCTGATACATTTTGTCCTTAAAATGCCTGTAAAGCTGACCTGGTACCGGACTCATTCTTTCCATAATCTTTTCTTCCTTTCTTTTATATTTCTCTTTGGATTATTATCTTTATGTAACACTCTTAAACCCAACTATAACAATCATTCATAGTGAAATTATACCATAAAATCCACTAACAGAATAATTTTTCATCTTCTGCTAGTGGATTTATATTATGTTTTGCTATATATTATAAGCTTGCCTCAAGGTTCTTTCTAATAGCCTTGATAAACTCTTCACTTGTAAGTGTCTTTGGGTTAGGAAGTGATGTAATGATTGCTAAATCTCCTGTCATCTCACCATCTTCAATAGTCTTAATACATGCTGCCTCAAGCTTATCAGCAAATGCCATAAGCTCTGGTAACTTGTCTAATTCACCACGCTTACGAAGTGCTCCTGACCATGCAAATATTGTAGCAATTGGGTTTGTAGATGTCTTCTCGCCCTTTAAGTGCTTATAGTAATGTCTCTGTACTGTTCCATGAGCTGCTTCATACTCATAATTTCCTTCTGGTGATACGAGAACTGATGTCATCATTGATAATGAACCAAATGCTGATGCAACCATATCACTCATTACATCTCCATCGTAGTTCTTACATGCCCAGATATATCCACCCTCTGAACGCATAACTCTAGCAACCGCATCATCTATAAGTGTATAAAAGTATTCAATACCAGCTTCCTTAAACTTAGCATCATATTCCTTCTCATAAATTTCATTAAAGATATCCTTAAATGTATGGTCATACTTCTTTGAGATTGTATCCTTTGTAGCAAACCAAATATCCTGCTTTGTATCTAGCGCATAGTTAAAGCAGCTTCTTGCAAAGCTATCAATTGACGCCTCTATGTTATGCTGTCCCTGAAGCACACCTGCTGACTTAAAGTTATGGATAAGCTCTCTTGTCTCTGTTCCATCTTCTGCTGTAAATACAAGCTCCGCCTTTCCTGCTCCTGAAACCTTCATCTCTGTAGCCTTATATACATCACCATAAGCATGTCTAGCGATTGTGATAGGCTTCTTCCATGTCTTAACATATGGCTCGATACCATTTACAATAATCGGTGCTCTAAATACTGTTCCATCAAGAATAGCTCTGATAGTACCGTTAGGGCTTTTCCACATTTCCTTTAAATCATACTCTGTCATTCTAGCAGCATTTGGTGTGATTGTAGCACACTTTACAGCTACGCCGTACTTTTTTGTAGCTTCTGCAGAATCTACAGTAACCTGATCATTTGTCTCATTTCTATATTCAAGACCTAAATCATAATACTCTGTCTTTAAATCAACGAATGGTAATAATAATTCATCCTTTATCCATCTCCAAAGGATTCTTGTCATCTCATCTCCATCCATCTCTACTAATGGTGTTGTCATTGCAATCTTTGCCATTATAATTCCTCCTGTTTCAATTAAAAATCATAATTTATATTTTAAAACTAGCACTTTCTAATATATCACGACCGCTTAAGGTTGGCAACACATTTAATTCTGAACGATAAAATCAACCTTTAAATTATTTTTTTGTCGCGACTCTGTCGAACTCGCGAAGCATACGAAATTATGCCCTCCGTCAACGCGTGGTCATAATTAAATATTTATTATATCCTTAAAAAGTCAGTCTAAGCCTTTTTATCAATCTTGCCCTAAGACCTTCCTTATGACCTTTATTACTGTTTTCTTCTTGACTTTTTACAATTAATTCACCCTTTTCATTTCCCTCTGTAACACTATAAATATCACTTTCCACAGCTACCACTAAATCATCTATATTCGTCTTTTTCTTAATCTTCTTTAAATATGCCGCAGCACAGGCGATTTCTTCTGATTCTATATCATCACTAGCGCCTATAACCACCTTATCATCCAGTATATCCTTTATGAATATTACACTATCCGTTCTTAAAACCTTTAAGCCCTTCATCTGCACAGTAACATCAGCATAATCCTTAGCATCTACATCGTCCAATACCATTATCACTTTTTTTCCATTGCAAAATGCTGTATGTATTTTATATATGTTCGGTGTTGTGCCCATAGCTTTCTCAACTAATATTGTATATATCATATAGAGAATCATTCCGCCAAATGCTATAACGCCCATTGCTATCCACTGGTAATATCTAATCTGTACAAGACCAAAGAAGTCTTTGAAGAAAATAGCAGCAACCACAAATATAGATACAAATGTCACATACATAATTCTTCTAATCTTGTTAAACGGCATACATACCTTATAAAGCATAATTGCAGATGCTATAGCAAGAGAATAGACTGCCATAGTACTAGCCTGTGACCTATCTGCACCAGTGATAAAGCTGAATATCTCTCCAGCCATTATGCTACTAACTACAAGCAGGCCACCAGGTATAGCCATCCTTGCCACATTTCCTATAAAGCTTCCTTTTACTCTATTTACATTTGGCTCCAATGCTAATATAAGGGATGGAAGTCCTATGCTAAGAGAGCCTATCAAAGTAAGCTGTATTGGTTGGAACGGATAATCAAATTTTACAAATAAGAATATTACAGCAAGCAATGTGGAGTAAATTGTCTTATTAATATATAAAGATGCAGACCTTTGAATATTATTTATACATCTTCTTCCCTCTGCCACAATAGATGGCATATGAGCAAAATTAGAATCAAGAAGTACTATCTGCGATACATTTCTAGCCGCATCTGAGCCTGATTCCATAGCTATACTACAATCAGCTTCTTTAAGCGCCATTACATCATTGACGCCATCACCAGTCATGGCTACAGTATGTCCATTGTCCTTTAATGCTTCTACCAAAATAAGCTTTTGAGCTGGGGTAACTCGTCCAAATATAGAATACTTAACTGCTGCCTCTCTTACTGCTGCCTCATTTTCCAAAGTAGATGCATCTATGCAATTAGCATAATCCTCTAAACCAGCTTTTTTTGCAATATAGGAAACCGTATTTACATCATCACCTGATATAACCTTAAGATTTACTCCCTGATTTTTAAAATATTTTAATGTATCCTTAGCCTCTGCTCTAATTTTATCGCTTATTACAAGTAGTGCATATGGTGTTTCTTCCTTGGCAAGAAGCAATACTCTAAGCCCCATAGCGCTATATTCATCCACCTTATTTTTTATTTCCTTGTTACAATTTGGTGATACAAACTGTAATGCTCCAAGATAAAACTTTCCTATATTTTTAAATGCCACCATACTTTTCTTAGCAGCTGATGAAAATCCTGTCTTTGATTCAACTTCATACTTACCTTTATAATCCTTATATGTATTAGCAAATGTTCTAACAGCTTCAAAAGTAGGATTATTGTCATCTAATGCATCTGTATAGGATTTTAAAATCTCTAATATATCCTCTCTTGATACAGATTCATTTATAAGCACCATATCTTCAACATTCATCGTGCCCTCTGTTATAGTACCTGTTTTATCAAGACATAACATATCTACTCTTGCAAGGTTTTCAATACAGAACAACTCTTGCACCAAAACCTTCTGCTGTCCAAGCTTAACCACGCTAACAGCCAGAACTACACTGATAAGAAGAACCAAGCCTGATGGTATCATACCTATAACTGCTGCCACAGTTGCCACCACTGCCTTATCAAATTCTCTTCCCATATTTAGCTGATTTAAAAATAATAATGCTGCTATAGGCGCCAATGCTATAGAAACAATCTTAATAATAAGCTTTATAGAGCTTAACATTTCAGAATAAGGCTTCTTTATATACTTAGCCTTACTCACAATCTGGTTTACATAATTATCCTTACCCACATGAACAACCTGTGCTTTTATGCTTCCTGACACCACAAAGCTGCCTGATAAAATCTCATCTCCTGTAGTTTTGAATATAGGATCAGCCTCCCCTGTAAGAAGACTTTCATTTACCTGACATTCACCCTCTACTATCACTGCATCTGCACAGATTTCATTGCCATTTTTTATAATCATTATATCGTCTAAGACAATATCCTCTAAGGCAATCCTATTTTCTTTATTATCCCTGATAACTGCGGCTAATGGCGCAGAAAGTAAAGAGAGCTTATCTATAACTCTCTTTGAACGTATCTCCTGAATCACACCAATAATAATATTCCAAAAGACAACTCCCATAAACATTATATTCTTGTAAGACCCTACAAGTATAACGCACACTGCCAAAAACAGATTAATACCATTGAATAATGTAAATACATTCCCACCTATAATCTGCTTTATTGATTTTGTCTTTACGGAACAGCTACCATTGACAAGTCCTTTTTCAATTCTTTCCTTTACCTGCTCACTACTTAATCCTAAGTATTTATTTCCTTCTGTCATGTACTTTGCTCCTGCCTAATTATTGGTACTTTAACGTATCCCCCTGCTCTTTAATATATGCTTTAAAAGAATCATCATCATAATTATATGTTATATATCTTATTCCACCATACTCATACATTATATTATAATCCTTAAATCCGTAATTAATTTTCTGGGAAATAAGTCTTGAAAATGTCTCTGTATTAAGTGGAATACACTGATATTGCGATAAAATGCCCATCTCTAAATTTGTCAAAACGATAAGCTTAACCTTCTCATTATTGGCATACTGATTTTCATCAATTAAAGACAATGTCCATTCTCTATATGTTTTGTTTATACTTTCCACTTCCCCATTGCCATCAAAATCACAAGATATACCTAAGACTTCGCTGGCTGGGTCGAATCCACAAGACTCCTGAACCTTACCTGCATATTCATCTAAAGTATACATTCCTATAGTAGTGTATGGTGACACTGCACTTCCACTCCAAGCACCTTTAATCATTTCAATTTTACCTTCTACACAATCATTGTAACGATTATCAGCTCCACACACATATTCTACGGTTAACATTCCTTCAAAGCCAGTTCCCTTGGTAGCAAAGGCTAACATTTCATTGACAGCTGTTTCCTCTGCTTTTTCCCATTTTGTAAGCTCTTTATTTGATGAAACCATACAACGAAGCTTTATAGGCTGACCTTCCTTGTAATTGCCGTCACTTATAGCCTTATCATATACAGCCTTAAACATTTCCTTGGCCTTTTCCGCATCATATCCTGTGAGACTATCATAAGCTTCACCTAGATTTTTAAAGCTTTCACTCTCTCCATATGTTAAGCCATAAAAACCAACCAATGCCTTCTTCGCTTCTAACGTATCTCTATATTTACTATCCTTATGACCATAATCATCAAGATAATATCCCTCACTTAATAAGCCTATAGCTGGTTTAAAGGAAGCCGTGCTAACCTCACAAAGCTTTTCTCTATCTATAGCATAGGATAATGCCTTTCTAAAGCCATCATAGCTTAATACTAATTTATTTGTACCATCATTTAGATTCTTCTCCAATGCAACCAATTTATCAAAATCAGTTGCAAATATCCATCTATAAGTACATGTCTCTACTGCTGTATACTTATATTGTGAATTTTTATAAGTGTTTACTAATGCATCATTAAGGATAAGCTCATCCAATTTTCCCTCTATAAACATCTGCTCCCTTGTAGATGAATCGCTGACAACCTTTGCTACTATATCTGTTGTCTGAAACTGTCCATCATGCTTACCATCACTATAACCATACCAGCTTTCATTTTTTGTCATGATAAGCTTATCTTCCTCTTTATTAACAAGCTTATAAGGACCATATGATTTATAATTTACAATATCCTTACCATAATCAGTTACAGATAATCCATTATCTTCCTTTATAGTAGATACATACATTTCTTCATCTACTATCCAGTTCTTTGTCATACCCTTTAAGAATTCATCCTCCGAAACACTTTTTGCAGTAATATAATTTAATGTATAATCATCAACCTTTACTAATCCCACGTTGTCAAAGGATACTTCCTCATATGCTCCCTTCTTATAGTAAAGCATCTCCATAAACTCTTCCGTATGTCCATCCCCCACTATCTTACATATTCCCTGCAATGCAGCAAGTATCTCTTCATTTACCAATACATATTCATTATCACCAACTGCTTTTTCAATTATTTTATAATAATCGGTTCCATCAGCAGATGTAAAATACTCTTTTCCATAGCCATTATACGCATCCTTTAAGCTATATCCCCAGAAAGGTGTTGGATGAATAAGACTTATATACATATTTCCAACATCTTCCATCGTCACTGCATAGCTATTTAAAGTATTATCATAAATCAATGCATATATAGGCTGACCTTTCAAATCATTGTTGTAATAATACTTTGCATTATATATAGCCACATCTGACTTTACTTCATCATAATATACATAGGCACCTGTATTTTTCATCTTTGAATCCAGCATAAGCTTCATAGAAGACAAATAAGTATCAGCATTTATAGCTTTTCCATCCTCCCAAGTAGCAGCCTTATTTAACTTTATCTGCCACACTCTGCCAGTTTCATTATCCTGTATTCCATAATTACCTTTATCCCCAAAGCTTCCAGTAATATCCGTAATACCCTCAGCCATCTCATATGCCCAAACAAACTTGCCATTCACGTCTGCAGCCTCATCTACAAGCCCCATCTGACAATACAAATCCACCGGATTACTCTCATCTTTTTCTAAAGTATGCGGATTATAATCCCCATACATCTCATCAATACTTATATTATACGTATATTTCTTCTCCTTAGGTGCACTCTCCTTCTTCTTATCCTCCTTACACCCAACTAAAGACATAACCATAACCACAACCAATATTCCCGCAAAAATTCTTCTCAAAATCTCATACCTCCAAATATGCGCATATACACTAATATTACTATCTACACCCGCATTTGTCAAATAACACCAACCGACAATTCACAAAGCATATTACATAATTCTCACTATCAGAACCGCACTATATATTATGTAGCGATTTTCTGCCTATAGATAATGATATACTGCTACGAATATCCATCTACTTTTCACCGCTGTTTTGAAGAACCCATGATTTGCTAAATGCCCTCTTGATACAAGTTTATTACTGTGTGATATTTCCGATAAAACACATCCTTTAGCTAGGTGTTGTTCGCAGGGCAATGGACAACTCTTTTAATCGCAGTTGCTACGCAACTACGATTAGATGCATCTTTTCGTTAAGTTTTCAACATCCCGCGTCAAAGATAATGCCCACCTGCCGAAATACTGTTTGAAGAGGCAGGTGGATAATAAGCATTCTTTGGCGCGGGATGCTGAAAATAGAAAATCGAAACGTTGTCCATGTCCTGTGAACACCACTAGCTTAGTTGTGTTTTTAACGGAAATACACACAGCCTTAGTATCAAGTGGGCATATAAGCAAATCATCGGAACCCTCAAGAGGCGGTGAAAAATAGATGGATACTTCGTACGCAGTCACATAAGTAAATAGCAGAAAATCGTCCCATACGACACCAAGTGGTTCTGATAGTGAGAATTATGTATAAATATGCTTTGTGAATTGAGATTTACTTTGTAACAGGGTCAAGCATAGGTGCGTATTATGTAGTGTAAAGGTTATTTGGAGGTATTATATATGTGTAATGTAACAAATTGTGGATGCAACGACAACAGCTTTGGAGGAAATAACTGCTTATTCTTAATTCTTATTTTACTCTTCTGCGGCGGTTCAGGTTGTTCATCAAATTGCGGTAATGGTGGCTTCTTAGGCAGCAATAATGGTGGTTGCTGTTCTACTATCATTATCTTAATTCTTCTTTTCAGCTGCTGTGGTGGTGGCTCATCATTTTTAGGTGGCAACAATGGTTGCGGATGCAGAATTAACCATGACTGCGGATGCAATGATTGTGGTTGCAATTCTTGCGGTTGTGCTAACGAAAGCTCATGTGGCTGCGGATGTGGTTGCTAATAAACAATATTAGCTCTACTAGGAGAGTTCTGAAAAAACAGAACTCTCTTTTTTCATAATTTAATATATGGCTGCATATATTTACATAAACTCATGTATATGGAAGATTGTATGAATGAATTGCCACCTATGACACAGCTTGATTATATGGTTTCCACCAATGAAACATTAATGCTTAAGGCATTTCTCCCATATATAAGTGCTGATTTTGCACCTTTCCTTGCCATATACATAAAATATAGCGAATTGATGTCAACCATAAATCTGTTTAAGGATAATAAAAATGTATTTAAAAAGTGTAAAAGTCAAGATTTTTTTCAGGATATAATAGGCGCATTAGCTCCATATGTACCTGAAAAGGACCGACAAACATTTGAAACTCTCGGAAATATGAAAAATATCATGGAAACATTTGAACAATATAAAGATTTATTTGACGGAGATTCTGCTGAATCATTATTTGAAGCATTTGCTGGGAGGATGGACAATGGATTCTAATAACAAATACGAAGAAATAAAAAATAATCCTGCACTAAAGGATATCAGTAAGGAAAAACTGGATTTACTCCTTTCCTATGTAACAGAAGCTGAAAAATTAAAACAAAATGAAGTTATGCCCTACTTTTTATCTATAACCAAAAAAGCACAGGCGCAAGGAATCTCTTTCAACGATAGTGAAACTGAAGTTATCTTAAGCATCTTAAAAAAGAAAATGTCACCAGCTGACATAAAAAAAATTGATATGATTAAAAATTTAACACAAATGATTACAAAGGCACAGAGAAAATAGCTCTTATATTTATCACTTCAAAAGGACTGAATTCCCACTAATAATGAATTCAGTCCTTCTATATTGATTATTTAAATTATCTTTTTTCTCTCATTGTATACCCCTTATCTTCACAAATCATTTCAATCATTACCTGTGCTATAATCGGGTCAAATTGTTTGCCTTTTCCTTTTTCTATCTCATCTCTTACCTTTTCTTGGGACATACTATAAAACAAAAATATACACAACAATGCATTCAAAAATATTTGATAAACTATATCTAACTTAAAAAAATGCATCATTGTGTATTATTTATATTAACTCTGGATTTCCACATCCTTAGTATAGTCGATATTATCATATTTAAATCCGAACATATGATAAAAATCTTCCCAGTAGCCTTCTACATCAGCAAGCTTTCGAATATTTTCCTCATCAATTCTTTCCCAGATGTCCATTACTTCTTTCTGTACATCCTCTCTTAATTCCCAATCATCAAGACGAATTTTTCCAGTTGCATCAGTAATCACATCTCCATTAAAAAGCTTTTCTGTATATAATCTAGACATCTGCTCTATACAGCCCTCATGTATATTTTTTTCCTTCATTACTTTATAAAGAATAGCAAAATACAAAGGTACTACTGGAATTGCCGAGCTAGCCTGTGTTACTAACGCCTTATTAACAGACACATATGCCTTAACATTTTTATCTTTATGAAGTTCATTAATCCTTAACGAAGATTCATATAAATGTTTTTTAGCCATTCCTATTGTTCCTTTAAAATAAACAGGATATGTAAGCTCTGGTCCAATATATGAATATGCAACTGTAATAGCATTATCCGCCAATACATCTGCCTTAGATAATGCATCTATCCAATCCATCCAATCTTCGCCACCCATAACCTTAACTGTAGCATCTGTCTCTTCTTCTGTAGCTACTGGTATCTGGCCCTTTGTAATTGTATCATTATCCACATTCCACGACTTTTCTGTAAATTCACAGGAAGTTGTCTTTAATACTGACTGATATACTGTTCCATCTGACATAGTTCTTCTAGGTGCCGCAAGAGAATATATTACCATATCAACCTTGCCCAAATCTCTCTTTATTATATCTATAGCTTCATTCTTTATCTCTACCGAGAATGCATCTCCGTTGATTGTCTTTGCATATAAGCCATCTTTTGTGGCAAATTCCTCAAAAGCTTTTGTATTATAATATCCTGGTGTGGCTGTACGCTTTCCATTAGATTCCTTTTCAAACATAATTCCAAGTGTATCTGCACCACCGATATATGCAGCACTAATTCTTGAAGCAAGTCCGTAACCTGTAGAGCAACCTATTACAAGTACCTTCTTAGGGCTTTCCTTCCTTTCTTGTGACTTAGCATACTCTATTTGTCTTCTTACGCTCTCCTTACATCCTTCTGGATGAGCAGTTACGCAAATGAATCCTCTTACCTTTGGTTCTACTACCATGGTTATTCCTCCTAGTAATATTTTTTGTCTTGCAAATATTTTGACTATCAAAATATATAGTATCACAATGTTTTTTATAAATCAACATATAATTAAACTCTATTAAATATAGTATAAAAAACCACCAGATATTATTTAAATATCTGATGGTCTAAATTATCTGATTTATACATTATGATGCTATCAATACCATATACACTACTGCTATAGAAACAACTATCTGAATAATAACAAATCTAAATACTGCCTGTGTATTTGACCAATTCTTAACCTTTCTTACATGGTCATGAAGTGGAGTTCTTGTATTCTTCAATATATGAATTTTTAAAAATCTAAGTAACGCAACTTTAACCAATCCTAAACCTCCATCAAGAATAAGTACAATAGCTGCTGGTATATAAAGAATCGGACACCCTGTCTTTAATGCTACTATAGCAATAAATAGTCCCATTGCTCTGGAACCTGCATCACCCATCATAAGCTTACTAGGCGTTGCATTAAACCAAAGATAACCAAGAATACATACTACAAATAATAATATATTATATCTAAAATCATCAGCAACATTAAGAACTTCCATCACTATATAAAATGTCATAAGAGTTGTCATAGTCAAGGTTCCTGACAAACCATCTACACCATCTGAACAATTTGTTACGTTGATAGAAACCCATACAAGAATAACAGCTAATATACCATAAATAATCTTTGGAATTTCCAATGTCATATCAAGAGATACAATTCTTATGGTTGTACCATTGAAATTAATAACTGTTATAGCAAGCATAACTGCTATAACCAAGTCTAACAATCCCTTCTTATATTCACCCCATGGCGCCTTAGAGCAATCATCCAAGAAGCCTGTTAGCATAGCTGCAAATACAAGGATTAAGTATATAATATTCTCTGTGGAAACATTGCCAAACAATACTGAAGAGGCTATAAATACAACTATAAATACAAAGCCTGCACCTCTTGGCTTACCAGCTGAGAGCTTACCATCATGAGCAAAATCTCTTCCCTGGTCTGTTGGCAGCTTTGAATAAAACAAATGTATAAAAAGACAAGTAAGTAAAAATGCCGCCATTATACCAAAAAATGATGTCAACTGAATATTATTTAATATATTATTAATCATTGGTTATTCTCCTGTTCCTTTAATACATATTCTTTTTCTAATTCCTTAATGTTATATCCATTATCAGTGGCTGCATTCATATCTATATACACACCGACAATCACATTATCTCCTTCTTTATATGATTCAACCTTATTTTTTATGAAGAAAATAACATTATCTTTAACAAAATTAGAACAATCGCTATTATCTAACATAACTTGGCCGCCGTCAATATATATTTTAAAATCTTTAAATACATTATAATCAATTCCATCCTTAAGGCCTGTCACTCTGTAGGACATCTTATATTTATCAAATTCTATACCCTGTTTCCTAAGGCTATCTTCATTTAATATCTTAATAGTAAAGGCATCTTCGTTTGAAAGATTATTAGTTCTATTAACATCTAACTGTATGTGTTCTTTATTTAAATTTGTTCCATCCCTTAAGACAAAGCCCTCAAGATATTCTTCCTCAAACTGTATATCCACATATCCCTCACCTTGAGTACCATAAATATTCACAGTAAATGCTTTATCAAATAAAACCTTATTATTACCCTTATCATCTTTATCTATTAACATAAATAATCCAAAGGCAGCAGTTATAATAACTATACAAACTATTAATAGTATAGGTATTTTATTAAATTTAATCATATTTATCATATCTCCTAAATAACCATATCAAAAGTATACACCCTATCACATGTGAACTACCCATTGTCTAAAGCCAATGGGCTTCCTGCTTCGCTGACCTCGTAACCTACTATCTCCACAGGCGTTAATTCGGGCAGTCCCTGCCCTATATTGTTATTTTTATGCTATTTGTCTTAATCCTTCTTCTAGTAT